>JAFWMA010000015.1 GCA_017510825.1 Clostridia bacterium | reverse complement strand
TGAGATCAAAGATTATATATGGAATGACATTAAAGAAATAAACAAAACAATGCCACAATATAAACACATTAAAAAGCTATATATATCAGACGAAGAGATGATAAAAACAAGCACAGCTAAAATTAAAAGATTTGAAGAAATTAATAAAATATTAGAAAACAAGAATTAAGTGCTGAAAGTCGCGAAAATGTGGACACATTGGAGTGCAGAAAGTTCTATTTTATATATTAAGATTCATCAAAAAATACATAGATTTATGAAAGAAGCAGTTATAAAAAATGATAAAATAAAGTAAAAAAATGTCAATATGTGAATAACTTGAAAAAGTTACATACCACATATTGACATTTTTAGTCTAATAGTATTAGTATCATTTTGAATGATAACATAATAATATTCCAACAACTATTCATAAACTGCTGCGCTTTCAGGCTCCACGAAAATTGTTTTATTATTTGTATAAATCACATACCCAGGAACAGCACCATGAGGTTTTTTTACATTTTTGACTAATGTATAATCAACTGGAACATGTGATGAAAACTTTGCTTTGCTGTAATAGGATGCAAGTTTTGCACATTGCTTAATTGTAGAGAGTTTAGGCATTTCACCATTACACCTTAAAATCAAGTGACTTCCATGAATATCTTTAGTGTGAAACCAATAATCGTTATCACTTGCAACCCTTGTTGTAAGATAATCATTTTGTTTATTATTTTTTCCTATATAAACATCAAAATTATCAATTTTTAGTTTCATATAGTTTGTTAAAGAATTTTCATTCTGTTTATATTTTTTAGTATTATTTTTCTTTTTAAATTTAATATCACTAAATAAAATATTTTCAGAAATTTTGTTATAAATACTATCAACTTCATCAATAGAATCACAATAGTCAAGCTGATTAATTAATGTTTCTAGGTATTTTAATTCTAAGTTAGTTTCCTTTTTTTGAATTTCTGCAATTCGCAAAGTATTTTTCATTTTATTATATTTTTTAAAATACTTTTCAGCATTTTGTGAAATTGACAAATTAGAATCTATATTTATTTTAATAATCTCATTGTTATTACTATAGTTTTCTACTTCAACATAATCATCATGAATATTTTGGAATCTATAAATATTTGCTATCAAAAGCTCTCCATACAGTTGAACAATATCCATATTTTCGCATGATTTTATTTTATTGTTAATATTATTTAATTTATTTGTTAATTTGTCTAGTGTACCACTTAAGACTTTAAGCAAATTGTTTCTATATTGGTAAAAAATCTCATTTTCATTTTTTTCAAAATAGTATTCATCGAGAAAATTATTGATTTTTAAATTATTTGAAAACTTGTCTGTTTTTTCTTTACTACAATAAATATTATAATTGTTTTTAAAGTTATCACAATAAGCTAGTGAAGGAGCAGAAAGTATGTCGTTTATGTAATTAAATAATTCAATTAAATTTTTATGGCCAATTGTATTTGATAAATGTAATTTTTCTAAACTGCCTTGAATAAACATTTTACTAATTCCAGTAAAAAGATTTGGAATTGCTGTTTCTAAAGTTTTGTATTCAGATTCACTAATAATTGTTTTAAATTGGTCCAACGAAATAGATTGTATTTCGGTTTTAGTTTCTTGAGGTTCTATATATTTTCTAGCAGGCATAATGCTTCTTGCTGATGAATGAGATTGCTCAAAAGGATTTTTAGTATCAAATTTTTTTAGTGCATCAATGATTATATGTTTTTCATTTAATAAAACAATATTACTATACTTTCCCATAAGTTCAATTATTAGAGTTCTTGTTATCATATCATTCATTTCATTGAAACAGTCAAAATCAATGTAACATATTCTTTCTAAATTTTTCATATAGATTCTTTTTATTTTTGCTCCAATTAGGTATTTACGTAGTAGCATGCAAAAATTAGGTGCTTTATATGGATTGGGATTTGTATGATTAGAAATATGTATTCTATAATTATTAGCAGAAGTATCAATGTTTAATAAATAATTTTTTTTCGAATATATATTAAATGTTATGTTGCTATTGTTTGGTTGATGGACTTGATTAACTTTCCCACCAACTAATGTTTTTAATTCATTTATTACACTGTAAAGTGTAATGCCATCAAAAGCCATAATTAATTCCTTTCATTTAATGATAAGTTAATTATAATATATTATTTAAAATTAAACAATGAAATAATAGGAAAAATAATAGGAAATCATAAAAAAATATTGATTTTTTAAGATTATTATTGTATAATAAACATATATTAATGAGAAAGGGGGATTTTCAGTGGATTATTATAATTATGATTATAATGAGTATTTTTCTAGTATGACAGGAGAACAAGCACAAAACTTTGCAACAGGAGCTGTAGCAGGAACAGCTATGACTACATATTTAATTTGTGCAATAGCAATAGTTGTACTTCTAATAATTGCTTGGTGGAAGTTGTTTACTAAAGCAGGTGAAAAAGGATGGAAATCACTTATTCCAATATACAATATAGTTGTTTATCTTAAAATAATTGGAATAAATCCTTGGTGCATACTTCTTTTATTTGTTCCATTTGTAGGAGCATTAATATTTGAAATATGGACTGCAATTAGAACAGCAAAGGTATTTGGAAAAGGTACAGGAACTATACTTGGACTTATATTCTTCCCAAATATTTTCACCTTAATTTTAGCATTTGGAAGTGCAGAATATAAAGGTGCTGACTTTGGTAAAGAATAATAAAATACTATTGTTAAGTATAAAAAATTCTCTAGGTGACTAGAGAATTTTTTATATAATAGGAAAGTAGAACTTTCCTATTATATATAATTATAATGCGGACTTGGTAGAGAGTATTTGTTTTTTCGATTTTATAAATGTCCACTATTGTTCTTTAGAAAACATAATAAAAAATCTTTATATTACTCATCTATTAGTATAAATCTTTTATAATATCCATTATTAATTTTACATATACCAATAAATTTATTAGAATAATAGGCATTACATAATCCAGAATAAGAGTTTGATATTGTATTTTCAATTGGAAGATTCATACCGTTTTTTAATTTTTCTAAATCTTTTACATCTATTTTTGGGTTAGTTGAGAAAATTTTTTCAAGTGTTATAAAGTTATTTGATTGTTCAATTTTGAAGTTACCAACCATTGTTCTTTGTAAATATTTCATGTAACCACAGGTTTCAAGCTTTTCAGCAATATCTTCACATAGCGTTCTTATGTAAGTTCCTTTTGAACATATTACTTTGAAAGTTATTTCATTTTGTTCTAAATCAATATTTAATAAAGTAATTTTACTAATTAAAATTTTTCTTGGAGTTCTTTCGATAGTTTTGCCTTCTCTAGCATAATCATATAATTTTTTTCCATTAATTTTAATTGCTGAATACATAGGTGGAGTTTGATAACTTTCACCTTTAAATGTATCTAGAATATTTTGTATATACACAGATAATTCTACAGGCAGAGTATTATTTTTTTTAGCTAAACTTTGTAAATAATTATCAGCCAGTTTATCGTCTTTAATTATTTTACCTTCAGCATCGCTTGTATCAGTTTTAATTCCAAGCTTAACTGTAGATTTATATTCTTTGTCATGTTCCATTAAAAAATTAGAAAGTTTAGTTGCTTTACCTATTAATATGGGAAGAACGCCGGTAGCTAGTGGATCTAAAGTGCCAATATGTCCAACTTTTTTAGTATTATATTCTTTTCTAACTTCTCTAACAATGTCAAAAGATGTTTTGCCAATTGGCTTATCAATAATTAAAATACCATCCATTTTAACCTCCACTAATTAATAAAAAAAAGCGCTTGTTCATAATTATACAATATTGCTTAATTATGTTTTCAAGTTAATCTTTGCAGAACAATATCGAACCTTAATAAAATTGAAAAAGCAAATATTCTCTTCAAAGTCCGAGTTTAATTGTTCGTCGCGGTAAATTTTATATTATGAAATTTAGTCACATTATAATTTTATATAATAGGAAAGTTCTACTTTCCTATTATAAAAAAAAGCCCCGCCTTGACCGTAAATTGAATATTTTTAGAGCCTGTTTACACAGGTGGGTGTCTTGTTGAATGCTTATGGGTTTCTTAGTCAAAATAAGCTTACACGCCACATCCAAAGGCAGACTCCCTTTAATCTAAATGTTGGTTCTAAAATTCCAATATTCACGAATCAGGCAGGATTATTATTATATATATAATAACACATTTTACTAAAAAAATCAATCAAAAACATCTAAAATATTTGAAAAGTAAATGAATTTATGGTAGAATTATTTTGTGCCAAAAAAGTTTCGAAAATGTTATATACTTATTCAATGTGAATTATTCGAATTTACTAAATTGATCGTTCTAAATGGCATAAAACTAAAGAAGGAGTTGAATATATGAAATTCTTAAAACAATCAACTGTAATAGTTAATGGAACAAAAAGAGAAAACTTTAAAAGAAGACTTTATATAACGATAGCACTAATCATTATTGATGTTTTGCTATTTGTATATATGTATAGAATATATGTATCAAATGAAGAGTTTGCTAGAAAAGCAACAGACTTTTATAGACTTAATGCTCAAACTGTTTTTAGTATTGACAAAATATATATGTATAGTAGTGCAGGAGGAATTGATAATAAAGATACGAGAGCTATTTGGAATTTGGATTTATACCAATATACAGATATTGCGATATATATTAATAATAGATCAACTGATAAATTAACATATGAGAATTCAATTAAATCTATGTATATAGACAATGTGAAATTTACTAATGTTAAAAAAGGAAAAACTGCACTATATTATAAAAATATTAATGAATTTGGAAAAATTGTTTATGATACTGCTTTTGAGAATACTTCTGCAAATACATTAGCTACTGAAAGTAACAATCAAGACCCTGAAAGTCAAGCTAACGAAAATCAACCTGAAGATGTTCAGAATAATGAACAACCAGTTCAACAAACTATTTCAAAAGCACAGTTAGAAGACGAAGCTGAACAACGAAAACAAATAATTGAAAATGTTGAAAACACAAAGATAAATGATAGATTGGATTTTACTATATTAAATGATGGAGATATAGACTACTCAAAGCCACAATTATATACTGATTGCTCAAATCCAATAACTTTGGAATATGTTAACAGCAAAATAAAAGAGCATGAAATAATTTCTGATATAAATAATGATGTTATTTTTGATGGAAATCTCTTAAGAAAAACAGGAACTGTTTTGGGGGATATTGCATGTACATTATCATTTAATATTACTATAATAAATAATTATAATCAAAAATTTGTTGCTTCAGTATATATTGATATTCCTCTTGAAGACACAACGACTGGAGACAATATTTATAAAGGAAAATTTGTTAAAAAAATTGAAAATACAAATTTTGTTAAATTTTTTAGATTGGAATAATTTTTATGACAGTTAAAGAAGCAATTAATCAAGTTAAAGATGTTGATTATTATATTTTAAGAAGGACAATGGAGTATGTTTTAAATATAAAATCCAATGAATATATTATAAAACAAGATCAAGAGATAAGTGATGAACAGCTAAGTATTTTTTCTAATTTTGTTGATGATTTAAGAAATGGTAAACCTGTACAATATATAACTCATTTACAGGAATTTTTTGGGAACGATTTTTACGTTGATGAAAATGTTTTAATACCACAACCAGATACAGAAGTTGTTGTTGAGGAAGTACTAAAAATTGTTTCAAAATCTAATAAGAAAAAATTAAAAATCTTAGATTTATGTACAGGAAGCGGTGTTATTGCAATTTCAATAAAACTAACTTTCAAGAATAAAGTAGATGTGGTTGCATCTGATATTAGTAAAAGTGCAATTAAAGTTGCCAAAAGGAATGCAAAAACAATATTAGGAAAAGAAAATAGCATAGAATTTATTGAATCTGATATGTTCGAAAACATCAGAGGCAAATTTGATGTTGTAGTATCTAATCCTCCATACATTGAGACAGAAACTATAAGGAAACTATCAACAGAAGTTCAAAATGAGCCTATAATAGCATTGGATGGTGGAGAAGATGGTTTGAAATTTTATAGAATTATTTATCAAAAAATAAAAAAGTATTTGGAGGTAGATGGTTTTTTAGTAATGGAAATTGGCTATAATCAAAAATTGCAAATATTACGAATGTTTGAAAATGTAAGATGCATCAAAGATTATTGCAATAATGATAGGGTTATAATTTGGAAGAATGTTGTTAGATAATAGATTGTGTAGTTAGTGACAGGTACTTTCGGCACAATCTATTATCTAGCGATGCAAGAAAATAAAAAAGAAAGGTGATAAAGATTGAATTCATTTTCGTTTGAAGTAAAAAAAGAATTAAGTGAAATAAATAATTTATCAAAGAAGAATCTGGTAAAAGCAGAATTAAAAGGTTACTTAGCTACTAATTCATCCAATGAATTTATAACATCAAATCAATATAATATTAATAGATATAGTAAGTTACTAAATAATGTTGAAGAAAATGATTTTTCTATTAGTATAAAGGGAAATAATTTTGTAATAAAAACGAAAAAACAAATTTGCATTAACCAAGAAATAAATTCAGAAGATGAAAAAAAAGCATTTATTAGAGGTGCTTTTTTAGCCTCAGGAACTATTACTAATCCGGAAAATATATATCATCTAAGTATAACTTTTGAAAAAGAAGAATCTGCTAATATGGTGTTAGACCTATTAGCAGAGAAGGAAATAAAATCTAAGATTATTATGTCTGATAAAAAGTATACCTTATATATAAAAGATGGAGAAAATATTTCCAAATTTTTAGCATTAATAGGAGCTAATAAAAGCGTTCTTAAATTTGAAGATACAAGAGTTGTTAAGGAAGTTAGAAACAAGGTAAATAGGATAGTCAATTGTGAAACAGCAAATTTGAATAAAACAGTTAATTCTGCTGTTAAACAAATTGAAGATATAAAACTTATAAAAAGTATGAAAAGATTTGAAGAACTATCAGAAAAAGAAAAGAAATTAGCTAATTTAAGAATCAAAAATCCAGAGGCATCTCTTATTGAGCTTGGTAGTATGCTAAATCCACCATTAAGTAAATCTGGAGTAAGCCATAGAATGAAAAAGATTGAAGAATTTGCTAATAAACTTAAATAAATAGAGTATGTTTTAAATTAGTAACTGTTAAGTGTTTACTGTAAGGAGAATATATGAAAGAAATTGGGGTGTATATACATATTCCATTTTGCAAAAGTAAATGTTATTATTGTGATTTTGTATCATATGAAAATAAGGAGAACTTAATTAAAAGATATGTTCAAGCATTAAAAAAAGAGATTATTTACAAATTTAACAAAGATTATATAGTAAAAACTATTTATTTTGGTGGTGGGACTCCTTCATATTTAAGTGAGAATTACATTGAAGAATTGCTTATTTTATTAAGTGAAAATAATACGATTTATAAAGAAGCAGAAATAACAATTGAAATAAACCCTGGAACTGTTAATATAGAAAAGCTAAAAAAGTATTGTGAGATAGGGATTAACAGATTAAGTATAGGGTTGCAAAGTTCTAATAATAAAATACTCAAAAGTATAGGTAGAATACATACGTATGAACAGTATGAACAAACAGTTAATATGGCTAAACGAATTGGATTTAATAATATTAATTCAGATATAATAATAGGCCTACCAAATCAAACAATGGAAGATGTTCAAGATTCTATTAATAAAATGATTCAATTAGAATTAACACATATTTCTGTATATAGTTTGATTATGGAAGAAAATACTGTTTTAACAAAAAAAATTGAAAATTGTGAATTAACTTTACCAGACGAAGAGTTGGAGAGAAGTATGTATTGGACAGCAAAAAAGATGCTTGAAGAAGCGGGATATATCCATTATGAAGTATCAAACTTTGCAAAACTAGGTTATGAGTCAAAACATAATTTAGATTGTTGGAATCAAAAAGAATATTTAGGATTTGGACTGGGGGCCTCATCCTATGAGAATAAGATTAGGTACTCAAATATTGCAAATATAGAGAAATACATTGATAATATAAAGACATCAAACTTTTATAAGAATATTATAATTGAAGAAAAACAAGATAACAAAACTCAAGAAAATGAATTTATGCTATTGGGGCTTCGAACTATTCAAGGTGTGAATATTAAGGAATTTGAAAAAAAATTTAATAAAAATCCCATTGAGGTTTTCAAAGATAAATTATTAAAACTAGAGTTAGATAACTTAATAGAAATAAACTTAGATAACATCAAGCTAAGTGACAAAGGGATAGATTTAGCAAATTTGGTTTGGATGGAATTTGTAAATTAGTTTAATTATAAAAAGCTAAAGCACTTTAATAGAAAATCTATTAAAGTGCTTTTTTATATAATAGGAAAGTTTTACTTTTCTATTATATAAAAATATAATGCGACTAAATTTTATTTCATAAAATTTAGAGTGACGAACAATTTAATGCGGACTTTGCAGAGAATATTTGCTTTTTCAATTTTATTAATGTCCGCTATTGTTCCTAGCGATAAAGTACTATAGACAATTGGTCAACATTTAGTTTGAAATTAAAGTTAAGTACTTTAGATAGTTTTACATATATTTCCCTAAATTTAGAAAAAATATTTGAGGATAATTCTTTAGTAGCAGCAATAACTTCATCATTTGAAAAACAATAAAAATAGGTTATGCCTTCTAAAGAGTCTTCAAAAATGATTATTTTGGAAATTAAATTCGAATTAAGAATTATGTATTTACGAAATTCTAATTCAGATTTAAGAACCTTCATCTTCGAAATCATAATACATCATCCCTTCATAAAATAAAAAACTTAGTATTACAATAATATATTATATTCAAGAGTTGAAGAAAAAAGAACAAAAAAATGTCAGAAAAGTATTGACACAAGAAGTAAAATATTATACAATATTAAATGTTCAAGTAAATGCGCCTTTAGCTCAGTTGGTCAGAGCATCCGGCTCATAACCGGCAGGTCCAAGGTTCGAATCCTTGAAGGCGCACCATTTTATTTAGTACTCTAGGAAGTAATTAACATCTTGCTTCTAACAGTTTAATAAAATGGAATTGAATATATGTGGGTAGGTGGCCGAGTGGCTAAAGGCGGCAGACTGTAAATCTGTTCTCGAAAGGGTACGCTGGTTCGAATCCAGCCCTGCCCACCAACGACGTATCTGTTCGAACTAACAGATAGATATGAAATCAATCAGAAATGGTTGATTTTTTTCTTTTGTGAAAAAATGAAATTTACCAGCTAAAAAGTACATAAAAATTTGTAAAAACAGAAAATCCTGTCCCAGCAAGCACTGAATTTGTACGGACAGCTTTTCAGCTTTTCCAAATTCTGCATACTTGGGATTAATCCCAAACCCTTTATAAAAAATTGAAATGAGAGGAAAAATTGAGATGAAAAAAGTAATAGAAATAATTAATAAAATGGATTTAAAAGATAAATTAAGAGTAGGAGTTTGTATGTCAGAAAGTACTTATACTAATTTAAAATATAACAAATCACATATACATAGCAAGTTTGATAAAGAATTAAAAAAGATAGACAAAGATTATCTAACAAGATATGTAAACATGAGAAAATATCCACAAGTATTATTTGTTATGGCAAGAATAATGGAAATGAATAATGCAGAACAAAATAAAGTTGCTATGTATTTATATAATTTAATAAAATAAAAATACTATTGTATAATAAAATGGATATATTATATACTAAAAAAGATAAAATTTTAGGAGGAACAGAAATTGAAAAAGATAAATGAAAATGAATTATTTGATATAATTAATAAATTTAATAATAAAAATATAATATTAGAATATAAAGATATAGTAAAAGTAAATAATATTATTGAAAATGCAGATATTTCTTATAATATGAATAATGGGAGATTACAAATAAAAAATAAAGTAAATACCATTGAAATAAATATAGCATTTGCAAATAGAATAGTAACAGATGAAAATTATACTATATTAGAAATATATTTAGATAATAAAGGAAAAGTAAATATAAAAACGAAATAAGGAGTTCCAACTGGAATTCCTTACTTGCTTTCATCAAGATTTTGTAAACCATATTCTATAATTTGATTAATAACATTATTAAAACTAATGTCATTTTCTTCAGCCAAAGAAGAAATTTTATCAAAAATTTCACCACTTAATCTAATTGTTCTAGTTATAGTATCATTTCTTTTGATTTCTTTAATAATCTTTAATTTACCCATATTTCAAGCCTCCTTGTTATTATAATAATTGTAATATAAAAAAAGTTAAAAAGAAGTACACAAAAGGGTACACAAAAAATAAAATGTATGTTATAATTTTAAAAAATAAAATATTAAAAATTGGAAAAGTTATAAATATGATTATAAATCTATTTATAGAAGTCAAAAGAAGGAGAGAAAATATGGCTATAAACATAAGAAAAAAAGAAACAAAATTCCAAACAAGAGAAAACGGGGAAAGTGGTATAACCCTTGTGGCACTTGTGATTACTATCATTGTACTTTTAATTCTTGCAACAGTTAGTATTAATCTAGTTATTAATAATGGAATACTAGATAAAGCAAAATCAGCAGTTGATAAGTATTCAGATAGTGAAATTGAAGAACAAATAAAACTTACATTTCTAGAATATGAAATGGCAAAGTTATCAAATGTAAATTTAGATGCTTCAATATACATGAAAAATAGTTTAGAAAAAAAATATGGTAAAGATGCTGTAAATATATCTAAAGAAGATAATGTATTTCATATAGAAATAACATTTAGTAATGGTAGCAAAAAATACTATTTAGATAATGGAGAAATAGGAATATTGAAGCCATTGGAAAATTATGGTGTAAAAATTGGAGATATAGTATATTATGATGAAGGAGTAAGTCATACCTATACAGTTGATACAACTAAAGGTGCTGGAGGAAGCTTATCTGGTTATGATTCAAATACTAAAAAATACAAATTGAATTCTAAAACGTTTATAAATGAAAATTTAATTTGGAGAGTTTTAGGAGTTAATAATAAAGGTCAAATTGAATTAATAAGTGAAAATCCAACAACAGATCTATTATACTTAGCAGATGAGGAAGGGTGGATTTACTCTGAAAAAGTATTAAATGAATTTTGTGATAATTTATACGGAAAAGGAACAGGAGCAGAAAGTGCAAGAAGTTTAAAACAACAAGATATCTATAAATTAATTGAGAATTATACACCTCCTAATGGAGATATATGGGAATATAGATTTCCAGAAGAAGGTGATTATATGCAATATAAAAGAATAAAAGATGATGAGAATAAAACTATAATTACAGATTGGACAAACATAACAAATAATCAGTTTCAAATTTTTAGAATGCTAGGAGAAAGTACAACTTTAAGTATTAATAATAGAAATAATAAAGGAATAAGTGTAAAAAACTCATATGCTTTAATAAATAATTTATCTAATATTAAACATATTACAAATGACGGGAAAAAATTTTCAGATATTATAGGAAAAGGAAGCGGAGAAAATAATATTGTACAATGGTTTGCAAATAAAACATTAAAATGTACCACTGTTAATGTTTCGTTTAATGTATGTACACTTAATAACGATGGAAACTGTTTATATAGTACTGGAGAATATAAATATTGTTTTGGACAGAAAGTTCGCCCTGTAGTAACATTATCATCTAATAATACTTTAAATGGAAATTCAGAAGAAGGATGGACAATTAATTAAGAAAAATTTATTGAAAAGTATTGAAAAAACATTAAAATAATCTGTGAATATATTATTAATAATATGATTGATTTTATATCAATCGTTGGGAAAGTCAAAAGTTGTATATAACTACTTCGTTGGCACCATCCGTAAAACGGTCAAAAGTATCGTAAACTCAAGGGCTTACGATACTTTTTTGTGTTTTCCAGATATATCATAAAGTTATTAAATATTTTCTTCAAAGAAGATGGTGCAAGATATTAAGTTTGAATAGAAACCATTATCAGGAGGTATTCCATATGAACATTATAACACAGGATTTGAAGTTTAGGCAATCAGTTGTAAAATATTATTATAGAAATGGTGGAACAGCAACAGTAGCACAATATAAAATATCTAGAAGAACTGTATATAGATGGGTTGAAAAATATGATGGAACAATAAAATCATTAGCAGACAAATCAAGACGTCCACATTCACATCCAAAAGCACATACAAAGGCAGAAATAAAATTAATAAGAGATTACAAAAATAGTATATAAGGTATTTCAACCTCAGTAATGACAATAAAGTGTGTCATATGTTTGATAAACCTACATACTTTAAATAAAAATAGTAGTCTAGTAGTTGAAAATATTTATATTTTGATGTAAAATATTAGAAGTAAAAGTAACAGAAAGGAAACACAATAAATGAATAAGATAAAAAAATTGATTAAAGATAATAGCAATGTGTTGGTATTTGATGTTGATGGGGTATTGGCTCTTTTAGAATGGGGAGAGCATAACCATTATGGATTATTAGATAATGAATGGTATAAAGCTTGTGAGGAAGGACTAAATGCATATACAGAGAAAGCTGTTAGTACTAAGATGCAAAATTTTTTAAAAAATAAAGATATGAGCAAGGTATATGTTATTACGACAATTGGTAGTCACAATGAAGGCGAATTTAAAAGAGAATATGTGAATAAGTATTATAGTATTCCAAAAGAAAATGTTTATTATGTAAAAGATAATGAACAAAAAACAAAAAGGCTTTTTGATATAAAAGAAAATTATCCATATCTTAAAGATTATCAAATTATAATGGTTGAAGATAATGTAGGAATACTTAATGATATAATGGAAAAGACGGATTTTTCAACTGTACATATAAGCTCATTTTTGGATATTTAATATAAATAATAAAAGAAAAGGAATAAAGTATGTTTAAGGTTAAAGAAAACAAAATGTTATTAATATTTACTATATGTGCTATAGCATTTTTTGGTTTTTTTTTGAAAATGAATTATTCGGTTGATACTTATCTTTTATTTGCATCTGAAAATTTAGGATATGTACAAGAATTCATAAAATCCGGAAGATTTATAACTGCTTTTTTATTTAAAATATTGCAATTTTTTAGATTTACACCAGAAACAATGTATGTGGTATCATTTATAATTGGAATTGCTTGTACAACCTTTGCAATTTATACTTTATATATTATTCTAAAAAAGTATATAAAAAGTGATTTTATTAATGCAATTATTTCCATAGCAACAATAATTAATCCATTTATAATTGAGCTATGGTTATTTGCTGAAATGGGAATAATGATGCTTTCAATACTTGCCTGTGTTTTAGCTTTTAAACATTTTGATGAATATCTAGAAAATAATAAAAAAAGAGAAATTGGATTATGCATTGCATTTATGTTGATTGCACTTTTTTCATATCAGGGTACAGTGGCAATATTCATGGCTCTCTCATCTATATCAGTTATTCTACATAGTAATAAATTGAAACTTTTTATAAAAAATACATTAATTTACTTTTTATGTTATGGTATTCCAACAATAATTAATTTTGTAGTAGTAATGCTTATTGGAAATAAAAGAGTTGGAGGAAATTATAATTTTATTCAAACAATAAGTTTTATTTTTAATGCTTCAAATGAACAATTGTTTAAGGGATTTGGATTATATCCGAAAATTTTATTTATATTACTTTATGTACTTATAGTTGTTGGAGTTATAATTTATATAATAATGCTCGATAAAGGTACTAAGCAGAAGACACTAGATTTATTAAAGTATTTATATATGTTATTCATTACTTATTTTTTTACCATTGCAACTATTATACCTCAAAATGTAAGTTCAGCAGTAATGTTCCCTAGAAATTCATATGCTTATGGTAGTTTAGTAGGATTATCATTAATATTTGTTACTACATTTACTAAAACTAAGAAAGAAATAAAGTATAAAAATCAATTTATTGTCGCAATTTCTATTGGTGTACTTATTATGGAATTTATCCAATTTACAAACATTGGTATAAATAGATATATAGTTAATTATATGGACAAATATATAGTTTATGAAATTAATGATAAAATTAATAAGTATGAGAATGAAACAGGTATTAAAGTAGAGAATGTAGCAATATATAATTTAGATAGTTCAAGTGTTTTTTATCCTGAAATAAATGATATGATTAATATAAGTGCAAAAAATGAGAAAATGAGTGGGGCAGCAATATTAGAATTATTTATGCATAGAAAATTAAAAGAAACTCAACAGAATAAAGATATTTATAATAAGTATTTTAAAGATAATAATTGGAGTATGTTTAATCTAGATCAGATTGTATTAGAAGGAAAAACCATGCACTGGTATTTATATTAAATATGAGCAAAAATCTTGACAAAAATATCAGTTTTATAGTATAATAAATAACTGTAAACCGCCTGAGTCGGGCAACTAAATTCTAGTTTAACTAGATGCCTTGTATTGATGCTTAGCGAGTCTTAAAATAAAGGAGGTGTACATTAATGTACGCAATAATCGAAAGTTGTGGAAGACAATACAAAGTTACAGAAGGAGATGTTGTTTTCTTTGAAAAATTAGATGCTGAAGAAGGAAAAAAAGTTACTTTCGATAAAGTAGTTTTAGTATCTGATGACAAAAAGATAGAGGTTGGAGCTCCTTATGTTCAAAACGTATCTGTCGAAGGAACTGTAGTGTCTCATGGAAAAGGTAAAAAAATAATTGTATATAAATACAAACCTAAGAAAAACTACAGAAGAACTCAAGGGCATAGACAACCATATACAAAGGTTGAAATTAAATCAATAAAATTAGCTAAATAAATATTGAAATTCAAGATAAAGGAAGGTGAAATTTTATGGCACATCATAAAGGGCAAGGTAGTACCGATAATGGTCGTGATAGTGAATCTAAAAGATTGGGCTTGAAAAGAGCAGATGGTCAATTAGTTCAAGCTGGAAATATATTAATGAGACAAAGAGGAACTAAATTACATCCAGGAACTAATGTAGGAATTGGAAGTGATGACACTTTATATGCTAGAATTACTGGAATAATGAAAGTTGAAAGAATGGGCAGAAATAAAAAGAAAGTTAGCGTGTATACTCAAGAAGAACTTGAGGCTAAAACAGCTAAGAAAGTTCCTAGTAAAACGGTTTCTGCTAAAAAGACTGCTAAAAAAGCAAAAACAAGTACAAAAAATACAGCTAAAAAGAAAGTAGCAACAGCATAATTTGGATTTATAAAGGAAAAATCTCAGCTAAGCTGAGATTTTTTTATACTAACTTATTTAAGTTTCCTTGTGTATAATTTGGTCCTCTGAATGTTTTATCTTTTCTAACATAGTTAATTATGTTATTTATTTTTTCGATATTTTCATCAATTATAGAAATCCTAGCATAATTTGGATGTATATTTGAATAGTTAATAGATGTTGTTTTTGAATTGTATATAGTGTTAAGCGTTTGAGCATTGTCAGGAATTATTCTAAAATTCATATTTAATCTATCTTTAAGATAAAAGTTATAATCTTCAATTTTACATAATGATTTACATGTTGGATAACATTTGTTTGATGAACCTAACATACAATATCCTGTATTCATTAAAGGAAGATTACCATATACAATCAGTTCTGTTGGCAGAGTACTTTTTAGAGTAATGTCTTGTAAAGTTTCTTTATCTAATTCTGGAGATAAGGTTATTCTTGAAAATTTTACTTTCTTCAATAAATTAATAGAATAATTATTAAAAATATTTAAGTTAAAGTTTGCAACTAATTTAATATGTTTAGGAAAATTGTTCGTTTTATTTGCGATTGATAAGTTTGAGACAACTAATCCACAAATTTTGTATTTCTTAAAAATGTGTTCAAGATGATGTGACAAGATGTTTTTATAGTTTTCTTTTAAAACAACTGGCAGTAGTATAAATATTTTGTTATTTTTTTCTAATTGCTTTATAACTTTATAATATTTTTGGGAGATGAAATACTTAAAAGGGATGTATACATTTTCAATGTTATTTATTATTGAATAATCATATTCAAAGTTTAATTTATTTAACTGCAAAGATATTTTGGGCTTATTATTAATTAGTTCTTTAGAATTTTTAAAAGAGTGGATTTTTACTTGTTTAGTTTTTCTTTCAAATTTAATTATTGCTTGATTAATTAAATTATCTAAACAATCTCTACGTAATTGATTAATTAATGAAATCTTTGGTATATATAAATTGTTATCTAATTCTACTTTTATGTTAGAAAATTCGAAAAGTGTATTTGACGTTTTAGATAATTGTTCAACAATTCTTTCTTTTGTTATTGGAGTTTTTATAGCCTCAGTAGGTATTGCTTGAGATTCTATTTTTGAAAAAAGTGAATAATAATTTCCACCTTTAGAATCAAGAGACTTTACTTCTAATATAATAGGTTTTTTATTTTTTATTGTTATATGAGCAGATAAAGGTATCTTTCTGTTTTCATAATTTATGTGTCGTTCAATTTTTTTTATATTAGAAGAATCTGTTGTTTTGTAAATTTTTGCACCAGGTCTAATAGTTCCTTTTATTCTTCCGATAGTTATTATATCTTCCTTTACAGACGATTTAATATTTTTTCCTTTTTTCATTAATTCTGAAATAGTATAAGTGTTTTTTTCATTTTCAATTGATACTTTATCACCAATTTCAAATTTTTGTAATGTTTTGAATGTTATTAAACCCTTTTTTTCATTGAAATTAGACACATTGCCAGAATATAAGCCCATATTATTTGGTTTATCTTTGAATATGTAAGATCTATTAGGTTTTTGCTCATAGTTGCCATCAGAGAATCCACCACGATTAAATGCTTGCATTAATTCTAACATATCATTTTTTTCTATAATATATGGTTTATCTGAATATGCTAAATCTATGTATTTTCTATATATTTTTGTAATAGTTGCAACATAAGTTGGTGATTTCATTCTGCCTTCTATTTTTAAACATTTTACTCCACTTTTAATTAAATTAGGTATATATTTTAATCCGCATAAATCACGTGGGCTTAATAAATACCCTTTATCTATCGTTGTTATTTTATTTGAGTATTTGTTTTCAGCTATAAGGTCGTATTTTAATCTACATGGCTGTGCACATTTTCCACGATTTCCAGATCGTCCGCCAATTATGCTTGAGAATAGGCATTGACCAGAATATGAAACACATAATGCCCCATGTATAAATGTTTCGATTTCAATTTTTGAATTTCTACATATATGCTTTATTTCATGTAATGACAACTCTCTTGAAAGGACTACTCTTTTGAATCCTAATTCTTGTAGTTTTAAGACACCATCTAAATTATGAATTGTCATCTGTGTACTTGCGTGTATAGGCAAATCTGGTAAATACTTTATTAAATGCGTAGCTAAGCCTATATCTTGAACAATAATTGCATCTACTCCTAGGTAATATACATAAGATGCTAAATCAATAGCTGAACTAAATTCATCGTTTTTTATTAATGTGTTTAAAACAAAATTAACTTTTACATTTCTTAATTTTGCATATCTTATTGCTTGTTTAATTTTTTCTTTATCAAAATTTGTAGCGTTTATACGTGCATTAAATAAGTGTCCACCAAAGTATACAGAATCTGCTCCGTATTGAACAGATGATTTTAAACAATCAAAATCTCCGACTGGAGATAGCAATTCTATCATTTAATTAACCTCTATATAAAATATTTATACAAATATTTTATCATAAAATTTAGAATATGTAAAAAAATTATATATTACAAAACTGTTACAAAAATATTAAATCTTTGTAATATATAAAAAACGATTTTTTGAAATTTGACAAAAAAATGAAAATTAAATAATGAAGATATAGTGAACTTTGCTGATATTACTGAACGCACAAAAAAAACAATTATGAAAAACAAGCGAAAAATGAATAAAAGCAAAAAATGATTTTTAAAAAAACTATAAAAAATACTATTTTTTCTTTACGAAAGTGCCATATTTCAATGGTGTACAATTTTAAATTGTCGAAAAAGCTAAAAAAATGAAAAAGTTGAAATGAGGATTTTCTTAGATACAAGGCAATATTGGAACTCAAATTACATAATGAATATAATTTGACATTATAAAAAAACAAATATATTATATAGGTGCAAAGGGGAGATGACAATCAATCCTTACTATAATAAGTAAATCATAACAGCTAAGTTAAATCAAATAGTAGAGGTGATTTAAACTACTGTTTATGTATTCAGAAAGGATAAAAATATGAAGGTAGTAAAAAGAGATGGGAACATTGTTGATTTTGATGAAGAAAGAATTAGAATCGCAATAAAAAAAGCAAATGATGATGTTGATAAGGAAGATAGAGCCAACGATGATGAAGTTGAAGATATCGTAAAATCAATAAAAAAGATTAGAAAGAGAAGAATTCTTGTTGAAGATATCCAGGACTTGATTGAAAATAAATTAATGGATATGCAAAAACATAATTTAGCAAGAGCATATATTACATATAGATATACTCGTGCACTTATTAGAAAAGCTAATACCACAGATCAAACTATAAAGGAATTAATTGATGGTACTAGTGAGTACTGGAATAATGAAAATTCTAATAAGAATGCTAGAATAGTTACAACTCAAAGAGACTATCTGGCTGGTATAACAAGTACAGATATTACTAGGAGATTTTTACTACCACAAGAAGTTGTTGAAGCTCATGATTCAGGTATTATTCATTTTCATGATGCAGATTATTTTGCTCAAAATGCACTACATAATTGTGATTTAATTAATTTAGATGATATGCTTCAAAACGGAACGAATATTAATGGTGTACAAATTGAAAAGCCTCACAGATTTTTAACTGCTATGACTATAGCAACTCAAATTATTACAGCTGTTAATTCAAGTCAATATGGTGGTGTTACCGTTACTATGACACATTTAGCACCATTTGTAAGAGACAGTTACAATAAATATTATAAAAAATATAAAGATAGAAAATTACCAAAATCACAATGTGAAAAGTTTGCTAAAGAAGATATAAAAAAGGAAGTACAAGATGGTGTTCAAACTTTCCAATATCAAATCAATTCAATGACAACAACAAATGGTCAAGCTCCTTTCTTAAGTGTATGCTTATATTTGGGTGAGACCGAAGAATATAAAGAAGAACTTGCAATGATAATTGAAGAGATGTTAAAACAACGTATTATTGGAATGAAAAATGAAAAGGGAGTTTATATTACTCCGGCATTTCCAAAATTATTATATGTTCTTGAAGAAGATAATGTTCATAAAGATAGCAAGTATTACTATTTAACAGAGTTAGCTGCTAAATGTACAGCTAAAAGAATGGTTCCAGACTATATATCAGAGAAAATAATGCTAGAACTAAAGAAAAATGAAAAAGGCGATGGAGATTGCTACCCTTGCATGGGATGCAGATCATTCTTAACTCCAGATAGAACTATGAGCTTAGGAAACATTGCAAAAGCTAAAAATTATGTTGAAGGTAAACCTAAATATTATGGAAGATTTAATCAAGGTGTTGTAACTATAAATTTACCTGATGTAGCTTTATCGTCGAGAAAAGATATGGATGATTTTTGGAAGATATTTGATGAGAGATTAGAGTTATGTCATAAAGCTTTAAGAATAAGACATGAAAGGCTAGAAAATGCAACAAGTGATTGTGCACCGATATTGTGGCAAAATGGTGCTTTAGCTAGACTTGATAAGGGTGAGCCTATTAAGGAATTATTGTATCATGGATATTCAACAATTTCTTTAGGTTTTGCTGGATTATACGAATGTGTTAAATATATGACTGGACATAGCCATACAGATGGTGCAGAAGGTGAAAAATTTGGACTAGAAGTTATGCAACATCTTAATGATAAATGTAAGGAATGGAAAGAAGCAGAAGATATTGATTATAGTGTTTATGGAACACCAATTGAAGCTACAACATATAAATTTGCTAAAGCATTAAAACAAAGGTTTGGAACTATTGAAGGAATTACAGATAGAGATTATATTACAAATTCATATCATGTGCCAGTATTTGAGGAAATAGATGCTTTTGAGAAATTAGCATTAGAGAGTAAATTTCAAAAACTATCACCTGGTGGAGCTATTAGTTATGTGGAAACACCAAACTTACAAAATAATTTAGATGTAGTTGAACAATTAATAGAATTTATTTACAATAATATTATGTATGCAGAGTTAAATACTAAATCAGATTATTGTCAACAATGTGGCTTTGATGGTGAAATATTAATTGATGAAAACTTAGATTGGTATTGTCCAAATTGTGGTAATAAGGATCACAGAACACTTAATGTAGCTAGAAGAACTTGTGGATATATTGGGACAAATTTCTGGAATAAAGGTAGAACTCAAGAAATTAAGGAAAGAGTATTGCATATTGATAATAAAGATTCAGAGTGTTCATGTAATGATGAACATAAAAAAGCAGAAAAGAAAAATATTGTTATGGAGCAAGTTAGGATGTATTAGAATAAAGAAGGATATTACAATCTTTATGTTAACATAAAATAAAAAGGTGAAATTGGGTTTGTTCCCATTTTCTCCTTTTTATGTTATATCTATTCAATTGAAAGAAAGGAATAAAAATGAGGTATAATAAAATTAGAAAAATGGATATTTCAAATGGTCCTGGTGTACGAGTTTCAGTCTTTTTACAGGGGTGTTCATTTCATTGTAAAAACTGTTTTAATCCAGAGACATGGGACTTTGATGGCGGAGACGAGTTTACTGAAGAAACGGTAAAAGAGATAATGGACTTATGTAGTAAAAGCCATATTAAAGGTTTATCAATTTTAGGGGGAGAGCCAATGCATCCTAATAATATTAAGGCAACTGAAGAGATTGCTAAAAAATTCAAGGAAAAATATCCAGAAAAAAATCTTTGGGTATGGTCTGGTTATACTTTTGAAGACTACATTAGTAAGCAAAATGTTGCAAAATATATTGATGTAATTGTTGATGGACAGTATAATGACGAATTACATAATCCAAAATTAGAGTGGAGAGGTTCAGAAAATCAAAGAGTTATAGATGTACAAAAAAGTCTTAAAAATAAGAAAGTTGAATTATGGGAAAAGTGATTCATAATAAATAAAAAACTAGTAAGCTTATATTTTATTTTCAAGAGGAGGAGCCAATTCATTATTTGAATTGGCTCTTATTGATATTACTATATATTTAATTGTAGGATTCTATTATTAAATTTGATTCTTGGTTGATTCAAGTTCATCGATTTTATCAATTTCATCAAGGGTTAGCTTTGGTGCAAATCCTATGTAAGATTGGGGTGACAATGTAAGTAGTGTTTGCTTATCTTCATCAGATAAATCTTCAAGTGAATTGACAAAGTTTTGAATCACATCTTCTGAAATGGTTTTGCCACGAGTCAATTCTTTTAGTTGATCGTAAGCATCAGGTATACCATATTTCCTCAGTATAGTTTGTATGGGTTCTGCTAAAACTTCCCATCGATCTTTAAGATCGTCACGAATCTTATTTTTATTTAAGGCTACCTTTTTCAAACCCGTGCGAGTTTGTTTAATAGCTTGCAAAGAGTACCCAAATGCAATGCCAATATTGCGCTGAGAAGATGAGTCACTTAAGTCTCTCTGCATACGTGAATGAGGTAGTTTATTTGAAAGTGACATCAATATTGAATTTGACATATCAATATTGGATTCGCTATTTTCAAATGAGATTGGGTTTACTTTATGGGGCATCGTACTACTTCCGACTTCGCTTGTAACTGGAATCTGATGGAAATAATCCATTGAAATATATAGCCACATATCTAAATCAAGGTCAAGTAGTATATTATTGAAATGGCGAATTCCATCAAAAATGTGACACATCCAATCATGTGACTCTATTTGTGTTGTTATTGGATTAAAGTAAAGATTTAAGTATTCTTCAATAAAAATCCTAGATAGATTTGGCCAATCGTAGTGAGGAAAAGCAGTACTTAATGCTGAATAATTGCCAGTAGCACCATTAAACTTACCTACAATGTTAATGGAATCAATAACATCTATGGCTGCTTGTAGCCTTGAAGCGTAAACTGCGAATTCTTTTCCTACAGTAGTTGGTGTTGCGGGTTGTCCATGTGTATGTGCTAACATTGGGATTGCATAGTATTTTCTGGCCATGATGCAAATCTCATATAAAAGATTTTCTGCATTTGGATACCATATATGTATTAAAGCATCACTAATCATATTTGCGTATGCACAATTTGTTATATCTTCTGATGTACAACCAATATGAACTAGGCTAACCAGTTCATTTAGGTTAAGTTCTTGGAGTTTTTGAGCGATAAATAGTTCAACTGATTTGACATCATGCTTTGTTGATGACTCTATTTTCTTAACTGTGATGTAATCTTCCATCGAAAAGTCTGTATGTATTCTTTTGATATCTCTGAGATTGATTCTGTCAAAGTGCTCAAGTGATGGAATATCCCGTATGTGATCAAGAATAAAGAGCAACCAGTTAACTTCTACCCAAATACGGTTTTTCACAAGAGCAAATTCAGAAAAATAAGGAGATAATTCCTTGGATATATCAGAATACCGACCATCAAGTGGATTGAGCGCTAAACCGGAATTAGGTGATATAACTTGTTCTGACATTTTTTCCTCCAAAAAAATAAATATGTATGTAATTATCTATAATATCAAATATCCTCCTTTCTAAAAGTTATTAAACTATAGCCTCCTCTCAAGTTGTCAATTTTTTTAAAAATAATAAAAAAAACTAGTTTAAATTATACCATGATTTACATAACTTTTCAATATTTTTTTAAAATTATAAATTTTACTAGACATTTTAAAAATAATATGCTAGTATATATATATATTTTTTTTTATTTTATAAATGCAGATGTGGTGGAATTTAAGTTAGATGTTCGAAGCGAAGCGAGTTACATATAACTTATGTCGCGAGAGCCACAAAAACGAAGTTTTTGGAGAAAGGCGAAGCGACTGGTAGACGGCTATGTATGCAATATGATTAAATTTTTTATAAATGCAGATGTGGTGGAATTGGTAGACGCGATAGACTCAAAATCTATTACAGGAAACTGTGTGTGGGTTCAAGTCCCACCATCTGCACCAACGACGTATCTGTTCGAACTAACAGATAGATTAAAAATCATTCAAGTAAGTTGGATGATTTTTTTCTTTGCCCAAAAAACATCATCCAATATCCTAAAAAGAAAGGATGGTGCTTGAAATGAAGATAATTAAAGAAGAACTACGATTTGAGGAAAACTTAAAGAAAAGACTAGATTTTATATGTGAGTTCTCAAAGGTTACTCCCACTTTTGTTAATGGTAGTATAAGAAAAATTGAGAAAACCAATATTTCTTATATTGAGCCACATAGAGTGATTGTAAAAGATACTACATTTCTGGTCTTTAACTATTCGAATGATGTTTATATATCCAATCTTGCAAAAAAGATAAAATTATCGGAATTAGAAGATTATATAAACAGCATAAAATAGCTAAAAATTTGACATCTCTGAAAATCGTGATATAATACTAACAGTAAATTACTTATGTTTACCTGCTAGGAGTTGATTATATGTTTTGGGTTTGTTCCAAGAAAATATATTGTAATATAAACAGATTTAAGAGATGTCAAGGATAACTTGTGTGTTTTCTTTGATGTCTCTTTTTTGTTAGGAGGTTTATGAATTGGTTGAAGAAAAGAAAAAATGTGGATTGTATATGAGGGTTTCTACCGAAGACCAAGCACGTGAGGGCTTTAGTTTTCCAGAGCAAAAAGAAAGATTAGAAGCTTATTGTAAATTTAAGGGTTATGAAATTGTAGATTACTATGAAGATGCAGGTGTTAGTGCTAAAACAGGCAATTATAGAGCAGAGTTTGAAAGATTAAAAGATGGTATCAAATCTAAAAGGATAAATACTATTATTTCTCTTAAACTAGATAGATTTACAAGAAGTATTTATGACTGGGAAGAACTTATAATATTTTTAGATGAGAATGAAGCTTATATAGACTGTGTTAATGATGATATAAATACAACTACCGCAAATGGTAAGATGATTTCAAGACTTTTAGTAAGTGTAAGTCAAAATGAAATTGAAAGAACAAGCGAGAGAACTAAAATAGGTTTAGCTGGTGCAATAAAACAAGGTAATATTCCCCATATTGCTCCATTAGGCTATAAACATGAAAATAAAACTCTTGTAATAGATTATTCTACCAAAGACGTTGTTGTTAGAATATTTGAATTATATTACAATGGCTATTCTTATCAAAAAATAAGTACATTATTTAATGAAGAAAAAGTTTTAGGTAAAGATAACTGGAGAGATTCAACGATACAGAATATTCTTCAAAATGAAATATATAAAGGCGACTTTGTTCATGGAAAAAGAACTAAATCTCCTACTTATTATGAAAATGTTGTAGAGCCTATTATTTCTAAAGAAATGTGGGAAGATTGCCAAGTTCAGAAAAAGAAATCAAGTCGTAATGTATTTATATAATATTAGTAACATAGAAAATAGCAAAAATATTTAAAATATCTACTAAAAATGCTTGCAAACTTTAGGGATTTGTGTCAAAATAAATAATGAAGTAGTGTATGAAAAACAAAAGTAAAAAAGGGAGTTTTATTTATGAAAAGTAAAGAAATTATTTGTTTAGTATTAGTGATTTTAATGATAATTTTAACATTTAATATAAATTCTTATGCTGCAAATGATCAACAAAGTGAAATATTTTTATATGGTTTTGGCGATGACTATGAAGACGATGATTTTTTAACATTGTATAATACAAAAACATGTTATGTTAGTATAAGAAATATTCCTGTTAGTGAAAAAGAAAATATCAGTTTAACTGTAAAAGATGAAGATATTGCAGAAATACAAGAGCTGGTTTATGGAGATAGTTCTAATCCTGTAATTACAGCCAAAATTAAAGGAAAAAAATTAGGGACAACAGATATAATTGCAAGCTTAACATATAATGGTTCTAACTATACAAGTAAAATTACAACAACTGTTCATGAAACAAATTATAGGATATCACTTCGTCGTGAAGATGGGTTAAATTTAGAAGATACGAGTATAAAAAAGAACGAAAACTTAAAATTATATGCAATTTTATTTGCAGGAATGGCAACTCGTGTTGGAGATATTTCATCAAAAGGAGTAATATGGTCAAGTAATAATGAAAATGTTGCAAGAGTTGACAATAATGGTTTGGTTACTGGTATTGGAAAAGGAACAGCAACTATAACGGCTAAATATCAGACTAATGAAGGAGTAACAATTAATGCTTCATGTAATATAGAAGTTAAAGATGAAAATAATAGTTCAGAAGAATCAAAAATTAGATTTTATTATGATGACCCAGGACCTAGTATGATTCTAAATCACGAGGATAAATTTAATGTAGGTCTAGAAAATATTCCAAAAACCGAAAAAGAGAATATTAAATTTAAAATAGAAAATGAAAATATTGCTCAAATAACTAAAACAGAATATGATAAAAGTTGGGCAGATGCTGTTGCTACTGTAAAATATTTGTCAGTAGGTAAAACAAAAATAATAGCAACTTTAAGCTATAATGGAAAAACATACTCAGCTAGCTATGATTTGAATGTTAAAGATTCTACTAAATCGCCAGAAAAGCCTGGAAATTCAAGTGAATCTACAAATCCAGGTAGTTCAGATAGTCCAACAACAAAAGGTGACCAAACAACTTCTCCTACAATACTTCCTAAAACAGGGGAAAATCAGATAATATTTGTTTTATTAATATCTAGTATTGCTATAGTAACTTTTACTTATATGGGATATAAAAAATACAAAAAAACAGGATAGAACTTTAAAAATGTTGACATTTAACAATTATCTGTGTATAATAAATATAGGAAATGACAATTCCACAAACGTGGTTTTGCCGATTAGATTTGAAAAACTCACACCTAACTCGCCAAAGTTACAGATGTGAGCTTTTTTTATTTATGTAGTTGCTTATCAACCCAGTTCTTATATAGAACTGCTGTCAAGGCAACGTTTAATGTTAAAGATAACATTAAGGATATTATAAAAAATAGTATCACTTTAACCATAAACATCACCACTTCTCCTACGATATTTCGTACAATTGGTGGCAAAACCACATCTGTTTATCGCCATTTCCCATGTTAGTTAGTTTAACATAGATTTTACAATAAAGCAACAGAAAAGAAACAAATTTTCGCAAAAGCTTTTTCAAAATTCACTTGATTTTTATAAAATAATTTGATAATATACTTATAACTTGATTGATTTTATATCAATCGTCAAGAGAGCTAACGAGTTGTAAATATCTACGTCGTTGGCACCAATGATATAGGCAAACTCTTCAGTAATGTGGACTATATTTTGGATGATTGATTGTTTTATAGCCAAATCGTTCAATAAGACCAATACAGGAATTAAAGGAACTATTCTGTATAATGCTATACTTATATTCTTGGTATTTGTCATATCTGCATTTGCTGTTGGTGTTCTGTTAGACAAATCAACTTGGTTAAAATCAGTCGTAGACATTACAATTCCAATTGGAATCTCTTCACTCGTCAATTCTAGATGGAAAAGTGTTTAATACTCAAAGCAAAGAAAAATATTCTTCCTCTCGTGTGAGGGGTCTTTTTTTACCTGTCATAGCTTAATTCTCTTTTTTTTTCATTTGTTTTACTGGGGCAATAAATATGCGAGTTTCATTTTCAAAATCTTTTACTAGTTTTTAAGAATTGGAAGAAGAGTATAAAGATGTTGCAATATCTTTTTAGAAAATAATAAATTTTACATAAATTAATACTTTATTTATAAGCATTTTATGATATAATACGAATAGTATAGCATAATGATTAAGTTTCATAATTATAAATGAATTTTTATGGAGGAATATTGTAGTGATTGAATTTTCAAAAATGGAAGGGTTGGGCAATGATTATGTATATATAAATTGCATTAATAAATCAGAAGAAGAAATAAAGAGGATAGTTAAGTTAGTTCCTAAAATGAGTCAGGAACATTTTGGAATAGGTTCAGATGGTGTAATATTAATATGCAGAAGTAATATTGCAGATTTTAAAATGAATATGTATAATAAAGATGGTTCTCAAGCTGAAATGTGTGGAAATGGAATACGTTGTGTTGGAAAATATGTATATGATAAAGAACTAATTAATGAAAAAAATATTACTATTGAAACATTAGCAGGTATTAAGAAGTTAAATATGAATGTACAAGAACATATGGTAACTAGTGTTACTGTTAATATGGGAAAGCCAATTTTTGATGAAAAATTGATACCTTGCATTCCAGATAAAAAGATTGATAGTAGTTTTTTTAAGGAAAAGATTCCTCATGTTAAAATTTCTGCTTTGAATAAAGTGTTTGAATTTACTTGTATTTCAATGGGAAATCCTCATGCCATTACTATTGTTAATGATGTTGATAACTTTGATGTAAAAAAATATGGAGAAATCATTGAAAGGGATAATCATTTTCCAAAAAAGGTTAATGTAGAATTTATTGAAATAATTGATGATAATACAATAAAAATGAGAGTTTGGGAACGTGGTGCTGGTGAAACTCTAGCATGTGGAACAGGAGCTTCAGCATCTGCTGTTGCTTGTATATTGAATAATTTAGTAAATACTAATCAAAATGTGGTTGTTAAGCTATTAGGCGGGGATTTGAGTATAAAATGGGATGAATATGTTTATATGACAGGCCCAGCGAAATTTGTATATGAAGGAGTTTATTATGATTAGAGTAAATGAAAATTTTTTAAATTTAAAGGATAATTATTTATTTACAGAAATAGCTAAAAGAACAAATCATTTTAAAGAAATGAACCCAGATGCTAATATAATTAAATTAGGAATTGGAGATGTTACACTTCCACTTCCTAGTTGTGTAATAGATGCAATGCATAGTGCAGTTGATGATTTATCTAACAAGGATAGCTTTAAGGGATATGGACCAGAAATCGGATATGATTTTTTAAGAGAGAAGATATCAAAATGGGATTATAAAAAGAATTCAATTATGATTGATAAAGATGAGATTTTTATTTCAGATGGTATTGCTTCAGATATAGGAAACTTTGGAGATTTGCTAAGTGAGAATATTAGTGTAGGAATTGCAAATCCTGTATATCCTGAGTATTTAGATGTTAGTTTGATGTCTGGAAGAGTTAATATAGTTTATATTCCTTTTTCAGCAGAAAATAATTTTACACCAAGTTTGCCAACTCGAAATATTGACTTAATATATATATGTATGCCCAATAACCCTACTGGTACTGCTTTGACAAAAACTGAATTAAAGAGATGGGTAGATTATGCAATTAAAGAAAAGTCCTTAATTTTATTTGATAATGCATATGAAAAATATATTGAAGAAGATGATATTCCTCATAGTATATATGAGATTGACGGAGCTAAAAAAGTAGCTATTGAATTTAGAAGTTATTCAAAGAATGCAGGTTTTACAGGAGTTCGTTGTGGGTATACTGTAGTACCTAGGGAAGTATGTGCTTATGATTTAAGTGATAAAGAGATAAAACTGAATTCACTATGGAATAGAAGGCAATGTACAAAATTTAATGGAGCTTCATATATTTCACAAAAAGGTGCTGAGGCATTATATACTGAAAAAGGGCAAAAACAGATATCTGAAAGTATAAACTATTATAAATATAATTGTAAAATAATGAGAGAAAGTTTGATACAAGCTGGATATGAAACATATGGAGGGGTTAATTCTCCATATGTTTGGTTTAAAGTTCCAATTGGATATACATCATGGGAGTATTTTGATTTGTTATTAAATAAGGTAAATGTTGTTACAACTCCTGGTAGTGGTTTTGGAACTGAAGGAGAGGGATATATTAGATTGAGTGCTTTTGGAACTCATGAAAGTACAATTGAAGCAATGGAAAGAATAAAAAACTTTGTTAAAAAAATATAGAAAATATTGACTATTATTATTAACTGTGTTATAAAGATATTATAGAGTTAAAAAAAACCCCTAAAAAGGTCTTTTGTTTTAACTCTTTTTTCTATAATAGGAATGATTTACTTTTATAGAAAAATTAAGAGATATTTTTGGGGATGAGTAAGGGTGGTGTTTTTTATGCATACAAAGTATATTTTTGTAACTGGTGGAGTTGTTTCTGGTTTAGGAAAGGGTATAACAGCTGCTTCTTTAGGCAGATTGCTGAAAAATCGTGGCTATAAAGTTATGGCTCAAAAATTTGATCCATATATAAATGTAGACCCTGGAACGATGAATCCTCATGAGCACGGAGAAGTTTTTGTAACTGATGATGGAGCAGAGACAGATTTAGATTTGGGACATTATGAAAGATTTATTGATGAAAATTTGACAAAAAATTCAAGTATTACAACTGGGAAAATTTATTCTGAAGTAATTGAAAAAGAAAGAAGGGGTGATTATCTTGGGAAGACAGTTCAAGTAATTCCCCATATTACAAATCAGATAAAAGAAAAGCTATATAATTTTGATAATAGAGATATTGATATAGTTATTACCGAAATTGGAGGAACAGTTGGTGATATTGAAAGTCTACCTTTTTTGGAGGCTATAAGACAGGTTGGAATAGAACAAGAAAGTAAAAATGTTGTATTTATTCATGTAACTTTATTGCCATTTATTTCTGGTTCGAATGAATTAAAGTCAAAACCTACTCAACACTCTGTTAAAGAGTTGCAAGGACTTGGAATTAAGCCAGATATTCTTGTTTGTCGCTCTGACATAAAAATATCTGAAGATATGAGAGAAAAAATGGCTTTATTTTGTAATGTGAAAAAAGAAAACATTGTTGAAAATTCAACTGTTGATGATTTGTACGAGGTGCCACTTATGCTCGAAAAAGAAGGTTTGGCAAATGCTGTATGTAGAAAATTGAATTTAAAGAATAATGAACCTGACAATTCTGAATGGACTAATATGATAAAAAGAATAAAAAATATTAAAGATGAGGGTGTTAATGTAGCTATTGTTGGAAAGTATGTAGAATTAGAAGATTCATATTTATCTGTTATTGAAAGCTTAAAACATGCTGGATTCGCTAATAATGCGAATGTAAATATTGAACTTGTTGATTCTGAAAAAATTACTACGAAAAATGTAGGAAGTATTCTTGATAAATATAATGGAATTATAGTTCCAGGAGGATTTGGAAAAAGAGGGATTGAAGGTAAAATTAGAACAGTTAAATATGTTCGTGAAAATAATATTCCATTTTTAGGAATTTGTTTGGGAATGCAAATGGCTGTTGTAGAATATGCAAGGAATGTTCTTGGTATAAAAGACGCAAATTCAGAGGAATTTGATAAAAATACTGCAAATCAAGTAATTCATATAATGGATAATCAAAAAGGTCTTACGAGAAAAGGAGGTACTATGAGACTTGGCGCATATCCGTGTAAAATAAAACACAATACTCTAGCTTATAAAATATATAAGGAAGATTTTATTTCTGAAAGGCATAGACACAGATATGAATTTAATAACAATTATAAAGAATTATTTGAGAATAGTGGATTGGTATGTTCTGGTACATCTCCAGATGAGAATCTAGTAGAAATTATTGAATTAACTAAAAATAAATTCTTTATTGCGTGTCAATTTCATCCTGAATTTAAGTCAAGACCTAATAAACCAGCCCCATTATTTAGAGAATTTATTAAAGCTATTTTGAAAAAATAAACTTTTTTAATATAATATATGAGTTGGATAAAGGAGTTTTTATGGATATTGATAGATTAAAACATTCACATAGTGTTGCTAAGAAAATGCAAGAAATTGGTTCAAATATGGGATTAGAAAAAGGAGAATTAGAAGATTTATTTGTGCTTGGACTTAATCATGATGTTGGTTATGAGTTTTCAAAAGATGGAGTTGACCATAATAAAATTGGTGGAGTAATTCTAAGAAAAAGTGGTTACAAATATTGGAGAGAGGTGTATTATCATGGAATGCTAACAAATGAATATGATTCTTTATATTTAAAAATTTTAAACCAAGCTGATATGCAGATTGATAAATATGGAAATGATGTTGGCTATGAAAAAAGACTAGAAGACATCAAGGGACGATACGGAGAGGATTCTATTGTATATAAAAGATGTGTTGAAATGATTGAAAACATTGAAGGGCAAAATTGCAATAAAAGAGAAAGTGATGAGATAGATAGATAATGAACTAATACAATTATAGTGCTATTGTATTGACTTTAACTAATAAAAATGATATGATAATAAATGTTAGTTTAGACTAACATTTTACATAGAAAGGTATAAAAAATGAATCTATTAACAATAAAAAATTTATATGCTAATGCAGGCGAAAAAGAAATATTGAAAGGATTAAATCTTGAAATTAATAAAGGTGAGATTCATGTTATTATGGGACCAAATGGAGCTGGAAAGTCTACTTTAGCTAATATTATTTTAGATAATCCACAGTACAATGTAATCAAAGGTAATATTGAATTTGATGGAGAAAATATAAATAAATTAAAAACAGATGAGAGAGCAAAAAAGGGGATTTTTATGTCTTTTCAAACACCGGAAGAAGTTCCAGGAATTTCTGTCACTAATTTTTTAAAAACAGCTCAATCATCAAGAACAGGTGAGCCAGTTAAAATATTTAAGTTTAAAAAAGAGTTAGAAGAAAATATGAAAAAACTTGATATGAATCCATCATATAGTACAAGAGATTTAAATGTTGGATTTTCTGGTGGAGAAAAAAAGAAGAATGAAATACTTCAAATGCTTACTTTGAACCCTAAGCTTGCAATACTTGATGAAACAGATTCTGGACTTGATGTTGATGCAATTAGAACTGTTTCAAAAGGTATTAATATGTATAAAAATGATGATAATGCTGTCTTGATAATTACTCATTCAACTAAAATATTAAATGATTTGAAAGTAGATAAAGTGCACATTTTAGTAGATGGAAAAATTGTTAAAACAGGTGACGCAAATTTAGCTGAACAAATTGAGGAAGAAGGTTATGCAAAATACATTTAACTGGTGCAATTCTAAATTTTCAATCATTATATGAGAGGAGCTTATAAATAAAAATTGAAAGCAGATTTAACAAAATATGAAAATAATAAAATAAAAAATATTTATAATATAAAGAATCATGAAAATTATAGTTACAAGACAATAGGTTTAACTGAAGATGTAATAAAAGATATATCTAAAAAAAAGAATGAATCTAGTTGGGTGTTGGAACTAAGATTAATGGCGCTTAAAAAATTTTATGAATTACAAATGCCAACATGGGGTCCAGATTTAAGTGAATTAGATATGAGCCAAATTGCAACTTATGTTAAGCCAAAAACTAATATGCAAAGAACATGGGATGATGTTCCAGATGAAATTAAAAGCACATTTGACGCATTAGGAATTCCTGAAGCAGAGAAAACTTCTTTGGCCGGTGTTGGAGCTCAATATGATTCTGAAATTGTATATCATAGTATAAAAGATGAATTAGTTAAACAAGGTGTTATTTATACTGATTTTGATGAGGCAGTAAAAAAATATCCTGATTTAGTAAAACAATATTTTATGAAATGTGTGCCAGTTACAGATCATAAATTTGTAGCATTACATTATGCTGTTTGGTCTGGAGGCTCTTTTGTTTATGTTCCAAAAGGGGTAAATGTTGATATTCCGCTTCAATCATATTTCAGACTAAATGCACCTGGAGCTGGTCAATTTGAACATACGTTGATAATTGTAGATGAAGGAGCATCACTTCAGTTTATAGAAGGATGCTCTGCTCCAAAATATAATGAAATTAATTTACACGCTGGTTGTGTAGAGTTATTTGTAAAAGAAAATGCTTTTTTGAGATATTCAACGATTGAAAATTGGTCAAAAAATATGATGAACTTGAATACAAAAAGAGTTATTGTTAGCGAAAATGGAAAGATTGAGTGGGTAACAGGTTCATTTGGCTCTAAAATATCAATGCTTTATCCTATGAGTGTTTTAAATGGGAAGAATGCTAAATGTGAATTTACTGGTATATCATTTGCTGGAAGAGGACAAAATTTAGATACTGGATTAAAAATTGTTCACAATGCACAAAACACATCATCAGTAGTAGATTCTAAATCTATTTCAAAAGATGGTGGAGTATGTACATTTAGGAGCAATGTTTTAATTAAACCTAAAGCGAAACATTCTAAGTTAACTGTTGATTGTGAGTCTTTAATGCTTGATAGTGAATCACGTTCTGATACTATTCCAACTAACACAATTGAAACAGATGATGTTCAATATTCACATGAAGCAAAAATAGGAAAAATTTCTGATGAAGCTATTTTCTATTTGATGTCAAGAGGAATTTCAGAAGCAGAAGCAAAGGCTATGATTGTAAGGGGATTTGCAAATCCTATTTCAAAGGCATTACCATTAGAGTATGCAGTTGAAATGAATAACTTAATTAATATTGAATTAGAAGGAAGCATTGGCTAATACTTTTTTTAGGTCCCTATTGGTAACCTAGAAAGGAAAAAATAATGAAAGAATATATTTTAAATAGTTCTCCTGTTCGAACATCAGAAAATTACGGCATAAATGATATTAAACTGAATTTAGATATTCCACAATATAAGTATTTTGATAATTTTAGTATTTATACCGAAGAGCTGAATAAAATTGAAGTTGATATTATCGAATCTGATGTTGGACAACTAAAAAAATTAAGAAGTAATATAGGTTTAGAGTTTGAAAACTATTCAAAAATAGTTATTCGTATTCCTGAAAACTCTACAATTGAGAAACCAATAGTTTTGGATTATTTATTTGATGAAGATAATAATAATTTGATTGATAATATTGAAATATATTTAGAAAAAAATTCAAAAGCTAGTTTTATTTTACATTACTGTAATGAGCTGGAAAATGAAAATTTTCATCATTTAAAACAAGTTACTGTATTAGGTGAGAATGCTATAGCGGATATAACTATAGCAAATTTAATAAATAACAATTCAAAGAGTTTTATAGCAGTTGAAAACGAATTGAAAGATGGTGCATTTTTAACTCATAGATTAATTGAAATTGGTGGAGAGTATAAGATTTCAAATTATTATTCTAAAATGCTAGGGGATAATTCTACAAATGAGTTGAAAAGTATTTATTTAGGAACAGATAATGATATAATTGACATAAACTATAATATAGAAGTATTAGGAAAAAATGCTAAATGTAATATTGAATCACAAGGTGCGCTTACAGGATGTTCATCTAAAAGTTTTAAGGGAACTATTGATTTTAAAAAGGGTGCATCAAAAGCTGAAGGTATTGAAAATGAAAATTGTATGATTCTTTCAAATAAGGCTAAATCAAAATCTCTTCCTATGCTTTTATGCCATGAAGAAGATGTTAATGGAGAGCATGGTATATCATCTGGAAAATTGGATGAAAATATGATTTTTTATATTATGACTAAGGGAATATCTTATGATGATGCAAAAAGGCTTATTGTAAAAGCTAATTTTAATGGAATTATAAAATCTATAAATAATATTGAATTAGAAAACGAGATATATAGTGTTATTGAAAAATATATATAAATGTTTTTTATCACTCAAAAAAATGGAGGAAACATTAATATGATTAATTATAAAAAGGATTTTCCGCTTCTTGAAAGTGGAGAAATAGCATATTTAGATAGTGGTGCAACTACACAAAAACCTAAGCAAGTTATTGAGGCAATTAGCAATTATTATGGAAATGACAATGCGAATCCGCATAGAGGTGCATACAAATTAAGTATTAGAGCAACAGAAGTTTATGAAAATGCTAGACGAAAAGTTGCTGATTTTATTAATGCTAAAAGACCTGAAGAAATTGTTTTTACTAGAAATTCATCTGAAAGTTTAAACTTAATTGCATATTCTTATGGACTGAATAATATTAGTGAAAATGATAAAATTGTTATTTCAATTATGGAACACCATTCTAATCTTGTCCCTTGGCAATTTGTTGCTAAAAAAAGGAATGCTAAACTAGAATATATGTATATAAATGATGAAGGAATAATACCAGAAGAAGAAATAATGTCTAAAATTATTCCTGGTGTAAAGATTGTTGCTATTACACAAGTATCTAATGTTTTAGGAACTATTAATCCTATTAAGGAAATAGTAAAAAGGGCTCATGAAGTTGGAGCAATTGTTGTTGTTGATGGTGCACAAAGCGTTCCTCATATGAAGATTGATGTTCAAGATTTAGATGTTGATTTTTTAGTATTCTCAGGACACAAGATGCTTGCTCCACTTGGAATTGGAGTCCTTTTTGCGAAAAAAGAATTGCTAGATAAAATACCTCCTTTTCTTTTTGGTGGAGATATGATAGAATATGTATATGAACAAGAAACAACATTTGCAGCTGCTCCTGCAAAGTTTGAAGCGGGAACTCAAAACGCTGAGGGTGCTGTTGGTTTTGAATCTGCAATTGATTATTTAAATAATATTGGAATGGATAATGTCCATAAATATGAATACAAAATTCTTGAGTATGCAATGAAGGAACTATCAAAATTAGAATTTATAACAATATATGGAACAAAAGATTTAGAAAAAAGGGCGGGAGTTATTTCTTTTAATTTAAAAGGAATACACCCACACGATGTTGCTAGTATTTTGGATAGCAAAAATGTATGTATTAGATCTGGTAATCATTGCGCACAACCTCTTCACAAATATTTGAATTTAGAATCAACTTGTAGAGCTAGTTTTTATATATATAATACTATGGATGATGTTGACAGATTGATTGATGGATTGAAAAAGACTAAAGAGATGTTTAATAAATGGATTTAATTTGTAAAATTATTAGTATATTTTCTATATATAATTTTTTGAATCTAAAAAAATAGTAAATTATTTAATTGTTTTCAAGGATGATTATGCTTTTATATAAATCAAAAGAACAAAACAAAATGAAAGGATAATAAATGGACGATTTAAATTCAATATATACTGATGTAATAATGGAACAAAGTACTGCGACTTATAATAAACATAAATTAGATGGAGCGACAAATAAAGAGCATGGGCATAATCCAAGTTGTGGTGATGATATAACATTAGAGATAATTATGGATGGAGATGTAATAAAAAATATTGCTTTTACTGGACACGGTTGTGCAATATCACAAGCATCAACATCAATAATGATTGACTTATTAAAAGGGAAAACTAAAGAGAAAGCTTTAAGGCTAATTAATATATTTTTAAAGATGGTAAAAAGACAAAAAATAACAGATGAAGAAATAGAGGATTTAGAAGAAGCAAATGCTTTGCAAAATATATCAAATATGCCGGCTAGAGTTAAATGTGCTGAGCTAGCTTGGTATACAATGCAAAGACTATTAGAAAAATAATTTATAATAATAGAGGATATAATTTATGAATCAAATACTATATCAAGGAAGGAAAATTAATAAGAAAAAAGTTGTAGGTGCTGTTGTTATTTCAGTAACAGCACTTATTATCTTGCTTGTTTTTTTGATTAATGGTATTAATGATTCGATAAAAATAGAGGAAGCTGAGAAACAAAAAAAAATTGAATTAGAGTTGAAGCGAAAAGAGGAGGCAGAACAAGAAGCAAGAAGGATAGAGGAAGAGAAAAGGAAAGCTGAAATATTAGCAAAATTGTATAATCCTATAAGTGAGAAGGAATTCGTAAAGTTAGACAACATTTATAGTCATAGTGATACTAAAAGGGTATTATTAACATTTGATGATGGCCCAACAGAGGCAGTAACACCATTTATTTTGGATTTTTTAAAAGAACAAAACATTAAGGCAAATTTCTTTGCTTTGGGAACTATGGTTGAGAGATATCCTAGTTTAGTTAAGAGAGAATATGAAGAAGGGCATTTTATTGCTAATCACAGTTATTCTCACAAATATAGTCAAATATATGAAAGCGTAGAAACTGTTATAGATGAATACAATGCTGATAACCAATTAATTCGTGATGCAGTTGGAAATCAAAATTTTAATACACTTATTTTTAGATTTCCCGGTGGTTCGTATGGTGGATATTATGCTGATTTAAAAGCTGAAGCTAAACAAAAATTGAGGGAAAATGGAATTGCTAGTATTGATTGGAATGCTTTAACGAATGATGCTGATGGTGCTGATACTAAAGAAAAAATAATGGAGAATTTAGTTGAAACTACTCAGGATAAGTCTAGTATTGTTTTACTTATGCATGATGCTTCAGATAAAATTTTAACTTATGAAACATTACCTGATGTAATTAATTATTTTAGGGAAAACGGATATCAATTTCAAACTTTTTTTGATGTTATGGGAAGAGAGTATTAGTTTTTTTATCTATAATAGATGATTATATGAGAATGAGAGTATTATGATTTGCAAAAGAACACAGTACATAAGGTGCCACAACCCTGGTAGTAACAATAAAGTGTGCTATATGTTTGACAAACCTACACCAAAAGAAATTATAAAAATATATTGACATAAAATATGATTATATATATAATAAAAATATCGAATTAAACGAATGAAAGTGATAAAAAAACAAGGGAAGGAAAGTAAAAAATGGAAGAAAATGAGGTACACAAAACAGCGAAAATCTGCATAACACTACATAAAACTAGAAATAAAACTCAAAAAAAAAACATTAATTTTTTCAAACACACTAGATATATAGATATATTAAACATAGAGCAATATAAGCAGGCCGGAATTACATTAGTGGCATTAGTTGTTACAATTATAGTTTTATTAATCCTTGCAGGAGTAACAATAAGTTTAGCACTAGGAAGTAACGGAATGATAGAAAAAACTAAAATAGCATCAGAAACATGGAAAAATTCAACTAAAATTGAAGAATTAATAGTAGATGAAATAGACGATAATATAGAAAAAATAGAAAAAGATTATGTAATAGAAAAAATAGATTTAAAAGTAGGTGAAGAAAGTTTAAAATCAATATCACAAGATGACATAATGAACCTATACGGCAAAGAAACAAACTATAAGTCAATAATTCATCCTGATATAAAATGGCAATTGTTTTATGATGATAATATCAATTATTATGTAATAGCGAGTGATTATGTACCAAATTCAGAGTTACCATGTGAAGGAGTAACAATAGGGAGAAAAAAATTTGCAAGTACAGACTTGCTAAAATCAACTAATACGACGAGTTTGAAAGCAAATTACTGTGCAAGATTTTCAACTAATAACTATAATGATTATGTATTGACAAGTACAACAGAATATAGAAGAGGTTCACAAGCAAATACACTAAAAGAAGGTGAAAGCAATAGAAATTTACTTGTGAGTACATATTTAAAATGGGTAGATGAATTTCCAAATAGCACAAATAAGAATATAATGGCAGTAGCATATATGATGGATATTGGCAAATGGGGAAGTTTTGCAGATGGAAGTAAAGGTGCATACGCAATGGGTGGACCTACATTAGAAATGTTTTCTCTATCATATAATGCAAGACATAGTACAAATAAATTAGGAGTATATGAAACAGTTGATTTAACAAATACAAATGAAAATGGTTATAAGGTAAAAATTGGAGAAAATGAGTGGTCCAACAGTATTTCAGGTGTGGATAAAACAAATGCAATAGGAGAAAATGCAGGAAATATGTGGGTAAGGACATCTTCAACAAAAGCAGACGGAATGTGGTTGGCTTCTCCGTCGTCAATTAGAGATTATGGCTTAATCTATATTAGCAGAGATGGTGTTTTAGGATTTTCATATGATTATGCATACTTTAATACCTTACGGATTTAGACCACTAGTTGCAATTCCTAAATTTTAGAAAATAACCAAAGGGGATACTTATTAATTGAGTCAACGTAACTTTTGAGATTGAAAAAAATGGCTGACTATATAAGTGTAATAATATATAATTAAGCATGAATGTTTTAACAAAAGAACGTAGTATGTATGAATCGAGCGAATGTGATATTTTTTTATGAAATGTCTAGATTTTTATTAAAATATATGCTAATATTATTTTTAAGAAGTGCTACCATAGCTCAGTTGGTAGAGCAACAGATTCGTAACCTGTAGGTCGTGAGTTCGATTCTCACTGGTAGCTCCATACTTTACATATTCATAGTTATAGAGTGCATCCTCACATTTTGTGGTGGTGTTTTTTTAGTTTTATCAATGTCCGCTATTGTTCTATTATATAGGAGTTCTATAAAAACTTATTATGAGATGAGAAATAACCGATTTTAACAATATTATAGATAATATCATATTATAAACTGAGGGGGTGGGTATGAGTATAATATGTATTGCAAAAAATATAAAACAAAAAGATCCAGCATGTAAAAACATATTTGAAGTGTTTCTATATCAAGGACTTTATAGCTTATTTTTTTATAAGGTGTCACATTTTTTATATAGGAATAAATTTTTTTTATTAGCAAGATTAATTTCACAGATTGGAAGATTATTAACAGGAATTGAAATACATCCAGGGGCAAGTATTGGCAATAATTTATTTATTGATCATGGAATGGGAGTTGTAATTGGTGAAACAGCTGTCATAGGTGATAATTGTACAATTTATCATGGAGCAACTCTTGGTGGAAAAGGAAATGAAAAGGACAAAAAAAGGCATCCTACTATAGGAAATAATGTAATGATTGGAGCTGGAGCTAAAGTTTTAGGAAATATTAATATTGGTGATAATGTTAAAATTGGTGCAAATTCTGTAGTTACTAAAAATGTTGAATCAAATTCTATAATTATAGAGTTTAATAAACGAATAAAATAAATACGAATTATTACAATTGGTTAAAGTTACTAAATTAATACTTAAAAAACTATTGACTTTTTAAAACAAATGTTCTATAATTATTAATGTTAATTATAGTAAATGGAGTATGATATGGGAATAGATAAGATAACAATTAGTGGTGCTAAAGAACATAATTTAAAAAACATAAATATAGAGATTCCAAAGGAAAAACTGGTAGTAATAACAGGTTTATCCGGTTCTGGTAAATCATCATTAGCATTTGATACACTATATGCTGAAGGACAAAGGAGATATGTTGAAAGTTTATCCTCTTATGCAAGGCAATTTTTGGGAATGATGAGTAAGCCTAATGTTGAATCAATAGAAGGGTTATCTCCAGCTATATCAATTGACCAAAAAACAACTTCCAGGAATCCTCGTTCTACTGTAGGAACTGTTACTGAAATATATAATTACATTCGTTTATTATATGCAAGAATCGGTGTTCCTTATTGTCCTAAATGCGGTAAAAAAATTGAAAAGCAGAGTGTTGACCAAATTGTAGATAGTATAATGGAATGTGACGAAGGGACTAGAATTCAGATATTAGCGCCTATTGTTAGAAATAAAAAAGGAGAATATAAAAAATTACTTGAAAGATATGCTAGAGAGGGATTTGTTAGAGCAAAAATTGATAGTGAAGTAGTTGAACTTACAGATGATATTACAATTGATAGAAAGAAAAAACATTCAATAGATATTATTATTGATAGACTTGTTGTAAAACCTGATATTAGAGCAAGGCTAAATGAATCAATCGAGACTGGATTAAATGCTGCAGACAATCTTGTAAGAGTTGATTTTGTGGGAAAAGGTGAAAAATTATATAGTGGGAATTATGCTTGTCCTGATTGTGGAATTAGCTTTGAAGAACTTACTCCTAGAATGTTTTCATTTAATAATCCTACAGGTGCTTGCCCAGAATGCACAGGAATTGGCTATTTAATGAAGATGGATGAAGATTTACTTATTCCGGATAAAAATTTAACATTATATGATGGTGTAAAATGTTTTGGTGCAAGTACTATGAAAAAAGGAGATACAATTGCAAAAATGTATTTTGAAGCAATTGCAAAACATTATAATATTGATATAACTGTTCCGATAAAAAAACTTCCGAGATGGTTTTTAGATAAAATTATGTATGGAACTGGAGATGAAATTATTGATTTTGAATATACTAGTGCATTTGGAACTAGAAAAAATAGTATACCATTTGAAGGTGTAATTCCAACATTAGAAAGGAGACACAGAGAAACAAAATCTGCTGGAATGATTCAGTTTTATGAATTTTATATGAGTGAAGCGGAATGTTCATCATGCCATGGTGCTAGATTAAAACCAGAGGTATTAGCTGTAAAAGTTGGAACAAAGAATATTAAACAATTAACTGATATGTCTGTAATTAATATTAAAAAATATTTAAATTCATTAAAGCTAAGCCAGAAAAATAAAATGATTTCTGAGCAGATTTTAACAGAAATAAATGCAAGACTACAGTTTTTAATTGATGTTGGACTAGATTATTTAACATTGTCAAGAAGTGCCTCAACTCTATCTGGAGGTGAGTCACAGAGAATTAGACTAGCTACACAAATTGGCTCTGGACTTACAGGGGTTATGTATATTTTAGATGAGCCGAGTATTGGATTGCATCAAAGAGATAATGCAAAATTAATTGATACATTAAAAAAACTTCGTGATTTGGGAAACTCTGTTATTGTTGTAGAGCATGATACAGACACAATGTATTCTGCAGATGATGTTATTGATATTGGTCCTGGTGCAGGTGTTCATGGAGGATATGTAATGGCACATGGAACAGCAAAGCAAATAGCAAAAGTAAAGGATTCTATTACTGGGCAATATTTGAGTGGAGAAAAGAAAATACTCGTTTCTAAAAAGAGGAGAAAGAGTAAAGGAAAATATTTAGAGGTTATTAAGGCAAAAGAACATAATTTAAAAGATATAACTGTAAAATTCCCACTTAGTAATTTTATATGTGTTACAGGAGTGTCTGGTTCTGGAAAAAGTACATTGGTAAATGATGTTTTATATAAAAATATATATAAAACATTAAATAAATCTAATATGAAAGTTGGAAAATGCAAAGATATTAAAGGGATTGAAAATATTGATAAAGTTATTAATATTGACCAATCACCTATTGGAAGAAGCCCAAGATCTAATCCAGCAACATATACAGGAGTTTTTGACCATATTAGAGATATTTTTGCAACTACTAATGAAGCAAAAATGAGAGGATATAAAAAAGGAAGATTTAGCTTTAATGTAGCTGGAGGAAGATGTGAAGCTTGCTCTGGTGATGGAATTCTTAAAATTGAGATGAACTTTTTATCTGATGTTTATGTTCCTTGTGATGTTTGTAAAGGTAAAAGATATAATAAAGAAACATTAGAAGTTAAATATAAGGGGAAATCAATAGCAGATGTTCTTGATATGACAGTTGAAGAAGCATTAGATTTTTTTGATAGTATTCCAAAAATAAAACAAAAAGTACAAACATTATATGATGTTGGATTAGGATACATTAAACTAGGACAACCATCAACAACATTGTCCGGAGGTGAAGCACAAAGAATAAAACTAGCAACTGAACTTTCAAAACGATCAACTGGAAAAACATTATATGTTTTGGATGAACCAACTACAGGTCTTCATATAGATGATGTACATAGATTAATTGATATATTACAAAGACTTGTAGATGGTGGAAATACAGTTCTTGTGATTGAACATAATCTTGATTTAATAAAAACTTGTGATTATATTATTGATTTAGGACCAGAAGGTGGAGAATATGGTGGAGAAATAATTGAACAGGGAACACCGGAAAAGATTTGTAAAAATGAGCATAGCTATACAGGAAAATTCTTAAAACCATATTTAAAATAAATAAAAAAATGTGAGTAAAATTTACATTCAATCAGTTGACATAACTTTATTATAATTATAATGTGTTGTAAGTATTGTTAAAAATGATATAATATATACATTGTATTTAGGAGTACTATTATACTTGGATTTATTTTATATTTAGCAGGCATATTGTAAACGAAAACACTGTTAATAAACAGTAAGAGGTGACATTAACTATGTCACCCTTTTTCTGTTTAGTTGTTACTGCTAGCTGTGTTTTTAGCTTGTTGACTTTTGTTATCACTGTTCTTAGTATCTTTTTTCTTTTTTGAGCCTTTAGCCATAATAACACCTCCAAAAAAATATTAATAATAGTATTTACTAAAAAAGTGATTTTATTCATATAACATCAAAAGTTGGAAATATAGATTTTAGTACAGTGTGAGAGATAGGTTTAATGTATGTGAAATGTTTGACTTTTGTGAGTTTTCGCTATATAATAGCAACATCATTGGATAATATGTAAGGAGAAAAGATGGCAGAAAATTTTGTGATTGGAATTGAAGGAGATGTATCATCTGGTAAAACATCAGTATGTAAAGAACTAATAAAAATGATTCCAAATAGTATATTTGCTGATGCAGGTTTAATTGCGAGAGCTGTTGTAATGGGTGTAAAAAAATCGCCATTAGCTATTCCTACATTAATAAAAATGTTATTTGGAAAAAATGTTGAACCAGTTGATTTAATAAAAAAATTAAAAATAAAATTTGAGATTGAAAATAGGCATACAGTTGTTTATATTAAAGGTCAAAGAATAAATGAAAATGAAATTCAAACGGAGAAAAATTCTACTGGAGTTTCTAAATATACAAATAAAGTAAATACGGATTCATTATACAAGTTTGCAAGAAGTATAATAGATAAATATAGAGAAAAATATAATGTTATTGTTTCTGCTAGGGACTTGATTAAAATATATCCTGATATGAAAGTTCATATATTTATAACCGCTTCTCTTGAAGAAAGAGTTAATAGAAGATTTAAACAATTTAAAGGGAAATATACCAGACAGCAGATAAGGGATACCATTTTAAAAAGAGATAGGATGCACGAAAAGGCTGGATATAATGAAAAGTATGAAAATACTATAATTGTTGATGTAACTGATTGTAAATCGGCAAAAGAATCTGCTGAAAAGATATTAGAAAATATTAAGGTAGATGTGTTTTAAAATTTTAGGATAGTAAGGAGTAACATATGTTTGTAAATAATAAATTAGAAGAGTTTAATAAAGAGATAATGGGAAAAAGAATAGCTATAATTGGCTTAGGGATTAGCAATTTACCTTTAATAGATTATTTTTATAATTTGAATTGTTCTATTTCAGTGTTTGACAATAGAGAAAAAGATAAATTGAACAAAAGCATTATTGACGAGCTTGAAAATAAAAATGTAAAATATTATTTTGGTGAAAATAGTTTAGAGAAATTGTTTGGATTTCATTATATTTTTAGATCGCCAAGTTGTAGACCTGATACACCTGAAATATTAAAAGAAATTGAAAGAGGTGCAATTCTTACATCTGAAATTGAGAAAGTAATTGAATTAACTCCTAGTAAAGTAATTGGAGTGACAGGTAGTGATGGAAAAACAACTACGACATCACTTATTTATGAGATATTAAAACAATCAGGAAAGAATTGTTATTTAGGAGGAAATATAGGGATTCCATTATTTACTCAAATTAAAGAAATGATGCCAGAAGATTATGTTGTTCTTGAGCTAAGTAGCTTTCAGCTTATGGATATGAAGATTAGTCCAGATATAGCTGTTGTTACAAATATTACACCAAATCATTTAAATGTACACAAAGATTATCAAGAATATATTGATAGTAAGAAAAACATATTTTTATATCAAAATGAAAATGGTAAATTAGTTATTAATTATGATAATGAAATCACGAAAAATTTTAAGTATGATGCTAAGGGTAGAGTGATTTATTTTAGTCATAAAAAAATACTTGATGATGGTATTATATTTGATGAAACAGATAAAACAATTAAGTATTGTGATGAGGGAGTTAGAAAGCATTTAGTAAAGCAAAAAGATATGAAATTAAGAGGAGAACATAATTGTGAAAATGCTTGTTCAGCAATTGGCGCAACGTACGGATTAGTTACAGAAGATGTTATTGTAAAAACAATAGAAAGTTTTGGTGGAGTTGAGCATAGACTAGAATTTGTAAAAAAAATTGATGGAGTTAAATGGTTTAATGATTCAATAGGAACCAGCCCAACTAGAACAATTGCAGGTTTAAATTCGTTTGATGAAAAAATAGTTTTAATTGCTGGTGGATATGACAAAAATTTAGACTATGAGCCAATTGCTGAACCTATAGTAAAAAATGTTTCAAAACTTGTTTTGATGGGAGCTACGGCTGACAAAATAGAAAAGGCAGTTGTAAAGCAATTAAAAAAAGAAAATAAAGTAATTCCTATATATAGGTGTAGTTCTTTAGAAGAAGCTGTAGGAACTGCAAAAGAGGTTGCACAGACTAGTGAAGTTGTTTTATTTTCTCCGGCCAGTGCAAGTTTTGACTTGTTCAGGAACTTTGAAGAAAGAGGAAATAGATTTAAAGAAATTGTAAATAATATTTAATTTATTTAGATATAGTTTTATTTAGGATGAGCGTAGGAGAATTTAAAAGTCAATAATAGTAATGTTTTTATACCTTTTAACATATAATAATGTTAGGAGGTATTTTTATGTATGACAATGATTATTTAGAGAAGATATTAGGTGAACAATATAATATGGCTGATTATTTTGCAGATACATATACAGAACCGATAGTCAATTTCATTGATGAAACTTATAAAATAGATAAAGATAGTGAGGAAGATTCTTATAGTAAAAACTCTTCTAATGTTAAAAAAAGCGAATTGAAAGTAAATGATAAATCAGTTGAAAAGGGCGAAAATAAAGTAGTACAAGAATCCAATAAGAAAAATTCAATACAATTAAGTGATAATAATGAACATAAAATAAAAAATAATGATAATAATTTAAAAGAACAAGAAACAGAACAGATACATCAATTTGAGGCTGTTCAGGTAAATGCAGATAATAGTGGTGAACAAAGTCTGGATAGTCTTGATAAAATGTATCCTGAAATCTATAAAATGATTGAACCCATAGTAGAGATTATTGTGAAAAATTATTTAGATGAGGATATTGATAATAATTTAATTGATGTGATGACAGAAAAAATCTATTTGGCTGTTGAACCTGAAATAAATAGTATTAGTGTAGTTAATAGGGGGGGTGATTTTGCTATAACTTCGAATTTAAAAGCTAATAATAACATACTAAAAGATTTAATAAAAATACTTATTATAAATAGTGTATTAAATAATAAACAAAAAAAGAAAAAACATCATTGCCCTAGATGTAGAAATGCTTCAAACGATATTTCATTTCAAGATGTGCCTTTCCCAGAGGATGAATAATAAGTCTTTCATATGCGTATAATACTAATAGAGTTGATTCAAAGGAGTAATTGATGGTTTCTGATTATAATTACTGGAGTAAGGTCGCAAAAAGATGTTTAAATTTAGCTTTTACAACTTTAATTTTGTTGTGTATATTTAAATTATCTATTTTCTACATGCCATTTTTGATTGCTTTTGCATTAGCTCTTTTAATTGAACCAATTATTAAGTTTTTAATGAAAAAGTTAAAATGGACAAGAAAAAACAGTTCTATTTTTGTGATTATATTTGCTAGTATTTTAATTGTGGGCTTACTATCTTGGGGTGGAATTACAGTTTTTAATGAATCTAGTAAAATATTAGATAATTCTGAAGAATATTATAATAGAGCAAGGGATTTTATTTCTAGTATAACTAATAATGAAGTGATAAATAGAAAAATTCCAGAAGATTTAAAGAATAAATTGCATGATTCAGAAGCGGACTATATTGGGGAAATTACTAAATGGATTGTAAATACTTTAAATATTGTTAGAGAATGGATTACTAAAGTACCTAATATTTTGACCACTATTTTCTTTTCTTTTGGTGCCTTGTATTTTATATGTACAGATAAAATATATATGATAGATCAAATTGAACATCATTTGCCTGAACGTTGGTCTAGGAAACTTATATTGCATGTTAAAGAGATTACAAAAAGATTAGGTAATTATTTAAAGGCTGAAGCGACATTAATTCTAATATCTTTTGCAATCTCCTTAATAGGACTTATAGGGTTTAAGCTTTTTGGGCTTAATATAGAGTATCCATTATTTATGGCTATTGGTATTGGATTTGTTGATGCTTTACCTATTTTAGGTTCTGGCACAGTTATGATTCCTTGGGCGGTTATAGAGGCCTTAAAAGGTGATTATATATTAGGTGTTTCTATTTTGATTTTATTTTCTATTATGGGGATTGTCAGAAATATGCTTGAACCAAAGCTTGTGAGTAAAAAAATTGGAATTCATCCAGTTTTTACACTAATATCAATGTTTACTGGTTATAAATTTTGGGGATTAATAGGATTAATAATTGGACCAGTTTTATTAATTGTGATTAAAGAAATATATACACCTTTAATTGATAAAGGTGTATTGAGAGATATTTTTGAGAGAGGATAACATTTTTTAGTGAATTTAAAAATCTTGATACAAAAAGGGATTATACTATTGCTACATATTATTTCCGCAAAATTAATTTAATCTGTAGGTTCATGAACAAATTCCTCTTCTGGTGTTTGGGTTTCTTTTATTTCGTTTGCTTTTAGAATTGGAAGCTCTCCATAGTAATTTCCTTTTACTATTGTTCCACTAATTTCTATCCAAGAGTAATCTTTAATATCTTTTGCATTTTCAAATTCACTAAGTATTCCTACAACTACAGCCTGACTATTTGAGTTAATTAACATTGTTCTAGCTAATACAAATTGATTATCTGAAAAATCTGGCAATCTATAGACATATCCTGTTATTTTAACTTTTTTATCTAAGTATTTATTTATGTTTTCATGACATTCTTTTAGAAAATTTGTATAATTGTTACTTTCTATTTTCAACGTGCTATCTTGAATTTTATCAAAACTATTCTGTTCAGATTTTGATTTTTGAAAAATTGTAAATATGGATAGGATAATAATTATTATTGCTAAAACAATTATTATAAATTTGAAAATCTTTAAAAATTTATTCCTATTTATTTTTAAATTAAATATAAACATATATGCCTCACTTTCATTTAATAGTATTTATAGTGCTTGTATTATATTCATGATTTGTTAATTTGGATATGAGAGGCGACTGAAAAATTCTTATTTCTAAATTTAAGTTTTTACTCCCAAAAACCTTGCCAAATATTCAATTAAGTGGTATAGTAAATAAGTATTATTTTATATAAATAATTGTTTTGCAAATTAAATATAATTAAGGAAAGGATTATCAATGGGATTATTTAAATCATATAGTGAAAAAGAAGTTAAAAGACTAATGCCAACAATTAATAAAATAAATGCATTAGAACCAGAAATGAAGAAACTTTCAGATGAAAAATTGAAAGCAAAAACAGAGTATTTTAAAAAACAGTTAAATAAAGGTAAAACTTTAGATGATATATTACCAGAGGCATTTGCTGTTGTTAGGGAAGCATCTAAAAGAGTTTTAGGAATGAGACATTTTGATGTTCAGCTAATTGGTGGTATGGTTCTACATCAAGGTAGAATTGCCGAAATGAAAACTGGTGAAGGAAAAACTTTAGTTGCTACTTTACCTGCATATCTAAATGCACTAGAAGGTAAGGGAGTACATATTATTACCGTAAATGATTATCTTGCTAAAAGAGATAGTGAATGGATGGGAAAATTATATAATTTTTTGGGACTTTCAGTTGGACTTGTTATTAGTCAAATGAAACCTAATGAAAAACAGAAAGCATACAATTGTGACATAACCTATGGAACAAACAATGAGTTTGGATTTGACTATTTAAGAGATAACATGGTTGTATATAAAAATCAATTAGTTCAAAGAGAACTTAATTATGCAATTGTCGATGAAATTGATAGTATCTTAATTGATGAAGCGCGTACACCACTTATTATTTCTGGTCGTGCTAATGAGGCATCTGATATATATAGAAGAGCTGATAGATTTGTAAGCAAATTAGAGTCAAAGACCTTAATTGAAGAGGATGTAAAAGATTTAGATCAGGAAGAAGATAATGAAAAATATGATTACATCATTGACTTAAAGGCAAAAGCATCTACTTTAACTCAAAAAGGTATTAAGAAGGCTGAAGAAGAATTTGGACTTGAGAACTTTAATGATTTACAAAACTCAGAATTAGTACATGCTGTTAATCAAGCGTTAAGAGCACATGGAATAATGAAAAAAGATGTAGACTATATTGTTAAAGAAGGACAAGTTTTAATTGTTGATGAATTTACTGGACGTATTATGTATGGTAGAAGATACAATAATGGTCTTCATCAAGCAATTGAAGCTAAAGAGCATGTTAAAGTTGCAGATGAATCAAAAACACTTGCAAATATTACATTCCAAAATTACTTTAGAATGTATGGAAAATTATCTGGAATGACTGGTACAGCAATGACAGAAGAACAAGAGTTTGAGGAAATTTATAAATTAGATGTTATTGCAATTCCAACAAATAAGCCTATGATTAGAAAAGATGAGGCAGATGTTATATACAAAAATATGGAAGCAAAATTTAGAGCTGTTGTTAAAGATATTAAAGAATCTTATGAAAAAGGACAACCAGTTCTTGTTGGTACAGTTTCTATTGATAAATCTGAAAAACTTAGTAAAATGCTTACTAAGGAGAAAATACCTCACCAAGTTTTAAATGCTAAGTTCCATGAAAAAGAAGCTGAAATTATTGCTCAAGCTGGTAAATATAAGGCTGTAACTATTGCAACAAATATGGCTGGTCGTGGTACTGATATTGTTTTAGGTGGTAATAGTGAATATTTGGCTAAGCAAGAGATGAGAAATAAATATACCTATGAAGAAATAGAAGAGGCAACTGCTTTTAATGAAACAGATGATGAAAAGATCTTAAAGAGACGTGAAGAATTTAGGAAATTAGTCGCAAAATACGATAAAGGAATTGAAGATGAAAAAGAAAAAGTTATAGAAGCTGGTGGGCTTAAAATTATTGGTACTGAAAGACATGAGTCAAGACGTATTGATAACCAATTAAGAGGTCGTTCTGGACGTCAAGGTGATCCTGGTATGTCAAGATTTTATATTGCACTAGATGACGACTTAATGAAAATTTTTGGTGGCAAAGCTATTACTAGTGTCTATGATAGAATTGGTGTTAGTGATGATATGCCAATAGCTTCAAGAATGATTTCTAAAGCTGTTGAAAATGCTCAAAAGAAAGTAGAAGGCAGAAACTTCAGTATTAGAAAGAATGTCCTTAATTATGATGATGTAATGAACAAACAAAGAGAGATTATTTATGCTCAAAGAAGAGAAGTTCTTGATGGGGAGAACTTGCAAAATAACATTACTGATATGATTAATTCAGTAGCCGAAACAGTTGCATCAATTTATATCACTGATGAATCTAAAGATAAAAAAGGACTATCTCAAGAAGTATTTGATGTTTTTGGAATTGAAAATTTAAAAGTATTAAAGAAAAACAAATTTGATGTTGAAGATGTAATTAATGAATTACAAAAGGAAGCTAAGAAAATATATGATGATAAATCAGAGAGATTCGGTGAAACATTAAGAGAGCTTGAAAGAGTTGTATTATTAAAAGTAGTTGACCAAAAATGGATGGAACATATCGATAATATGGATGAACTAAAAAACGGTGTTGGGCTTCGTGCTTATGGACAACATGACCCAGTTGTTGTTTATAGAACTGAAGGTGGAGATATGTTTGACGAAATGGTTTATGATATTAAATATGATGTTGTAAAGGTTATGATGCATGTTACTCAAAGAGATGAAGGAGCTTCTAGAAAAGAGTCAGCTCAAATTACAGACACAAAATTACAACAAGAGAAAGATGCTATTGAATTAGTTGATGGTAAAATTTCTCCTAAAGAAGGAGGAATAAATAAAACTGTTGTAAATGACAGCCCAAAGGTTGGAAGAAATGATCCTTGTCCATGTGGAAGTGGGAAAAAATATAAAAATTGCTGTGGCAAAAACCAGTAATATCAAGGAATACAAGAAATTTAATATTTAAAAAATATGGCAAAAAATAAGAAATGTTGGCGATTTGTTGACCAAATTTAAAAAAATGTTGGCAACAAATCTGAAAAGGCAGTAATATAAACACTTACAGACTCGCCAACAAAATGCCAACAAAATTAGTTGTTGTATTATATGTATTATATGTATTATATGTATTATTAATAAATGCCGTTAATAATTAAATAAATAGTCAATGGAGTTAACATTTTTGAATGTTGACTCTATTTTTTTGTGAAATTTGAATTAAATAAATTATTGGAGGTATTTATTATGAATGTTACTAAAAGAGGAAATGTTTATCAGTATCAATTTGAAATAGCAAAAATTAATGGAAAAAGACAAAGAATTTCAAAATCAGGTTTTAAGACAAGAAAGGAGGCTGTTGAGGCTGGCGTTAAAGCAGAGGCTGAATATATCAATACAGGTCATAGTTTTACACCAGAAATAATGAGCTATAGTGATTATCTAGATTTTTGGCTAGAAAACTATTGCCATGTAAACTTAAAATATCACACAATTCAAGCTTATGAAAATATAATTAAAAATCATGTAAAACCAGGAATAGGTTTTTATAGGTTAAATCAAATTACAATTAGCACATTACAAGAATTTGTTAATGGAATATATGTAAATAAAGGGTTTAGTAAAAATTTTATGAAGAATATATTAAAAGTTATAAAAGGTTCTTTTAATTATGCTTTAGATAAAGAAATGATTAAAAACAATCCTGCTTTAAGAGTAAAATTACCTAAATACGATATTCCACCAGAAGATCCTGCTCATATATTTACGGATAATGAAATAGAAAAAATTTTAAACAGATTTAAGAAAAATCATTGTATGTATTATGCAATTATGACGGCATATTTTACAGGATTAAGAGTGTCAGAAGTATTTGCACTAACATGGAATGATATTGATTTTGAAAAAAAGACATTAACTGTTAATAAGAATATTATTAAAAAAAATCAATTAGGAACTACAAAACAAAGACATTTAAGTGGCAATTCAACAACAGTATGGTATTTTGGAACATGTAAAACTGAATCAAGCTATAGAACTATACCAATTGGAGATACATTAGTGGAAGCATTGAAAAAGTACAAACAGGAACAAGAACAAGATAGAAAAGATTATGGCGATTTATATATGAAACATTACAGAAAAATAACAGAGAATTATTACAATAAAAAGCCTGAAATAAAAATTGTAAATGCATATTCGGAAATTGATGTTGCACTTGATGAAGTTCCTTTAGTATTTGTTAAAAGAAATGGTGTTTTTGAAGGGACAGATACATGTAAATATCCTTTTAAAGTTATTCATTATGAATTAGGAATAAATTGTAGGTTTCACGATTTTAGAGATACGCATGCAACTAAACTCATAGAAGGAGGTGCTGATATAAAAGCAGTTTCACAAAGATTAGGTCATAGCAACATAAAAACAACTTATGAGATATATGTTAGAGTTACAAATAAAATGCAAAATGCTTTAGCAAGCGATTTCGAAGAATTAGTAAAAGTTAAGTAAATTACAAATATTTTTATCTTCTCTCAATCACAAGAATATAAGAAAGGAGGTAAAATATGGCTGAAATTATAGCTATAGCCAATCAAAAAGGTGGAGTTGGAAAAACAACAACAACTTTATCTTTAGGAGTAGCCTTGGCGAATGAAGGCAAAAAAGTTTTGCTTATAGATGCAGATCCTCAAGGAAATCTTACAACATGTTTAGGCTATTATAATCAAGAAGATATGCCCATAACACTTGCTCACTTAATGCAAGCTGAAATAACAGATTATGACGGAATAAATGTAAATGACGCTATAATTCATAATAAAGAAAATGTTGATTTAATTCCATCTGATATTAGTTTATCAGCAGTAGAATTAAGTTTAAACAATGCAATGAGTAGGGAATATATATTAAAGAATGTCTTATCTAATATAAAAGATAACTACGATTATATTTTAATTGATTGCATGCCGTCATTAGGACTATTGCCACTAAATTGTTTAGCAACAAGTGATGAGATTATAATTCCAGTTCAAAGTCAATATCTTGCTGCAAAAGGAATGACATATTTGTTCGATACAATAAAGAAAGTTAATAAAACAATAAATCCAGAGCTGAAAGTTAAAGGAATATTACTTACGCTTGTTGATAAAAGAACAAATTTAGCAAAAGATATTAGAAATGAACTTGAAGAAACTTATGGGCAATATGTAAAAATATATGATACAGAAATACCTATTGCTATAAAAACGGCAGAGGCTAGTATAAGAGGAAAAAGCATATTTGAGTATGACAAAAACGGAACAGTAGCCAAGGCTTACGAAAATTTTGCAAAGGAGGTGTTACATAGTGAACGACAACAGAGCCAATATAAAGTTGCCATCGCTAGATGATTTATTTTCTACTCAAGAACAAAGAGAGGATGAAAAGTTAGAAAAAGTAATAAAGATTCCAATAAAAAATATATCAGACTTTCCAAATCATCCTTTTAAAGTTGTTAAAGATGATAAATTAGCAAAGCTAGTCGATAGCATTAGAGAAGAAGGAGTAATATTTCCTACTATAGTAAGACCTAAAAAAGATGGGACTTATGAAATGATAAGTGGACACAGAAGAAAACTAGCAGCATCAATTGCAGGATTAACAGAAATTGACGCTATTGTAAAAGATTTAACAGATGATGAAGCTACTATTTTAATGGTAGATTCAAATATACAAAGAGAAGAAGTATTGCCAAGTGAACGAGCTTTTTCATTAAAAATGAAATTAGAGGCAATGAAACATCAAGGAAAAAGAGTAGATTTAGAAGAAAATAATACTTCGGACCAAAATGAACCGAAGTTCAAAAGGTCAAATGAAATTTTATCAGAACAAGTAGGAGAAAGTGTTAGTCAAATAAAAAGATATATTAGATTAACTTATTTAATTCCTGAATTACTTGAAAAAGTAGATAATAAAGAATTGGGAATATCTCAAGCAGAACATTTATCTTTTTTAGATGATGAATTCCAGTATCTTGTTTTAAATAAAATTGAATTTGATATGGTTAGTCCATCTGTTGGTCAAGCAATAAAATTAAAAAAGATGTTTCAAGAAAACAGACTTACAGACGAAAAACTGGAAGAAATATTAGGTGAAGAAAAACCAAATCAAAAAGAAAATCAGCACATAAAGTATAGAGATATACGCAAATATTTTCCAGAGAATTATACTAACGATAAGATAAATGATGTAATACATGAATTTTTAGAAAGCTATTATCAAAAATGGCACGATAAAGAAAGAGAACATGCAAGATAATTCGTGTAACACATTCCTTCCCCTTACAATCCCTATCCTATACTATCTATTATTACTAACTAAGAAGAGAATATTATATATAATAATAAATATATAAATATAAAAATTAGACTTTGGATTTTTTCTAATTAGTCATTTATAATTGATTTATAAGGAGATGATTGATTATGAAAAAATTAATAATAATTTTAATAATAATGCTTACAACTTTTGTGGGAGGAAATATTTATACAAACAATAAGCAAAGATTATCTGAAAATGTTACAACAAAGTCTGAAGATAATACGATAAACTTCGAAGAAAATACGATGATTAGCGAAAGTTCTAACGAAGATTTTGGAAAATTATCCGAAAATTTAGAAAAGGAAAATGAGCTAGAATTAAGTAATGATAGGGAAAATGAAGAAATAACATCTGAAAATAGTAACGTTACTATAACGTTACGTAACGCAGAAGAAGAGAAGAGAGAAGAAAAGATAACAAAAGAAGATAAAAGAAAAGAAGAAACAAAAGCACCTATTGTTGAAGAAACAAAAGAAGTTTCACAACCAAAGGAAGAACCTAACGTTGTTGAAACAAAACCTGAACCTATAAAAGAACCTGAACCTGTAACTCCAAAATGTAATGGATCTAATCATGGTGTAGGAGTTGGAAATTCAAACAAATGGTTCAATACACAACAAGAAGCTATAAATTACTTTGATGGAATACAAAAAACATGGGGAGATAAATGGGAAAGATTTGAAATAGATTCAGAAACCTATGATAAAAATTGTCCGTATGGATATGAAGTATGGAGTTGTCCATTTTGTGGAAAGTGGACTATAAATTTTTATTATAGATAATTAAATAATAAGACGCAAGAACAAGTAAAAATACTTGTTCTTTTTTGTGCTTAAAAACAAAGAAATGGAGGAATTAAAGATGATAAAAACATCAAAATTTAAGAAAATTATAGCATTTTTAATGTTAATGATTTTATTTATTACTAATGCAACGCCAATATTTGCAGCATCAGGTAGTGGAAGATATGCAGGAGGACAATATGCCTCATATATGAAAACAACTGATAATGCAAATACACAATATGGCATTATTATTAGATATTTAATTGATTTAAACACAATGGAGAAAAAGACTGTGTTCTGTGCTGAACATGGTGTTGAGTTTGCAACTAGTACAGCATACAATGGAGAATATTATACTCCAAGCAATTCAACAATCAAAAAAGCATGTAAGGTAGCTTACCTAGGGTGGTATTCTCAATATGGAGATTATGCCGTAGATGGTGGAATTACTGCAAGTGATATGAAATGGGTAAAACAAGATTATGTATTTACACAACAATATATTTGGGAAGTATTAGGACAAAGTAGTGCAACATTTATAGATGGTTCAGTTCAAGCTGATTATGAAAATTTCAAAAACAATATTGAAAATCAAATTGCAGATATGGAAAGAAGACCAAGTTTTGATGGAGCAACTATAACAGTACAAGCAGGAGAAAGTAAAACAATATCTGATGATTATGGTGTGTTTTCAAAATATGAAAGTGTAAATAGAACTCAAGATGGAATAACATTTACACACAACAAAGGAGAAAATACTTTAACAATTTCAGTTGATGAAAATACAACTCTTGAAAATTATAATATTTCAGACTCAACATTTAAGTCATGGGGATTAATAAGAGAAGATACACAAGATAATGATACAATGATTTATTTTGAATTTAGAGATGGAGTACAAAATCAATTGTATTCAATGCATTATAATGATCCTATCTCTTTTAGAATGTCATTAAAAATTGAAGCATTTGGTAAAATTGAACTTCAAAAATTAAATACAAATGGAGATTTAGTTAATGGTGCAGTATTTAATGTTAGAGGACCAAATGATTATAACAAAGATGTAGAAGTAACAAATGGAAAAATAACAATAGAAAAACTAAAGAAAGGAACTTATACAATAGTTGAAAAATCAGTTCCTTATGGTTATTTAATTGATACAAAAGCTTATGATGTAGAAGTTAAAGTAAATCAAACTGCAACTCAAGCAGTTGTAAATACAGAACCTACAGGAGAAGTCAAAGTATATAAGACAGATGATTATAATAATAAACTAAAAGACGCAGAAATTTCTTTATATGCAAAAGAAGACATTAAGAATGTAGCAGGAACAATTACATGGCATAAAAAAGGAGATTTAATAACAAAAGCAACTACTAATGCAGACGGAATGGTAACATTTACTAATTTACATATAGGTCATTACTATGTTAAAGAAACAAATGCTCCTGATGGATATTTGTTGAATACTAAAGAATTTGATGCAGAACTTAAATATAAAGACGAACTAACAAAAGTAATATACCTAAATGTTGAGGGAGTAATTGATGAAGAACCAACAGGAAGTATAACTATTATTAAAAAAGATAGTAAAACAGGATCAGTACCTCAAGGAGATGCAATATTTACAGGTGCAGTATATAAAGTATATGCAAAAGAAGATATTTATAATAAAGCTAGAACTAAAAAATTCTATTCTAATGGAGATTTAGTTGCAACTCGTACTATGGATGAAAAAGGAAAAACTGAAGATATTACTGAATTACCTTTAGGAAAATATGTTGTTAAAGAAGATAGAGCATCTTTAGGTTATATGCTAGATACAAAGGAATATGAAGTTAATTTAGTATATAAAGACCAAAATACTCCTGTAATTTCTAATACAACAACAAGTTTAGAAAAGGTTAAAGAAATGGGAGTACATGTTTTCAAATCAGGAATTAAAGTTAATTCAGGAGAAACTCCAGGATTAGAGGGTGCAGAATTTACAATTAAATTAAATTCAGCAGTAGAAAAAGCATACGAACAAGGTTATACTTATGCAGAAGTTTGGAATGGAATAGATGAAAACGGGAATAAAGTAAATGTAAATAGTCAAAGAGTTTCAGAGGCACAAGTTATAGCTCCAACTTATGAGGTAATAAAAACTGATAAAGATGGTAATGCTTATACACAAAAGAACTTACCTTATGGTAAATTTATTGTAAAAGAAACAAAAACACCAACTGATTACGAAACAGCAGTAGATTTCACATTTTCAATTACTGATGATGAAACAGAAATACAAGAAATTCCAAAGAAAACAAAACACATTGTAGTTAATAATGAACAATTAGAGTCTTATATAAAAATAGTAAAGAAAGACTTAAAAACAGGAAAAAATGTTACATTGAATTCTACAACATTTGAAATAAAAGCGACAAAAGATATATATGATCGTGCTACTAAAAAGATATTATTCAAAAAGGGAGAGGCAATTTCTCAAAAAATAGGAAATACAACATATACTTCATTTACAACAAATGCAGACAATATAGTAGTTCCTGATAATTCATTTAATACAGAAAATGATAATAAAGCAGAAGTTACAACTCCATTAAAATTACCTGTAGGTAGTTATGAAATTACTGAAATAAGAGTACCTAATGGATTTTTACAATTAGATAAACCTGTTACTTTTGAAATTAAGAATATTAAAGATTATGACACTGACAAAGACGGAGATTTTATTAAAGAAGTAGTTGTAAAAAATGAGCAACCAACAGGTAGAATACTTTTAGATAAAGAAATTGCTATCAGAGAAAATGTAGATACATCACTTATAGATACATCTGATTTATCTGGTATTGAATTTAAATTAATTGCAAAAGAAGATATTATTGATATGGCTGATGGTAGCAAAATCTATACTAAAGGTCAAGAAATAAATAAATATAATCTAACTAAAGATGGAAAATTAACTATTTCAGAACTTCCAATGGGAACTTATGAAATAGAAGAAACTAAGACATTAGATGGACTTGTATTAAACAGAGATAAATACGAAGTTAAGTTTACACAAAAGGATTTAGTAACAAAAGTTTATGATGAACAATTGAATATTTCTAATGATACAACATTATTTGATTTTTCAAAGACAGATGTTACAGGAGATAAAGAGTTACCTGGAGCAAAATTAACAATAACAGATAAAGAAGGAAATGTCGTAGACGAATGGACTTCTACAGAAAACAAACATACAATTGAAGGATTAGTCATAGGCAAAGAATACATTATGACAGAGGTAATAGCACCAGATGGATATGTAAAAGCTACATCTATCTCATTTAAAGTTGAAGATACTAAAGAAGTACAACATGTTCAAATGAAAGACAAAATAGTAGATATGACAAAAACTGATATTGGTGGAGAAGAAATTGAAGGTGCAGAAATTAAAGTATTTGATGAAGAAGGCAATATTATAGATGAGTGGACATCTTCAAAAGAGCCACATAAAATAAATGGACTAGAAGAAGGTAAGAAATATGTTTTACACGAAGAAGTTGCACCAGATGGATATGTAAAAGCTACTGACATTGGATTTGAAGTAACAACAGATAAAGAAAATCAACATATTGACTTAATAGATAAGATAGTTGAAATATCAAAAGAAGACATTGCAGGAGAAGAAATTGAAGGAGCAAAACTTCAAGTATTAGACAAAGATAATAATGTAATTGAAGAATGGACTTCTACAAAAGAACCTCATAAAGTAACAGGACTTACTGAAGGAGAAACTTATAAATTACATGAAGAAGTTGCTATTGGAGATTATGTTAAAGCATCTGATGTTGAATTTAAAGTTACTCTAGAAAAAGAAACACAAAAAGTTGTTATGATAGATAAATTGGTTGAAATAGTAAAAACTGATTTAGTAACAGGAGAAGAAATTGAAGGAGCAGAATTACAAATTGTAGATGAAGAAGGAAATATAATAGATGAGTGGACATCTACAAAAGAGCCACATAAAGTTCCTGGACTAGAAGAAGGTAAAAAATACACACTTATTGAAAAAACAGCTCCTTATGGTTATGAACTAACAGAAAAAATTGAATTTGAAGTAACAACAGATAAAGAAACACAAAAAGTAGAAATGAAAGATATGCCAATTTTAAAGAATATCAAGATAAACAAAGTAGATAGCGAAACAAAAGAAACTATCAAAGAAAAATTCTCATTTGGAATTTATCGTGATAGTGAATGTTCAGACTTAATAGCTGAAATAGAGGCAAATAAAGAGGATGGCTTTGTTATATTTAAAGATTTAAGATATGGAACATATTATATAAAAGAAACAAAAGCACCTAAAGGATATGAATTATCAGAAAAAATAGTAAAAGTTGAAATAAATGACAAAGGTATTTTTGTTGATGATACATTAGTAGAAGAAACAGATAATACTATAACTTTTGATTTTGAAGATAAGTTAATTCCTACACCAAAAACAGGGGACAATAGTTATTTACGACTAGCATTTGGAATAGTATTGTTAGCTGTACTTGGTTTAGTTTGGATTATTATCAAATTCTTTAAAGGTAAGAAAAATTAAGATTTTATAAATTAAGAGCTAGGAGAAAAATCTTCTAGCTCTTTTTATAAGAAAGGAGGAGAAAATATGTCAGGTAAAAAGCCAAATTTAAAAATGATGACAGTAGAAAGACTAATAAAAAATGGTTTTACAAAGGATAAACAAGTAATGGAAATGAAAATTGAAGATCTTCCTAAACTTGGAGATTATAAAAGAGTAGATATTAATAACATTATCGAAATTAGAGAAACTATTAGTTCTCTAAAATCAAAAGATGAGAATGGAGTAATGGGCTTTTTATCAAAATTAAACAATCCAAATGAAAACACAAATTAAAAGAAAGGAGTGAGATTATGGCAAATAAGCTAGAAACAACTAAAGAAATCTTTAGTAACGAATTAAAAAGAATTACGAATACTCCTGAAAATTGGATAAGCTTTCTTGATACTGCAAGTAATAATTATAAATATAATTTCTCTGATCAGGTATTAATTTTTGCACAAAGACCAGATGCTATTGCTTGTGCTGATATAGACACTTGGAATAAAAGATTGCATAGATGGATAAGAAAAGGAGCAAAAGGAATAGCTCTATTAGATAATAATGGGACTGGTTTAAGACATGTTTTCGACATATCTGATACTTATGATAAATTTGGAAGAAAAGTAGAGATATGGGAAATAAATCATATTTTTGATAATGAAATTATAGAAGATTTAGAGTCTTCATTTGGTGTTTTAGAAATGAAAGATAGTTTGTCAGAGGCAATTATATCAAGTAGTTATAATATGGTAGAAGATAATTTTCAAGACTACTATAATGAATTAAAAAACTCTACAAAAGATAGTTTTTTAAGTGATTTAGATGAAGATACATTAAGTTACTATTTTAGAAAAATATTATCAAATAGTGTTGCATATATAATGCTAAAACGCTGTGGCTTAAATCCAGAAGATTTTATTGAAACAGAAGATTTTAGAGAAATTGTTAATTTTAATACTATAGGAGTAGTTTCTAAACTTGGAATTGCAACAAGCGATATTGCTGAAAATGGATTAAGAGAAATAAGTGAAACTAATCGAGAATTAAACAAAAAGTATAAAAATAAAAATTACACATTTGATGATAAAACTAAATCAAATTATAATGAAATTAACAAAAGCAAAAATAATAATGAAAGGAGAGAAGAAAATGGAAATAACATATCACAAAGAGGGAGATTATATGATACCAGATATAACAATAGAGCCACAGAACAAATTGAACATAGGAAAATATGGGAGAATGAGGTTGAATTACATCAAGGAACACAAGAGGGGATTGTGGACAGAATTGTTGATGACAGGAGAGCTAAACAATCACTTGATAGAAATAGACAAACAAGTAACGGAGAAAGTGAACCAGTTAGTAATGGAACTAGCGAAGAAAAACAAGATAGACGAGAAAATGAAACAGGAAAATCAACTTCTTTGGGTACAAAATATGAACAACTTGAAGAATCAAGCAGAGGAAATAGTGTACCAGGAACTAATATACAATTAAATCTTTTTACAACTAATAGAACAGAAGAAGAACAAGATGAAATAATACAAGAAGCAGAGGTAAAAGAAAATACTTCTGCTTTTTTTATATCACAAGAAGAAATAGACAGCATTATAAAGGAAGGAGGCAATGTAGAGCATAGTAAGTTTAGAATTTATGAACATTTAGTAAATCCATATAATAATGAAAGAGCATCAGAGTTCTTAAAAAATGAATATGGACAAGGTGGATATTCAATAGAAAATGGATGGGTTGATTTCAACACTAAAGGGTTAAAGATAAAAAAAGGTGATAATGAAATAATACTTAATTGGAACAAAGTAGCAGAGCGAGTTCAAAAATTTATAGAAGATGGAACATATTTAACTTACAAAGAAAAAGAAGAATTCCTAGATTATGAAGAAAAACTGAAAGAAGATTTTGCTAGTAATTATGTGGAATTTTGTATAGATAATAATATTTTTGACTGGGAAGAACCTGATACAGATGAATTTGATTATGAAGAAAATTTAGAGGCTAAAAAAACAAAAGAAGAACACATAAAAGATGTTCTAGATTTTCTTAATGATAAAGAGTCAATTCAAAAAGAGATAGATTATTTAAATCAAGTAAAATTAGCTGAAGGAGGAATAGACGAAAAATTAGATAGTTCTTTAAATGTTTTCATTGAATTATTTAACAGATACTATAAAGAAATAGATAAAAGTTTGTATAAAGATTTAAAAGAAGAAAGGAGAGATATAGAGCAGGCTGAAAATATAAACAATTTATTAAAAAAGAGAGAAGAAAATGTCGAGCCTTTGCCTGTAAATGCAGTATATCAACCTCTTACAAACTTTAGAATTAATAATGATAATCTTGGAGTTACCACACCAAAAGAAAAAATTGCTAATAATATAGCTGCTATAAAAGTATTAAAGAGATTAGAATCAGAGCATAATTTAGCTAATCCAACAGAACAAGAGATATTATCAAAATATGTAGGTTGGGGAGGATTACCTGATGTATTTGATGACAATAAAACAAATTATAGAGATGAATATCTTGAACTAAAAGAATTACTAACTGAAGAAGAATATAATTCAGCAAGAGCTAGTACATTAACTGCATTTTATACACCTCCAATTGTTATTAAATCAATTTATAGTGCAATTCAGAACATGGGATTTGAAAAAGGGAATATTTTAGAGCCTAGTTGTGGAGTTGGAAACTTTTTAGGTCTAATTCCAAATGAGTTAGAAGAGTCTAAACTTTATGGGGTTGAACTTGATAGTATAAGTGGAAGAATCGCAGAACAACTTTATCAAAAAGCTAATATTCAAGTCAAAGGATACGAGAAGTCTATTCTTCAAGATAGTTTTTTTGATATTGCTGTAGGAAATGTTCCTTTTGGAAGTTTTAAGGTAAATGACAGAAAATATGATAAAAATAATTTTATGATTCACGACTATTTCTTTGCAAAAACATTAGATAAAGTTAGACCAGGAGGAATAATTGCATTTATTACGAGCAAAGGAACAATGGATAAAGAAAATCCAGAGGTAAGAAAATATATTGCACAAAGAGCAGACTTAATTGGTGCAATTAGATTGCCAGATAATACATTTACTGATAACGCAGGAACAAAAGTAACATCTGATATTATATTCTTACAAAAAAGAGATAATATGACAGATATTATGCCAGATTGGGTTTATTTAGACAAAGATGAAAATAATATTACAATGAATAAGTATTTTGTAGATAATCCTGAAATGATACTTGGAAATATGGAAATGGAATCTACTCAATATGGATATGACTCAACTTGTAAAGCTGATGAAAGCACATCACTAGAAGAACAACTCAAATATGCCATTACAAATATTCATGCAGAAATATCTGATTATCAAGTTGAACAAGATATAGAACAAGATGATATTGAAACTATTCCTGCAGATCCTAATGTAAAGAATTTTTCTTATACTTTAATTGATAATGATGTGTATTTTAGAGAAAACTCTATAATGACAAAACAAGAACTTCCACTTACAAATAAAAATAGAGTAATTAAATTAATACAAATTAGAGATACACTTCGTAAATTAATGGAAATGGAGCTTGATGGATATTCTGATGATGAAATAAAAGATATCCAAAAAGATTTAAATAGTCTATATGATAGTTTTTCTAAAGAATATGGATTAATTAACTCTAGAGGTAATATGAGTGCTTTTTCTCAAGATAGTAGTTATTTTCTTTTATGCTCACTTGAAAATCTTGATGGCGAAGGAAACTTCATAGGAAAAGCAGATATATTTACAAAAAGAACAATTCGACCACAAAAGCAAATTGATAGAGTTGATACATCAAATGAGGCTTTAATTGTATCTTTACAAGAAAAAGCTAAAGTTGATTTGAATTATATGTCAAAACTTACTGGAAAGGCAAAAGAGCAAATAGTAGAAGAATTAAAAGGTATAATATATAAAATACCATTTAGCAATAATAATGAAAATCAAGAATTTGAATATCAAACTGCAGATGAATATTTGTCTGGAAATGTAAGAGAAAAATATAAAATTGCAGAGGCATTATCTGAAACAGATGAAAGTTTTAGTGTAAATAAAGAAAGTCTTAAACAAGTAATTCCAAAGGATATTAGTGCAAGTGAAATTGGTATTAAATTAGGTAGCACATGGATACCAACAGATGTTATAAAAGAATTTATCTTTGAAACATTGGATACTCCAAGTTATAGGAGATGGGATATAAAAGTAAGATATTCAAATGTAACAGGAGAATGGTATATTGAAAATAAAAGTGCTGATAGTATGAATATAAAAGCTAATTCTACATATGGAACTCATAGAATAAATGCTTATAAAATTATTGAAAATACCCTTAATTTAAAAGATGTAAAAATTTATGACCAAGTATATGACGAAGAAGGCAATAAAATAAGAGTTTTAAATAAAAAAGAAACTGCAATAGCAACAGCCAAACAAGATTTGTTAAAGCAAACATTTCTTGATTGGGTATGGAATTCTCCTGAAAGAAGAGAAAAACTTGTAAGATTATATAATGATAAATTTAATTCAATTGTTCCTAGAACTTTTAATGGAAGTAATTTGACTTTCCCAGGAATGAACCCTGAAATAAAATTAAGGGAACATCAATTAAATGCAGTTGCACATATTTTATATGGAAATAATGTGTTATTAGCTCATGAAGTTGGTGCAGGTAAAACATTTGAAATGGTTGCTGCAGCAATGGAAAGTAAAAGGTTGGGATTATGCAACAAACCAATGATAGCAGTTCCAAATCATATAGTAGAACAATTTGCTAATGAGTTTTTGCAATTATATCCAAGTGCAAATATATTAGTTACAACTAAAAAGGACTTTGAAACTAAAAATAGAAAAAAGTTCTGCTCTCGTATAGCAACTGGAGATTATGATGCTATTATTATAGGTCATAGTCAGTTTGAAAGAATACCTATGAGCATAGAAAGACAAAGTGAATTACTTGAACAACAAATAGCTGATATTTTAGCAAGTATTAATGAAGAAAAAAACAATGGTGGTGGTAGAAGTTATTCAATAAAACAATTAGAAAAAACTAGAAAAGGATTAGAAAATAGACTGGAAAAACTTAACAAACAAGATAGAAAAGATGATGTAGTAACATTTGAGGAGTTAGGCGTAGATAAGTTATTTGTAGATGAGGCTCACAATTATAAAAACTTATTTTTATATACTAAAATGAGGAATGTTGGTGGAATAGCTCAAACGGAAGCACAAAAATCAAGTGATTTGTTCATGAAATGTAGATATTTAGATGAAATTACTGGAGGAAAAGGTACGGTGTTTGCAACTGGAACTCCAGTTTCAAATACAATGGCTGAATTATATACAATGCAAAGATATTTGCAATATGATGAATTAAAACGAAATGAATTAGAACATTTTGATAATTGGGCAAGTACATTTGGAGAAACAATAACTGCAGTAGAACTTGCACCAGAAGGAACATCTTATAGAGCAAAAACAAGATTTGCAAGATTTCATAATTTACCTGAACTTATGGCTTTATTTAAAGAAGTAGCAGATATTCAAACACAAGATACTTTAAATTTGCCAAGACCAGATTTAGAAAGTCATATTATTTCTGTAAAACCAAGTGAAATGCAAAAGGAAATGGTTTTATCATTAGCAGACAGAGCAGAGAAAATAAGAAATAATCAAGTCGATAGTAGTGTAGATAATATGTTAAAAATTACTAATGAAGGAAGAAAACTAGCATTAGAACAAAGACTAATGAATCCTATACTTCAAGATGATGAAAATAGTAAGGTAAGTGAATGTTCTAAAATAGTTTATAATATTTGGAACGATACTAAAAGTGAGAAATCTACTCAATTGGTTTTTTGTGATTTATCAACGCCAAAATCATATATGACGAAAGAAGAATTGATATCTGAAGAATATCAATTTGAAGATGTATATAATGATTTAAAAAGAAAACTAATATTAAAAGGAATACCTGAAGATGAAATAAAATTTATACACGAAGCTGATACAGAAGTAAAGAAAAAAGAACTATTTAATAAAGTCAGAAGTGGAGAAGTTAGAATTCTAATAGGATCTACTGCAAAAATGGGTGCAGGAACAAATGTACAGGATAAACTTATTGCATTACACCATTTAGATTGCCCTTGGAAACCTTCTGACCTAATTCAAAGAGAAGGAAGAATGGTAAGACAAGGAAATCAAAATAAATTAGTTCATACTTATACCTATGTAACAGAAGGTACTTTTGATAGCTACTTATTCCAGTTAGTAGAAAATAAACAAAAATTCATATCTCAAATAATGACAAGCAAATCTCCTAGTAGAACAATGAATGATGTTGATGAAAGAGCATTGAACTATGGAGAAATAAAAGCATTAGCAACTGGCGATAAAAGAATATTAGAAAAAACAAATTTGGATGCTGATGTAAGTAAATTAACACTTTTAAAACAAAATTTTATGAGCCAAAAGTATGATTTACAAGATAAAATAGTAAAATATTTTCCAGAAACTATTTCAAAACAAGATAGAAGAATAGCATGTATGGAAGAAGATTTAATTAAATTACAAGAATATACAAGACCTAATTCTGATGGTTTTTCTCCAATGAAATTAAATGATGTAGAATATACAGAAAAGGAGCAAGCAGGAAAGATATTACTTGCTGAATTACAAAATTTAAAAGGAATGGAAGAAACAACTATTGGAGAGTATAGAGGATTTAGTCTATCAATTAGTTTTGATTCTTTTAGTAAAAACATGAAAGCTACTTTAAGAAATAAGTATAGTTATACAACAGAACTTGGTACAGATGCTTATGGAAACATTACTAGATTAAATAATTTATTAGATAACATTGAAAAACGAATACCAGAGGAAAGAGATAAATTAGATAATCTACAAAAGCAATTAGACACTGCAAAGGTAGAGGTATTAAAGGAGTTTTCGCAAGAGAACGAATTAAAAGAAAAACAAGAAAGATTAAGAATACTAAATGCAGAGTTAAACATTAAAGAAGATGAAAACGAGATTATAGATGATAGTCCAGAACAAGAAGAAAATAAACCATTGAATAGAAATAATGATACCAGATTTTAGTCAAATGTATAAATTTAAAAATTAAATAATTTACTATCAAACAATAAAAATATATAATTCATATAGAATGATATAAAGGAGTTGTTGTGAAATGAAAAATTATTTGGATATTCCAATTGATGAAAAATTATTTAAAAGTCAATTTGAAGATTATACAGCATTTGTATTCAAAGATCATAAAGAATATATGGAAAGTGATAAAGAACAAATAGAGGCTGATGATAAACTATGTGACTTTATTAAAGATAAAATTTCAGAGAAAGATTATTCAGAATTTATACAATTGTTGAATCAATGTGAAATAGCAAGAGGTGGCAAAGAATATGTTGCTAGCTTTGTATTTTATCAATTAGGGTTATCTGATGGCTTACAGCTTAACAAAAGATTTATAAAAAAATAATTATATTTAAGACCTAGAAATAAAACTCTAGGTCTTTTTTTATGCCTATAAATAGGCAGGAAAGAGAGGAATTTATGGAAGATAATAAAATTAAAAGTTTAGAAGAATTACAAGAAGAACTTGTAGAAAAACTAAATAAAGAGCTTTATGATTACAGACAAAGTCTATTAGAAAGGACACCTCAAGAAGTGATAGATAGTGCTTATGAATTAGTTTGCAGACAAGAAATATCAGACTATTTAGTATATGATAGATACCATACAAGACCAGAATTTGAAGCTCTTTTAGAAAGTGAAGATATATTAAAAACGGCATATCAAGATTGGCTTTCTTTTGATGGTAATTTAAGAGAGATGTTAGAATATTCTACTGATGAAACCATAGAAGATATAATGAAAGAACGAAATAAGGATAAAGAAAAAGATAATAAAAATAAAAATGTTCGATAAGAAAAAGAAACAATTTAGCAGTTTAAATTGAAAGGAGGAAATAAATACAATGGGCAAATTATATGTTACGAAAGAACAAGGAGATATTGCCAAAAAGTATGATGCTCTAACTTATCTTATGAATTATTATCCTGAAGAATTAGTAAGAAAAAGCAAGGATACATATTCAACAAAAACTCACGATAGTGTGGTATTGAATAATGGATTCTTTTATAGAAATGCAACAGGAAAAGGTGGAGTGAGTGCAGTAGATTATCTTATATATGTTTGTGGCTACAGTTATCCAGAGGCTGTTACAGAGATATTAAATAAGACAAATGAGAATGTTCCAACTATTTATCATCAACCTGTTAAAGTACCAATAAAAAATGTTTTAGTTCCTAAAAAGGCAAGCAATAATGATAAAGTAATAGACTATTTAATGAATAGAGGAATAGACGAAAGCATAATTAATTATTGCATTATTAATAACATATTATATCAAGAAAAGACTACAGATAATGTAGTCTTTTTAGGTTATGATGAAAATCATAATATAAAATATGCAGGTTGCAGAGCAACTAATTCTAGTAGAATAATGAGAGATGCAAAAGGAAGTTCTAAAGCCTATTCTTTTAGGATTATAGGAAACAAAGAAAACCATTCAATACATTTATTTGAAAGTAGTATAGACCTATTGTCTTATGCAACATTAATGCACAACAGAGGTTATGATTGGAAAGGACAAAACTTTATAGCATTAGCAGGAGTATATCAAACTAAAGTAAATATAGAAGATAGCAAACTACCAATTGCAGTAGAGAAATACCTTGATAATAATAAAGAAGTAGAAGAAATTATATTACACTTTGATAATGATACAGCAGGAAGAAATGCAGCAAAAGCATTTCAATTCATATTAAAAGAAAAGTATAAAGTTAGAAATATGCCAGCTCCTTATGGAAAAGATATTAACGATTATTTGTGCTATAAACTAGGGCTAAAATCTTATGAGAATGATATAAGAGCTACGACTTTTGATGGGGTAAAGTTAAGGCAAGAATCAGAAAGAGGTATGACTACTTTTGTAAAGTAAAGAATTTTTCCAAGGATTTTTGTATGCAAAAATTTAGGAAAGCGAGCACTGAATTTGGCTAGCCGTATTTTTAAACGGCATCAAATTCTATTATTATGGGGACACCCCAATCCCCAAAATTTTATTCAAAATTTTATCAAAAAGATATTAAGCAAGTTAATATCTTTTATTTTTTAGGAGGAGGTTTTAATGGGGACAGAATTAGAAAAAAGGAAAAGATATAGAAAGCATAAAAAAACAAGAGGCAGAGAAAGAACAATTTATTTGTGTATTAGATTGAATGAAAAAGAAAGTGAAAAATTAAGGCAAGATTTAGTAAAGACAGGTAAAACGAAATCTGAATATATTAGAGATTTAATTATGGATCTTCAGTTAAAAGAAAAACCTGATAAAGAATTTTACTTAATTATGAAAAAACTAATTGGAATTGGAACTAATCTAAATCAAATTGCAAAAACTGCAAATTCATTACATTTTATTAATGTAGAAGAATATAAAAATGAAACAAAGAAATTAAATGATATTATGACAGATTTAAGAAAAAATTATTTGTAGGAGGATAAATTTATGGCGACAACTTCAATATGGAAAATAGAGTCAAAACTAAATAGAGTTATAGATTATGCAACAAACGAGAAAAAAACAAATAAAGAAAATGCTGAAATAAAATATCAAGATTTACACAAAACAATAGAATATATTAAAGCTGATTATAAAACAGAAGAGCAATATCTTGTTACAGGGATAAATTGTAATAGAGAATCTTGTTTTGAAGAAATGCAATTAACTAAAGAGTATTTTAAAAAGACAGATGGAATATTAGGTTTTCATGCATTTCAATCTTTTGCTGAAGGAGAAGTAACTCCTGATCTAGCCCATGAAATTGGAGTAAGATTTGCAAAGGAAATGTGGGGAGATAGATTTGAAGTTGTTGTGTCAACTCATTTAAATACAAAACATATTCATAACCATTTTGTTATAAATTCTGTTTCATTTGTAGATGGAAAAAAATATTATGACACAAAAGAAACTTATGGATTTATGCGACACATGAATGATGAAATTTGCAGTGAATATGGGTTATCTGTTTTAGATGAAAAGAAAACTAAAAAAGGAATAAACTATGAAAACTTTTATAAAAAATATATGCAAAATAATGGATATAGAAAATCTGCAAAACAAGATGTTGACTTTGCAATTATTGAAAGCTATTCATATAACGATTTTATAAATTTACTTAATAAAATGGGATATGAAGTAAGAGAAAGATATGGAAGATTATCTATAAATAAACCTAATAGACAACCAATTAGAATAGAAAGAGCTTATGGTGAATTGTATTCTATTAGTTTTATAAAAAAACGCATACTAGATACAGAGCCTTCAAAAGTTCCTTTTGTAGATTCAAGATTATTTAATAAAAAAAATTATTATACTCCTGTTGTTAGATTAAATAGAAAATCTCATATAAAGATTACAGGCTTCATGGCAATATATTTTCATTATTATTATTTGCTTAAAAGATATGAGAGAGATAGAGTAAATGTAAAACTAACTCCAGAAATGCGAGCTGAAATAATAAAAATGAATATGTATTCTGAAGAAGCAATATTTATTTCAAAAAATAAAATAAATAATGATGAAGACCTTAAAAATTATAGAGAGGGAATAGAATTCAAAATAAAGGATTTATCAATAACAAGAGAGAGATTATGGTATCAAAGAAAAATAGTTTATGATGAAAACGAAAGATATAAAATTTGTCAAAAAATAGAAGGCTTGAATTTAGATATAGAAAAATTAAAAAGGGAGGTGCAATTATGTAGAGATATTGAAACTAGAATACCACAAATGAAGAAACAAATAAAAGAACAAAAGAAACTTGAAGGAAAAGATATAAATAAACAACAAACAAAAGAAGAAATAAACAAAGAATATAAAATTTAAAGAAGGAGGTATTGCCTATGAATATGGGAGGAGATGTAGCCGACCAAATGGTAAAATTCTATTTAGAAGGATTTGAAGTTTTAGCAAAATTAAGTGGAAAAGGAGCAGAACATACAATAGCTTTATTACTGAATGTAATGAAAGATAGAAGACAAACAAAAGGAAAAGCTAGATTGAATACAATGCTAAAATCAGGAAAGCCACTTTCTATATTTACAATAAATAGAAAGGATCTAAAAAAATTTGCAACTGAAGCCAAAAGATATGGAGTATTGTATAGTGCATTAATTGATAGGTTTGATAAAAGCCAAGATGGATTAGTAGATATTATGGTTAGGCAAGAAGATGCAAGCAAAATAAATAGAATAGTTAAAAGATTTAATCTTACAACATCTAATGATACTCAAATAAAGACTGAAGTGCAAAAGAGTTTAGAAGAAAAAGGAAAACCAATACAAAAAGAAGGACAGACACCTGAAAATGAAATAAAAATGGAAGTTTTAACTAAAAAAGAAAATGATGTTTCAAAAGTAGGAATTAATAAAGCTCCTAATGAAAAAGAATCAGTAAAAGAAACTTTAACTGATATTCTTATTGACTCAAAAACGCCAAAAACTTCTAATAAAGAAAGAACTCAAAAAGATGTTATGAGAGAATTGCAATTAAGAAAAGAGGCAAAAGAAAGAATGCAGATATTAAACAAAGAAGATATAGACACAAGAAATTTCAATCAGGCAAAGGTTGTAACAAATCCTCAATCCGAGCCTTACTCAAAAATATCAAAGGAAGGAAGTAGAAATTCAGTAAGAAAAGAACTTTCAGATATTAAAAAAGAAATGGATTTGAAATCAAAGCAAGACAAATCAAAAGCAAAAGTAAAAACAAATATCAAGAAAAAATCAAAAGAAAGGTAGGGTTGAGATATGCAAGATGAAGTTTGTTTAGTTGTTACCGAAGAAGAATATCATATAATAGTAAATGCTTTAAATGAATTAAGAACTAGATGTATTAAAGAAAATATAGATACAACAGATGTAGATTACTTATTGTTAAATATTATAGATGGTAAAAAACAAAAAGATGTAGAAAAAGTAAGAGGAGATGGTTATGACGCAAGATAAGAAAACATTAAAGGTATTTTATATTTTAGGTATAATTCCTGTTATATGGTTTTCTTTAATTATTGCTCCTATTACAAAAGGTGGATTGGTAAATATAATAACTAATTTTGGCGAAGTGATTAATAATCCATTTAAAATAGTATGGTGTGAGAATAGCATTAAAACTATTCTTATTTTTTTACTTATATATATTTGTGCGATAGCTTTATATGATACTTCAAGAAAGAATTATCGTAGAAAAGAAGAACATGGTTCTGCAAGTTGGGGAAATGCAAATGATTTAAACAAGAAATATAAACAATTTCCTGAAAACAATAATAAAACTTTGACAGCCAATGTTTCATTAGGCTTAAATGCAAGAAAACATAAGAGAAATCTTAATGTTTTAGTTGTTGGTGGTTCTGGTGCAGGTAAGACTTTTAGTTATTGCAAACCTAATATTATGCAAGCAAATTCCAGTTATGTAATTCTTGATCCAAAAGGGGAAATATTAAGAGATACTGGTTTTTTACTTGAGAAGAATGGTTATGAAGTAAGAGTACTAGATTTGATTAATATGGATAAATCACATTGCTACAATCCTTTTGTTTATCTAAAAAATGATAATGATGTTCAAAGATTGGTTACAAATCTATTTAAAAGCACAACACCAAAAGGAAGTAGTACAAATGATCCATTTTGGGATACTGCAGCTAGTATGCTTTTGTTAGCTTTAATTTATTATTTGTATTATAAAGCACCTAAAGAAGAACAAAACTTTGCTATGGTTATGGAAATGTTAAGATATGGGGAAATACAAGATGAAGATAAAAATCCACCTACAGCATTAGATACTTTGTTTGAGAGATTAGAAAATGAAAATCCTAATCATATAGCTCTGAAATATTATAGAAGTTATCATAGTGGAAGTGGTAAAACATTAAAATCTATACAGGTTACACTTCAATCTAGACTTGAAAAATTCAACCTTGAAAGTGTAGCAAGTTTAACTAATACTGATGAATTAGACCTAGCGTCTTTAGGAGAAAAGAAAGTTGCATTATTTGCAATAATACCAGATAATGATACATCATTTAATTTTCTAGTAAGTATTTTATATACACAATTATTTCAGCAGTTATTTTATACTGCAGATTATAAATATGGTGGTGCTTTACCAATACATGTACATTTCTGTATGGATGAGTTTGCAAATGTAAGCCTTCCTGATGACTTTGATAAAATATTATCAGTTATGAGAAGTAGAAATGTAAGTGTATCAATTATTCTTCAAAATCTTGCTCAATTAAAAGCACTTTTTGAAAAACAATGGGAAAGTATAGTAGGAAATTGTGATACTTTTTTATATCTTGGAGGTAATGAACAAAGTACACACAAATATGTAAGTGAATTGTTAGGAAAAGAAACTATTGATACAGACACATATTCTAGGAGTTATGGTAGTCATGGTAATTATTCTAAAAATTCGCAAAATACTGGCAGAGAATTACTAACACCTGATGAAGTTAGAATGTTAGATAATAAATATGCTCTATTATTTATAAGAGGCGAAAAACCTGTAAGAGATTTAAAATTTAATATGTTAAAACATAAAAACATAGAATATACAGCAAATGGTAAAGAAAAACCTTATGAACATGGAAAAACAGATGAAAAAATAGCAGAAGTTAGTTTCAAAGAAACAGAAGAAATTGACGAAGGAGCTAATCAAGTAGAAAAAATTGAAACAAAATATGAACTATTATCAGAAGATGAAGTTCAACAATTATTAGCAGAGGAGTCTAATAATTAAAAGAGTGAAGTTGTAAATATAAAGACAATTTCACTCTTTTTTTATTTAAAAAATTAAATATGGAGGTAAAAATTTATGAGAAAATTAAATAAGAAAAGAGTAAAAAATATTTTATTGAAAGTAGTAGTAGGTGCTTTATACATAGTGCTATTAAATGTATTACAGGCATCTAATGTTTTTGCAGCTGATGATCCTATAGCAGTTGTTAATAATTTATCAAATTTTATATTTGGATTGATTAGAGCAGTTGGAATGATAATACTTGGCTTTGGTGTAGTACAAGTTGGTATGAGCTTAAAGAGTCATGATCCAACACAAAGAGCAAATGGAATTATGACTTTAGCAGGTGGTGCAGTAATAACATTTGCTAAAGAAATTTTAAGCATAATAACAGGAGGATAAAAGAATATTAAAAGATAGACAGGTAGTCTTATATTATAAGATAGCCTGTCTATTATATTTTTAAAAGAATGGAGGTACAGATGTGAGTTGGATTACAAATAGTTTAAGGTCATCACTTGATACTTGGAATGGAAAAATGAATGAAATGTGGCAAATTGTTAGTCAAAGTCCACAAGAGTTTCGAGGTGGTGGAATTTGGAATGTAATAGAAAATATAAATGGAGCAATGCAGGCTATTGGACTTGCTTTACTGGTATTATTTTTTGTAGTAGGCATAGCCAAACAATTTGGAAATTTTGCAGAAGTAAAAAAACCAGAGCATGCCTTTAAGTTGTTTATTAGGTTCGTCCTGGCGAAAGCTGTCGTCACTTATGGAATGGAATTAATGCTTGCAATATTTAAAATTGGTCAAGGTATAGTTCAAAGCATTATAAGTGCGACAGGAATTAGTGGAGGAAATTCATCTTGGCTACCAAATGAAATAGCAACAGCAGTTGATAATGCAGGATTTTTTGATTCAATCCCATTAGGTGCAGTAGCTATACTGGGTGGACTATTTATAACGGTTATGTCCTTTATTATGATTTTAACTGTTTATGGTAGGTTCTTTAAATTATATTTATATACTGCGATAGCACCAATACCATTGAGTTCTTTTGCAGGACAAGGAACAGAACAAATAGGAAGAAGTTTTATAAAAAGTTACATAGGAGTTTGTTTAGAAGGAGCTATTATTGTTATTTCTTGTGTAATATTTACAATGTTTGCTTCAACTGCTCCTTCAATAAATACTGGAGATGATGCAATAACAATGGTATGGAAGTACCTGGGAGAGTTATTGTTTAATATGTTAGTCCTAGTAGGAACAATTAGAATGAGCGATAGGATTGTAAAAGAAATGATGGGACTATAGAAAGGAGAGAACTATGGAAGATAAAATAGAGTTTTATAATGAAAAAGAAATAGAAGAAATACTAAAGAAAGGAGGACAACTTTATTATGCAGATGATGGAATGAATGAGGTCGTTATAAAAGAGGAAGATATTCCAGATTTTATAATAAAAGTAAATAAAATGGAAGGTTACAATGTTGATATTAAGATGTATAGAGTCAATGGTTTTAGTATGACTCCAGTTTTAACAACATTTGGACCTTTTTTAAATAAAATTGAAAAAGAATTAAGAGAAAAAGTAATTGATAGACTTGTAGCACTACAAAAAGGAGAAAAGAAATTGAAAGATTTTAAAGTTATTGATGAAGATGATTTAGAAATTATTTCTGAAAAAGTTACAGAAATGGAATTAGAAAAAGAATATGACTTCTCAATTTCAGATAAAGATAATGAAAATCCAGTGGGCATGTTACTTTATCATCTATCATCTAATTATACGGATAAGATAGAATTCTACAATGAAAAAGAAATGCTCAACAAGTATAAAGAACAATTAAATATTGCTGGTCCCGAAGGCATTGATTACGAAGTATATTCAAATGAAGAAGAGAAAAGAGATGGATTATCTTATGAATTGAGAAAAGCATACATAGAAGAATTTGGAGATACCTATTCTAAAATAGACTACTTAGATGAGAAAAAAGAAAAAAATAATTGTAATAAGGAGGCACGATAAGTTATGGAAGTAAAGATAAATAAAGATATAAGAGAGTTCCAAGAAAGTATATTTTTTGGACTTTCAATGAGGCAGTGTATCTTTTCTATACTGGCTTGTGGAGTAGCATTGCTACTCTATTTTTTATTGAAACCATTTTTTGGAATTGAAACTTTATCTTGGGTTTGTATATTAGGAGCTGTTCCATTTGCTGTGCTTGGATTTGTTAAGTATAACGGAATGACAGCAGAACAATTCATAATGGCTTGGATTAGAACGAATATTCTATTACCAAGTCATTTACATTTTAAGTCAACAACTTATTATTTTGAACTATTCAAACCTTTAATAAATAGAAACCTAAAAAGAGATTTCTTAAAGAACAAAAGAGAATATAAACCTAAAAAAGATAAAGAGAAAAAAGACAAAAAGCATAAAAAAGATAAGAAAAAAAAGGAGGAAAAAATAGATGAGAAGTTTGAGTCAAATATTTAAAAGAGATAAAGGAAAGTCTAAAATTCCAAAGTCTGCACAAGATGTAATTCCTGCAGATGCAATATGGGAAGATGGAATATTTTTAGTAGGAAATAATAAATATTCAAAGTGTTTTAAATTTTTAGATATAAATTATGCAGTTGCAAGTCATGAAGATAAAGAAGCAATGTTCATTGATTATTCAGAAATACTTAATTCACTTGATAGTGGTGCTATTGCAAAAATAACTATAAACAATAGAAGAATAAATAAAGTAGATTTTAAAAATCAAATTTTGTTAAGTATGAAAGAAGATGGACTTGATAAATATAGAAAAGAATATAATCAAATGCTAATGGAACAAATTAAAGATTCAAATGAAATTGTTCAAGAAAAAATGATTACGATTTCAGCTTATAAAAATTCAATAGAAGAGGCAAGAAATTATTTTGCAAGAGTTGGCAGTGACCTAATGACAAAATTTTCAGAGTTAGGCTCAAAATGTATTGAGTTAGATGCAAAAGAAAGATTAAGAATACTGCATGATTTTTATAGAACTGGAGAAGAAACTTCATTTAGATTTGATTTTAAGGAAACAATGAGAAAAGGACATAGTTTCAAAGATTTTATTTGTCCTGACAATTTTTCATTTAAGAATGATTACTTTGAAGTTGGAGATAGATATGGAAAAGTATTATTCTTAAAAGAGTATGCAAGTTTTGTAAGAGATAGTATGGTAGCAGAACTTACAGATTTGAATAAGAATATGATGTTATCTATAGATATTATTCCAATACCAATGGATGAGGCAGTTAAAGAGGCAGAAAATAGAAGATTAGGAATTGAAACCAATATTACTAATTGGCAAAGAAAACAAATTGCAAATAATAATTTAGGAGCAGTTATTCCTTATGATATGGAACAACAAAGACAAGAGTCAAAAGAATTTTTAGATGATTTAATTACTCGTGATCAAAGAATGTTTCAAGGAATAATTACAATTGTTATAACTGCAGATTCGTTAGAAGAGCTAAAAGAAATAAAAGAAAATATAGAACAAATTGCTAGTAAAGGTATGTGTCAAGTTGGAGTATTAAAACAACAACAATTAGAAGGACTTAATTTAGTATTACCAATAACGAGTGCTTTTGATAGAATTAAAGCATTAAGAACTTTTACAACAGAAAGTCTAGCAGTATTTATGCCATTTAAAGTGCAAGAAATTAGGCACGAAAATGGCATTTTTTATGGCAAAAATGTAATTAGTAAAAATATGATAATTGCAGATAGAAAACAATTATTAAATGGTAATTCATTTATACTGGGTGTATCGGGAAGTGGTAAATCATTTACTGCAAAGGAAGAAATATCAAGTATAAGATTAGCAGACGCTAATGCTGATATTATAATCATAGATCCAGAAAGAGAGTATTCTAAAGTTGTAAGAGCGTTTGGTGGAGAAGTAATAAAGATAAGTGCAACAAGCAAAAATCATATAAATGCAATGGATATGAATGCAGATTACGGAGATGGTGCAAATCCAGTTATCTTAAAGTCTGAATTTATATTATCTTTGTGTGAACAACTAATTGGTAGTGGAAATTTAGGAGCAAAACAAAAATCATTAATAGATAGATGTACTGCAAACGTTTATAGAGTATTCCAACAAGGAAATTACCAAGGTATTCCACCAACACTTCAAGATTTTAGAGAAGAATTACTTAAACAAGATGAACCAGAAGCAAAGGAAATAGCATTGGCGATAGAATTGTTTACAAATGGTTCATTAAATACTTTTGCAATGAATACAAATGTGGATACTAATAATAATTTGATATGTTATGATATTTTAGATTTAGGAAAACAACTTCAACCTATTGGAATGTTAGTAGTGTTAGATAGTATTTTAAATAGAATAACAAGTAATAGAAATAAAGGAAAAAATACTTATATTTTTATTGATGAAATCTATTTATTGTTCCAGTATGAGTATAGTGCAAATTTCTTATTTACTTTATGGAAGAGGGTTAGAAAGTACGGAGCTTTTGCAACAGGAATTACACAAAATGTAGAAGATTTACTTCAATCACATACTGCAAGAACTATGCTTGCAAATAGTGAATTTATTATAATGCTTAACCAAGCAAGTACAGACAGAATCGAACTTGCAAAATTATTAAATATATCTGAAAATGAAATGGGATACATTACAAATGTAGGAGCAGGACAAGGTTTAGCTAAAATAGGATCTGCAGTTGTACCATTTGAGAATAAATTTCCAAAAAATACAGAACTATATAAACTTATGAGTACAAAACCAGGGGAAGAATTTGATGAATAATATAGAAGTTCATAAGCTTAAGAAAGATAAAAGTATTTTAATTGGAATAGCAATACTGCTAGTAGCTATATTAGTTGCTAGCAGTTATTATGTAATAAATAATTGGTTAAAGCAAAAAAAACAAGAAGATAAATTTGAAGATTTAGAAAAAATAATAATTCAAGAAAATACAGATGATGTGAAAGAAGATAAAACAAATGAGGAACAAGAACAAGTACATCAAACTATTGATTTAAAGGATTTAAAACTTCAAAACAAAGATTTAGTAGGTTGGATAAAAGTAGAAGGAACAAATATCAATTATCCAGTAATGCAAAATGGAGAATACTATTTAAGAAGAAATTTTTATAAAGAGTATTCACAATTAGGGACACCATTTTTAGCAGAGCAATGCAATTTAAGAACAAGTGATTGTTTAATTATATATGGTCATCATATTAAATCAGGTTTAATGTTTGGCGACTTAATGAAATACAAAAATTATAGTTTTTATAAAAATAATAAATATATTAAGTTTTATACATTGGAGAATAATGAAACTATAGAAAATATCTATGAAATAATATATGCTTTTAAAACCACTACAAATCCAGGAGGGTTTAGATATTATTTTTATAATAAGTTTTATAACAAATCAGAGTATGAAGAATTTATTGGAAATTGTCAAAGTATGCAATTGTATACTACTGGAATAAATACCAATTATGGAGATAAGTTTATCATGTTATCAACATGTGAATATTCTCAAGAAAATGGCAGAATGGTAATAGTGGGAAGAAAAATGTAAAAAAGAGTATTTTCCAAATTCAACAAAATGTGATATAATAACAAAAAACAAGAGGAGAATAACAAGATGAAGAAAAAAGAAGTTGATTATGAAATTGATGAGAACCTTTATACTGTAAATTCAATATTGCAAATGATAATGCAACAATATGATGAGAAAATACCTGAAGATGTAATGGCAACTATTGAAAAAGCAAGTGTATTAGCAGACCAACATTTAGGAAAGAATTTTATTCCAAAAGCTGATATACAAGATATGAAATTGATTTCTAGGGTAACATTTGATATGGATTCTTTAGATTTAAAATAGCAAATATAAACTCAAAATAAAAGGAGTGAGTTATATGGCAAAAAAAAACGGAGAAGAAGAAGCTCTAGGTGTAGTAATGTTTATTATATTTCTAATAGGAATAGCTGCATTTTTCTTAATAAAATGGGCTATTATAGGAATAGTCGTTGCAATAGTGTTTTTGGTTGCATGGATAAGCAAAATATCTAATAATAATAAAGTGAAAAAAATAATAAATGATGCATATAACGAATGTAAGATAAATATTCCTATAGGACATCATATTAGCATTGAAGAATTAAGAAAAATACTAGAACTTGATACTACTAACTCGGAAGATTTATTTTTAGATAGAATAAGAGATAGAGGAGAAAGATATTGTATTCAAGGTAAAATATTAGAACTTAATAAAAATGGTCATCTATACGAGTCAAGAATTGAGGGAACAAAAAAATATCATGTTTCTATAAGATTTGATGAAAATGAGAACAAAATTGAGTCAATGTCTTGTGATTGTCCATACCATTTAGAAGATAATAAAAATTGTAAACATATTTATGCAACATTGTATTTGATAAAATGTAAAGATAATATTCAAAAAATAATTGATGGTGTAACTGATTATAGTAATGCAACAGGAAAAATGTTAGAAGAAGTAAATAAGTATATTAAAGTAAATCAAAATAAAATTAATAAAGATTTATGTAATAGTTTCATTTATAGAAGTAATAATTATGAGAAATTATTGAATACTCTATCAAATACAATGCAAGAAAAGAAATTTTCTGAATTATCTTTATTGTTAAATTTTCAACATTTGATAGATACAACGAATGATTTAAAAGAATGTATTATAGAAATGTTTGACAAGCCTTTGAACAATATTAAAGACGGAACAAGAAGATACGCAGAAAGTGAAAAAGCAAAGGTATCAAATGTAAAAACAGGAATAGCAGGTGCAATTATAGCAAATGAAATATTTAATCATTTTGAAAACAAAAAATCCGATGTTGATGAAGAACTTGAAAAAGAAATGGACGACTATATGTTAGAAGATTGGCAAAAGGATTTAGTTAGAAAAGGTGAATATGAGCCTTGGAATTTTGAAGAAGATGGAAAACTCGAAGAAGATGATTACTATTACGAAGATGACAATTAAAAACAAAAATGGTTAGAAGTTGAGTATAATTCAACTTCTTTTTTTATGTGTAAAGAAAGGAGGCTTAAAAGTATGGCTGATATAAAACTAAAAGAAAGAGCTCCAATAAAAACAATAGATAAAGCAAGAATAGGAACACAAAAGATTAAAGATAATCTAATAAATATTAAAGATAAAACAGACTTTATGACTGATACCAATAATGAAAATAGCTATAATTCGCCAGAAGATTACGCAACTCAAAGGATTAAAGATAAAGGAGAAATAATAGCCAATAAGGGAATAAATAAATTTGATGAGCAAGGAAGAAAGTCAGTTAAACAAACAAAAGAAAACTTTAAAAAAGGAAAAGAAACTATCGATGATATAATTAGAAAAAGAAAAAACAAACAAATTGAAAAGAAAATGGCTGATATAAAGTCTAAAAATAAAATTTTGAAAGTAAAAAATAGAGTAAAATCTTCGAGTCAAAATGTTAAAAGAGCAAATGACTTATCAAAAAAAGCAATAAAAACATCTCAAAAAGTGGCAAAAGAAACAGCAAAAGCAACAAAAGAAAGTATAAAGGCATCTCAAAAAGTGGCACAAGCAACAAAAGAACTAACAAAAAGAGCAATACAAGGAACGAAAATTGCAATTAAAGCAGCAATACAAGCAATAAAGGCAATAGTGACTGGAACTAAAGCATTAATTTCACTTTTAATTGCAGGTGGATGGGTTTCAGTTATTGTAATCCTAATTATTTGCATATTTGGTGGGATAATGGCTCTATTTAATAGAGATGGTAGCGAAGAAACTGCAAGTGTCTGGAATGGAGATATGGTGCAAGTTGCACAATCACAATTAGGAGTAACAGGAGGAGATCCATATTGGAGTTGGTATGGATTTGACTCGAGAGTAGAATGGTGTGCATGTTTTGTAAGTTGGTGTGCAGAGCAATGCAATAAAATAAATGAAGGGACTGTTCCAAAGTTTTCAGGTTGTATAAATGGTGTGAATTGGTATAAAGAGCATAATGCTTGGAGTGAAAGAACGGAATATCCTATGAGTGGAGATATAATATTTTTTGATTGGAAAGATAAAAATACAGGAGAACAAGATGGTAATTCAGATCATGTTGGTATTGTTAAAAGTGTTGATTTTGATAAAAATATAATAACAACTATTGAAGGAAACTCAAGTGATTCTGTAAAAGAAAATCATTATAATAAAGATGATGTGGAAATATTAGGGTATGGCAGACCTTTATTTGTAAAAACAAATTCTGAAACGAGTCAATAAAAATAAAAAGCTAATTGCAAAGATTTGTCTTTGTGATTAGCTAATTTTTTTTGTTTTTTTAACTTTTTTAACAAAAAAATGCTCTTAATAAAGACAACAAGCCAATCTTTCAAACACTTGATATTATTAAGTTAGCAAACAAATGGTGGGTTGTAAATTTTTTACTTTTATTATATAATATGAATGAAATTTTGTAATTAAAGGAAGATGAACAATGAAAGGGCTAGTAGAAAGCGTTTTAGAAGAAAAATTAAATAGTAATGACGAATTCATAGAAATTAGCTTTTTTGAAGTTAGAATTAAAAATAATTTGTCAAAAAATGATAGCTTTGAATTTATAAGGCTAGCTAGAACTAAATTAGAAAATCTAGGGTATGATGTTTATCTTACAAATAGTAAGTACAAATATAAAGGAGAAGAACATATAGTTCCAGAAAATGAATTGCTAATAGCAATTAAAAGTTAAGAAAGTGGTGGTAATAGATGAATTTATTTAAAGAGCTAGATACCAATGATGTAGAATTACTAAAAAAACTCAATTATGAGGTTGAAGATAGGAATCTAAAAGATTATGAGTTAGATGAAGTAGTAGATAAAATATCAAAAGCAGAAGTAGAAAACTGGGATAAAGATAGAAATAGTACAATTCTATCTACAGCTTTTAACGAACTTGCATTAAAAATATTAGAGTGCAATGAATGGGAGTTCGAAAAAAGATTAAAACTAAAGCAAGTTTTGGACTCAACTCAAGGAATTGAATATGGGTGGATAGATGAATTTGGAACTAAACACAAACAAGCAAAAAAAGATTATTTTGAACAAAATTATAAACTACAAACAATAGATGAAACTATTGATAATAAAATAGGAACATGTTGGGACATTGTTGAAGTGTTAAGATGTGGATTAACTGATGAATGTATTTTAAATTATTCATATATAGTTATATATAATGATGATAATAAAATAGCAAAGCACACAATAATGGTTGTCCCTGATAAAAATTATATGTTTTATTGGCTAGATAATAAATATGGCGTAAAAGATAATGATTTTATTGCCTTTGATTCAGCAAAACAAATATTAAGACATGTTGTTAATGAATTTCCAAAATGGTATGGAATAGACAATTTTGATAAAAGCAAGATTGAGATTTATAAATATGGAGAACCAAAGCCTCGAATGACATATAGTGAATTTGTAGAATTCTGTAGAAAGCAAGAGAAAATAGAGTTATAGGAGTGATGAAATTGGAAAAAGTCAAAGTAATACTTGCAGATGACCAAGAGATTTTTAATACTATTAGAGCAGATTTTTTAAAGAAAATAGATTATGTTGAAATTTTAGGATTAGCCAAAGATGGACAAGAAGAATATGATATGATTAAAGAATTAAAACCTGATATAGTAATTACAGATAATCAAATGCCATATATGAATGGAATAGATGTTATTGAAAAAGTAAAAAATGATAATGAAATTATAGATAAACCTTGTTTTATAATTGTTTCGGCAGATGGACTATATGAATATAGAACTAGAATAGAAGAATATAATATTTTAGATATAGTTAATAAATCTATAGGAATTGAAGGAATAAATAATAGGATCAAAGAGTGTATAAATAATTTAGTATAATAAAATGTTAATAGCTTATTCAAAATTAAAAGAGAAGAATAACATCTTCTCTTTTTTAGCATTTAGGCACGAAAGGTTGCTTATTTATTTTTGAAAATAAGATATAATTTCTATTATTGAGGTGAGGAGTAATTATGAACGAATATGAGTTTAATCCAAATATAAAATCTATTATATGTCAAAATATAAAGAAATATAGATTAAAAAGCAAAATTAGTGCAATGGATTTATCTGAAAAAATAGGCGTTTCATTAAATCATCTTAAAAGAATAGAATCTATTAATGACAGAAATAATATTTCACTAATAACATTATATAAGATTTCAAAAGTGTTAAATGTTAGAATAGATAAATTCTTTGAAGAATAATAGAAAGAGGGTATTTTAATGGCACAGGTTTTTATTGTAGACGAACAAACATTGTCTGTGCATTTAAAGTATATGTTTGCAGGAACTGGAGCTAAAGATTACAGCTGTGAATATTTATTTAAAAAAAATATAAATGTTCATCCAACTGTAGAAAGGCTATTAACTGGTATGATTGCAGATATTTCAAGAATAAAAAAGGAAGATAAAATATTATTTTATTTGCAACAAACTAGAAATCATGAAGGCATGTTTTTTGGTAGTTTTAAAGTTGAAGAAGAACCTTTTTTATGTGCAGATGAATATTTAAAGAGTGATTTAGGCAAAAATCTAACTTTTAGAGTAAAAATATTACCTGACGAAGTTTACCAAAAAGGGATAACAGAGCGTGAAGCATTAGATTCTTTGAAAAATATTAAACATCCAAGTGAGATGTGTTGGAGTTTAATATATAGAAAGTTAAAAGGAAACAGGGGCTGTACAATGATTACTGACTACGAATATAACAGCCTTATGAACAAAATCAGACAAAAAAATGATAATAAAAAAATAAACTATTTAAACTTTGATTATGATGAAAAACAAAATATTATTATTGAATCTAAAGAAAATTTTGAATATAAGGGAAATAAAAATTCTTTAGAAATAAAAGATAGATTGATATATAAGAGAGAAAAGGGTAGTGCATACGAATCACATTTACAAGCATATATTTTGCAAAATATATTTGATATTCCACAATTGAGAGTTTCTAATAGTCCTATTACTTGGATAGGAAATGAGGTTTCTTGTGGAGTTGGAATGCAAAGTATAGATATTTGCTTTATTCAAGAATGTAAAGAAAGTGTTGATATTATTATTTGTGAATTAAAAGATGAACAACCTATTGATTATATTCAATATCAATTAAAAAAATATGTTGACTGGATTATTGATTATTTAGTTCCAACATATAGTAAAAGAGTAACAATTCATCCAACCATTGTTGCTCCTAAACCAAACGAGCATTCTAAAGAATTGCTAAAATCAATTAAAGAGACAACAAAGTTTTCATCAGATAAATTAGAAGTTAGAGAGATAAGATATGTTTCATTTGATTTTGATAATGAACAAATACTTTTTAAGGAGGAATAAGAATGGAAGAACCAAATTTTAAAGTTGGCTCTATGCCGTATCTTTTTGTTAAATTAGCTAAACCAGATAAAGATGGGGTAAGTAGATGGGTTTCAAAAAATGAATTTGTTGGAGAATATGCCCCTTTAATGTTTCAAAATGGTGCTAGTTGGTGTAGGGCAGAATCAACAATAGCTAAATATTATTATGTTGAATTTGATAAAAGTATAACTCCAGGAAATGGAGTAGATAGAATTAGACTTAATGGATATAAACCTGAAGAAGAGAGAATGGGAAGTCAGACTATAAGAGCTGATATAAAAAAGTATTATAAAGAAAAAAGATGTGTAATACTTGGAACATCTAATCCTGAAGTTGATCATAAAAATGGATATAAAAATAATGCCAGAGTAATGTCAATTTCTTCACAAAAATTAGAAGATTTCCAGCCATTAAGTAAAGCAGCAAATGATGCAAAGAGACAATTTTGTAAAGAATGTGAAAAAACAAGAAAAAGATATGATGCGACACTATTGGGATATCCTATATCTTGGTATAAAGGAAATGAAGAACATGATGGAACAGCCCATGGTTGTGAAGGATGTTTTTGGTATGATCCTATTGAATTTAGAAAACATTTAATGAAAAAAGATTAAAAAGAAAAAGACTATTTTGAAGTCTTTTTTTTCTTTTTAGTTTTTGGTTTTTGAAAAATCAAAATATATTCATGATTAAATACATAAAAACCACCTAATAATGCACGGTATCTCCATATAGCCTTTTTATTCTGTTTTGCTTTTGTTTCACTAACATTTTTTACAATAGTAGATTTTAAAATATAACCTTTGTTTAACATTAATTGTATAATATAAGAATTAAGAGGTATCCACTGACTATTTTTATATATATCACCAATTACTATTCCTAAATATCTTTCGTCTTCCAAATATTTTGATGTGTTGTCAATAACATTAGAAAAACCATTAATAAAATCATCCAAAGTTTCAGCACTAGACAAATTTCCAGGCTGGTCATTGAATTTTATAATGTCCCAGTATGGTGGATGATATATAATTAGTTGAACCTTATCAATGTTGTTTTTACTTAAGGTATCAGACAAGTCAACTTTAGAACTATCAGCATTTATAAAATTAAGAATTGAATTGCCTTTTTCACTTGTTGCTCGTTCTTTAGCAATATTTAATATTTCTGAATCAATATCAATTCCAATTCCATTTCTATTTAATCGTTTACACTCAATTAAAGTAGTACCACTTCCTAAAAAAGCATCAAGAACCCAGTCATTTTCTTTAGTATATCTTTTTATAAGTTGATTTGGTATTTGAGGAATAAAGTTTCCATGATAATCGCCCTTATGGTTACCTGATTTATCTCTTTTATCTATAATCCAAAGACTATCTGTAATAATGTCGTCGTAGTCTTTCCATTTTTCCATATCTATATCATTTATTTTTCCCATTTTATAACCTCCTTTAACATTATAATATATTTATGATTTTTTTTCTATAAATTTTATTGTTAAAAAAATTTTTTTTTGATATAATAAAAAAGCGTATATGCAAAAGGGGGAAAAGCAATGAATTATATAGGTTCAAAACTATCAATTCTTGATTATATAGATAATACAATACAAGATTTTACTGGGATTACAGATGAGAGTAATGCTACTATATGTGATATTTTTGCAGGAACATCAAGTGTGGGAAAATATTTTAAAAGTAAAGGATATAATGTTATTTCAAATGATATACAATACTATAGTTTTGTTACAGCAAAGCATTTTATTGAGAATAATTCAGACATACAATTTGAAAAATTAACTTCAGCAGGTATAAGTAATCCTTTTGAATATTTAAATTCTTTAAATGATAAAAAAGGGTTTATTTATAATAATTATACTATGGAAGGAACTAGAAACGATGAATATAATAGGCAATACTATACTGAAGAAAATGCAATAAAGATTGATTCTATAAGAGATAAAATTGAAGAGTGGAAAAACAAAGAATTAATAAATGAAAATGAATATTATTATTTTATTGCAAGTCTAATTGAATCAGCAGATAAAGTTGCAAATACTGCCTCAGTTTATGAAGCATTCCTGAAAAAAATTAAAAAGTCAGCAGAAAAAACACTAGAATTAAAACCTTTAGATATTTTAAAGTTTCCTAAAGAAAGAAAGTATAATGTATATAATGAAAATGCAAATGAACTTGTAAAAAAAATAAGTGGAGATATTTTATATATGGATCCTCCATATAACACAAGAAAGTATGACACAAATTATCATATATTAGAAACAATTGCATTAAATGATAATCCAGAAATAAAAGGAAAAACTGGAGTAAGAGCAGATACAAGTAAGAGATCTAAATACTGCGTAAAAAAAGAAGTTGAAGAAGCTTTTGAAGATATTATAAAGAATGCTAATTTTAAATATATATTATTAAGTTATAATGATGAAGGAATTATTACTTTAGATAGAATAAAAGAAATAATGAGTAAATATGGACAATATAAAAGATATGAACAGAAACACAGAAGATTTAAAGCTGATAATAATAGGGAATATATAAAAGATTTTACTATTGAATACATACATTGCTTAAAAAAGGACTAAAGATATGAATTATTTAATATTCTATATAAAAAATGTAATATAAAAAAGAGTACCAATAGATACTCTTTTTTTATTTTTCTCTTTTTTGCCAATCTTTAGCTTCAACATTATCAAATCTTTTATCAGAAAAGAAATCTCCAAGTGTAATATTAAAAGCTTCACAAATATACTTCAAATTTTCTATTCTTATTGTTCTTGTCTTTCTTGTTAAGAACATATAAATTGTCGAATTATGAATTCCAGTTTTAAGTTCTAGTTGATAACCTGTCATATTATTTTCATTCAATAATTCTTTGATTTTTAATGCTATTAAATCAGATAAATCCATTTTTTTCACAACCTCTCAATTCATTTAGATATTTTATCAAAGAAAGACTTGCAATTATCTCAATATTTTGAGATAATAGTAAGTATAAAGTAGCATTGAGGTGGCAATAATATGGAAAGTAGTAATAATAGAAGTGATAAAGAAATATATTATAACAAATTAATGAAGAACAAAGAACTAACAGATAGTTTATATATAAAATTGAAAGAGGAGCTAGATATTGAAATTCCGAAATATATATTAGATGAAATATATTCTGGTGGAGATAAAAATAATATAATTGCATTAACAAATTTGGCAATATCAAATAATTCTGTTAGCGAAAAAGATGCAGAGGTTTTTAAGGCAAATCTTTACAAATACTTAATTTAGTAATATTTTCGAGAATGAAAATGTAATGTAAATTTATGTCGAAAAATGTTGTAATTTGTCATAAAATATGATAATATTTATAAACATTTAAGGTATCCATATTTTAAGAAAAGGAAATGTGATGATTATGGGAGATAATAATATACCAAAAGAACTTAAAGATGATTATTATACAAAAGCATTTATTGAAATTAAAAAATATTTAAATGAAGAATACGATAAAATTCTTAAAAAGTTAAATATTATTATTGAAGATAGACCATATACTCACTATGATTTTGCTCTTATAAATGCAAAGCTAATCAAGACAAGAAAAGAAAATGAATTATTAAAGGAAAAAGATATAAATAAAACTAAATACATTGAAATGCTTCACGTATTTAGTCAAATTGAAAAAGATTATAATTTATAAAAAGAAAAAAGACTTCAATTTAGAGGTCTTTTTTTTATGTGTATTTATCAATATTTAATTCTACATAGTCTATTAGAGCATTTAAGAATTTTAAAACTGAACAAGTTTCGTAGTATTTGTATTCAATAAAAATAGAACATAGCAGACTCTTGTCTTTATAAGGATTATCTTCCATATAATCAATAGAATCCTGAATGTTCCATTTAAATCTATCTGTATATTTAATATCAGCATATTTTGTATATTCTTTGTAAAGTTCTTCAAGTGAATCAATTTCAACTATTCCTTTTAAGTGGCAGTAGGAAATGAGGTCGACAATACGCCATGTGCCTTTGTGATTTGATCCAAATCCAATCTTTCTTAATTCTAAAATTAGTTTTAATTTATTTATCTCTTTTGTTTGTGAATCCTTTGATCTTGCTAGGCATTCATCAACAACAATCATTCTTATTCCTCCAAATGTTCAAATTGATAGTAATAAAAACTTTCTAGCTAAATAACTTAAATCAAGTGCATTATATCACGATTTCAGGCACTTTGCAATCTTTTAACCAAAAAAACAACAATAATTGTAACATAATGTTAAAAAAGTAGACTGGAAAAATCTAATTATGTTCACAAATTCCCAATTTGTCCCAGTTTTAAGCATTTATGCTCTAAAACATGATAGAACATAGATAAACAATTTGTATATTGATGATGACGAAAAAGAATATATACAAATGACAATTTTATATCAAATAATTAGATATTTTATAGCAATAATTAGAAAAGACTGAACGCAAGAGAAAAACTAATTAAGTTGAAGAAAGGAAAGTAAGATGTAAAAGTTTAAAGTGAGAAAATTAAGATTTATTTTTTATTATAACAATTATTAATTGTGTAATAAGATATAATGATCATATTTTACTAAAGAGGGATAAACGTACACACCAGTTACAAATTGAGTAGTTGGGGGTGTACTATGTCTAGTAAAATGATTGTAAAACATTTCAACTTTAAATATTACTTGATATACTTCAAGGGACTTATATGCCCTAAAGAAATAGAAGAAAACGGAGCAAAATTGTGCGATTTTGACTCCGTTTTATTATTATTAAAATTTAATTTATCTTCGATTAGAGGACCTCCTCATTTGATTTGAAACTAAAAAGTTCAAGTTTGATGAGGAGGTTTTATTATGTTTAGAAATAGAAAAATAAATAATGAAGAAAGATTCATTGAAAATATAAGCGAAAGTTACAAAGAATTTGCTGAATATAAGTTAGTAAAGAAATTTTATATTGTTTGGATATTAAATGATACTCAAAAGTGGGAGGAGGAAGTAACAGCAGAAAAATATTTGCAGGCAGTTTGTGAAAGAAAAGAGAACAATAATAATCCTTTATGTGTTCCTTATTATACAACCAGAAGGTTCTATGCCAAGACAAAAGATATGGAGGACTATATAGAGATACCAAGGAAAGTCTTTCATCTTATAAAGGAATGGCAAACTACTGATTTAAATCATTATTTTTATATAACCAGAAGATATAGAGAAACGAAAATGGATGAGTTTATTGAAACTTTACCTTCTGAGGACAATAATCCAGAACAAATGTTGATAAATCAAGAAAAAACTGAAAAGTTTGAGAATTTTATTGAAAATAATCTTACTGAAGCACAAAAAAATATTTTTAACAAAATTGTTTTTGATAACAAAACACAATCCGAAATCGCTAGAGAATTAAATGTTTCAAGGCAAGCAATTTTTGAAAATTTAAAATATATCAGAAAAAAAATAAAAAATTTTTACAACATACCCTGACAAATGGCAAAAAAATTACTTAATAAGTGAAGGGGTTTGAAAATCCTTTCACTTAATCTCAAATTGCACATTGAAAATTTAATAGATAAATCAAATACAACAAAATATGTAGAATCTGGTGGGATAAAGTCCATTGGATAGAATTATAAGAATGCCACTTATAGGACGAAGGCTACATATATAATGATACTTGCACCAAGTCACAGCAAGAGCGTTGAAGTTAATAATTTTATTGAGAGGAATTTTTAATGAGCCGTCGCACGCAATGATGGTGCGTCTATCGGAGATAGACTAGTGGAAATGAGAAAAGTCACTGATGGGAGAATTTAGCAAATTCTTAATTTGAATTATAAAAAGTAATAAAAAGAGTGAAAGAGAGAAGATAAAAATGTTTGTAATAATTACTATATTAATAATATTATCCATTTTTATGTACTTAATAATATATGGTGGATCAAAAAATAAAACAGAGTTTGAAAAGAAAATGGAAGATGCAGAGCAAATAAAATATCTATATGAACAAGAAAAGAAAAGAGAAGAAAGGAAGAAAAAATATGGAAGAAGAATTAAGTAATGATATAACAGAACTAGAAGTAAGATTAAATGTTTTACAAGAAGAATTTGATAGACTTGATGATGTGTATTTAAATGGTGGTTTTATAAAAATGTATTATGATATGTATAAACCACAATTAACAAAAATTGTAATAGAAATATATAAACAATGTAAAAAGGCTGTTCTCAATGATGAAAATTACGAAGGTTATATGTCAAAAGAATTATTTTATGCACAAAATGATTTGTATAATTTACTAATGTTGATTGTTGGTACAGATACAGCAACTTTATTGCTAGATAGAGAAATGAATTGCTTAAGAAGAAAAGATTATATATTTGGTACAGATACATATTTTGATGGAGAAGATATTAAAATATGCGAGCAAGCTACAGCAGAAATCTTAAATACAATTGATAAAGATATTCCAGATAGTCAGATAATGAACAGAATAAACGATGTAATTAATGATACGATAAATATAAATTTGGAATATGAGCCAAATATGGAAATACCTTTCTACAATAGTGAAATGTATTTTAATAATAAAGGCTTTGTAAAATTCAATAACGAAAAAAGTTATGAAGAACTTGATAAGGAGAATAAAGAATTAGTAAGACTAACAAAAAAAAGATTAAATATAAATAATTAATTTTCTAAAGGACAGAGTATTTTTATTATACTCTGTTCTTTATATTATATAGAAAGAAGGTATTTAAAATGGAAGATAAAATAATTTATACGGTAAGGGAAGTGGCTGATATTTTACATACAAGTCCAAATTATGTATATGAACTTGTTAATAATGGTCATATTCCTGCAATAAAATTAGGGAGCATACGAATTTTAAAAAAATCTTTAATTGATTTTCTATCAAATAATATTGGTAATGATTTATCAAATATGAATGATATAAAAAAATTAAAGTAGAAAGGTAGATAAAATGGCATCATTAAATATTTGTAAAAGAGGAAATAATTATCAATATGAATTTGAGCTTGCAAGAGTAAATGGGAAAAGAAGAAGAATAACAAAATGTGGCTTTAAAACAAAAAATGAGGCACTACAAGCAGGAATAAAAGCATTAGACGAATATAATCAAACAGGTTTAACTTTTAAAGAAAGCATGATTTCTTATGAAGAATATTTAGACTATTGGTATAATAATTATTGTTTAATTAATTTAAAATATAATACTAGAGAATCGTATAAGAATGTTATAGATAAATATTTAAAACCATTTTTAGGTAAATACAGATTATCTTCAATTACAGCATTAAAATTAAATGAATATTTAAGCACGTTAGTTAAGACCTATTCATTTTCAAGAAGTTATTTTAAAAACATATTAAAAGTACTAAAAGGAACTTTTAGGGATGCAGCTGATACTTATGGACTAATAAGGTATGATCCAACAAGAAAACTTAAATTACCTAAAATGGAAATAGTAGAAAAAAATAATAAGCATATTTATTCCCAAAATGAAATTGATATTATTTTAAATAGATTTAAGAATAATGATGCTTTTATATGTGCTTTTTTAACTGCATGTTATACAGGCATGAGAACAGGAGAGGTATTTGCATTAACATGGAATGATATTGATTTTGAAAAAAGGCAGATAAGTGTAAACCATAATATTTATGATAAACCAGTAGATGAAAAGGGAAGATGGTACATCGGTAGTACTAAAACAACAACAGGAACAAGAGTTGTTCCAATATCAGAACCATTATTAAAAGCATTAAAAAATTATAGACAAAAACAAATATATAATAAGAAAGTATTTAATAAATCTTATCATTACTATCATATTGAAGATGTAAAAAATGAGAAAGGTAAAATTATAGAAAAAAGAATTGTTGAAAACAAAAACAATGTATTATCTATAAGTGGTGCTAACTTTATATTTACGAAACCTAATGGAAAATTTGTTGGAACTGATATTTTAAAATATCCTTTTAAAATTATCCATAAAGAATTAGGTTTAGAAAATATTCGCTTTTATGATTTAAGAGGAAGTTTTGCAACAAAAAGCTTAAGAAATGGAGTAGAAATAAAAGATGTAGCTGAATTATTAGGACATAAAAATATTGAAACCACAGAAAACTATTATGTAACCAGCTCTGAAGATAATAAAGTTAAAGCTACAAATATATTTGCAAATATTATTCAATCTAATACCATAAACAAAGTTGTGAATTTTGAAGACTAGATTTACAACTTTAAAAAATTATGATAAACTAATTTTGAAAAAGTGTAATTTTCAAAATTTAACATTTGAATTAAAAGTAGTAATAACATATAATACAGATAATTCAAAAATCGCCAACAATGTTGACCATTTGTTGACGGCATATAATAATTTTAGTACAAATAATTACACATAATACAAATAATAAAAAGTTTCCCAGTGCCAAAAACACATAGTACAAATAATTACACATAATACAAATAATACAAAGTTTTCCCCTACATGTGGATCGGGCAAGAAATACAAAAATTGTTGTGGTAAATCTTAAGTAGAACTATTGAAATAAAAGAACTATAAGAGTTTTAGGCAACAAAATGTAGACAACAAAAATTAAATAAAATTTAAAAAATGTTGCCAAATTAAAAACAAAAAGTACAAATAATACTGATAATTCAGTGATTATAAAAAATAAAAAGTTGTAGACATTATTGTCCACGATCTAAATATAAGAAGTATTAACGCAAATGTTAATGCTTCTTTTTTTGTATCAAATAATAGAATAAAGGGTGTTAAAATAATAAAAAAAGGAGGGATTAAAATGGGAAATGTAAACATTAAAAAAAGGGGTAGTGTATACCAATATGAATTTGAAGTTCCTAAAATAACAAGTAAAAGGAGGAGAATAACAAAGTCAGGATTTAAGACTAAAAGGGAAGCAATGGAAGCAGGATTAATAGCTCAGCATAATTTCTTTTTTACTGGAACAAAAAAAGAAGAAAATACAATGATTTATGCAGATTATTTAGATTATTGGATGGAAAATTATTTTGAAAATGTGATTGCTAAAGATACAGCTAAAAGGTATAAGGAATCATTTAAAACATTAAAAAAAGTAATGGGGCATTATAAACTAAATGAAATAAACCCCTTTCTGTTAAACCAAATTGCTTTAGAATTATCTAAATATTCAAAATCGAAGGTAGGATTAAATCAATTTTTAAAAGTTATAAGATCATCTTTAAGAGATGCTGAAGGATATTTTGGATATATAGAATATGATCCATCATTAAAATTAAAAGTTCCAAACAATTTGTATTTTGATGTAAAAAAAACTTAAAACATATATATACTAAAAATGAAATTGAAAAAATCATAGAAAGATTTAAAAATAACAAAACATTCATAACTGCATTTTTAACAGCTTGTTACACAGGAATGAGAACAGGAGAAGTATTTGCACTTACATGGGATGATATAGATTTTAAAAATAATGTCATAAATATTGACAAAAATGTATTTGCAATAGATAAAAGTAAAAATGGTCGTTGGTACATAGGTACAACTAAAACAAAAGGTAGTACAAGAAAAATTTACATGTGTAATACTTTAAAAGAAATATTAATTAATTTTAAAAAATATCAAGCAAGTTGTAAAAAGAAATACAAATCAGAGTATAAAAGATACTATTTTGAATCTGTAAAAAATAATTTGGGAATTGTTAGATATTTTAAAATAATAGAATTAAAGAATAAATCTAAAAATAAGAAAGAAGTAAATTTGATTTTTAAAAAAGACAATGGATTTTATGCAGGAAAAGATATAATTAAATATCCATTTAAAATTATACATAATGAGCTAGGTATAAAATGTAGGTTTTATGATTTAAGAGGAAGTTTTGCGACTGTCAGTTTAAGAAATGGTTGTGAAATAAAAGACATTGCTGGAGTTTTAGGACATAAAAGAATTGAAACTACGGAAAACTATTATGTTTCAAGTACAGACAATGATAAAATGAATGTGTCTAAATCTTTTGAAAACAGTTTAAAAAATTTGAATATTATTATATAATCATAATAATAAATAGTAATTTCTAAAGGAGATTAAAAGGGTGCAAAAGCACTCTTTTTCTATTGACTTTTTATAAAAAAAGTAGTAGAATTGAAAATGATTTTCAAATTGAGGTGTTAAAAATGATAAGCTACAAAACAGGACAGAGAAAAATTATTATGGATTATCTAATTAAAAATAAAGATAAATTCGTAAATGCAGAAGAAATATTAGAATATATGAAAAAAAATAAACAAGAAGTTGGGCTAACAACAATATATAGATTTCTTAATTTACTAGAGAAAAATAATAATGTAAGAGTGGAAACAGAAAATCATACAAAATATTATCAATATGTACCACAAGAGAATAGTAATCATTTATTTTTAAAATGTAAAAGCTGTGGTAAATCACTTAATTTGAAATGTCAAGAATTTGAAGATATAAATAAGCATATAAAGAAAGAACATAAATTTAAATTAGACTTTAATACAATTATTTATGGAACTTGTGATAATTGTTCAAAATAAAGTTATTAGGAGGTGATACAATATGAATAAAAAAATACTAAAAGCAATTAAAATAGCAGTTATTATTTTTATTATTGCTACACTTGTATTCTCTCTTATTGTATCACAAGATGAACATCATTTAGAAACATGTCATGAAGACCATTGTATTTATTGTGCAATTATACATATTGCTCAAAATATCATTAGCCTATCTATTGCCTTTGTTGTTGCAGTAGTTATAGGTGTTTTAATCTATTTCTTTTTATCAAGATTAAACAAAGAACAAATTGTTTTTGTGCAATCATCTTTAGTATTCCAAAAAGTACAATTAAATGAATAATTCCTTATTTTTAAGGTAGGTATATTTTGCCTACTCTATTTGTGATGTAAAAAATAAGGAGGATTTTAATTAAATGAAAGCGAAAAAAATAGTATTTATAGTTCTAGCAATAGCCATAGTGATAGGAATTGGTATTGCTTTTGGAATTGGTGGAAACAAAAATAAAAGTAATGCAAAGTATAAGGTTGTAGCAAGTAATTTCGCAAGTTATGACTTTTTAAGAGCAATTATAGGAGATAACAAAGATGTGGAATTAACATTTTTAATTGGTCCTGGAAAAGATGCTCATAGTTATGATCCAACAGCACAGGACTTAATAAAAATTCAAGATTCAGATTTATTTGTATATGTTGGTGGAGAAATGGAAAAATGGTCTGATAAAGTATTAGATTCATTAGATACAGATGGAACAGAAATAATTTGTATAGCAGACTTTGTAGATACAATGGAAGAAAAAGAAGTTGATGGAGCAGAAGAACATGAACATGACCACAAAGATGAAGATGAACATCACGAAGAAGGAGAAGAACATGAAGAACACGAACATGAGCATGAAGAAGGTGCTTTTGATGAACATATTTGGACTTCTCCAGAAAATGCTATTAAAATGGTAAATGCTTTAGAAAAAGCAATGGAAAAGATAGATAGTGAAAACTCAAATACTTATAAAGAAAATGCTGATAAGTACATAGCACAAATAAAAGATGTAGATAGCAAAATTCAAAATATTGTAGATAATAAAGTAAGAAACAGATTGATATTTGCAGATAAAATGCCTATGCAATATTTTATTGATTATTATAAATTAGAAGTAAGTGCAGCATTTGATGGTTGTAGTACAGAAACAGAGCCTTCTGCACAAACAATAGCTTACTTACAAAATAAAGTAAAAGAAGAAAAAATACCTGTAATTCTTTACATTGAATTAAATCCTGGTACTGTTGCTAATACAATAGCAAATGAAACAGGTTCAAAAGCAATGCAAATACAAACATTGCATAATGTTAGTTTAGATGATTTTAAGAATGGAGAAACTTGGGTAAGTTTAATGACTAGAAATATTGATGTATTAAAGAAAGCACTTCAATAAAGAAAGCGAGGAATAATAATGGATTTAATTCAAATTAAAGATTTAAGTTTTAGTTATCCATCTAAAAAGGATACATTAAAACATATAAATCTTAAAGTAAAAAAATGTAGTTTTACTTGTATTGTAGGAGAAAATGGTTCTGGTAAAAGCACATTATTAAAATGTATATTAGGCTTAAATAAAGGTTATACAGGAGAAATAAAAAAGGAAACACATATCGGTTATTTACCACAAAAAAGCGAGATTCAAAGTAATTTTCCTGCTACTATTGAAGAAGTTGTATTATCTGGAACAATATCAAACAATGTAAGAAGCATTTTCTATAAAAAAGAAGATAAAGAAAAAGCAAAACAAGTAATGGAAAAATTAGGAATATATGACATTAGAAAAAAATGTTTTGCTGACCTTTCAGGAGGACAACAACAAAGAGTATTAATTGCAAGAGCCTTATGTGCAACAAAAGATATTATTGTACTAGATGAGCCTACAAATGGATTAGATCCAAGCATAGCAAAACAAATTTATGAGTTATTAGACAGGCTAAAAAAAGAAGAAAATATTACAATTTTAATGGTTTCACATGATATTGAAAGAGCTTTAAATTATGCAGATACAGTTATTGAGCTTATAAATGGAGAAATAACATTTGAAGGCAAACCTCAAGACTTTACATTAGGAGGTGCAAAATAATGATTGAAACAATAGTAGAAATGATGAGCCATGCTTTTATTCAAAGAGCAGTATTAGTAGGTACACTAATTAGTTTATGTGCAGCACTTCTTGGAGTAAGTCTTGTTCTAAAAAGATATAGTATGATTGGAGATGGATTATCTCATGTGGGGTTTGGAGTATTAACAATAGCTACAGCTTTTGGAGCAACTTCTCCATTATATATAGCAGTCCCTTGTGTTACAATTTCAGCAATTATACTTTTAAAAATAGGAAATAATAGCAAAATAAAAAGTGATAGTGCAATAGCATTAATTTCAAGTTCAGCATTAGCAATAGGTGTTGCAGTAACTTCGTTAACAACAGGAATGAATACAGATGTATGTAATTTTATGTTTGGTAGTATTTTAGCAATGAGTAAGCCAGATGTATATTTAAGTATAGGAGTTAGTATTATTGTAGCAATATTATTCATTGTCTATTATAGAAAACTATTTGTAGTAACTTTTGATGAAGATTTTGCAAAAGCAAGTGGATTAAAAGCAAAAAGATATACTAATATCATTGCTATACTTACAGCACTTATTATAACAATAGGAATGAGAATGATGGGTGTTATGCTTATAAGCAGTATTATAATATTCCCAGCCTTAACATCGATGAGAATATTTAAGTCTTTTAAGAAAGTGGTTTTAAGTTCAGCAATAATAAGTGTTGTATCTTTCTTAATGGGAATATACTTATCTTATATCTACAATATTAGTACAGGTGCAATGATCGTAATTGTAAATTTAGTATTATTTATTCTATTTTCAATAATAGAAAAGATAATACATGATTAGGAGGTTATAAATTATGAATAAGAAAAAAATATTTATGATAATAATTTTAATTGCATTTATAGGAGTAATAGGATTTGCATTAGTATATATAAATAGCCAATCTGTAGAAAAAATAAATAAAGATAATAATACTACTGACAATTCAATAACATTTAATAAAGATTCGAATGTTAGCAATGAAGTAGCTAGTATAACAGATAAGAAGAGCAACACAAAATATGAGAAGAAAGAATTAAGTGATGGTGTTCTATATTCCATAGATGGTAAAGAATATAAAGCTGATTTAGTTATAGGAGATAACTATTTTGACACAACGATAAATGATATGTTTCTAAATCCAGATAGTTATATGAATAAAAATATAGAAATTGAAGGAATGTATCTTGAAAATTTACCTTATTTTTTTGTGGGAAGATATTCAACATCAAGTTTATGTCCTTATTGTCCTGCAGGTTATTCATATTTGGAATATCAATTAAAAGGTGAGATAGATAGAAAGTTTACAGAGGAAGAAGATTGGATTAAAATTATTGGAACATTAGCAAAAGGAAATGATGAAACATCCAATTATCAAGACTTTTATTATTTAGAAGTTTTAAGTCTTGAAGTTATGAATGAAAAAGGGCAAACTACTGTAAGTAATTAAATTATCATAACAGATATATTAAAATAAAATGAAGATGGGAGGTTTTAAAACATGAAAATAGCAGTAACTTATGATAATGGAGAAGTTTTTCAACATTTTGGGCATACAGAACAATTTAAAATATATGAAATAGAAAATGACAAGATTATTAATGAAGAAATAATAAATTCAAACGGAACAGGACACGGATTATTAGGAGAATTATTAATTTCAAAAGGAGTTGATACCTTAATATGTGGAGGACTTGGTAGTGGTGCTAGAAATATTTTAGAAGATAATAATATAAAAGTATATCCAGGTGTTGTTGGAAATAGCGACAAAGTTATAGAAGATTTTATAAATAATAAATTAGAATATGATGAAAATAAAAAATGTGATCATCACGAACATGAGCATGAACATAATTGTGAAAATCACGATTGTAGTAAAGATAAAGGTGGATGCTCAGGAAATAAATAATATAAAAGGGATTGATATGGAATTTATAAAAGCTAAAACTATATTAAGCAAAGTAAACTATGGTAATGAGTGGTATGGTGTAGATTATAATATGAATTTATATAGAGGTTGTCCTCATGAATGTATTTATTGTGATAGTAGAAGTAATTGTTACCATATAGAAAATTTTGATATAGTTAGAGGTAAAGAAAATGCACTTGAAATTTTAGAACAAGAGTTAATTAAAAAGAGAAATAAGGGAGTTATAGGAATAGGCTCTATGTCTGATACTTATAGTCCTTTGGAAAAAGAATATGAACAAACAAGAGGTGCATTAAAACTAATATCAAAATATGGATTTGGAGTTAGTATTGATACAAAAAGTGATCTAATATTAAGAGATATGGATTTACTAAAAGAAATAAATTCAAAAAATAATGTTATTATTAAATTTACTATTACTACTCCAAATGATGAATTATCAAAAATAATAGAGCCAAATGTATGTGTATCTTCTAAAAGATTACAAGCAATAAAAGAATTAACTGATAATGGAATATTTGCAGGTATTATGATGAATCCTGTTTTACCATTTATAACTGATAAAGAGGAAGATATAAAGGAATTAGTTAGACTT
>JAFWMA010000014.1 GCA_017510825.1 Clostridia bacterium | reverse complement strand
TTGCATCAATTTCATCTATAAATATAATACATGGTGACATTTTTTGTGCTTTTTCAAATAGTTTTCTTACTCTTGATGCACCTAGTCCTGCAAACATTTCAATAAATTCCGAACCACTCATTGACATAAATGGAACATTAGCTTCTCCTGCAATAGCTCTAGCTATTAATGTTTTACCCGTTCCTGGTTTTCCACAAAGCAATACTCCTTTTGGAACTCTCGCTCCCATCTTAGAATATTTTTTTGGCTCTTTAAGGAAATCAACGATTTCAATCATCTCCGCTTTTTCTTCTTTTAAACCTGCAACATCTTTAAATGTAATTTTTTTCTTTGAAACATCTGGATTGTAAACTTTTCCTTTATCTCCTAATCCCTGCATTTCAATTATTAAAATTACTAAAACAATCATTATTATTGTTGGCAACATAGAAATTAGCGTTCCGCCAATAGATAATAAAATGTTTTTTGGATTTTGTATTAATTCAATCTCATTTCCCTCTTGTACTTTTTGTTGTACCAATTCAATAAAGGCTTGAGTATTTGGTACAATTGCATTTTTCTTATCTTTTTCATCTTCATCTTTATATTTTAAAGATATTGATGTGCTGTTGACAGTCATTTCTATTTTTTCGATTTTACCTTCATCTATATCTTTTATTAACTGTGTATATGCAACTTCTTTGTCTTTATTGTTTTTTTCTATTATTGTATATCCTATATATCCCCCGATTACTACTAGAAATGCTATAATTCCACATATAACTTTAATCATGTTCTTTTTCTTATTTTTGTTTTTTCCATTCTGTTGTTTTTTATTATCAGCCATTTTACCTTTCCTTTCTTAATTTATTCTTCTCCTGCACTTTCTGCTTTTTTATCTTTTAATACTTTTGATTTTTTTGTTTTAATCTTTATTAAATTTGAACGCATTAGTAAAAGTGATGCAATCATATAAATATATGAAACTATTGTGTACATAATTTGAAAATAATTCATTGTAAATCCTGTAAACATATTAATTAATATGTAACATAAATTTAATATGATAGGTAGCGTCATTGATGATGTTGCAATTCCAAATACTGCAGAAAATTTCAAAGGCATCCCAATAATTCTTGAGATTAAAAATCCTACTACTGCTAATGCTAAAATATCTATTATTGTACTTATAAAATACATAATAAAAATAACAATAAACAAATATATTATTAATACGTATTTCACAGAATTATTTTCTAAAGCATTTATTAATTCATTTTTGTTAAAGCTGTCTATATTAAAATATGAACACAATTCTTTTATCTGATAGGTTGATGTTATTCCAGTTGATTCTAATTTTAAGTAGATGTTATTCTTGGTTATTATGATTAAGTTTTCCTGATTGTTATTAGTATTTTTTGTGTATTTATCTTGGTTATCATCGTTGTCAAGAATTATTTTAGTTTTTACTATGTCCTTATTTTCAATAACAACTGGCTGATTAGAATCTAAGTAGAACTGTCCATCCTCTATTCTGAAGTTTGGTAAATCGTTTTTAGCGTAAATACATATAGCATTTAATGTCATTATTAATTTGAAGCTTAACAAACTTGTTACTATAATTGAAAAAATTAGAATTAATTTTAAGAAGTATATTAATGCTTTTTTCCATCCATCAGCTGCTATTATGTGGTATTGTTCAAAGTCAATTACACTAATTTTCAATTTTTTAAAAAATCCTATTTTCAATTCTTCTTTTTTAATATTATTTTTTTCGCTTTTTTCTTCTTCCATTTAGGCTCCTTAACTATTTCTTTTCTATCTTTATTTTTCCATCAGGTAAGTCTTTTATTATATATCCTAAATCTTGAATTTCATCTCTAATTCTATCTGCTTCAACCCAATTTTTATTGTTTTTAGCTTCTTTTCTTTTATTAGCTAATTTTTCAATTTCTTTTGGAATGTTTTGAGTTGTCTTTTCAATATACTTTTGAGAATTTTCCAAATCTAATCCTAAAACACTATCGAATTTAAGAATTAGTTCAGCTATTTTTTTACATTTATTTTCATTTCTGATTGCTTCCCAAACAACTCCCATAGCTTCTGGAATGTTTAAATCATCATTTATTGCTCTATGGAATCTTAACTCATAATCTTTTATTACGTTTTCTTCAATACTATTATTACCATTTTTGTGTGTTAAATATCCATTTCTCAATCTATTTAGTGCTATTTGGCTTGACTTTGCACCTTCAAAAGTAAAATTTAATTTGTTTCTGTAATGTGAACTAAAGCAGAACAACTTGTATGCTAATGGCTCAATACCTTGTTCTTCTAGTTGTGTAATGGTATATATATTTCCTAATGATTTTGACATTTTTCCATTGTCAACTAGTAAAAATTCACAGTGCATCCAATAATTTGATGGATTTTGTCCAAATGCTCCTTTGCATTGTGCTATTTCATTTTCGTGATGTACAGGTATGTGGTCCACTCCTCCTGTATGTATATCAAAATTCTCACCCAAAAATCTTCTCCCCATAGTAGAACATTCAATATGCCATCCAGGATACGCTTTTCCCCATGGGCTATTCCATTTCATTATATGATTTTCTGGAGCCTTAATCCATATAGCAAAATCATATGGATTTCTTTTTTCCGGATCAACCTCTATTCTAGCACCAGCTTCTTGTCCTTCAACGTCATTATTTGAAAGAACTGGATATCTATCAAGTTTTGATACATCAAAGTAAATTCCTTTACTTGTTTCATATCCATATCCATGGTCAACTATTTCTTTTACCATTTCAATCATCTGTGATATATTGTCTGTAGCTTTAGTAATAATTTCTGGTAGGTCTATATTAAGTTTTTTCATATCTTCCATGAATACATTTGTATAAAAATCTGCAATTTCATATGGATTTTTCCCTTCTTTTCTTGCAGCTTTTTCCATTTTATCTTCTCCAGTGTCTGCATCTGAAGTTAAATGTCCAACATCTGTAATATTCATTACATGTTTCAAATTATAGCAATTATATTTTAGCATTCTTCGCAAACTATCAACAAAAATATATGTTCGAAAGTTTCCTATATGTGCATAGCTGTAGACCGTTGGTCCACAGCTATACATTTTTATTTCTTCACTGTTTATTGGAGTAAACTTTTCTTTTTTATGTGTTAAAGTATTGTATATTTTTATATCTTTATTTTTTTCCTCCATATTTTTGTAATTCCTTTCCTAAGGGCTTACTTACTCTTCCCCTGTTGAATTAGTAGTTGAGTTTGTTGTTTCATTAGTAACATTTTTAGGTGGTTCAACTTCATTTTTTGTAGTATTTTTATTTTTATCTGGGTCATCTCCACCTGAATATTCATTAACTGTTATTGTTATGGTTGCTCCTTTTTTTGCTTCTGTAGCACTCTGCTTTAGTACTACATCTTTCTTTTTAGATTTATCGTTGTCTTTTTCAACCCTTACATCAAATCCAGCATTTTTTAATTTACTTGTTGCTGTACTTTGAGAATCTCCTACAACATTTGGTACTTTTTCATCTGCTGGTTCTGTGTGAATATCACAATAGCCAATAGGTGCAGTTGCATTTTCCATTTTTGGGGTCCAATTAGCATTTTTTTCTGTTTCAATTACAAATCCAAAAGATTTGTATTCTTTTTCTGGGCAAAATTCTGTTGCAAGTTTTCCAGACTCGGTACATATTTCTTCTGCTGAGTGTCCATCACATTCTTTAGGCACACCATCTTTTGCAAATATTTCTGAATATGTATCTTTACAATTTCCAGTTGCCTTTTTCCCTGTTGCTTTACAAACTGTTGCTGTAACAATTCCTTCTGGCTTTTCAAATTTTTTTGTTTCTAAATCTGAATGTATTGATTTCATTGTATTAAACCAAACTCTTGCGGCTGGGTTTTGACCACCACAAGCTGCATTTGTAAATTCACCATTATTATTATCATTTCCATACCAGCAAGCTGCTGCATAGTATGGTGTTAATCCACAAAACCATTTATCTCCTGAGGTTTCAGTTGTACCTGTTTTACCAGCAACATCCATACTTCCTAAATAACTTGAAAATCCAGCAGCTGTACCACTCTTTACAGGTCCCTCTAGCATTGATGTTTCTAAATATGCATTTTCTTCTGACATTGCTTTTTTCTTTTTCTGATTTGGTTCAATTACAATATTATCATCTTTGTCTGTAACTTTTGTATAGAATGTTGGTTCAATATACGTTCCCTTATTTGCTATCATTGCATAGCCTGCTGCCATTTGTAATGGAGTAACATCTGGAGTACCTAGTGCCATACTAAGTCCAACCGCCTCAGGTGGAATATCAATTCCTATTCCAGATAAGAATTCTGTTGACTTCTCTGTTCCCATTATTGATAGTAGTTTTACTTCCGGCACATTACATGAATGGGTTAAAATTGTTCTCATATTTGCAATATCATAATATGAATTACTGTCATTTGATACGGTGTAGTTTCCAAATTTTGTTTTTGTGTCATAGAATAAAGTTGCTGGAGTAATAATTTTATGTTCTAGTCCAGGTGCTACAGTTACAAGTGGCTTAAATGCTGAACCACCTTGTCTTCCTGAAAGACCTCTGTTTAATCCAAGTGTGTTCTGTTCTTCTCCTAATCCTCCAACTTCTCCTACAACATATCCTGTGCTTGGTTCAATTACAACCATTGCTGATTGACCACTGTGGTCTTCGTCTTTATTTTTAGGGTTTCTTCCTTGATATACATATTTTGAGTCTTTAAACACTTCTTCCATTTTTTCTTGAAGTTCTGTGTCTAAAGTTGTGTATATCTTATAACCGCTATTTATAGCTAGTTCTCTTGCTTCATCATAAGATATATCATTTTTATTTGATAGTTCTTTTGCTATCTGGTTTATTGCAGCAGCTGTATGGTAATTTAGGTCACTTTTACCATTTGACATATTGCCTTTTTCAAATGTTAACCCATTGTTTATTTCTGTAACTGCTTTATTATATTCGTCATCAGAAATTTTTCCTAATTCATGCATTTTGTCAACAACTGTTTTTGTTCTTGTCTTAGCTTTTTCTTTTATTGCATCATCTTCTTTATAAACATTGTAGTTACTTGGTGAATGATTAATTCCTGCAATAAATGCTGCTTGTGCTATAGTTAATTCACTAGCTGATTTGTTAAAATAATATCTAGATGCTGCTTCAACACCTTTTACTTCCAATCCTGAAGCACTGCCTAAATATATTCTATTTAGATATCTTTGTAAAATTTGATCTTTTGTAAGCATTTCTTCAACTTGCCTTGCTCTTGACCATTCTCTTATTTTTCTTTCCCAAGATTGATCATTGTCTCTCATTGTTATTTTTACTAACTGTTGGGTAATAGTACTTCCACCAAAAGATGAGTTTCCTCTATGTAATATATATTCTACAATTGCATGTGCAGTTCTTTTAATATCAACTCCTTTATGCTCATAGAATCTTTCATCTTCAATTGCAATAAAAGCATCAGGAATTTTTCCCATTTCACTTAGTTCAATTTTTTTGGTTATTTCATCACCAGTTAGAGCTGCAATTTGAGTTCCATCTTTATTGTATACAGTTGCTCCAGCTTCACTTAGTAGTTCTTCCTTAGTTATGGTCCATTTATCTGATTTATAAATTCCATAAATAATAGCTGCAACTGTAATTATCGCAATTAAAATTAGTGCTAAAACTGTTAAAATAAAGATTTTTAATTTTTTATGTTTTTTCTTTTTTCCTTTTTGTTTTTTTCTTTTAACATTTTTTTGTTTAGTTGGCTTTTCTTTTTTATCTATGTCATCATCTGGTTTTTCGTGTTTATTCTTACTTTTCATATTTTAAATTCCTTTCTAATAACATTAGATTAATAATATTTATATTATATTACAAATTGAACAAGAATACAATATTTGTGCACCATTTTTTATTAATTCATTTGTTCCAATGTAATTTTCTGACGTAATGTTTCCTGGTAAAGCGTAAATGTCTTTACCTTGCTCCAGGGCGTAATTAGCAGTTATTAATGCACCACTTTTCTTTTTAGCTTCTACTATAATAACCTTTGATGAAATCCCACTAATAATTCGATTTCTTTTAGAAAAGTTGTTTTTCTCTATTTTAGTTTTTAGCGAATACTCTGAAATAATTGTTCCACCATTATGTATTATTCTCTTTGCAAGCTCAGTATTGCCTTGTGGATAAATCTTATTTAATCCATTTCCAAGAACAGCTATTGTCTTTCCTTTTGCCTTAAGAGCTCCAATATGTGCAAAAGTATCAATTCCTCTCGCTAATCCACTTACAATCACATAATTCTTTTTAGCCAAATTAAACGCTAATTTTTCAGCATTTTTAGCTCCTTTTTTACTACATTTTCTTGAACCAACAATAGCAATGCATTTTCTTCTTAAATTTTCAGCGTTTCCTAAAACATATAAAAATTTTGGTCTATTAAAAATATTATATAAGCCGAAAGGATATTCCAAACTTTCTTCATTTAATTTAATTATTTCTATACTTTTCCTCCTTTATATAATTCCATTGATTGCTATGCATTGTTCCTTAACTTCTGCATTATAGGAATTATTCAATAAATAAATATATTAAAACAATAGTGGACATTAATTAAATTGAAAAAACAAATACTCTCTGCAAAGTACGCGCGTCGGGCTAAATTTTATTTCATAAAATTTAGTCGCATTATATTTTTATATAATAGGAAAGTAGAACTTTCCTATTATATAAAAAAAGAGAATTTGAGAGTTTATCTCTCTAATTCCCCTTTTAATTTTCTAGCCACTTATTGTAATTTTCTATTATTATTCTTGCTACTTCATCAGGTGTAAGTTTTGTTGTATCTACTACTAAGTCATAGTTGCTCATGTCCTCTTTATGAACTCCATATAAACTAAAATATCTTTCATTTTCAAGTGCAAATCTCCTAATTAAATCTTCTTCTTGTTCTTCTACTGTAGAAAATGCTTCAGTTGATTTTCTATTTACATCATTAAATGCTCTTTCTGCTGCAACTTCTGTTTCAACCTTTAAATAAACTTTATACGATTCTGGAACTGCATACCAGCCTAATCTTGCATCAATGATGAAATTATCGTTTTTTTGGGCATATTCGGTTGCACTGTTTTCAATTTTTCTATCTATTTCTGGATGATCTTTTACATATATATTAAATGAAGTAACATCCATATTCATTTCTTTAGCTAGTTGTCTAAAATACTCTCCATTCTTGTATATTCCATAATTTAATTCTTCTGAAATTATTTTTGATACAGTTCCTTTTCCACTTGCTAAATCTCCTGCCATTGAAATTATGTGTTTTTTGTTCATTTTTTACATTCCTTTCTAAGGCATTTTATATACTATTCGTTTTCGTCTGTTTCTGATGATTCTGTTTGTTGTGTTTGTTCAGAGTCTATTACCATACTTTTTCTAATTTGGGTATATTCCTTCCACTCTTCTTCATCATATATTTTTAAACTCTCTTTTTTTAATTCGTAAGCAGCAATTGTGACTGGAGACTCCTCATCTGTTTCTATCATTTTTTTACTGCCAGCCGAAATTTGTCTAGCTCTTTTAGCTGTTGCTACAACTAGTCTATATCTATTTTCTCCTTTTTCTAAAAGCTCTGCAACTGTTGGTTTTACTAACATTTTTTCTCCTTTCAAAATAAAAACATAGTATATATTGTACAACTTTTTAAGAAATAAGTCAATTGTTCTTTTTTTCTTTTTTGATTAAAATAATACATTTTATAATATAGTATACAGCAATAACTCCAATGATTGATGCAATCCAAATGTTTATATTTGTGTTCTGTTTTGCAAATAAATCAATAATAAATACTGTAAAACCACCTATAATAATCATTTCTATTCCATATATAAATAAATTTCCATTATCTTTTTTTAATGATATTTCTAATAGCACTATTGATACAGCAATTTCAATAAACACAATTATTCTTAATCCTTTAATAAAATCAATTAAAGATATTCTATCTTTTGCTAATATTAAAAGGGCAAAATATAGAATATACAACCCTGCAATTAAAATATTTTTAAAAAGTATTTTATTTTTGGGACTTTTTTCTGTATTTTCTATTTTTTCAACTTTTTCTTCTTTATTTTTAATTTTATTTTTTATTTTGTTATCAATTATTTCTTGCTCTATTTCATCTAACTTTTCAGAATCAATTTCATTGTCACTTTCTTTATCTATTTTCTCCTCTTTTTTATTATTTTCCAATGTTTTATTTGCTTTTTTTGTTTTATTTGCCTTTTTTGATTCTATTTCATCTATTTCTTCTGTTATCTCTTTATCAATCTTTTTCTTATTATTAGATTTGTTATCTTTTTCTTCTAAATTATTTTTGTTTTTTTTCTCTCTCATACATATCTCCTATAATTCATTTTCATACATTATCATACTTAATATAGCTGTTGAGGCTGTTTCAGTTCTTAAAATTCTCCTTCCTAGTGAAATACATTCTACACCAGCTTTCTCCAATTTTTCTTTTTCATTTATATCAATTCCTCCTTCAGGACCAATAATAATAGCTATATTGCATACTTCTTTATTGTTTTTTAGTATTGATTTTAAGTCGCTGTTTTCTTCTTTCTCGTAAGCAAGAATAGATAAATCGTATTCTTTTATTTTTTTGCATAGTTGTTCAAAACTTATTGGATTTTCTATTTTTGGAATAATATTGCGTTTACTTTGTTTTGCTGCTGTTTCTGAAATTGTTTGCCATCTTTTCATTTTCTTTTCTACATTATTGATTTTAGCAACACAATATTTCATTTGAGTCGGTATAATTGAAAATACGCCTAGCTCCACTGACTTTTGAATGATATATTCCATTTTATCTGATTTTGGTATTCCTTGAAATACTGTAATTTTTTGTTTTGGTTCATTACTAGTTAATCTTTTTATTATTTTACATTCAATTATATCTGTTAAAATGTTTGATATTTCAGCTAAATAACTTTCCCCTGTTTCTTTATTGCAAATTTGTATATTTTCACCCATTTTCATTCTCAAAACATTTTTTATGTGATTATAATTGTTATCGTTTATTATTATTTTGTTGTTTTCTATATTTGAGTTTTCAACAAAAAAATTATACATTTTAGAATCCCCAATCTTCTAATTGATTTTGTGTTACTTGATTTATTTTCCTTTGCTCATTTTCTGTTGCTTCTTCATGGTACTGAGTCTCATTAACAAACTCTTCTATAAACTCATCGTCTTCTGTTAGTTTTTTTATCGTTACTCCTGAAATGATAATTAACACAATAATTGTAACAATTAATGCTATTAGTGTAATTCCATCATCCTTATTATCCAAATTAAATTCCTCCTTCGTTTCTCTATTACTTAATAATTTATCATAAATTTAAATGATTTTCAACTGTTTTAGGATAAAATATTATTTGTTTTAATACCTTCTACGCTATTATAATCATATTGACAAAATTAGCCATTTGTGTTATAATTATATTAAGTTATTAACTACAATCGAAAGGAGTTGACATGTATCCTGTCAACCCATGGGAGAAGGCAACAAACAACAATTTTTTCATTCTCCGGGCTCCGGAGAGTGAAAAATTTGGGCTTAGCCTGTCTGACGCTGAGCGGCTTGCCAGCATCTATAGTACGACAAACCACAAGTTTGTCGTAGTAGATGATCTATATGGGAGAATCGGCTTCAGTGCCGTCTGCCCGAAATAGTCGCTCCCAAAAACAGCCCCCACTAGATGAGTTATTATTTGTCCAGTGGGGGTTGCTTTTTTTGCTATATTAATAAACTTTATCATACATACAAATAAAATTGTACGGAAAAACGCCTCACTAAATGCACACTTATTGACAATTGATTAAATATACTGTAAAATTTAATTAATAATAAGCAATTTGAGACATATAAAAATTTGTTATTAAAGAAAGTGAAAGGAATTTTTGATATGGAAAATAAAATAGAATTTGAAGATATGAGTTCATCAGAACAAATCTCAAAACTAAGAGAAATTATGAGCCAAATAAAAGCTCTTGAGTTAAACTTTGATCAAAATAGAATTATCTCGGGTGAATTTGAAATTGAAGATGTATCATATACTAGATTACCAAATGGTGAAGTGGCCTATGAGGCATTAATAAATCATCCAGATGGAAGTAAAAGTCATGAATATTACTCTGAAAATAACAATTCATTGTCAAAGATTGATGTTTCTCAAATAGAAAACAATGTTCAAATGTTAACAGGCGAAATAAAAAAATATCAATCTACTGGTATGGAGCTTTCAGAACTAAATAACTCATTAATTGAAAATGAGCTAATATTAGATATTTTTCAATCTCCAGGAAAAATCTCATTAGTAAATCTAGAAAATGTTAAACAAGAATTGATGGATTTTGCTATTGAGTGTGGTATAAAGCCACAAGATATCGAAGCTATTATTAGTTTATCTGGAAATTCAGATTTACAATTATCTAAAATTACTCCTGAAGAATTACAAAAAATAGAACAAACTGCTATAGATTTAGGAATAAGTGAACAAGAGGCTCTTGAGCATATTAGAATTGATGAAAATGGCATAAAAATTGACTCTGATATTTTACCACAACATGATGAAGGTGAAATAAAAGGAAATGACAAAGTCACAACAAATTATACTCTTAATCAAATATTAGGTCTAAATTATGACTCATATAGAATTATCAAAACTCATAGTGATGAGCCTATTGTTGTAGGAATAACTCAAGATGGTAAAACAGAAATAATTCCTGACACAGTAGTTGAAGCTAATTCTAAAGAAACAAAGTCTATGTCACTAATTAGAGATGATGGCACAATTAAAAATGTCGGTGTTGTTGCTTCATTTAGATTGAGAGATACTGGCTCTTCACTTGGAAGAGATCAAGCTATTGGAATTTGTATTGATAATGGCGAAACCACCTCATTTTATGCAAGAAATGCTGGTGGTGATATGCTTATTGGAGAGGAACTTCCTAGTAGAGTCTATACTTCTCAAAGAATAAATAATGAAAATATTTTAGATTCTAAATATAATAACAATATTCGTTCAGAAGCTGATTCTGCTAAAAATAGAACAGACGATGGATGTTTGGACACTGTAAGGAATTTGGGTGATGGAGAATCGAACAATATGATTTATCAAGAAGATTCTGAAGAGTTAATAAAAAAATATGCTGATAAGTATGATATAGATGATAATAAGCTTAGAAATCGTTTTAATTATGAAATAAAAAACAGTCATTCTAAAAAATATACAGATGAACAAATAATTAAAGAACAAGCTGAATTAATCAATCAAGAGGAGAAACACGAACCTAGCATGGATCCAGGTGAACGAGTTCGTTACTAGTATTATTGATTTGACAAAAAAGGGCCGTCCAAAATTGCAAATTTGCAATTTGGGACGACCTTTTTTTGCAATTTGGGACGACCTTTTTTTGCAAAACTTTTGCAATTTGGGACGACCTTTTACGGTACAAAAGTATTAATCTTCCCATTTTTATTAGTTTATTATTTCCACATCATAATTTATAAATAAGCCTGATTCAATTACTCCAGAAATTATTTTTATTTGCTTTTCTAAGTCTTCAGTTATTATCTTGAATTTAGTATCTAAAATTGCATTATTATTCTCGGTCATCCCTCTATAAACAGTTTTTATTGCACCTATTTTTGTCAATTCATTGGCAACAAATTTCATTGCAGTTGGAAATACCTCAACTGGCACTGGATGTTTTTCTCCTAAGTTTTCGACTAATTTACTTTTATCCACTAATATATATGTTACTGGCGAGCTAATTATATTTAATTTTTCTTTGAACATTGCTGCTCCCATTCCTTTTATCATATTTTTATTAGAATCAACTTCATCTGCTCCATCAAAAGCCCAGTCAATGTCATCTTCTACTAAACTTCCTATTTCAATTCCATATTGTTTACATACTTCTTCTATCTCGCTTGAAGTTGGAATAGCCTTGATACTCCATCCTTTTTCCTTTACTAACTTTCCAATTTCAATTGCAGTTAAATATGAAGTTGAACCAGAACCAAAACCAATTACTTGTCCATCTTTAACTTTACAAACAATTTTTTTGGCAAGTTCTATCTTTTCTTCTTTATTTGATATTTTTTTAATATTCACTATATGCTTCTCATTTTTATTTTCAAATAATTGTTTATTCATATTTTATGTTTCTCCTTCTTGTAGAAAATTATTTTACCTCTTTGTTGCTTTTAAAGTCTTCTTCAAATTTACCTTTTTAAATAACAGTTTATAATTTAAACACTCTATTATTATATATAAAAGGCACATTATTGTTATTATTTGGTCTCTAAATGTAAACATTGCATGTCTATATGAATGGTTGGCTAAGATTAGATATCTTATATATGGTGTAATTCCTATAAAAGCAAATAATAGTAAATACTTTTTATTTTTAAGTTCTTTCCAATTTATAAATATTATCATTAATATTGCAACTATTGCTATTGCAAGTTTTACTTCCCATTTATAAATATTAGCATTTATTAAGTCCATTAATGGAATCGCAAAAAAATTTCTTTCTATTACATGTCCATATAATATTTTATGATTATCTAGTCCCTGTAAGCCATTTATTCTTAACATAACATTGTCTTTTACATAATCAAAAGCATTTATGTGTAATACTATTGAAGCTATAACCCATTTTGCAAACCACATACATATATAACCAGCAAACCATAAAATGCAAGCTTTCATTACAAATTTAATAGTATCTTTTAAACTGCCTAATCTATTTTCTTCTTTTCTAATTATTAAAATAAACATAAGTGGTACAAATATTGTTAAAAGTTCCGTTGTTAAAAAATCAAAAAATGTTGTAACTATTCCTGTTATTAAAAATAACTTTGCTAGTTTTTCATCAACATCTTCTTTTGTTTTGTTTTTCTTGTTACTGTCAATTTTTATTGCTATTATTGATGTAATAAACATAATATAAAATGTTACTGAATATTCTATGCAAAATGGTACATACCAGCTAGCTACCATTATTAAAGCAAGTGCAAATATAATTGCTAATTTTTTCAGCTTTTTAAATAGCATAATTATTAGCATTAAAGCTAATACAGATAGAATAATTTTATTTATTAAATAGATTTGCTCCATATTAAATATTGTAAGTAATGGCCTTAAAAATAACATACAACCATTCCAATATCTTAAATATTGATTGTTCGGTTTTTTTGATTTTTCTACTAAATCTATAAAATCTTTATTTGTATCTGCTTTTATTATTTGATAATATCTTGCCCACATTGTAGAGTTAATTGCATTATCTGAATCTAAACAATAAATAATATTTAGTTTCCTCATATCTGCAAAATAATGTATATATGAATATCTATGTCCAACTTTTATTTTATATATTCCTGCCTTTTTTTTATAAAACTCAACACTTCCTTTTATATTTGGTTCTACAGCACTATGCGGTATCTTAGATGATATCACAAGTGCAAGAAATAAAATCATAGCGATACATATAAATACTGCAATATAACCTAATATTTTTTTCATGTTTTCTCCAAATAAATACTTTTATAATATTTGTACAGAGTTATTTCAAATTAAAACTTTTATTCTTAATCTATGTATCCTACAGTTTGATATTTCGCATATCCATCTGCCGTAACTCCTTTATATTCAAACTTAAAAGTTTTTTCTGACCCATCTAAACAAATTATACTTTCTGGAAGTTCACCATCATATAATTTTGTTGCTATATATATATATTGTGTTTGCCCCAATTCATCCGGCAAAAAGTCACCATTAAATAACAAATCTGCAAAATCTTTTGAATCTACCTTTAGCGTATTAATAGTGGTATGGATAAATACTGACCCATCTAAATAGCCCCCTTCAGTAATAGTAAATTCCTCCACAGAATTTGCCTTAAAGCAAAATCCACTTCTTATAGGCGACGACAAACTGACAAAATTGCAATAATCTAAAGCATTGCTACCAATATTCACAACAGTATTCGGAATTGTTAATCTGGTTAAGCCAGAGCAACACGTAAATGCATATTGTCCTAAAGTAGTCAATGTATTAGGTAAGCTAACAGTTTTCAATAATGGCAAATCTCTGAATCTCCACCCCCAGTCTGTTCCCTCCAGTGAAAAACTTTCAACACCATTAGGTATAATTAAATTCATATTTAGTAGAGGCGACATCCACGTCTGTACGTAATCAGAATTTGAATATAAATCACCGAGCATTAATCAACCAATCAACATCTGTTATTTTGAATGTCTTACCTGTGCTAGAATAATTACTATCATCATCCAATGTAACTTCATGTGGTATTACTAATTTGTTTACATATGAATTAACTTTTTCTACATTGTTATTACCAGAACCATTAGATAATATATAGTCTAAATTAATTCCTATTATTTTTGCTGTTCCTGGTGTTGATGTCGTTGCAAGTTTTACTCCATTTATTAATGCTATTTTTGTTTCTTCTTTTATAGATGCTGTTGCAGGTGTTATTATTTCATAGTAAAATATCTCTGGATGCACATCACTTTCCGTAGCCAATCCTCTATATACATCATTTGTATTTGAGTTACTTGGTGTAATTGTTCCTACTTTTGCTAATGCAGACATACTTCCAGTTCCAGCATTAATAGTTGTTTCATATCCTTTATATGTTACTGTTATTATTGGATCAGCTAGTGATGTTGTTGAAGTTGAGTCCTCTTTTCTTAATTCTGTTTGAAGACCATCTGACTTTGCTTGATTATTCCATCCTTTTGGCAAAGCATCTACTTGTACTGCACCCCAAGCCAATTGTATTTCTTCTATTATTTTTGCTTCTGCATTTGTTTGATGTGCATTTTGTGCTCTATTAATTATTCCATTTTCTCCTAGTACTAAGCTAATTGTTATTCCTGCTAATATTAGTAAAACAATGATTGTAACAACAAGTGCCAATAGTGTAATTCCTGTTTCTTTTAAATTTACCTTCTTCTTTTGGTTCATTTTACTCCCTCCATCTTTTAACTTGGTAAGAAAATAGAGACACTTTTATAGTTCTTCGAATTGTAAAAAGTATATCCATTTTCTCACAGCTTCTTTTATTCTTTTATACTTGTCAACATTTTACATGAAGTTTTTTTTCTTGTCAATAACTATAAAGTACCGGTGTATATGTATACTTACAACCACAATAATTTTCGCATTTTATTACATTTGTGTTATTTTTTTATTTCATTTTTGTTACAATTTATAGCTTAAAAAAATTAAGGAACACACTGCGTTCCTTGTATTTTCATCATTTGTCCATTATTTGTTTTAGCAAAACAGCCAATAACCCAAGTGCAAATACTATAATAGATACAAGTATTCCTCCAATTCCTAGAATATATCCTGCACGAATATTTGCAAAATGTGAGAAAAAAAATCCAACTATAGATAGTACAATACAAACTATAGATAAAAGTGTATATATTTTTAATGGATTATAATAAATTCCAGATTCTAGAATATATCTCATCGACCTTAAGGAATCTTTAAATAATTTTACTTTTGTCTCTCCCTCTCTTTTGTTGTATGGTATTTCTATATAACATACAAATAAATTGCTCATCATATATGCTAAAGTTTGTGATGTTGTAAAACTAAAAGTATCACATAAACGTGGAAAAAATTTTATTATTGTTGTTTTATCAAATACCCTTAGCCCCGAATTTATATCTTTTATCTTCTTTCCAGATACATATTCTACAAATCTTTTAAGTATTTTTCTAAGTATATTCTTAGAAATAGATCCCTTATAATACTTTCCTGTTCTTGCTCCTACAACCAAGTCATAGCCTTTATCTTTTATTTTTAACATTTCTGGTACACTTGTAAATGGATAACTTAAGTCTGCATCTATAATTACTATTGTTTCATTTTTTGCTTGTTCAATTCCTTTTTTTAATGAATAACCATACCCAATGTTGTGTGGATTGTCTAATACTATTGCTCCTGTTTTTATAGCTTCATGTTTTGTATTGTCATCCGAACCGTCATTTACAACAATAATTTCTGAGCCTTCATATATATTACTTTTTTTCATTATTTCTGTTATTTCTTCTATTGTTTTTTCTATAGATTTTTCTTCGTTATATGCTGGAATTATTACTGAAATACTATTTTTCACTTTTCATTCACCACTTTCTATTGAATTTCCCATTTTATAAATTATTTAATAAATTAGCCTTAGCATCGTTTACTGCTAAGGCTGTAAAAATTATTTTAACTCTTTGTTGCTTTTAAAGTCTTTTTTTAATTTATCTTTTTAAATAACAGTTTATAATTTAAACACTCTATTATTATATATAAAAACACATTATTGTTATTATTTTGTCTCTAAATGTAAACATTGCATGTCTATATGAATGGTTGGCTAGGATTAGACATCTTATATATGGTGTAATTCCTATAAAATCAAATAATAGTAAATATTTTTTATTTTTAAATTCTTTCCAATTTGTAAGTACTTATTGTTTCTTAGCTATCACTTCCATCGCCACTACATCCTTCATCTCCATTACCATCATCGTCATAACTAGGGTGAAATGCCTCTTCAGTACTCATACCACCGAGGTCCTTTGATGCCATTCTCTGATATTCTACTAACAAAAATTCCAGACTTTAAAGTAAAACAAGGACGAAATCCCCTGGTTCCACTATAAAAGTTCCAATCTTGGCTAGCATGGTCATAATAGTTCAGAATCATCGCAGCTCCATTATAAGGTTCGAGCAAATTATAATAGCCATTAATTGCACTCTCTATACTTTCGTCAGAAAAACCATATATATCAAACCAGCAATTGTAGATATCACGGGCACAAACTCTACGCGATGCAAGCCAAAAACTCTTATATACTGGACTACCAAAGTCACCAGTAGCAATTATTTTTAAATATTCCATCTGTTCTAAATCTTTGCATTCAGAACCGAAATCCCCACTATTGTCATTTTCGTTATAAATATTAGAATCAGCTGATTTAAGAGTTTTAACAAAAGAGTCGACTTCCTCTCTATAGCCATATTCAAATACGTTTTCAGATGTTAATCCATCTAAAAAAGGTGAATTATCACGTGGATTATCAGGATCACTACCTACACATCTTGCACCTACAACATAATTGGTATCCATATAACTTTCTGCATGTGCATTTAAATTATCAATCGCATTATTATAAGACCACTTTGCTTTTTCTACATAGCTTTCATTAGCCATACTTGCTGGAATCCACTGATCTTGTCCATTTCCATCCGCACCAAGAGTAACTGGATTTCCTATTGTATCTACTGTTATTACTTGAACACCATTTGATGCATGTTCTGATGTTTTATCATATAGTACAACACACTCTACAGGATCTGTAATACCCTTTAGTTTTATCATAATATGATCTCCTGCATTGAGATTATCAGTCGATACTTTTTCTCCAGGTATTCCATCATCTCCATCAGGTGTACTTTTTGCTAATGCAGACATACTTCCAGTTCCAGCATTAATAGTTGTTTCATATCCTTTATATGTTACAGTTATTATTGGATCAGCTAGTGATGTTGTTGAAGTTGAGTCCTCTTTTCTTAATTCTGTTTGAAGACCATCTGACTTTGATTGATTATTCCATCCTTTTGGCAAAGCATCTACCTGTACCGCACCCCAAGCCATTTGTATTTCTTCTATTATTTTTGCTTCTGCATTAGTTTGATATGCACTTTGTGTTCTATTAATTATTCCATTTTCTCCTAATACTAAGTTGATTGTTACTCCTGCTAATATTAGCAAAACAATAATTGTAACAACAAGTGCCAATAGTGTAATTCCTGTTTCTTTTAAATTTACCTTCTTCTTTTGGTTCATTTTACTCCCTCCTTCTTTTAACTTGGTAAGAAAATAGAGACACTTTTATAGTTCTTTGAATTGAAAAAAGTATCTAAATTTCTCACAGCTTCTTTTGTTCTTTTATTTTTATCATCATTTTACATGAAGTTTCTTTTCTTTTCAATAACTATAAAGTACCGGTGTATATGTATACTTACAACCACAATGATTTTCGCGTTTTATTACATTTTTGTTACATTTTTATAAAGTTTTGTAAAAACTAAATTGTTATTTCCTCTTTTACTGTAAATTTGGATTCTACTAACTTATTTAATTTTTTATTTTTTTGTTGGCTTAGTGTTGGATCTTCTCCTATTAACTGGATTGCTAGTGCCTGAACTTCTTTTAATTGTTCCACATCATTAAATAAGTTTGCTATTTTAAATTCTGGTAACCCATGTTGAGCTGTTCCAAAGAAGTCCCCTGAACCTCTAAGCTCTAAGTCTTTTTCAGCAACTATCATTCCATTTTCGGTTTTGACCATAGTTTCCATTCTGTCTCTTGTGTTTTGACTATTACCTGTATATTTTAAAACACAATATGATTTGTATTCTCCCCTTCCAACTCTTCCTCTTAGTTGATGCAATTGAGCCAATCCAAATCTTTCTGCATTTTCTATTACCATTAAACTTGCATTTGGTACATCAACTCCGACTTCAATTACAGTTGTTGATACTAATATATCAATTTCACCATTTTTAAATCTTTGCATTATCTCATCTTTTTCCTTCGGTCTCATTTTGCCATGCAAGCATTCAACTCTATAGTTTTTGAATACTTCTTCTTGATACTTTTTTGCAAGCTCAGTTGCAGATATCAAATAATCGTCTTCTATGTTTTCGCTTTCTTCAACTAGTGGGCAAACTATATATGCTTGTCTTCCACTATCCACTTGTTCCCTAATGAAATTGTTTACTCTTGTTTCCATCTTTTTTGAAACTGCAACTGTTTCTATTTTCTTTCTGTTTGGAGGTAATTCATCAATTATCGAAATATCCAGATCTCCATATAAAATTAATGCTAAAGTTCTTGGGATTGGCGTTGCAGACATAACCAGCACATCTGGATTATCTCCTTTTGCAACTATTGTACTTCTCTGCTTTACACCAAATCTATGTTGCTCATCCGTGACAACTAATCCTAATTTGTTAAACACTACATTCTCTTCTAATATTGCATGTGTACCAATAATAATATCAACTTCACCAGATTCAATTTTTTCAAGTGCTAATCTTTTTTGTTTAGCAGTCATTCCTCCAACAAGACCCACACATTCTATTCCATATTTGCCTAAAGTATTGATACAATTTTCTAAATGTTGATTAGCCAATATCATTGTTGGAGCTAAGATTACAGCTTGATATCCACTTTTTACTGCCTTATATGCTGATATTAAAGCCACTATAGTTTTACCTGAACCAACATCCCCTTGTAGAAGCCTATTCATGGGTTTATCTGATTCCATATCTTTATTTATTTCTTCTAAAACTCTAGTTTGTGCACCTGTTAATTTAAAAGGTAAATCATTTATTACATCAGACATATTCACATCTTTGCTATATTTGATGCCTTTTACTTCTTTATTATTTTCGCCTTTCAGCTTAAGTAATCCTAACTGCATTGCTAAAAGCTCATCAAAAACTAATCTTCTTCTTGCTTTTTTAAAATTATCAAATGAATCTGGAAAATGTATTTGGTGAATTGCTGTATTATAATCAATAAAATTATATTTTTCTACAATATAATTTGGAACTGTTTCTTCTATATTCTCTGCTGCTTCTAATCCATTTTGAATTATTCTTCTAATTGTATTTGGCTTTATTTCATATATTAATGAATACGAAGGAATTATTTTTCCAGTATTATTTGATTTTCCAATTTCATCAAATACTGGTGACATCATTTCTTTAAGTCCTATTTTAACATTTACTTTGCCAAAGAACCTGTAATAACCTCCCCTTTTTATTTGTTTAGATATGTAAGTTTGGTTAAACCATGTAATTGTACAATTATCTGTTTCATCTGTTACCATAAGTTTTTCTACGCTTTTATTTCTTCCTAAAATTCTAGTATTTACTGATGAAATTGCTCTTGCTTCAATAGTAGCTTTTTCACCATCTGCTAGATCTACAATTTTTTTTATTTGGCTTCTATCTTCATATCCTCTAGGAAAATATGTAATTAAATCCTCCAAGGTATAAATTCCAAGTTTATTTAAACTTTTTGCACGGGATGGTCCAACTCCTTTAACATATTTAACATCATTTTTTAAATCTGTCATTAAATATTATTTTCCTTTCTAATTCATTTTTACTGGCTTTTTTATAGTAGATGTTATTAAATTTAATACTTATTATCCTTCGTTTTGATACTGCTTTTTAAAATACATAATCCCTTTTGACAAATATCTGACAAAAAGGATTATAGCGAAATCTATTTTATTGTGTTTTGAATAATGCGTTAAAAAAGTTTCCTATTGAATTAACTAAAATTTTTATTATTTGGTTATTTTCATAAATACTTACAAGCCAATCATGTGTAAATGGAATTATCCACATCAATAATCCAATCAATATAATGATTCCAATTGTAATTAACCTTGCCATATATTCTCTCATTGTAGTTTTATGTATTACTCTATATCCTTGTTGTCTATAATAATCTTCTGCAACTCTGGTGTATTCTTCTCTAGCATCTCTTTCAATTTTTCTTTTTAGCTTTTCCCTTTCCTTTGGTGATAAACTAGCTAGTTTTTCTTGCCAATTTGAGTAATTTTGATAATTAGTTTGATATTGTCTATTTTGAGTATCTTGCTGCTTAGGCTGTGCTTGAGTAGTATTTCCATATCCATATGTATATTTTTTTTCATCAGGTTTTGTAGTAGAAGCAGAATAAGTTTGTTTAACTCTTTTACTTTCTCTTTCTCTCTGCAATTTGTTATCATATTCATTTCTTTTGGCTTCATTTTTTAGGATTGAATAAGCTTCATTTATTTCTTTCATTTTTTCTTCAGCTTCTTTTATTTCTGTTGGAGTATGTTGTAAATCCGGATGATATTTCTTTGCTAAGGTTTTGTACGCTTTTTCAATAACTTCTCCTGAAGCTTTTTCACTTACTTCTAATTTGTCATATAGTGTCATTTAGTTTTATCCTTAACTAAATTTGGGTTTTTTTTAGTAACTCCCATAAAACTCTTTTTATTTCAATCTTAGGTATCCAAGTTCTTCCCAGCTGTTATATGCTAAATTAATTTTAAATAATAACACAGGTTTTGGTCCAGCTCTATTCTTATCAATTACGCATGAATAATATCTGACATCTGGATCTGCAAATCTTTCTATTTCTTTTGTTTCGCTAAAGTTTTCATCAATCGAATATTCATATCTTATTAAGTCTTCATTTCGAATTTGCTTAAATAAACATAATGTATCTAATACTTCTTTTACTGTTCTGCTTACTGCCATATCTGCAACACTTAAGTTTACTGGATCAGTAGCAGTCTCAGATAACTGTAAAGTTGAACCTATATACATTCCATAATTTTGTGCTAAATTGGATAATATTGTAGCAGTTTTCTTTAATTCTTCACCATTTCCAATATTTTCAATGTCTGTTTTTAAAGTATCATAAAAAACATAATGAACTTGTTCTTTATAATAGTAGTTCATAATAACTTTTTTCAACTCTTCATTTGTGTGATCTGTGATATCTATAAAATGTATTGAATTATATAGCTTTTCATTAAACCAATTCGTTACTCTAATAACATTTCTAAATTCTGAAGATACTTGAGCTAGTCTGTTTGCAAAATCATAATGGCTTTCTCCTTCATTTTGAACTATAAATCCCTGTTCATCAACTTCTGCGAGATTATTATTGTCTGGTCTAAATTTAAATTCCAATAGTTGATTTTCAGATACATGCACTTTTTGTTTATGTATTTTTTGGATGATAGGATTATTTAGTATTGTTGTTATTAAACATAATTTCATTTTTTCTTCTGACATTTCGTTTGATATTATTAGTACTTTTTTCTCGTGAACTATGGCCAAATATGCAGCTAAGTTAATTGTAAATCTACTTTTACCATAGTTAGAAGGCATTGAAAATGATGCTGTCTCTCCTATTCTTATTCCCTTAAAAGCTTTTGTAAGAATTGGAAATGGTAAATCAAGTCCATTTGTTAAAGTGTTATCTCCTTCAACTAAAAACTTTGTAAGATTTTTATTTAGTACAGCTCTTTTGAATTTTTCTGTAAGTGTAACTTGTTCAACTGCTGATTCAACATCTTCAGGTGTCATTTGAGCATATAGTTCATAATTTAATATATCTGCTATTTTTGCCTGTATTTCTTTAACAGGAATACCTAAATAATTTTTTCTTAAAATAAAAATCTTCTTTAATTTCATATATATATCTTCAAGTCTATATTTAGAATCTATAAATTCGTCTCTAAGTGCATTTTTTATTTCATATAATTCCTGTGATTCCTTAGAAAAGTTAAATTTTTCTTTTGCTATCTTTGGAGCATATTTTTCTCCATCTGTAAATAATATTTTTTTATAAATATTTAGTAGCATTTCATCAACAAAATAGCAGTCATCAAAAGTAAAATAATATACTGATATTGCTTTTATTTCATTTAGTAACAATCCAATATAAATTCTCTCTAGTTTTGTATCAGATAATTCATCAGGATATCCAAACTTATTCTTTTTTTCTTTTGGATTAAATCCTTCTTGTATACTTTGTGCTTTACTATCCATTTTGTAAGATTGTAAAAGATTTAAGGTATCTTGTAATCCTCCATTATTATCCATTGTAAATAATTCCTTTCTTTATTATTAAAGTATTTTTTCTATAAAATTAGCCACTCCGTCATTATCATTTGTATCAGTGATTTCATTTGCAACTTTTTTTAGATTAGGATGTGCATTTTCCATTGCAACACTGTATCCTGCAGTTTTAAACATATCTATATCATTTAATCCATCACCGATTGCAATTGTGTCTTTAATATCTATTTTATTTATCTTGCAAAACTCTTTTATTGCATTACCCTTATCAGACTCTATGTTTGCAATATCATAGTAAATTGTACCATTCTTAGGATAATTCTTGTTTGTTAAACTTTTATGTTGATTTTTGATCTCTACATTTTTTACAGCTTTTATTTCGTCACCTATGCTTTTAATTTTTTCAAAATCCTTATCTGCTATCGTACATTGCATAATGTCATTGTTATCAATAAAATCATAAATATCAGTCTTTAATTCGATTTCTGAGCCATCAAAATGTTCTACTCGGTTAACAACTCTGCATGCTCCAACATCCATCATAAATCTTGCATCAACTCTTTTTGCTATATTATATAATTCTTTACAGGCTTGTTTATCCATTATATTTTTGTATAGTGTTTTTTTACTATTGTAGTCATAAATGTTTCCGCCACCTGAAGTTATTATGTATTTACTTGCACAACACTGTTTGCTAATAATTTCAGTATATTTTCTTGGTCTCCCTGAACAGAGTACTATTAAATTACCTTCTTTACTCGCTCTTCTGACAGTTTTTATTGTTTTACTTGAAAGTTCTCTCTTACTATTTCGGAGAGTTCCATCAATATCTACAAATATTGCTTTACACATAAATCTATCCTTATATTAATTAATATTTACAATGTATCATAAATGATTAAAATAATCAAGAAAAATTATCAATAAAAATTATAAAAAGTGTTATTTTTTATGATTTTTTTGTTAACAATGATTAATTATTTTTTAGTCTTAAAACTGCAATTGTTTCAACATGACTAGTATAGCAAAAATTATCAAATGGTTGGATCTCTATAATTTTATATACTTTGCTTAACTTATTTAAATCTCTCATTAATGTTGATGGATTGCAACTTATATATACTAGTTTTTCTAATTTTATTTTATTTAGATTTTCAATGGTTTTGTGATCTAGTCCTCTTCTTGGAGGGTCTACTATTATTGCATTTGGTTTTATTCCATCTTTCAAGAGTTTATCAAAAGCTATTTCAACATCTCCTTCTATAAATTCTATATTATTAATGTTATTTATTTTTACATTTTGCTTTGCATCTATTATTGCTTGTGAAACAATTTCTATTCCATAAATTTGTTCTACAGATTTTGAAGAAAAAATACCAATAGTTCCTATTCCGCAATATAAATCACATAATATATCATTTTTATTTAAGTTTGAATGTTCTATAGCGTAGTTATAGATTTTTTCTGTTTGTGTTGAATTTACTTGAAAAAATGAATTTGGCGATATTTTAAAATAATAATCTCCTAATTTGTCTTTTATGTACCCATTACCATAAACAATTTCATTTTTATTTGAAAGTACCACATTTGTTTTTTTATTGTTAATATTTATAATTATGGTTTTTATTTGTTTAAATTTTGAAGTTAGTTTTTTAATATCTATTAGTGTTTTATTATCAGTTTGAACTAATACAACCATAACTTCGTTTGTCTCAAAACCTTCTCTAATCATTATGTTTCTTAAAGTTCCTTTTTCAGTTTCTTCGTTGTATATAGTTCCTTTATAATTTTGAGCAATATAATTTGCTATTTGCTGTGATAGTTTTGTTTGAATTTTACATTCAGAAATTGGTACTATTTTATGACTTCTGTTAGAATAAAATCCAATTTTTTTATCAATACTAATTGGATATATTGTTTTATTTCTATAGTGATATGGGAATTCCATTCCAATAGTTTCTTTTACTATGATTTTTTTTTCTAACATTTTGTCGACTAAGTTTTGAACTTTTTGTGTTTTGATTTTTAGTGTTTCTTTGTATTGTATATGTCTAAGACAACATCCGCCACATCTTTTATATGTATCACAATCTGATTCTATTCTATGTTCTGATTTTTTTATTATTTCTGTAATTTTAGCATATGCATATGAAGTTAGTGCTTTTGTAATATGTATTTTACATCTTTCTCCTTTTAAAGCACCATTGATAAAAAGGGTATAGCCATCTACTTTTGCTATCCCCTCTCCATTTGTTCCATAATCAATTATGTCTACAATAATCTCATCATTCTTTTTTATTGTTTTTTCCATCTGTTGCCCCTTTTATTATTATATTTTATAAGTATGATTTTTAAAATATCGATTTTTAGTGGTGTACCTTTTTCACCTTTTTTCATAAACTTAATTTATTTTAGTTGTTTATCTATTCATTTTTAATTTAATCTATTATTGATTTTAGCTATATTATTACTTTGGTCTTCTGTTTTAGTTATTTAGAGCCTTCATCTTTTTTATCTTTTTCTTGAATTTCCTGTTTTAATTCCTCTACTTTTTCATTTTCTTCTTTTATTCTATTATCACTTATTTGGTCTAAAAAACCATTTAAATCAAACTGATTTAGCATATCTTTTGTTTCATCATCTATATCAATTCCTAAATCTTTTAAAAATTTATGTCTCATTATTTCCTCCTACTATTTAAGATATGTTACTATTTTACTACAGAGTTTGTTAAAATGCAATGTTTTTATCTAAAAAACGAATATCTAAAAAATGAGATTCTTACAAAAATGGACACCTTGGAGTGCGGAAAAATTCGCCACAGTGTCCCTATTTGATTAATTAACATTTTCTGGAAGAGATTAGCTTGCTTTTAAGCTTAATCTTTTCCTTTCATTTATATATTTATCATAATATTGCTTTGGTGTCAATCCATTTAAAGATAAACTTATTCTTTTATTAATATAAAAATCTATATATTCTTCAACAATTTCGTCTATTTGTTCTTTATTTTCTGGAATATAACCAAGTCTATAAAATTTTTCAACTTTAAATATACTAAAGAAATTTTCAGAACAAGCATTGTCATATGGATAGCCCTTCTTTGAATTACTTCTTATAACTTTTAAATCAGCTAATTTCTTTATATAGTCTTTGCTTAAGTATGTTATCCCTTGATCACTATGAATCATTGCATTCTTAATACTTTTTCTTTTATTAACTAGTATGTCTATTGTATCTTCTGCTAATTTAGAATTGCATGAATTACTTGATAAATATGCTACTGGTATTTTACCAAATAGATCAATTATTACATTAAGGTAAACCATACCTTCTTTAGTTGGAAGATATGTGATATCTACAGAATAATATTTATTAGGTTTATACGGATTAAACTCTTGATTTAAGTAATTCACACATTTTTTATTAGTTTCTGTTTTACTTTTTTGATAATTATTTTTCTTTTGTCTGATGGCACATTTTAACCCAAGTAATTTCATTCTTTTTCTTATAAGCTTTTCATTACATTTGAAGCCTAAAGCTTTGACTGCTAAATACATTCTTCTATATCCATATGTTTGCTCGCATAGCTGATGTATCATTTTTATACATTCATCCAACTGCTTGTATTTATCTGGATTATAAGATTTTAACCATTTATAGAAATTACTTCGGTCTATTCCAGCAATTCTGCATAAAAGAGAGACTGGAAATCTATTTTTTAAATTTAAAATTGCTATTTTTTTTACTATCTTCATCAACTAATCTTTTTAATTCTTGATAATAAACCAACTCAGCTCTAAGCCTTAAATTTTCAGCCTCAAGCTGTTTTTCATAAGCAGTTTTTTTAGATTCAGATTCATTATTTTTTAAAGAATATGCTTCCTTAAAATTTTTATGAGTTTCTTCCTCAGAGAGTAAACCCTTTTTTATAAGATAATTCTCCCAATCATAGATGTAATTCTTAGATGGAAGAGAATACTTCTTAGCAATAGTTCTGCACCCCTGAGTACTATTTAAATAATCTCTAACTACTTGTAATTTAAAATCATCAGAATATCTTTTATTTTTCATACTTATCCTCCATTGATATATTTATTATATACCAAATAGGGACAGTAGTAAATAGGTGTGGTAATATCGTTCCGCTGTCCA
>JAFWMA010000013.1 GCA_017510825.1 Clostridia bacterium | reverse complement strand
TTCGTTCGACTTGCATGTCTTATGTGCGCCGCCAGCGTTTCTCCTGAGCCAGGATCAAACTCTCAAATTATATGCCAATAAACTGCATATTGCTTTGTCAAACTTTGTTTCAACTTCGTCGACATACATATGTATAGTTTCCTCGTTGAATACTCGTTTCCCTCGCACTACTTGTTTCTTGACATCTAAGCATTGCCTAAATCAAAAACAAAAAAACATAGCAATACTTAAATAATATTTTTCTCCGAGTCTTTGACTCATTTTTAATCATTGTTATTAGTATTTTAAATACTAACCGCTGTGTTGAATTTCTTCAACTTTTGTTGTGCTTATAAGCTTTGAACTACTCTGTTAATTTTCGTCATTACTATAAAATATACTCGAGTATATTTTATAAAGCAACTCCACAATTTCCTCATATTTCTCGCTTTTAAACTCAACATTAATTATTGGTTTCTCAAAAGATTTGTTGTTTATTTTTCAATGTACTTTGTACTTTTTTGTCCAACTTTTACTGAACGCAATTTATTATACTATACCTAAAAAAAAATGTCAACACTTTTTGTTGTTTTTTTATTTTTTTTAGGGTAAAAAATAAAGACCTGGTCTTAGTTGTAATAAATTCTTTTGCTAACTCTAAACCGGTTTCCTTAGTACACAATTATAATATCACATTTTTATTAGTTAGTCAATACTTTTTTGAACTTTTTTTATAAAAAAATTACCAATAGATTTTAGTCTATTGGTAATTTTTTTTTTACTATCTATCTTGGTCTGGTGTTGCTCTTATTACTTTATATTCATCTTTAAAATATGTATGAATAAAAGCTAATTCTCCACTTTTTGATTTAAATACAAGAAATGAATTTTCAGGAAGATTAGGTGTATATTGTTCTCTGCCTATTACTCCTAAAGGAGATTTTTTGGTTGGTCTATTTTTCCCATCACACCACACATAGTACTGTCCCTCCTCTTCTTCTTTTAAATTTTCCATACTATAAAAAACTATTCCATCTGTTCCATAGTTTATATCTAGTATTCTTCTTAATCTACTACTGTCATTATTTCTTTCTGCAAAATACCTGTCATTGCTTGTTGGAATTCTTTTAGCTATAAAACTGTCTCCTGGTACAACAAATGTTGTAGTTTCCTTGCCACTTGTAGCACCTATCCAATGCTGATCTGCCTTTAGTATTCTATCCTCACTTGATTTTGAAATTACTATCCCTTTATTTTTTACTATGTCAGTAAGATGTTTCATAACTGTTATATAGTCATTATATGAATACTTTCCATATAGTACACATCTTAGAGTTCTATCAAATATTCTCTTAGCTTCTTGTTTTTCTTCTTCACTTAATTGAGGAAGTATGTTACTTAATGATATTTCTGGCATTTCCATTTCATCTTGTTTTATTCTTTGCTGAAACTGAACTTTTCTTGTTTCAAGAATTGCTCTTTTCTTCATATAAAATAGCTGATTATTTAGCTCTGCTCTTCCTATTACCTGTTCTTTATAAAATTCTGTTTTATTTTCGTCTGGTACATAATCGTACGGTGTTCTTAGTTCTAATTGTGATAAATCTATTATAGTTGGAATTCCTGGTTCGGCATGTTCAAAGTATCCTTTACTTTCAGTAAAAAATTTATCAAAACCTTTTTCTCTAAAGATACTTCCATATTTAGGATCTTCTAGGTTATACCAACCTATAACTTTTATTTTTCTTCGACCTTTTCCTTTTTCATCTTCTACTAAAATTGCTGTAACTTCTCTATTATTTAATTTCATTTTTGCTCTATAATATTTTCCTTTTGGATGTTCAGATAACGGTGGAAATTCTCCATCATATCCGATATAGGTAGCTTCTAAAAATTCATTCATTTTTTATTTTCTCCTTTTACAATATACATAAATTAATTATAACATTTTTATGTAAACAAGTCAAATCCTTGTTATTATCTATAATCTGTTACAATTAGTTACTATTCAGTTACAATTCAAGATTTTTTAAAAAAAATTAAGTTTTACATATTGTTTTATTTTCTATTTAATGGTATATTATAATATATATGCAAAGGAGAAAAATATGTTTGAAGAAAAATATGACTTTTATAGTCCTAGTAATATAAAACTTACTGAAATTGATAAGAACCTACAAGAAAGCCTATCTGTAATGAATAAACTTGACGACATGACCAAACAACATTGCTTAAATGTTTCAAATCTATCAACAAGAATATGTCAATACATGCGCGAAAACAATCAATTTACTATACACTGTATGATTGCTGGATATGTCCACGACGTCGGAAAAATGTATATTCCAAAAGAAATACTAACTAAACCTGGTAAGCTAACTGATGAAGAATTTGAAATTATGAAAACTCACACAACACTAGGTTACGAATACTGTATGAATGATCCTAATTTAAGACCATATCATGATGGTCCCTGGTATCATCACGAAGCATTAAACGGAACAGGTTATCCTAGAGGATTAAGAGGTAAAAACAATATTCCATATTCTGCACAAATCATTCGTGTTGCCGATGAATATGATGCATTAGTTACTAAAAGACATTACACCACTCACGTTAATATTTCAGAAACATTAAAAGTATTAATTAAAGATGCCCAACCTTCTAAACCACTTGTTGCTTTAGATGTTTTAAAACAAAATGAACGCCTAGGAAAAATTAATCCGAAACCTTTAAAAGCACTATTTAAAGCAGTTATTAACGATATAAAATATGAAATTAGTTGTGTTATGAATTATACACAATACTTAGAAACACAAATAAAAAGGCTTGAAAATATAAAATCTTATGAACAAAAACGAGATGCATCAAATAGACCAGAAAAAAAAGACTATTACTTTGCTGGTATGAAGATGCTACTTCAAAATGGTGAAACACTACAAAACTATGGAACAATACTTGAAGAATATAAAAAAGCTCTAATCGTTAGAAATAAAAGAATTGACGATTTATATAATGAAATAAAAATTGTAAAAAGATTAAGAGTATAAATCTAATAATATAGCCGGAACTCCTTGACATCTTTATGTCAAAAAGTTTCGGCTATATTGCCCTATTTTTCCAAACCAAAACTAACTCCTAGTGCATTGTTTAGCTCTCCAATTAGTTTCTCATCCTCTATGTGTCCTATTTTTTCTCTCAATCTACTTTTATCAATTGTTCTAACTTGTTCAGTTAAAATAACCGAATCTGTTTTTAAACCAACATTTTGTGAACCAATAGCAATATGAGTTGGTAATTTATTTTTTCCCAATTGAGAAGTAATCGCAGCAGCAATAACTGTTGGACTATATTTATTTCCCAAATCATTTTGTATTATTACAACTGGTCTAACCCCTCCCTGTTCTGAGCCAATAACTGGACTTAAATCTGCATAAAACATATCTCCTCTTTTTATTGTCATACTCAACTATCATTCCTTCCTATATTGGATAATGATTTTTGCTAATATTAACACTTATCCATTCTATATACTATTAGAATAGAGACGATATATCTTAATTAAATATTCAATTCTATATCATTATATAATATGTATATTTTAGTCTGATTGTTAATGTTCTGAATTTCCATTGATTCCGGTTTTAAATTTTGTTTATTAATCCTTAAAATCTGTTTTTTATTATATATATTGTCTTCTTTCTCAATTTTCACATATATTGCATCTTCATATTCTTCTATTGATTTACTTACAGATTCACCATAAGTTTTAATATAATCTGTCAGAAATAACATATTATTTGATAAATACGGATAATCATGATATACTTTACTAACATTTAATTCTGTATTTTTTATTTCTAAAGTTCCATTTTCATATATTAATTCCATATTTGAAATACTATCTGGCTGTTTTACAATCATCTTAGAAGAAAAAGGTTTCACAATTTGTTCTATTTTATATTGATTTTCATTTTTATTACTAATTATTGTAACATCTATATTTGCTTTATAAGATTCAATATTTAAAAGATATTCTTCTATCTCATCTACATCCTTATTATTGCCATAAATCTTTGATTTATAATTTTTTTGAGTAAAAAAAACTATACTAATAAATATAAGAAAAAAAATAATCAAAATAAAAAAAACTGAAAAACTCATACCTTTTTTCATATATATTCCCTCCTATAACATACTTAGTAAATTATATTTGGAAATAATGATAATAATACATAGTTACACAACAATAGACAATACTAATCTAATTTATCCCTTAAAACTTTTTCAATTTCTTTCTCTGAATCTAAATGATTTATTTCGTTTCTTAACATAGATGCATTTTTTTCTCCTTTTAAATAATAACATATGTGCTTTCTCATTTCTTTTACTGCTCTTTCTTCTCCCTTTTCATTAATTTCTAATTTCAAATGCTCTAACATTACTTCTAATTTTTCTTTTTTACTAACTGGTGTAATACTTCCCGAATTTAAATATTCAATTGTCTGCCTAAAAATCCATGGATTCCCCAAACTTGCTCTTGCTATCATAACACCATCGCAATTGGTCTGTTCTAGCATCAATTTAGCGTCTTCACAATTTTTTACATCTCCATTTCCAATTACCGGTATTTTCAAAACATCTTTTATTTTCTTTATTATTTCCCAATCTGCAACTCCTGAATAATACTCATTTCTAGTTCTTCCATGTATTGTAATCATACTGGCTCCAGCCTGTTCAATCATCTTAGCTGCGTCCATTGCAACGATATTATTTCTATCCCATCCTTTTCTTATTTTCACACTAACTGGTTTATTAGAGTTTTTCACAACTGATTCAACTATTCTTTTAGCTTTATTTAAATCTAATAGTAAACTACTTCCATCTCCATTTTTTACAACCTTTGGTGCAGGACATCCCATATTTATATCAATAATATCAGCATTACTGTTTTCACAAATATATCTGGTAGCATATGACATTGATTCTTCATCACTTCCAAAAATCTGTATTGCTATTGGATGTTCTTCTCCATCAATATTCATTAATTTCTTAGTTTTCTCATCTTTATAGAATAGTGCTTTTGCACTTATCATCTCAGTAAAAACTAACCCAGAATTAAATTTTTCACAAATCATTCTAAATGGTTTATCAGTAAAACCAGCCATAGGTCCTAAAAGAATATTATTATTTAATTCCACCTCTCCAACTTTTAATAATTTTTTCATAATTAGATTTCCTTATTATACTACTATATTTTTTTATCTTGTAAAATAAAACTATCAATATTACTACATCACCAACAGAACAATAGCGGACATTAATAAAATTGAAAAAGCAAATACTCTCTGCCAAGTCCGCGTTTAATTGTTCGTCGCACTAAATTTTATGAAATAAAATTTAGTCGCATTATCATTTTATATAATATGAAAGTAAAACTTTCTTATTATATAAAATGATTTTAAAAAGAACCGCATTATAGTTTCATAATATTTTGAAACTTTAATACGCTCCTTCATTTAACCATTATTCTACCTATTACAAAAATATTGATTTCTGCCTTCTACCACTAATATTCATTAACAGTGCAATCATAATCAAATTACTTAGCAACGAACTACCTCCATAACTAACAAATGGAAGTGGAACACCCGTAATTGGTAATAACCCAATTGTCATTCCAATATTCTCAGTCATATGAAAAATAAATATACCAGCAATACCTATCGCTATTAATGAGCCTAAATCATCTTTTGCCGTTTTTGAAATAGTTATTGCCTTTGTTATCAGTATAACATAGAGAATTATTATAGCTGCAGCAACCAAAAAACCTAACTCTTCACCTATTACTGAAAAAATAAAGTCAGTTGATTTTGGATATAAAAATCCTAATTGAGTTTGATTTCCTTTCAAATATCCCATTCCAAATAATTCACCTGAACCAATAGCCAATTTAGATTGAGTTAAATTATATCCTGCCCCTCTTGGATCAAGATCTGGATTTAAAAATACATCAATTCTTGTTTTTGCATGATCTGGTAAAACAAAAAAGTAAAGTAATGGAACGGCAACCACAATTAATATAATTCCAGTAATTATATACCACTTATTCAACCCACCTGTAAACAACATTAATACAAACGCTGTTATAAATGCAATAGCTGTTCCTAAATCAGGTTGTTTTACAATTAAAGAAAGTGGAACTCCAATTATCAAAAATAGTAATAACATTCTCGTTATTCTATTCATTTCTCTTTCCCCACCTTTTTGCTTCATTCTTGAAATCACCATCGCGACAAAAACTATCGTAATTACCTTGGCAAATTCAGATGGTTGAATTGAAAATGTACCTAAAGTAAACCAGCTCGTAGCTCCTGAAATTGGTGGAGTAAATAGTACTCCCACCAGAGCTAATATCATTAATCCATATCCTATTGGTGAGAGCTTAGCTATTGTATCATAATCAATTAGTATACAAGCAATCATAAAAGGAATACTAATTACAATCCATATTATTTGTTTAGTAAATTCATCTTCATTAGTATTAAGATTTGCAGAATATATTGCAAACAATCCTATACCCAATAAAAAAATTGTACATATTAATACTGACCAATCAATATTTTTAACTACTCTTTTTTTCATTCCTATCCTCTATCAAAAATTATTTTTCCTCTGTTTTTATTTCTTCATCTTTAATATTATCAAAAAAAGTTGTTTTCTCTGAATTAAGATTATTTGTTTTTTTCTCTTCATCATTATTTTCAGATTCACCCACTACTTTTTTGTTTTCACTGCTACTTTCAGTCTTATCACTACTTTCTATAATATCATTTTCTTCTTCACTATTTTCAATATCATCTTTTTTCTGCTCTTCACTATTATCTATATCATTTTTTTTCTGTTCTCCACTATTATCTATGTCACCATTTTCCTGCTCTTCATCATTTTCAGTATTCTTTATATCCTGAATATTATTATTATTTTCTTTTTGCTCACTAATTACATCAACTTTATCTAATTTTTCATTTTTTATTTCCGTTATTTCTATGTCACTATTTTCTTTATTTTCACTTATATTTTCATTATTCCCCTTATCTTGCTCTTTTAGTAATTCTTTATTTAAATTAATTCGAGTTTCCTTCTTTAAGTTTTTAATCGGTATATTGGCATATAAAGCAGGTGCCCCAGTTGTTCCATCACCATTTATTTTATTAGTTAGTTTCACATCTATTTGATTTTCATCAACTTCTATATATTTCTTTATTACCTCTATAATTTCCTGTTTCATTAAATCTAAAAAGTCAGCAGAAACATTTGCTCTATCTTGCATCAAGACTAAATGTAGCCTTTCTTTAGCTGTACTTTTATTTTCTTTATTTTCTTCATTTTCGTTCTTCTTCTTAAATAAACCTAATATATTTCCAAACATTCTTATCCTCCATCGATTTTATTTTTTGAATACTCCTTTAAGTTTTTCAAATAAACCTTCAGGCTTTCTTCCTGGAATTGTAATTTCAACATTTTCTCCTAGTATTCGCCTTGCTATTTCTGTATAGGCTTTTCCAGATGGAGCTTTTTTATTTGACACAGCAGGTTCCCCCTTATTTGTTTGTGTAATAATCTTTTCATCTTCAGGAACAACTCCAATTAAATCTATTGAAAGCAAATCTAAAATATCTTCAACATCCATCATTTCACCTTTTTTTACCATCTCTGGTCTCAAACGATTAATTATTAACTCTGGATTTTTTATTTCTGAAGCTTCCAATAATCCTATTATTCTATCAGCATCTCTAATAGAAGATATTTCAGCATTTGTAACAACCAAAGCTCTATTAGCACCTGATATAGCATTTTTAAATCCTTGTTCAATTCCTGCTGGACAATCTATAAATATAAAATCAAATTCCTCCTTAAGTTTTGTTGTTAATTCTCTCATTTGTTCTTCATTTACTGCACTCTTGTCTCTAGTTTGGGCTGCTGGTAATAAAAATAAATCTGTAAATCTTTTATCTTTTATTAGTGCTTGTCTAAGTTTGCATTTACCTTCAACAACATCAACAATATCATAGACAATTCTATTTTCTAGTCCCATTACAACATCAAGGTTTCTTAATCCAATATCTGTATCAACTAGTACTACCTTTTTTCCTTTCATTGCTAGGGCCGCACCTAAATTGGCTGTAGTTGTAGTTTTTCCAACTCCGCCTTTTCCAGATGTTACCACTATAACTTCACCCATAACTTTCCTCCTTGCATAATCTTTATCTATTATATGTATATTTTTATGAAAAGTCAATGAAAAAGACAAAAATATTTCAAAAATGTTTCAAAAATATTACAAAAAAAATACCTTACTCACGTAAGATATTTTTTAATATAAGAAAAGTAATCTATTACTCATCACTATTTTCTGTTAATACATCGCTATCGCCTTCAACTACTTCAACTGACTCAGCATTATCAATAGTATCAACAGTATCTATATTTTCATCATCCTCTTCTATTAATTCAAGGTTAGCAATTGATACTTCATATGCAACTTTTTGTTCTACAGTTCCATCATCATATTTCTTTTCATACATTCTTGATTGAATTCTACCTACAATCTTTACTTCAGTTCCAACTTCCATCTTTGAACAAAATCTTGCATTTCTTCCCCAACAAATACATGGAATATAATCTGACTTGTTATATGCTCTATTAACAGCTAAAAGCATATCTGTAATTTCCCTTCCAAATGGTGTTTGTCTATAGATTGGTTCTTTACAAATATAACCTATCAAAACAATTTCATTTGAAATAAAATCTTTACTTGCAACAATTTCAATTTCTGGATCCAAGAATTCAACATCTTTTGCAAAAACAGTGAGTATTAATTTATTCTTTTCACCTTCATAGCTATTATATGATCTAAATTGACCATGTATTTTCATTTTGTTTTCAACTACAAGTTCGTCTTCCTTAAAAAGTCTTTCTGAGATTGTTACAGGAATCTCATCTGCATTCCCACTTAAACGTGGCACACTTAACTTAAATGAATAGAATTTTTCTCCATATATCTCATGGCTAAATTCTTTTTCATTAGCAACTTTTCCAACAAGTGTTACACTGTTGTTTTCTAAAAAATTTGTTTCCAATATCCTTTCCTCCCTTACATTTGTTATCTAACGTTTTTCTCATTTATATGTAAACTAATTATTATTATACAACATTTTTTTTGTTTTGTCTACATAAAATGTTAAAAAAAATTTATTTTTGTAATATTTTTGTAATATTTCAAATTTAACCCATTTATATTATACACATATTTCCTTGATTTATAAGCACTTTTTGCCACTTGCTTCTTAGTTACTTATCTGATATCATTTCATTTTTAGCTTTTGATTTTATGCCATTTTCTTCTGTTGCGTTATCTTGTTCTTTATCAAAAAAACAGGTATTAACTTCAACAGCTTTAGTTGATGTGTCTAAAATTCGCTCATTATTTTGGGTCATAAAAAACGACATAGTAAATAGAATTGCAACAGTACTAAACGATACTAAATAAGAAAATATTTTATCTTTATTAATCACCACTAACATAAAAAAATCTCCTATTAAACTATATGTTGAATAGAAGATTTTATTACTACATTAATCTATTTTTCTCAATTTCATATTCACATTTACAATGTTTACACTCACCTGTAAGCCTTGTCATTTTTACTAACACTTGCTTCTTTTTATTTTTATTAAACAAACTCTGTTTTTTCACATTTGTCTTTTTAGAAATCTTTTCTGTTTTAATCCAAACAATGCTATTCCATTTCTTGCAGTTTCTACATACCCTAGAACTGCTATCCCAACCCCATAAAGTTATAAACACAAGTATTGCAAAAAAAATTAACAATATATTCATCTGTGTAGGAATATACAAAATTGCAACAATAATAAGTAATATAAGTGGTATTAAATATTGAATAATCATTCTTTTTTTTGAATTTTGTTTATTACTATTTATTTCACTATTACTTATTTTTTTACCTTCTTTTATTAAATTAAAATTTTCCTCTAATTTATTATTCATAAAATACACTCTTTCATTTTTAATCTATATAAATTACTAAACATTAAAACTTTTTATTATGAAATATCTATCTTATATATTCTCCAATTAAATCATATTCTTTTACTTCAGTTATTCTGCATTTATTAAAGGTATTTAGTTCAATTTCACTTTGAAGTTCTCTACTTCCTTTAATATAAACATATCCATCTATTTCAGGCACATCCATATATGTTCTACCTTCAAAATAAAGCTCGCCATCATCATTTACATAGGCATCTTCTATTAGAGTTTTAAACTCTTTTCCAATAAATTTACTTAAATTTTGCTTTGATATTTTTTGTTGAATATTCATCAATTTATCATATCTAGATTTCTTTGTTTTATAATGTACTTGATTTTTCATTTTTTCAGCAGAAGTGCCTTCTTCCTTAGAATAAGTAAAACAACCAAGTTTGTCAAATTTAGCCCATTTAACAAAATCATACAATTCATTGTAATCTTCATCTGTTTCTCCAGGGAATCCAACCATTAGAGTACTTCTTATAATTACAGTTGGAATTTCTTTTCTTAATTTTTCGATTAATTTCATCATTCTTTCTTTAGTAGTTCTGCGATTCATTGATTTTAATATTCTATTTGAACAATGTTGCATTGGTATATCAAAATATTTACAAATCTTATCATTATTTTTCACTACTTCAATAAGCTCATCTGTAATTGATTCAGGATAAGCATATAAAAACCTTATCCACTCTACTCCTTTTATTTCACTAAGTTTATTTAGTAATTCTGCAAGTTTTGTTTCTCCATAAATATCAGTTCCATACTTAGTTGTATCTTGAGCTATTATTATTAACTCTCTGTATCCTTTTTTTGCTAAACCTTCAGCTTCCTCTAAAATATTTTCAATTTTTCTACTTTTAAATCTACCTCTAATATATGGAATAGCACAAAAAGTACAAAAATTATCACATCCATCTGCAATTCTTAGGTAAGCATAATTTGCACCAGTGCTCACTACTCTTTGATTAAAATCTAGTCTATTGTATTCTTTTATTTCTACATACCCTCTACTAGTGGGTTGAATAGTTTTATTTTTTTCATTATCAACATTTGAAATACCATTTTCCACAATTTGTTTCCAAAATGTTGAATACTCACTAAACTTTATAAATAAATCAACTTCTGGCAATTCTTTTTGTAATTCTTTCTTATACCTTTCAACCATACAGCCTGTTGCAACTAAATATTTACACCTATTTTTTTTATATTCGGCCATCTCCAACAAAGTATTAATAGCTTCCTCTTTTGCTGATTCAATAAATCCGCATGTGTTTACTACAATAATATCTGCTTCTTTAGGATTATTAACAATCTGAAATCCATTATCTTTAAAAAGACCTATCATCATTTCAGTATCAACTAAATTTTTACTACAACCTAAAGAGATAAATCCTACATTCATTTTTTGCTCCTTTTATATATTATTGAATAGCTAAAAGATTTTAATATAATAGGAATTTTATATTATAAACTTTTAGCTATATAATTACTCTTGCTTAATTATTATAGAATTTAATTTGTCAACAGCTCTCACAAGCTTATTATAAATATTTTCAGTAACACTATTTTGGTCTTCACCATAATTCGCAATCTCAGCTTTCATATCCAAAATCTTAAATCTATTTTCAGTGTACTCTTTTCCGTAATCTATCATATAAACTGGTGTATAATCAACCTTGTAAAGTGTAGCTTTACCATCAGTATCAACATAGACTTGTAAATTCAGAATCAACTCCAAATTAGAATCTTCATTTTCAAAATCAGAAGTGAAGTCTCCTAAAGAATATCCAATATAGCAATCTTCTCCATCTTTATTCTTCACAACTTCCATTTTTTGAACTACTGATGGATGAGCTCCAATAATTACATCTGCTCCATTATCTATTAAAAATTCAGCCTGACTTTTTTGTTCTTCACTTATCTCATTACTATAAACTTCTCCCCAATGCATCATTACAATAGAAAAATTAGAATTCTGATTTGCATATTCTAAATCTGCTTTAACCATTTCTTCATCATAAATATTTACACCTTGTTTTCCATTTTCATATGTATACGCTAATAAAGCAACTTTAGCACCCTTTTTTTCAAAAATCTTAACTCTGTTTTCACTTGATTCCGCATAAATACCAACTGTTTTTATTCCCAAATTATTTAAATATACATTAGTTTCATTCAAATCATCTTCACCATAATCTAAAGCATGATTATGAGCCAAACTTACAAAATTAATTCCAGCATTTTTTATGCTTGTTGCAAAATCACTTTTTGAAGCTTGTACATTGGTTTCATAAGTTCCCAAAGTCAAGTCTGTATTTTTTAGTTTCTTTTTTAAATCAGTAAAAATTGAATCATAGGGAATCCCATATTGCTCTAAATTATTTCCACATAATATATCTCCAACAGCAGATATTCGTATAAGAGAATTAGATTTGTAATCATCTAAACTTCCAAGCTCTTCATTAGCAGATTTAAAAATATCACTTTGTTGCATACTTATTCTATCTTTTTCAATTGCAACCTTCCTATCTTGATTTGCTTTTATTAAGATATAAGATACTACTGAACATACAATAACTAGTATTAATATGACAATTGTAATATTCATTTTTTTATTCTGTTTAAGATAATTTTTAAACTCTTTATTTTTTCCTCTACCTCTAGTTGTTCTCCTTGACATAGTATATCCTTTCCTCAATATACTATATTTTACACTAGTAGCAAGAAAAATGCAAGTATGCACTTGCATTCTTTCGTTTCATTTATTGTGTGTTGTTATAATTCGCAGTCATCTTACAACCAATTTGAAACAACTGTGAATTATAACCCCTATTTTATTCCCACTCTATTGTTGCAGGTGGTTTTCCTGTAATATCATAAACTACTCTATTAACATATTTTACCTCATTTACTATTCTAGAAGATATTTTTTCTAAAATATCATATGGTATTTTAGACCATTCTGCTGTCATAAAGTCATTAGTTTCAACTGCACGCAATGCTATTGTATAATCGTAAGTTCTTTCATCTCCCATTACACCAACACTTCGAGTATTTGTTAATACTGCAAAATATTGATTTATTTTTCTATCTAATTTTGCCTTAGTAATTTCATCTCTGAAGATGTAATCTGCATTTTTTAATATATTTAATTTATCTTCATTAATATTTCCTATTATTCTTATCGCTAATCCAGGTCCAGGAAATGGTTGTCTATATACTAAATAATCTGGCAAATCTAATTCAGTACCAACTTTTCTAACTTCATCTTTAAACAATTCTCTTAACGGTTCTATAATTTCCTTAAAATCAACATATTTTGGTAGACCACCAACATTATGATGACTCTTTATAGTTGCTCTTGATTCAACTCCACTTTCAATTACATCAGGGTAAATTGTCCCTTGAACCAAATAATCAACTTTACCTATTTTTTTTGCTTCATCTTCAAACACCCTAATAAATTCTTCACCAATAATCTTTCGTTTCATTTCTGGATCTGTTACATCTTTTAACTTTTCTAAAAATCTTCTACTTGCATCAATTTTAACAAAATTTAAATCTTCCCTATTAGCAAAAACTTTCACAACTTCTTCTGCTTCATTTTTTCTTAGTAAACCATGATCAACAAAAATGCAAGTTAAATTTTTACCTATTGCTCTGCTCATTAATTCTGCTGCAACTGATGAATCTACTCCACCAGATAATGCACATAAAGCTTTTCCATCTCCTACTTTGTTTCTTATTTCTTCTATTTTATTCTCCACAAATGAACTAATTTTCCAATCTGCATTACAACCACAAATATCAAATAGAAAATTCTTAAATAATTGAACTCCATTTTTAGATAATTCAACTTCCGGATGGAATTGAACTCCATAAATTTTTTTCTCTTCATTTTGAATACCTGAAATTGGTGTAGTATCAGTAGATGCATTTATCTCAAAGCCTTCTGGAATTTTAGTTACTTTATCAAAATGACTCATTAAAAAATCATTTTGTTGTTCAAATCCATTAAATAACTTTGAATTTGTATTTAATTTTGCACTAAATACTCCATATTCTTCTTCACCAGCAGATTCAACTTTACCTCCAAGTAATTGTGATGTTAACTGCATTCCATAGCAAATCCCTAAAATCGGAATTCCCAAATCAAATATTTCTTTAGCACATTTTGGCGAATCCTCTTTATAAACATTTGCAGGTCCTCCAGTAAATATTATACCCTTTGGATTTTTTGCTTTTATCACATCTATAGGAGTATCATGTGGTACTATTTCAGAATACACTCCACATTCTCTTACTCTTCGTGCAATTAACTGATTAAACTGACTATAAAAATCAATCACTAAAATAAGTTCATTTTTCATATTTTTAAATCCTTTCCTACTTCAATGGTTTTCAGCTGGAACGGAGATTTCGACCCATTTTTGGATCAAAATCTCCGTCCCAACTGACCCATTCCAAAAAACTCATTAGTTTAATGCTTTTGTTTCAAATTCTTTTAAAATTACATCATGTGCTCCACCTTCTTTTATGCTTACACTTGATACCATAGTTAATCTCGCTTTTTCGTGTAATTCTTTTATTGTTGTTGAACCACAGTTGCACATTGTTGATTTGATTTTGCTTACTGTAAGTTCTACATTCTCTTTCAAATGTCCTGCATATGGAATATAAGAATCTACTCCTTCTTCAAAGGTTAAATTATTTTTAGCCTTTCCTCCTAAGTCATATCTTTGCCAGTTTCTAGCTCTATTTGAACCTTCTCCCCAATATTCTTTTACAAAGTTTCCTTTTATTTTGACTTTTCTTGAAGGGCTTTCATCAAATCTTGCAAAATATCTACCCATCATTACAAAATCTGCTCCCATAGCTAGTGCCAATGTTATATGATAATCATGTACTATTCCACCATCTGAACAAATTGGAATATATACTCCAGTTTTTTCAAAATATTCATTTCTAGCTTCAACTACATCCATCAAACTACTTGCCTGTCCTCTTCCTATACCTTTCGTTTCACGAGTTATGCATATTGAACCTCCACCAACTCCAACTTTAATGAAATCAGCTCCCGCTTCTGCTAAATAATTAAATCCATCTTTATCAACTACATTTCCTGCTCCAATTTTTACTTTGTCCCCATATTTTTCTCTTACCCAATCAATAGTATTTTTTTGCCATATAGAGTATCCATCAGATGAATCCATACAAAGTATGTCTACTCCTGCATCAACCAAAGCTGGAATTCTTTCTTTATAATCCCTAGTATTAATTCCTGCACCTACTATAAATCTTTTATTATCATCTAATAATGAATTCGGATTTGCTTTATCAGATTCATAATCTTTCCTAAATACTAAACTTTCTAACCTTCCGTCACTCTTTAATATAGGAAGACAACTTATTTTGTGCTCCCAAATTATATCATTAGCTTCTGTTAAATCTATTCCACTTTCTGCATGTACAACTTCTTCAGCTTTTGTCATATATTTTTCAACTTTATCTTCCATTGAAACTCTTGAAATTCTAAAATCTTTATCAGTTATTAGTCCTAAAAATTTTCCATTTGATGTTCCATCTTCTGTAATCATCACAGTTGAGTGACCAGTTTTTTCAATTAGCTCTAATAATTCTCCTATTTTAGTACCAGGAGTTACATTTGAATCACTTTTTATAAATCCTGCCTTATATTTTTTTACATGTCTTACCATTCTAGCTTGGCTTTCAATACTTTGAGCTCCATAAATAAAAGAACATCCCCCTTCTCGTGCAAGTGCAATTGCCATTTCCTCTCCAGAAACTGATTGCATAATTGCAGAAACCATTGGAATATTCTCATATAACTCTGGTTCATTACCTTTTTTAAATTTTACTAAAGGAGTTTTTAAACTCACATTATCTGGTATGCATCTCTCATCTGTTAGATTTGGTAGTAATAGAAATTCATTAAATGTTCTTGAAATATCACTAATAACTTTTGCCATTGCTTATATCCCCCTTAATTTATTATTTACATAATAGTATATATCAAATTTCGATAAAATTCAACACTTTTTAATAATAATGTGTAATTATAGCCTTAACTAAAAAAGAACAATAGCGGACATTAATAAAATTGGAAAAGCAAATACTCTCTGCAAAGTGCGCATTTAATTGTTCATCACGCTAAATTTTATGAAATAAAATTTAGTCGCATTATAATTTTATATAATAGGAAAGTAGAACTTTCCTATTGTATAAAATAGCAAGCGACGGAACTAGTCCGTCGCCCATTAGAAAACCATGATAAGTTTTAAATAGAAAGCACCTCCTTAAAAACCTTTTTGTGATCCATACCATAACCAAATGAATATTTAATAGAATTAGTTCGTATTAGTTCCATCTTTAGTGTTTTATCTTTTTGATGCTCTCTTTCACGAATATAGGAAGTGATTATCACACTAAAGACAGGAGCTTTTTTGAAAAAGCTCATTACCCCTATCTCTCTGAAATTTTTGTAAAGTATCCTTGTTGCCTTATCGAGTTGCCTCTTAATTTTGTTTCCTTGTTCCGTTACTCCTCGCTTCTCTTCATAAGTTCTCTTAAGCTTGTAATTTCCAATAACTACATTCCACTCTCCTGCAAAGTTTTCAATTGCTTTGCGGTAACTAAGTGAATAGTCAACAATAGCTTTTTCAAACTTTGTAAGCTCTTCTTGACTAGGATTCCATCCCTCTTTACAGAGAATAGTCTGCAGTATGTTCACTACCTCCATAACCAACAGAATAACCTGTTGCTCTTCGTAATCTACAGATGTTACAATGTTTTCATACTTAATCATGATTCTCCAATCAACTTTGCATCTACCTTGATGCACCTATACATATTATACCACTTTTCGGAGTTTATGTAAACTTTTCATCACAACAAACTTTTAGTACCAATTAATTTTTTACTATATTATTTCCTATAAATATTCTTTCTAGTTAATTCTAAAAGACCTAATTTAGTAAACTCCACTATTTGTACTTTAGATCTATCTTTTTTTAATGCATTATTCATTACATTTATTATTTGTTGCCTGTCTTTCTCTTTGCTCATATCTATAAAATCAATAATAATAATTCCTCCCAAATCCCTTAATCTGATTTGCTTTGCTATTTCTTGTGCTGCTTCCTGATTAACTCTAAATACAGTCTCCTCTAACTCTCTTTTTCCTAAACACTTTCCTGAATTTACATCTATCGCAATTAAGGCCTCTGTTCTATCTATTGTAATAAAGCCTCCACATTTAAGCCATATTTTTTTTCTTTCTTCTATTTCCACATTTATAGCTTTATCAACTTTTACACTTATATTAGGATTTACCATATTAATATAGTTTTTTTCTATTTCACTATTTGTATAAACTTCCAAACCTAAAGGTTCGAAATCTGTAATTAGTTTTCCTACTATACCATTTGTACTATATAATTCGATTGGTGCTTTTGACTTATTTTTTTTTCTCAAAATATCATTCCACTCATTTAATAAAAACTCTATATCTTCTTTGATAATATCTTCATGTACTCCTTGAGCAGACGTTCTAACTATTATTCCACATTCGTTTTTACACTTTCTTAGTATCTTTTTAATACATTTTATCAGATTATCTTTCTCTTCTATACTTTCAATCTTTTTAGACACTGTTATATATTTTGAAAGTGGAACTAAAACTACATATTTTCCAGTTAGTTTTATATCTTTTGTAATTCTAGCTCCTTTCATTTTACTGCTATCTCTATTTATTTGAACCAAAATTTCATCACCTGGTTTAATATAATCAGTAATAGAATACTTATTAATATCTACTTTTTCATTTCCAAAAATATTACTTTCTTTAGGCATTACATCTTTAAGGTGTATAAGTGCTTTTTTCTCTGTACCAATATCAACAAAAGCAGATTGCATCCCTTTAATCACATTTTTTACTTTTCCTAAAAAAATATTTCCTTCTAATCTATTGCTGTCAAAACTCTCTTCATATCTTTCTACTAATTCGTCATCCTCATATACAAAGACTTCCTTCAATTTATCTCTTTGAATTATCACTAATTTAATCAAAAATTCCCTCCATTATAAAAATTAAACTACAAATTAAAAAATCTTTCTAAATAATTCATTTTAATTAAATTTATTCATTGCATTATCAATTCCATTTTTTATTATTTCTATAACTGCATCAGAAGCCTTTTGTATTGCTGGTTTAAGTTTTTCATATTGTTCATCACTTAGTTTTTGAATTACATAAGATATCATAAGATCTTTAAAAATGGGTTGTCCAATTCCAATCCTAACCCTAGGAAATTCTATAGAATTTAACTCTGATACAACTGATTTCATTCCATTATGTGTTCCAGGTCCACCCTTTTTCCTTAATTTCACAACTCCTTCTTCAATATCTATATCATCATATATAACAATAGTTTTTTCATCTGCAATGTTATAAAAGCTTTTTGCTTTAATCACTGATTTACCACTTTCGTTCATAAATGTTTGTGGTTTTAAAATAATTACTTTTTCACCTTCAATTGTACCTATGCCATATAACCCTTCATAGCCATTTTTGTTAATTTCTATATTATATTTTTTTGCTAAAATATTTACAATATCAAATCCTACATTATGTCTTGTTTGACTATACTGTGGCTCCGGATTTCCAAGTCCAGCAATTAAAAACATCTTTTCTTCTCCTAACTTTTGTAATATTTACTTAAAAATTATACCACAAATTCAAGCAAAACGTCAATTTACACTTTTATCAAATAGTATAAATTAGTTTCCTAAACCATTTACACTATTTTATTTTGACATTTTTATATAATTATGTTAAACTTATATTCATTATAAGTTTTTATTTTTGAAAAGGAGAAACAATGTCTTCTAATACAAAGCGGAATCAATCTAATAATACTGAATTGATTCAGAATCTTTTCAATCAGATTCGATTGAAAACTACTTTATCAATTGGATTAAAAGTTTTTTAACAAAACAATTGTAAGCCTTAATAGTACAATCAAAACAAGAATTTACTCATACAGATATATTTCGCAATGTGATCCTCTTTCAGGAGTTTGGAGGTAATATAATGCATAAACATCGGATTATTGATTGTCACAGTCATATAGGTTTAGACAATACTTGGGAGAAAGAAGGCATATTATTAGAATACATTAACAATGCCAAATCACAAGGAATAACAGAAAGCCTTTTGATGCCAGTTCCCATGCCAATTATGAGTATAGGAAATTATAGTATTACTCCAGTAATGCTTGGCTCAGATGGAGAAAACAATTTTATCGTTCAAAGAGTTAAAAATTCAAATGGTGAACATGCATTACCAATATCGCAAAACCCTTATCAATATGCCAACTTAATGCTTTATCAACAAATATCCACTTATAATAATAAAGGCATTAACTTACATTTCGTACCACTAATTCACCCTCTTTTTGATACAATAGAATATCTTAAGCAGTTAATCTTATTCTTTAATCCTATTGCATTCAAAATTCACGGTTATTCAAGTATAATCTCTCCCTACGAAATTGATATAGAATTTTGGGAATTGATTCATTATTACAACATCCCCTTAATAATTCATACTGACTGCGATATATCAAATACTGTTCAAACACTTGATACTTTATACCGTAATGAAAACTCCCCATTTAACTGGATTGAGTTATTAGAAAAATATTCCATCAAAGCTTATCTTACTCATGGAGTTCGCCTAAGTGAAATAAGTTGTAGAATTATTAATGAAAGTCCTAACCTAGTAGTTGGTTTAGGTCCAGATGGTTTGCTAACGACCTGTAGAGGAAGAATGTATTCAAATGCCCCTTATTTAGAGACACTATTTTCTAAAGTTAACACAGAAAAAATATGCTTTGATATTGATTATCCATGGAATGTTGTTTCATATGACAATAAAGAGTTTGATTGGGACTCTATAAACAGAATTACAGCATTAGGACTTACAGATTCAGAACTAGAAAAAGTTTTATATGAAAATGCAAAATCTTTCTTTAGTCTGTAAAGAACAATAGCGGACATTAGTAAAATTTAAAAAGCTAATACTCTCTGCAAAGTCCGCGTTTAATTGTTCGTCGCGCTAAATTTTATGAAATAAAATTTAGTCGCACATTTTATATAATAGGAAAGTAGAACTTTCCTATTATATAAAAACAGTAGAGAGTACAAAGATGTTTTCTTTGTACTCTCTATTTTTTAAAATAAATAATATTATCCTTAAATATTTCTATTCGTTTTCTAATTGAGGATAACAAATACATTATAATTCCATATTCCTAAATAATTTTTTAATTAAGAAAAACAACACATAGTTTAGTTTTCACATGCTCTTGATAGCCTACTCATAATACTCAAGCCTAATCCTTGTTTTGGCAAACCTTCAATTATTGCTAAATTACAATTATCATACTTATCTATTTTTCTTAATGATGTAAATAGTTTTTTTGAAATTTGTTCTAAATTGTTTTTACTTCCAAGTAAAATAAATTTTCTTGAGTCTACTTCTATATACTCTCTATCTTCTTCAAACCCTAAGACACATGCATTAGGGTTTTTCTTTAGCAATTCATTAACTTTATTAATCTGTTGTTTTCCCCATTCTACTAGAACACATTTAGTTTTTGGTGCATAATGTCTATACTTCATACCTGGACTTTCAACTTGCTCACCATATGAAACTGTTTTAAATATATTGTCATCTAACTTTACTTTTCCTACAACCTTTTTAATGTCTTCTTCTGTAATAAATCCAGGTCTTAATATTATCGGAACTCCATTTGTTACTTTTACAACTGTTGATTCTATTCCTATATTACATTCTCCTCCATCTATAATCACATCTACTTCATCCTTAAGCTCATCTATTATATCATCTAAACTTGTTCCACTTGGCTTTCCAGATAAATTTGCACTTGGAGCTGCAATTGGAATTTGACTTTTTTTAATTATTGTATGTATTATTCGATTATTTGGCATTCTAACACCTATCGTACTCATTCCTGCTGAAACAGTATCACATATTACATTTTTCTTGTTTAAAATAATAGTAAACGGTCCTGGCATAAATGCTTTTATAAGCTTTTCTTCAACCTCATTTGGCTTTTCTGCAACTTTTTCTAACATTTCTAAATCACTTATATGCACAATTAAAGGGTTATCCTGGGGTCTTCCCTTCGCACGAAAAATTTTCTTACAAGCAACATCCGAATATGCATTACCCGCAATCCCATACACTGTTTCTGTAGGTAGTAAAATTAAACCGTCATTTTTTAAATCATTTATTACTATTTCCATTTCATCATCTTTTGCTTCATTTTTCCAGTCAAAATAATACTTCACTATAGTTTTCCTTTCTTAGCTCTATAATTCATTTATGATACGATACAGTAACTTAGATAATTTACCCTATTATTATATTTTATCAATATTCTTTTTCTAAACAATTATTTAAATATATTTTCGCTATTAAATTTAATTGAGTTTTATTTTCATCTGACATTTCAAATGAAAATATTTTCTTTGGCTCAGCCCAAACAATAAACTTAATAGCTTTTTCAGTAGCTTCTGAAATTTCTATTGCACTTTTATCTTGTTTTCCACAAGCCTCACATTTTAATCCATTATCTCTAAAACTAAAATATTTCAAATTGTTTTTTTCATTACAACTTGTACATTTCTCCACAATAGGTCTAAAACCAATTATGCTTAAAAGTCTAATTTTAAATATAGATAAAATAAAATCCAAATCTTTATCAGATTCAGAAATCATATATATAGTATTTAAAACTAATTGCAACACATTATAAGAGCTTTCATTCTCTTTCGTTACATCTTTAGCAATTTTAGTAACCATCGAAGCATATTCAAGCTTGTCTAAATCTAGACGTATGTTATAAAAAATTTCAATTGGTTCACATGAGTTTATATTATAACTGTTTATTCCTTTATATATTAAAAAACTAGCAAAGCACAAAAATTGAGTTCCAGACATTAGGGCACTTTTTGGTCTTCTTGCCCCCTTAGCAGCACAACCAATCTTGCCCAAATCCGGAGTTAAAATTGTAATCATTTTATCATTATCTCCCATATTATTTTGTGCTAATACTATTCCCTTTGTTTTTATAATTCCCATTTTAATTCCTTGATTTTATTTTATTAATTCTCCATTAACTATTTCATTTTGTTTTTCTATTTTAAGTTCCTTTTCTTGATTAATTTTCATTGCCCTTTCTACTTCAATTAATTCCATCATTGTATAAATATCACCTGTATTTTTAAAAGTATTCCATGCAATTTGTTTTATCATAAAATATTTTCCTTTCCGCTTCACTCAGAGGCCTTCACCAGTTTTCAAAAAATACAAAACTATTAAAATCCATTCACAACTGCATTTTAATAATCATTTTCAAAACTAGTCATATTTGTATTTCTTAACAACACTTGAGTTGTTAATCCAATCTTTATCTATCTTAACCCAAATATTCAAATTCACTTTAGTATTTAACATTTTTTCTAAATCTTCTCTAGCAAAACTTCCTATCTTTTTAAGCATCGAACCACCCTTTCCTATTATTATACCCTTATGTGACTCTTTTAAACAAAAAATTGTAGAATTTATATCAAAAAATTTTTCATTATATCTTGTTTTTTTAGTCATCATTTTATCCACTTGAACATAAATGCCATGTGGAACTTCATCCTGTAGTAGTTTTAATGCTTTCTCTCTAATTGTCTCTTCCACCAATTCTCTCAAAGTTTGATCTGTATACTCCTCTACATCATAGTATGCTGGACCTTCGTCCAAATTTCTTTCTATTTCCTTTTGTAATTCATCAATATTTATATTTTGTTTAACAGATAATGGAACTATTGCAACAAAATCATGCAAATTTTTATATTGTTCAATAATATCAGCTACTCTCTTTCCATCAACCAAGTCAGTTTTATTTATAACTAAAATAGTCTTCTTGTTTGATTCTATTATTTTTTGCAATGTTGGTTCATCAATCCTTTTAGAAATAGCTTCAACAACATAAACAACTACATCAACATCTGGAATAGAGCTAATTGCCGATTCAATCATTACATTACTTAGTTTTGACTTTGGTCTATGTAACCCTGGTGTATCAATAAAAATAATTTGAGAACCTTTAGTATTTAAAATTGCTCTTATGTTTTTTCTGGTTGTTTGAGTTTTGTTAGTAACGGCAGAAACTTTTTCACCAACAAGTCTATTTATTATACTAGACTTTCCCACATTAGTTCTACCTATTAAAGTAACAAAACCTGACTTAAATTCAGACATTTTAAATCCTTTCAATAATCATTTATTCTGTAATTTCAGTTTTTGAAATCGCCTCAATTGAAACTTTTGCATCTTCAGGAGTAATTTGGACAAATGTTGAACCATCATTAACATCAATTACATTTCCAGCTAGATCCTTATATTCTGTTTTCGACTTTCTTGAGACCTTAGAGCATATAATTTTTTCAGCTCTCCCATTTGTTATATAATATCCATCGTGATTTCCCACTGTAGTAACTTCTTGTCTTCCTGATGAATCACCTTTAATAGTTGTATTTCTTGCAAACTCAATTATAATATTCTTAGCAGTTACTGCTTCTCCTGTACTTTCTTCCTTTTCCAAAACTCCTTTAGTATATCTAGTATATCTTTTAGTATCTCTATCATACTCCCACTTTACTGTATTCTGTGTCCCAAAATAAGGTATTGTAATTATATCAGCAGTTTGAGCATTTTCTCCAACTGGTATCTCAATTTCATCAACTGAATATTTTAAGATGCTACTTACATCTGATGTTGTTTTATAACCTTTTTTATTAGCATCTTCTAATATTTTATCAGTAGATGTTACAGCATTATGAGGAGCACTTTTATCTTTAACTCTCCAAAACACACTATCATCAACTAAACCATTAATATTGTCAACCCCTAAAGATTTAATATCACTTTCTGCTTGTGGACTCCATCCATAATGAACATAAATCGCATCATTTTCAAGTGCATAATCTAAAAAGTAATGCCTTGAACTTCTTACTGGCCCAATCTTTTCTAAATTTTTACCCTTATATAATGCCATCAATCTTGACTCTCCGCCTTCAACAATAATCTCATAAACCATATATGCATCACTTAATCCCACATGTGGTAGTGCACCTTTATGATTATCAATCATTACTGCAATCGGTCTATCATTACCTTTAAAAATTTGTACTGTTTTAGTTTCCACTGGATTCTCTTCAACTACTTTATTCTCTTCTACAACTTCTTTAGGTTCAAAATACATTTTATATGCAAAGGCACCTCCAACAGCTAGTCCAATTAAAACAACTACTATTACAATATACTTTATTACTTTTCCATTCTCCATACCATTTTTCCTTTCATCTAATAACATATCAATAAAGTAATCTTCACAGCATCAAATGTTTGTCAAAAAAAGTCTTATCTATTAACAAAAAATTATACTTGAGTTCTTAAAAAAACTAATCCATAAACCATTAAAATAATTAGAGTTCCCATAAAAGCACCAAAAATAACTTCTCCAAAAGTCCTTGCATCATTCATTCTATTACCTACTACAAGAATTGATAGAACTAATGCCAAACAGAAAATCACAGGATTTTTAGAATTCATCCATATTGCAGTAAGAATAGCAAAAGCTAAAGCTGATTGACCACTAGGAACAAATTTTGATTGTACACCTGAAATCATTTTTTTCTCTGCAACAGCAGCTTTCATTACAATAATAGCAATTATAGTTAATACTAATCCTACAAAAGTCAAATGAACTGGTGAAGCAATCATATGTGAAAATATACTATTGCTAATCATTGTAATATCCGTTTCTTTGAAAAACAAAAAATATGCTACAATTATAGCATTTACTGCAGATAAAACTACAGCCCCTGCTCCAATATCTTTTGCAATCTTTGCTTTTGGATGATATACATCAACGAGTAAGTCAACAATTGTCTCAATGGCAGTATTAACTAATTCAGCAAAAATAACAAAAAAAACAGCAAATGTTAAACATAAAAACTCTGCAGATGATAAATTATAAAACAGGCTTAATATCATTACCAATGTTCCAAGTATTAGCTCTTTTTTTATATTTGATTGTGTAGTAGCACAGTATACAATTCCATTTACAGCATTATTACAGGCCTCAATAAAATTTTTATTATATAACCTACTATCCTTCTTTTCCATTTAAAAATACTCATCCCTTTCTAATAATACCAAGTTTATCAAGCACCTCATCTTCTTTTTTTCTCATTTCAACTTTATCTGATTCCACAATGTGATCATACCCCATTAAATGATAAAAACCATGAACACACATATATGCTAATTCTCTTTCAAAACTATGACCATATTCTCTTGCCTGCTCTTTAACTTTAGGAATAGATATTATAATATCTCCTAATACTTCTTCATAATTTTTTTTATCTTTTTTTATACTATCAATTTCTTCTTTATTAAACATTGGAAAAGATAATACATCTGTTGGTTTGTCAATACCTCTGTACTTCGCATTTATTTTTTGTATAACTTTAGGATAAGTTAAAGTTATACTTACATATAACTTTAACTTATCCATAAGCTCATTTTTAAAACATTCGTTTATTACATCATAAATCAAATCATTATATTCATTATTTTCTTCAACACCATCATACTCTATTTCAGCATGCAGTTTCATTTTCTACAACCTTTCTTAATGCTTGTACTATAGTATAATTCCCAGTTTTACAAGAATTCTTTATTTCTCTCATATCTCCTAATTGAACTAATCTATTTTTATAAAATTTCAATATTCTATAGTACTTATCTCCATATTTGTTTAAAGCACTCATATCTGCTCTTATAAATAAGATTTGTTTCTTTATTTCATACTCGTGTAATCCTTTTATCTTTCTAATTTCTTCAACAGCCTTTCTATTTTCTTTAAATTGATTATATCTTCTCTTATCATCATTATTATTCCAATATATTTTAACTTCTAAAAGTTTATCATTATATTGCTCAATAAGTCTTAATAATAGTTGATATGCATTTTCTCTCTTTTTTACTATTTTTGTATCAACTATAAGATTTCTAGTATCTTTTAATAATTTAATATAACATCTTTCTGCTACAATTAAAGGTAAACTATGAACAAATATTTTTCTACTAATTCCTAGTAAAATCATTCTTTTATCTATCATATCAACTTGATCAAGTTTTCCAACTTCATATGTTTCAAATAAACTACACTGTTTAATTAAATCCTTATCTTCGATTTCCTTCATTGGAATAATATTAGTTACATACTCTTCTAATAAATCAAAAATTTTATCATATGCCTGTTCTTTTTCCATTGGGGTTAGTCTTTCTGATAATTTCATTGAATAGTGTTTTAGTAAAGCTTTATATATTCTCTCCATTTCTTGTAAAAACACTGGAACATAATCATTATATAATTTTTCTTTATTACCTGATTTAATAATATTTAAATCTAAATTTAGCAAATACTGTTGTTTTTTATATTTATATTCAGTCTCATCATTTTCTTTTAAATGAATTACATTATAATACTTTGCTAATGCTTCTTTTTCAAAATCACTAGCCATATTCATTCTAGCTTTTTTATAAATTGTATCAATAATAAGTTGGTCAATAGACTCTAAGTATAGTGAATATGATTCTTCATATTTTTTTTCAAACAAATCTTTCTTATCTTCAGAAACTTTTATTACATTCTTATAGTTTTTTATAACATTACTTCTTTTCATACCAACAAGCCAATTATTAATTCCTGTTTTTGTTGGTGTAAAAATTTTGCTAAAAGTACTTCCAATTTTTGTAAAAAAGGTTCTTTTCGAATCGTAAACTTTTAAACTTTTTTCATTAGCCCCCATATCAACCATCCTTTCATATATTAAATTTCTCCTTGGTGCCTATCTTCTCAATTACCTCGTACATTACAGTTATCTTATAGTAATCATCATACTCAATAACATCTGTTGATTTATCAATTATTTCTCCATGTATTAATTTATCCATCTTATTATGTATTACCTCTTCCCCTTGAAGTTTTGCACTACTATAATCATTTATTTTTTCAGTTTCATATATCTCAAAATTTGTATTTTCTATAAAGCTTATTGGTAAATAGTAATTCGGAAGTAATTGCAATTTTTTCTCTGCATATATTGTATCATATTTTTCAAATTTTGAAAGCCTTTTATAGAAATTTATTTTAAAATTATTAAATTTTATCGAAATTTTATTCTCTTTTTTCCCAGTCCTTTCTCTTTTTATTTCTTTTTTGTCAATTTTTTCACTATCAGTATATTTTATTTTTGCTTTAACAACTCCATTTCCATTCATATACTGCTTCCCCGTAAAGTTTCCTTCCATCCAACCAGCAATCAATACATCTCCTTTCTCAACAACATCACCTTCTTTTACTAACGGTGTTCCACTATGTGCATAAATCTTTGTTATCTCCCCACTTTTATTTGCAATAATATTACAATAATCATTTTCATCAAACATTTCCGGTTTTTCTTCTGCTTCAACAACCTTTATTATAGCATTAGTTCCTTTAATTTCAACTCCTAACCATGATATATCTGTTCTTTCCATCCTAAGTTTATTAATAAAACTTTCAGCATCAACCTTACATTTTAGCATTCCTACCTTTAATCCACTATCTTCTGCTTCTTTCACAATTTCATCAGGATTAATTTTACTTGTACCTTGAATTTCAATATTCCATATAAACTTTGAAGACAAGTAAACCATCCCCAACAATAAAAAAAATGATATAATAAAAATTTTCCTTTTCTTATATCTCTTCCATAATCCTGGGAATCCTTTTTGATTTTTTATTTTAATAATACATTGATTTTCCTGCGCAATACTCTTAGCTTGTTCGATATCAATTTTTGCTATTTTCGCCTTTAAAACTGTTACTTTTTGTTTCCTTATCCCCCACAAAAAAATCTCTTTTCTTTTACACATATTTATAAATTTTTCAATATAATATCCTTCTATTTCAACATTTATATATCCTAAAACAAAATTAATTAGTCTTTTAAGCATTTCAAATAAATCCTTTCAATCTACACTAATCTAGTTAATTATATAACTCAAATAAAAAGAATATGACTTTACATCATATCCTTTTTATCTATTATGGAATTTACTAACAGTATGCTCTTTTAATTCTAATCTTACCATAGCATATTACTCATAACTTCTCAAATTCTATACTTTCAACTGTTCCCATAATAATTAAATCATCCTTAGTCATTTCAATCATCTCTAAATTAACCCCATATATATTTATTATACCAAATTTCATTTTTACTCTTATAAAAACATCTTGATATTCCAAAATATACTTGTAGTTCTCTAATAAAAGCTTTTCAAAACCTAAAATTGTAACTTTTGGAATCTCGCTCACCAATTCTTGTGGAATTTCAAATAATTTATCAAATTTGCTCATATTCTCTCCTATCTTTTCATATTTTACTCTCCAAACAATCCTTTGCAGTAGTAAATATATTATAAGTCATACTTTAAAATCATCTAGATTCTTAAACTCATACCCTTGTTTTTTTATTTCTTTTATAACATAATCCAAAATATTAGCATTATCTTTTGAAGTTGCATGAAGAAGCATAATTTCACCATTATGCAAATTATCTAAAATTTTTTTCTTCCCATAATCCTCTCTTCCCTGTTTATCATTTTCCCAATCATCATAAGCAAAAGACCACATAACAGCTTTATATCCAAGTTTTTGCATTAATGCTAAAGATTTCTCACTAAATTCCCCTTTTGGTGGTCTCATATATTTCATTTCATAATCAAAATTTTCATAAATCATTTGATGCAAATCCATTAACTCTTTTTGAATCACTTCATCAGAACACTCTGGAATACTTTTATGATTAACAGTATG
>JAFWMA010000012.1 GCA_017510825.1 Clostridia bacterium | reverse complement strand
TAATAATAATAATAATAGTAACAATTAATAAATCAACAAAAGCTGAGATAACAAAACAATAGATAAAATTAAAAATAATAATAAGGAGTTAATATGGCAAAACAAATTACAAAACAAATATTTATTATAATATTACTGTGCATAGCGATAGTACTTATTTTAGCTTTAATATTCTATCAGTATATTCCATCCAATAGAGTTATACCAGCTAAAGTACAAGCCTACTCAACTCCAGAAAGTATAAAAACAGAAATTGAAGACAATGCAAAAGAGCAGGAGTTGATACAACAGAATGAACTATTTGAAATTACAGATTCTGATTTAGATCAGTATAGAAGTAACAGAAGCTACAATCCTGGAAAATCAGATCCATTTTCTAATGTTACAACAGACGAATCTGGAACTGAAGCTCAAGATAAGGGCGCAAGCTCTGGAAATGGTGACAAAAAAGAAAAATCAGGAGATAACGATAAGGGAGATTCTAATACTAACGAAAATACAACTGATAATTATTATAGTGCGTCAAATGTTAGTAAAGGAACAAAATAATTCTAGGTTATATTTATATATATAAATATATACAAAAAATAATATAAGGAGGTAATCAGAATGTTTAAGGAAGAAAGAGGTATTACATTAGTTGCATTAGTAGTAACAATTATCGTTCTATTAATACTTGCTGGTGTTACAATAACATTAGCTTTAGGAAGCAATGGTGTTATTGGTAGAGCTCAAGAAGCTTCTAACACATGGGCAAATGCAACAAAGAATGAACAAGCTGCTATGACTGAAGGTGAAACACATGTTAACAATGCTATTCAACAATATGTAACTGGATATAGTGCAAGTAACTAATTTTAGTTATAAACCTAAAAATGGGTTACCTAAATTAATCTTATTTAGGTAACCCTGTTTTAAAATAGTGACGAAAGGAAATTATAATGAATATTATTTTTTACTTATTTATCTTTATAATAGGTACACTTTTTGGAAGTTTTTTAACATTAGCAACTTATAGAATACCATTACATAAGGATATAACTCATGAGCATTCATTTTGCCCAAAGTGTAATCACAAATTATCTTTCTTCGATTTAATACCCATCTTTAGCTATTTATTTCTAAAAGGAAAATGTAGATATTGCAAAAAAAAGATAAGTCCAAGATACTTCTTCTTTGAATTACTTACGGGACTAAGTTTTGTATTAATTGCTTTATCACTTGAATTTAATATATACAATATTACAATCAATAAGATTATTGAGTTTTCCATATTTGCTATTTATATTGTTTTCCTTCTTTTGGTAGCTGGAATCGATTTAAAAAACAAAAAAATTGAAAAAAGTACATTGATTTTTGGTACGACTATATTGTGTATAAATATTATGTATCAATATATATCAGCTACAATGGATGGAACTATATACAATTTAAATAGAATAATACTATACTTAGTTTTTACAATAATTTTATTAATTGTTAATATAGAATCAATACGAAAGACGAAAAAATTTGATTATTGCATTGATATTTTAATTTTAACTATTATTATAAGTCTATTTACTTATGAAATAACAACAGTACTTTCAATAGCTGGATGCTTACTAATAATTGGAATAAGATCTTTAATAAATAAAATTTATAATAAAGGAAAAAATAAGAAGGAAAGAAATAATAATACGATGCCGATAGCATTTTATTTAATTTCATCTCATTTTATTATATTGATTACTTCCTATCTTTATTCATTAAACTTACTTTAGAAAGGGCAAATTATTGTGAAAAAAAACAATGAAAATGGAATTGTAAATATTGATTATATAACTGCAGTAATAATATTTATGATAGGCAGTGTAACTGTACTGGGATTATATGTTAGTAATTATAAATCTATGGCAAAGATTAAAATTGATGAAACAATAATTGGATATATAACAGAAATATGTGAAAATATAGATTTAGTTAATTATGAAAATATTGATACACAAGAAGAAGTAAATCAAATAATTGATAGTATAGATATTCCGGAACAATATATTGTGGAATGTGCAAGTGTTGAAAAATACAGTAATAACGAACTTCAAGATACCCTAGATCTGGTAATGAGAATTAATTTAAGAGTAAGGTATTCATTTGATAATTTATCAAGAGATTATGTTATTAGCAAAATAAAGGTTAAGGAATAAGGAGGAAGATTCAATTAATATTGAATCATTATAATAAATGAAAAAGAATAATGGTGTGACTTTAATTTCTCTAATTATATATATCCTAGTATTCTCTCTGATTATTGGATTACTCGCGGGGTTATCGAGTTATATTTATGGTAATTTGGATAACATTAATAGTGAAAGTTATAGTTCAGAGGAATTTAACAAATTTAATTTAAATTTTATAAAAGATGTAAAGAGCAATACAGATGCTAATGTCTCTTCAAATGGAGATATGGTAAAAATTATTTTAGAAAATGGAGTTAACTACACATATGTTTTAAACGAAAAAGCTATTTACAGAGATAAGACCAAAATTGCTGAAAAAATAAATGTTTTTTCAGCTCAAAAAACAACAATTAATGGTAAAACAGTTTTAAAAATTAGAATTGGAACTGGAAAAGAAAACACGGATTTTGGTAAAACTATAAATTATGTGTTAAAATATTGGTAATTAAGAAAGGGGAAAAGAAATGGCTAATAGACAACCATTAGGAATCGAATTAGTAAAAAGAGGAATTATTAGAGAAGATGATATTAATAAAGCATTAGAATATCAAAAAGATCATCCTAATGAAAAAATAGGAAATATTATTAATAAATTACATCTAGCAGAGTCGAAGGAACTTTTAAAAGCTATTGGAGAAATTTTAGATGAAAAAACTATATTTTTGAGATTTGAGGACATTAAAATAAAAGTTGAAGATTATGTATCAATGGATGCAATTAAAAAAAATCTAGCAATACCATTTGAAGTTAATAGTGGAGTTGCTAAAATATGTTTTGCTGATGTTTCTAATTCATCTCAAATAGAATCTATAAGGTTATTGCTATTAAACAAAGGACTAGTAATGGATAGATACATTACATTTGAAGATAACATAAAGGGTGTAATTAATTATATAGATAATACTGGTGTTGGAATTGACACTGATTCTAATGTAACATCATTAGTTGATAATATTATAAAAGAAGGAATGAAGAGAAGAGCAAGCGATATTCACATAGAACCTTTAGAAGACAGTATTAGAGTTAGATATAGAATAGATGGAAACCTAGTTGAAGTTGCAAAAATCGATAAAGAAAAACAAAGCCAAATTATAGGAAGATTAAAATCAATATCAAATATGCACCAGGAAAAACAAGAACCTCAAGATGGAAGAATAATACTTTATCCAGATTATAATATTCGTTCCTCATCACAAAAAAATATCCATGGAGAAAAGTTTGTTTTAAGATTACTTAAAAAGAATCAAGTTATAAAAAGTTTAATTGAACTTGGATACCCAAATGATGAAGTTTTAATAAGAAACGCATTTAACAAGAAAAATAGTGTAACAATTATTGCAGCACCAACAGGTGAAGGAAAAACCACTACATTGTATAGTGCTATTTCTTACCTAAATAAACCAGAAATAAACATTACAACAATTGAAGACCCTGTTGAAATAAGAATCCCTGGATTAAACCAAATTGAAATAGAGAATAAAACTACATTTGCCAGTTCTTTAAGAACTGTTTTAAGACAAGATCCTAATATTATTCTTGTAGGTGAAATAAGAGACCATGAAACAGCAGAAATAGCAATGCAAGCAGGTCAAACGGGTCACTATGTTTTATCAACAATTCACACATTAAATGCAATAGAAGTAATAAGTAGATTAAGAAAAATGGATATTTCAGACTATGATATTTCTAGTACCCTCGCAACATCAATTTCACAAAGACTAGTAAGAAAACTTTGCCCAAAATGTAAAAGTGAAAGACCATTTAATGATTATGAAAAGGATATTATAAACAAGATTGGACAAAAATACAACATTCAATATGACATTGACAATCATGTAACATACGAACCAGTTGGATGTCCAGAATGTAACAATAGTGGATTTTTTGACAGAATAGGATTATTTGAAACATTAATTTTTTCAGATACCATTAAAGATATGGTTGTTAAGGGGGAATCAACTTTAGCAATTAGAGAACAAGCATTTAGGGAAGGATATAAACCTATAATTACACAAGGTATTGAAAAAGTAATTGAAGGGACAACATCTCTACAAGAATTAAACAATAAATTACTGTTTGTATAATTATAGATGCTTAAAGAGTACATTTAAAGAAAGGATGAATGAAATGATAGATGTTAATAAAATAATAAAAATTGCAATGGAAAAGGGAGCATCTGATGTACACTATATAAGTGGTCTTAAACCAATGCTTAGAATAAATAGAGATTTAATAGAAATACCAGAAATTGACATTATTACGAAAGATGATATGTGGGATGTTTATGATTATTTTCTAAGAGGAAATGTTGACAGAGATAAATCGTTTAGAGAAAGAAGAGTATTAGACTGTTCAGCAGAATTTGAAGATATACGTCTAAGAGTTAATATTTCCTATTCTGATTCTATACCTGTAATAACCACCAGATTAATAACAGACAAATTACCTACCTATGAAGAGTTGGGTGTACCTGATATTGTAAGAAGAATGACAAAACAGCCACAAGGATTAATACTTGTTACAGGAAAAACAAACTCAGGAAAATCTACTACACTAAACGCATTAATAAATTATATTAATGAAACAGAGAATAAAAAAATTCTTACACTTGAAAGTCCAGTTGAATATAAACATAAGTCTAAGAAATCAGTTATAATTCAAAAAGAAGTTGGCGTTGGAGGGGATATGCCATCATATAGTTTAGGAACGAAGAACTCATTGAGAGAAGACTGTGACATATTAGTAATAGGAGAAATTAGAGATAGAGAAACAATGGAAGCAGCTATAGAAACAGCTGAGTCTGGACATTTAGTAATTGGAACTTTGCACACAAAATCATGTGCAGAAACAATTGATAGGATGATAAACTTCTATGAAGTTAGAGACCAAACAACAGTAAAATTCTTAATTGCGTCATTATTAAAATTAGTTATTTCACAAAGATTACTAAAGAATAAAAAAGGAACATTATCTTTGGTACCTGAGGTAATGGTTGTTGATAACATTGTATCAGGAATTATAAGAAAAGACAAATTAAGTGTATCTGAGATAGAAGATGCAATTCAAAGTGGATCAGGAAATGGAAACATTGGCCTAGTAAACTCTTTAGCACAACTATTTGTTGATGATATTATTACCCTAGAACAAGCTAAAGCACAAGTTGAAGAAAGAAATATAGAAGTTTTAAATAGAACAATAATGCAAATAAAAATAAAGAAGCAAGAAGAGAGTAATAGAGCACAATTTGATAATAGTGAAAATATAAATAATATTAACTCAAATACTAAAAATCAAATTAATTATAATGTGTAAAACAATTTAGGAGGAGAAAAAAGTGCCGGTATATAATTATAGAGCAGTTGATGAAAATGGAATTATAGTAAAAAGTAAGATTCAAGAAAAGAGTAAACAAAGCTTAATAAAAAGATTAAAAGCCAATGGAATGATGCCTATAGATGTAACTCAAACAAGTTTAGGTAAATACCAGAAGCCTAATAGAGTTACAACTAATATGGAAGAATTAATGAAGATCGCAAGTGAGGCTGATGTTGCAAGTAAAAATAAAGCTGGTAGAAAGCTTTCAAAAACTGAAAGAATTAGAATTGCTATTTCAAAACAACAAAAAATCACTGTTAGAGACCTAGAAATTTTTACTCAGAATTTTTACTTGTTGAAAAGAGCAGGATTTAATAATGTTCACGCTTTATCGACTTTAGTTCAAGCAACTGATAATGTAAGTTTAAAGGGTATACTAGAAGATGTATTAGCCGGAGTTGAAAGTGGAGATTATATGCATACAACAATGGAATACTATTCAGATATATTTCCATACGTATATATAAATTTAATTAAAGTTGGAGAGCTTTCAGGTTCTCTAGATGAATCACTAAAAGAAGCAGTAGACTACCTTGAAAGTTCATCTGCCTTAAACAAGAAAATAAGATCTATATTAATACCTAATATAGGACAATTTGTAGTTCTAACTCTAATTTTAGTAGTTGGAAGTATCTATATAATTCCAATTATTCAAAATGTATTTGAACAAGTTGGAAGTGTAGAAACTCTACCTGAAATAACACTAGCATTCTCTGATTTTTTAAAGTTTGTACAGCAGATTTGGTATATACCAGTATTACTAATTGCAGGTGTTATAGGATTTGTTTATTTTAGAATTCAAACACCACAAGGAAGATATAAATGGGATTATTTCAAATATACTATGCCTGTATTTGGAAGTTTGATTTTTGCTATAGATTTTCAAAGATTAACAAATGCTATGCTACTTAACTTAAAAAATGGTATGAGAATACAAGAAGCACTTGAAGTAAGTAAAAATGTTATAAAAAATTACGTTATGTTATCAATCGTAGAAGCTTCAATAAACAATATAATTGTTGGTGAATCTTGGGTAAAACCATTTGAAGATTCAGGATTACCAAACCATATGGTTACTGAAATGCTTAAAATTGGAATGCAAACTGACTTGCCATCAATGATGGAAAAATTAGTAGAGTATATGGAAATGGATATAAATGTTATTTTGCAAAGAATAGTTAAAGTACTACCTCAAATTATGTATGTTGTTATTGGAACATTAATTATATTTATAACAGTAGTTGTTTTAGTACCATGTATTCAAGTTTATATGGGAACATTCTTATTCTCAGCAGCAGGATTTTAGAAGTATTAGTTGTCAAAAGCTTTTTGCTTTTGACAACTTTATAGTATATAAACTTTGCTTTTATTAAAAAAAGAAATGAGGTTAAAATGAAAATTGGGATTGATATAGGAGGAAGCCATATAGCTTCTGGAATAGTTTTAGACAAAGGAAAATTAGTTGGAAAAGAAACAAGAGATATAGATGTTTCAAGTATAAACAACGAAAAAAGAGCACAAAATATAATACTTGAAACAATTATTGGAGAAATAAAAATACTATTAGAAAGACATGACTATTCTACCAAAGAAATATCAAAAATTGGCATTGCTGTACCAGGAAGCCCAAGCAAAAAATGCATAAGAAGACTAGTTAATCTACATATAAAAAATTTTAACATTGCAGATGAACTAAATAAAATTTATAAAACTAAAATAATAATAAAAAACGATGGTAAATGTGCAGGAATAGCAGAGAAAAGATATGGTGCATTAAAAGAATTTGATGATTGTGTTTTTTTATGTATGGGAACTGGAGTTGGAAGCGCTGTATTCTTAAATGGAAAATTGCTTGAACCAAGTAAAAATCCTGGATTTGAGTTTGGACATATGATTATTGAAAAAAAAGGTATCAAATGTAATTGTGGAAATTCAGGTTGCTATGAAACGTATGCATCTATGAAAAGATTTAAGATTAAAGCAATAAAATCATTAAGATTATCAAAAGATACACAATCAGAAGAATTACAAAACTATATAAGAAATAATATAAAAAAACCACTAGTAAATAAATTTATCAACGAATACTTGGATAATGTATGCATAGGATTAGCCAATATTTCAAATATATTTGAGCCCCAAGCTATTTGCTTTGGTGGAAGTTTTTCATATTATTCAGATATATTCCTTCCAATATTAGAACAAAAATTAACGCAATATAAATTTAATAAAGATAGCAAAATAAAATTACTCAGCGCAAAACTAAAGAATGACGCAGGTATAATTGGAGCAACAGAATTATAAAATACAAAGGACAAGAACAATAGCGGACATTAATAAAATTGAAAAAGCAAATACTCTCTGCAAAGTCCGCGTTTAATTGTTCATCGCACTAAATTTTATGAAATAAAATCTAGTTGCATTATAATTTTATATAATAGAAAAGTAGAACTTTCCTATTATACAAATAAAAGGACATCTATCAATCAACTTAACATAATTGCGTTAAGCTAAGTTAATTAATTAATGTCCTTTTTATCATCTAAAAAAAAACTATTTTTTATTTTTAGGAATAATAATATTACCCTTTTTTGGTGTGTTTTTGTTTTCTACCTCAAATGCTAAATTATCCTTAACTTCTGATATTTCAATATCATCAGGATCACCTTCAACAATTTTAATTTTTTTATTGTCTTTATATTCTTTCATAAAAACCTCCATAATTAAATAACTATAATGTTAATATATCATATTGAAAAAAATAATGCAAATTTAATTCAAAATAATTGTATTGTTGACTACACATTATTATTGATGATATAATAAATACAACAAATTATAAAAAGAGGTAAAAGAATGGAGACTGTAAATAAAAAAGGTGCTATAGAAGCAATATTATTTTCGGTTGGAAGAGTAGTTAAAGCGAAGGAATTAATGAATACACTAGAACTAAGCTTTGATGAATTAAGCTTATTGATTTCAGAAATTCAAAATGAATACAAATCTTCAGACAGAGGAATAGAAATTGTTAGAATAGAAGATGGATTTACATTAGCTTCAAAAAAAGAATATCACGATTATATATATCCTACTATAGATAAAAGAATAAAGCCAAAGTTATCACAAGCATCATTGGAAGTTTTATCTATAATAGCATATAATCAAAGAGCCACAAAGGCTGATATTGATTCAATTAGAGGGGTAGACTCAGGAGGATCTATTTATAGATTACAAGAATACAATTTAATAGAAACTGCAGGAAAAGCTGATTTGCCAGGAAAACCTATGACTTTTAGAACAACAAATAATTTTTTAAAGATGTTTGGACTAAAGAATATTAAAGAATTACCTAAATTACCAAAGTACAAATTCGATAGCAATAGGCAGATCGTTATAGAAGATTTAGAAGAAAATGAATAGAATAAAAAAGACATATCTATGATTTAGATATGTTTTTTTTATATAATATGAAAGTTAGTGAGAACTAAGCATAATATTAGTTTTAATATTAGTTTAATATTAATTAATTTGTTAAAGTTCCTAAAAGTTTAGGATACAGACTACCAGCATTATTTTTCCAATTATTAACGATTTGTTGAGCTTGATCTCTAGAATATGCAAGTGTTTTTACTTCAAATACTGTTTCTCCTTGATCAATTATTCTGCAATTAACAACATACTCACTTTCACTTTTTGGAAGAAACTCAGCAACAATAGATTCTTCATTTTCAATATTTTCAACTTTATCTTTAAAATTAGTATCAACTTTCAATTTAACAATGCCAGGTAATATATCTAAAGTTAAATCTAAAGTATTTTTTCCAGAATCAGTAATCTCGTATACATTTTGATTTTCTTTTTCAAAACAAATAACATATTTTACATTTATTAAATCAAGTAAAAACTGCTCAAAATAAAAATAGTTTAAATCTATAGCAGAACTTAGTATTGTATATAATGTATCATTTGTAATAGGCTTGTTAACACGACTTAAAACATAAAGAATTAGAACTTTATTTTCAGCCAATGTTTCGCTATCAGATGTAATTTTCAAAATACAAACCTCCTAATACTTATAAACTAAAGTCATTATAACACATTATTTATAAAATAGCAAACAATAGAAAATAAGAATAGAGTAGTAGTATGTTGTGACATTATCACATTAAAGCATAACTACCTATAAAATTCTTTACAAATAAAAAGTAATATTGTATAATCCAATAAAAAAAAGAGGTGGTTAATTGTGAGAATTAAGTTTAAACCTTGGGCTAGAGAAGAGCTTAAAACAAGCCCATTTTACATTGATAATCCACAAGAATGGAAAAACAAGTGGAAAAAAGCATTTGAGAATAGTCAGGAGCTACATATTGAACTTGGTTGTGGTAAGGGTAATTTTATATCGAAACTATCAAAGAAAAATCAAAATATAAATTATATTGCTATAGATTTAATAGATGCAATGCTTGGAATGGCAAAAAGAAATGTGGAAGTAGTATATGGAATAAGACAAAGTACAGCAAAAGAAGAGGTTGAAAATGAAATTGAAAAGCAGAAGATTGTTAAAAATTTAAAATTAACTAGATATGATATTTCAAGGATTGAAAATGTATTTGGAAAAGATGATGATGTGAAAAGAATCTATATAAACTTTTGTAATCCATGGCCACGTGGAAAGCATCATAAAAAGAGACTAACACATGAAAAACAATTAGAGCAATATAAAAAATTTTTAAAAGGAGAGATTTTCTTTAAAACAGATGATGATAATCTATTTGAAGATTCAATAAAATATTTTGAGAGAAGCGGATACAATATTCAGAAGATTACTAAAGATTTAGCAAGTGAAAAAGATTTTTGGAATGGACAACCAAATATAGAAACAGAACATGAAAGAATGTTCAAAGCTGAGGGGATTAAAATAAAAGCTTTGATTTGTAACCAAATGAAAAGTTTAACTTAAAAATTTTATCAAAACTATTTGCAAAAAATAGAATTAATGTTATAATAACACTCGAACAATAAAAATAAAAGGAGATAAATTTATGAACATTATAGACTTTATTTTACACATTGATAGATATTTAGGAGATATAATTCAAAATTATGGAATAGTAACATATATAATTTTATTTGTAATTATTTTTTGTGAGACAGGACTAGTAGTGACACCATTTTTGCCTGGCGACTCACTTATTTTTGCAGCAGCAGCATTTGCAGCATTAGGAAGTCTAAATGTATGGATTTTATATATTGTAATTTTAGCAGCAGCTTTTATTGGTGATACAGTTAACTATGAAATTGGTAAAAAAATAGGAAAAAGATTTGAGGAGAAAGACTCTAAAATTATAAAAAAAGAATATCTAGAAAAAACTCATAATTTTTTTGAAAAGCATGGTGGTAAATCTATAGTTTTAGCAAGATTCGTTCCTATAGTTAGAACATTTGCACCATTTGTTGCAGGTTCTGGAAAAATGAACTATTTTAACTTTATCAAGTACAATCTCTTAGGTAGTATTTTATGGGTATCATTATGTGTATTTGCTGGTTATTTCTTTGGTAATATGGAATTTGTAAAAAATAACTTCTCTTTAGTTATTATAGCAATAATTTTAATTTCAGTAATGCCTATGGTAATTAGCTTTATAATAAGCAAAAGAAAAGCAAAAAAAGATAATAAATAACAATAGAGGACATTCATTAGGCTTTGCAATAAAAATAAAAAAACTTGATTTTTTCAAAATTATAAAAAGTATCTCCTAATTTAATAAAAGATACTTTTATCAATTTTACATGTGGTGATTTGCAATGCAAATCACCTTTTTAGTACATTATGTATTTCATCTATACATAGAAAGATATAGCTTTAAAGCAAAAATCCACATTAGTGTCAACGTAACTACTGCTCCCAATAGTGGAAAATAGGTTTTTGATATTTTATTAAAAATTAATGGTAGTAAAAAAATCATTAGATGTAAAAATATGTAAAAAACAAAAGGTATAGGAAAATTAGGTTTATCTGTTTTGACTACTACTACAAATAATCCAAAAACTTCTACAAACCATATAAAACCTAAAACATGCTCGAACATAATAATGTACCTTTCTCTTGATAAGAAATACTATAACAACAATTTGTATTATAACATATGTTATAATAAATTACAAATAAGAGCACCCACATATTATTTCAAAACTAAGAATAGTTTATATTCATAAGTCAACCTTCATAAGAATACAATTAAACAAAAACAATCATATGGAGGTTTTGCAATGAAAGGAGCATCAATTGAAGAACGTGTTATAGACATAGCACATTACATAATAAACTCAAAAGACACAGTAAGAGGAGCAGCAAAAAAATTTGGGGTAAGCAAATCCACAGTTCACAAAGACCTAACAGATAGGTTAATTTCAGTAAACCCAAGCTTAGCTTTAGAAGTCAGAAAAATCCTTGACGAAAACAAAGCAGAAAGGCATATTAGAGGAGGGATGGCAACAAAAATCAAATACTTAAAAATGAAAATATAAATAAAAAAATTAAGGTTGATTTATAAAAGCAAATTATGATAAAATACTCATAATAAAAAAATGGAGTAAAAAATGACAAAAAAGAGAAATTCAAATATTGAATTATTAAGAATCATAGCAATGTTTTTAATCGTATGGCACCATTGGGGATACATTAATTCTGAGGCTCTTGGAGATATATTAACATACAATTCTTCAGTTATAAAGCTAAGTTACTTTTTAGGAAAAATGGGAGTTAATATTTTCTTCTTAATTACTGGATATTATTTATGCAAAGGAAAATTTAATAAAAAGAAATTAATATCAGTAGTTGCAACAACAGAGTTTTATGGACTAATTGTAGTAATAATATCATGCATAAATCCGAATATAAAAATAGGAGAGGGATTTATATTTAAACTTCCTTTAATATCATCAATGTTTTGGTTTGCAACAGACTATATAATAATTTATATATTATCACCGTATTTGAATATATTAATTAAAAATTTACCTAAAGAAAAATTTAAAAAAATGATAATAACTATTATAATAATATGGTGTATAATTCCAAATGCTTTTGGTATTTTGGGAGGAAACATAGGACACATTTTTGAATTTACACAACTTGGCTGGGGAATTGTAATGTACTTTATAGGAGCATACATTAGAAATAATAGTATAAAAATCTTAAAAAAACAAAAAAACAATTTAATAGTATTAGTAGTAACATTTGTTTTAATTGTTGTAGAGATTATATTGTTTACAATACTTAAAGAACCATTAAAGTCTATTCAATTATATGATATGAATCTTTATATAAATAATGCTAATAACATTTTAATATTAATTAGTTCAATAGTATTATTTAATATTTTTATTAATATGAAATATAGAAAGAATGAATATATAAATCTATTAGCTTCATCCATGTTTGGAGTTTATCTTCTTCACAGTAATGTGGTAATGGAATATATAAAGAAAAATATTTTGGAAGTGCCTAATAAACTAATAGAATCCAATACACCACTAATTATGACATTATCATATACATTTAATGTAATGTTTATTTGTTGTATAATTGAATTAACAAGATTGACAATAGTTAAAATTGCAAAAAAAATAATAAAAAAAGTACAAAAAAGAAAGAAAATAACTAAAAACACTTGAATTTATTCTTAATTTGTGTTAATATAAATATTAGTCAATAAAATAAGCATAGGAGGTGCATGAAATGGCTAAATGTGATATATGTGGAAAATCAGTAGCAACAGGAAATAGAATAAGCATTGCTCGTTCTCATGTTAGTAGAAGAGCACATAGAACTTGGAAACCAAATTTAAGAACAGTTAGAGTGCAAGTTAATGGTGAGAATAAAAGAATGCATGTATGCTCTAAATGCTTACGTTCAGCTAGAAAAGAAAATGTATAAAATAATAAAAAAGCGACCAAAAGGGTCGCTTTTTAGTATTGTTTAACTACATTAAAATCATTATTGAAATAATAATTCATAATAAATTATGTATCATCTTTTACTCCAAAAATAATTTTAACAAATCCTCGTAACCATTTTGGTACTTTTTTGACTACAACTGTCATTAACCAAACCTCCATATAATATCTATTTTTGACATAAGAAAAGCAAACCAACAAGTATAACAGTACAACCAACAATAAAAAGCCAGCCTGCAAGTGGAAGTAATATTACAAGCAAAATACCTAATCCAAAACCAATAAGGCAAGTTGCAAGCAATTTCTTTAGTACACTAAACATAAATTACCTCCTTTGATACATTATATGTAAATTAAACTTTTTAGTTACAATTCAAAAAAATCCCTTCACATAATTATTGTTTTATGATATAGTATAACAAAAGGAGATTCATATGAACCGAAAATATGCAAAAACAAAAGTAACACATGCTATTAGAAGAACTACAATTATAATTATTATGTTAGCTCTAATAATAATGTTAATAAATATTGCACCAAACTATTTAAAAATAACAAAAAAAGATGAAATAAAATTAATAATAAATAATAATGATGTAACAAGCGGGCTAAAAACACCCATAATTAATATGAATAACGAAAACTATTTATCATTAGCTGATTATAAAAACTTCTTTGACGAGTTTTTAGAAGAAGATGCTAGTAGTATAATTACCACATCAAATACTAAAACTGTTAAAATTCAAAAAAACAACAACAGAATAAAAGTGAATGGGTCAGATGTTACTATTAAGAATGCATCAATAACTACAAATAATGCAACATATTTACCAATTAGTGATATGGCAAATGTATATGGGTATGAATATTCATACAATGAAAACAATAAAGCACTAATAATTAGTTCTTTAAATAAAAAATTGGTTCAAGCAATAAGTGCAAAAGACCAATCCTTAAAATTTAAACCTACGAATGTATCACGAAACCTTGAAAAAATTGCAAGGGGAGACACGATATCCATTATTCAAGATACTTCAAAAGATGCAGATATTGAAATCAATGGATGGTATAAAGTTAGAACAAAAACAGGAAATATTGGATATATTAATAAAAAAGATATAATTGGAAGAAAAGAAGTTAGAGGTAACTTGGAATGGAAACAAATTAGCGGAAAAGTCAGTATGGTATGGGATTACTATGAGCCAACAGAGTCAGCACCAAAAAGAGAAGGTACTATTGAAGGAATTAATTCTGTATCACCATCATTCTATCAAATCAATGAAGATGGAACAATTGAAAAAAATGTTTCTAGAGAATACATAGAATGGGCACACTTTAACAACTATAAAGTATGGCCAACATTATCAAATGTACAACTTGGAAATATCGATGCAATGTCAAAAATATTATCAAATTATGATACAAGAGCAAATGCAATAGAAAATATTGTAAAAGCATTAACAGAAAATAATGTTGATGGAATAAATATAGATTTTGAAAATATGTACAAAGAAGATAAAGATAAATTTTCACGTTTTATAATTGAGCTAAAACCACGTTTAAGAGATATTGGAATGAATTTATGTGTAGATGTTACAGAACCCGATGGATCAGATACCTGGTCACTATGTTATAATAGAAACGTTATAGGAAAAGTATCAGATTATATTGTTTTTGTTGCATATGATCAATTCAATTCTTCATCTAAAACAGCTGGACCAAATGCAAGCTATAGTTGGGTAGAAGCAAATATAAAAAAATTCCTAGAACAAGAAGTTGTAGCACCAAACAAAATAATAGTTGCAAATGCTTTTTACACAAGACTTTGGAAAGAACAAAAAAATGAATTAACAAATACAGTTGTAAATATGAATGAAGTAAATATACCAGATGGTGTACAAAAAGTATGGAATGATGAAGCAAAACAATATTACATTGAATATCAAAAAAACAATGCAAATTATAAAATGTGGATAGAAGATCAAGAATCTGTTTCTAACAAGCTGGATTTAGTTAATAAATACAATTTGGCTGGAGCAGGATTTTGGGAAAAAGACAGAGAGATAAACAATGTTTGGCCAATAATAAAGAATAAATTAAAAACATAAAAACATAAAATAGTAATAAAAAAACAATCACTTTCATATAATTATGAGGGTGATTATTTTATGAATATAGCTTATGTAAAAATAAGAAAGAAAAAAGAATTAAATAGAGGAAACTACATTAAAAATATTATTGAGAATAATAAGATTAATATAAAAAAGTTATTAAACATTGTTGAACAAGACAAATACCATAAAGAAATATTTTATTTAAACAGTTTAGAAAAAGAAAGTAAAACAAAACTAGCCAATAAATTGAAAGAAGAAAAAATGAAATATGCGATTGTAGAAAAAGGATATACAATAGACTATCCACTACTAAATGGTGTGTATACTTTAAAAAGTATGATACCAGAACTAGTTGATTTTTGTTTTAAAGCATTGAAACCAGAAATAAATGAAATATACATTTGTACTGAGATTTTTAGTTTTGAAAATATAAGTATAATAGAAGAATTAACTAAAAAAGCTAAAGTTGTTAACATTGTGACAAACAACAAAAGGTATAGGAATCTAGAAAAAAGATTAGAAGAAAAAGAAATTTTTATTACCGTATCTGGAAATAAAAGGCAAAGTTTAAAAAAAGCAAAAATACTAGTTAATTTAGACTTTTCAAATTTGGATTTATACAATATAAATAGAAACATGATTGTAATAGACATCACTAAATGCATGAAAATTCCAAAAAGTTTTGATGGAATAATAATAAGAGGAATAAAAGCTAATACAAAAAAAGTAATTAGAGTTTTTAGTGATTTTGAAGAATTTAGTAAGCAAGATTTAATAGAAGCAGAATTAGCAAAAATAAATGATTACAAAAAATCAAGAGAATATATAATAAATAATAAAATATACATAGAAAGAATATTTAATAAAGAGCCAATAACTATGCAAGAATTTATAAGATTAAAAAGAATAAAAAAAATCTTATAAAAGGTTTACTTTAAAATAATAATTATGTTATAATTATATACAGAAAAAAAGACTAAATAAGAGGAAAAATATGAAAGCAATTGAAATTAGAAATAAGTACTTAAAATTTTTCGAAAAAAATGGTCACAAAATTATTCCTAGTGCACCACTTATACCAGAAAATGATTCATCAGTTTTATTTACAACGGCAGGAATGCAACCTTTAATTATGTACCTGCTAGGTGAAAAACATCCAGAAGGAAAAAGATTAACAGATTTTCAAAAGTGCTTAAGGACAAATGACATTGATGAGGTTGGAGATAACAGGCATTTAACATATTTTGAAATGTTAGGGAATTGGTCACTTGGAGACTATTTTAAAGAAGAATCAATAAAAATGAGTTATGATTTTCTAACAAAAGAACTTCAAATTCCATCAGAAAAAATATCTGTCACATGCTTTGCTGGTGATGAAGATTGCCCTAGAGATGAGACTACAGCAAATTGTTGGAAAAAAGCCGGCATACCTAAGGAAAGAATTTATTATTATGGTAAAGAGGATAACTGGTGGATAGCAGGTGAAACTGGACCATGCGGACCAGACACAGAAATGTTTTATGACACAGGAAAAGAAGCATGTGGACCTAATTGTCAACCCTCATGTAATTGTGGAAAATACGTTGAAATATGGAACAATGTATTTATGGAATTCTATAGAAATAATGATGGTACCTATTCAAAATTAAAACAACACAATGTTGACACAGGAATGGGACTAGAAAGAATAACTTTTTTATTAGAAGGAAAAAGCGATCCATTTGAAACTGAACTATTTAAACCTGTGATGGATGAACTTAAAAAATTATCTAAAAAAGACATAATTGAAAGTAGAAGAATAGCAACAGAACATCTAAGAGCTAGTATAATGATAGCTGCTGATGGAGAAAAGCCAAGTAATATTGACAGAGGATATATTTTAAGAAGGCTAATTAGAAGAATGACAAGACATATGAATAAGCTTGAAATTGATCTAAATGAACTAACAAATCTGATTGAATTAAACATTAATTCTCTAAATGAATTATATCCATATTTAAATGATAAAAAAGAACAAATAAAAAAAATTATTACTGAAGAAAAAGATAAATTTATTAAAACTCTATCCAGAGGAGAAAAAGAGTTTAATAAAGTAATAGCAAAAATTAAATCTGAAGGAAAGGATACAATTGATAGTAAAAGTATTTTTAAATTGTATGAAACTTATGGATTTCCACCTGAAGTTACAAAAGATTTAGCAACCGAAAATGAAATGAAAGTTAATATGGATGAAATACAACAATTATTCAAAGAACATCAAAATAAATCAAGAGCAGGAAGTGAACAGAAATTCAAAGGTGGACTTGCATCATCTGGAGAAATGGAAACAAAATATCACACAGCAACTCATTTACTAAATGCTGCATTAAAAATAACAGTAAATAAAGACTGTCATCAAAGAGGCTCAAACATTACATCAGAAAGAATGAGATTTGACTTTAGCTGTGATCACAAGCTAACTCCAGAAGAGAAAAAAGCAACAGAAGAGTTAGTTAATAAATGGATTAAAGAAGACTTAATAGTAACTAACACTGAAATGAAAAAAGAAGATGCAATAAAATCAGGTGCTGAATGTATGTTTATAGAAAGATATCCGGATATAGTTAAAGTTTACTCAATAGGAGATGTATCAAAAGAAATATGTGGAGGTCCACATGTAACAAGAACTTCAGAACTAGGAGAATTTAAAATAAAAAAAGAAGAAGCTAGTTCAGCTGGAGTTAGGAGGATAAAAGCAGTTTTAATATAAAAATATAAAGAGAGGTGAAGAATTTGAATGAAGATTGTATTTTTTGCAAGATAGTTAAAGGAGAGATACCTTCAACTAAAGTATATGAAGATGAAAGAGTAATCGCATTTAATGATATAAATCCAATTGCTCCAATTCATATATTAGTAATTCCAAAAACACATATTGATAATTATATGGAATTAGATGATACCGATTTAATAATTCACGTTAATAAAATAATTAAGAAAATTGCAATAGAAAAAGGACTAAACAAAAACGGATTTAGAGTCCTAACAAATATTGGAGAAGATGGTGGACAAGCAGTAAAACATTTACATTACCACATATTAGGAGGAACTAAACTTCCAACAAGATAAGAAATAGGAGGAGAAAAAATGATTGATAAAAAGTATAGTAAGGTTTTAAATATTGTATTAATAATAAGTGCAGTAATATTAGTAGTTGGCTTAGGTGTATGGGGATTTACTATATACCAACAATATAACACTAATAAAGAAGCAGGAGAAGCAGTTGACGATTTTATTACTGATAGAAGCAAAAATAAAACAAATACCGTAGGAGATGTATCGCTAAATGTTAATGATTTAGATATATCAAATTATGCTGGAGATAACAGCAAATTAGCTAAAAAAACATATAAAGGATTTACAATGGATGGAATATTAGAGATTCCTAAAATAAATTTAAGATATCCAATATTAGATAGAGCAACTGATGCATCAATGAAAGTTGCAGTTGGTATAAACTATGGTACTTTGAATAAAGTTGGAAACACTGTGATTATGGGACATAACAGCAAGAATGGCTTATTTTTCTCTAACTTAAATAAATTATCTAAAGGAGACCCAGTATATGTTACAGATAATGACGACTTAAAAATTAAATATATAATTTATAACATTTATGAAACATCTGCAGAAGACTTAGACTACTTTACTAGAGATACAGCTGGGAAGAGAGAAATCTCACTATCTACTTGTTTAGAGGATTCAAGCCAAAGGCTAGTAATATGGGCAAGAGAGGAAGAACAAAACCAATAAAATTAAGAAAATTATCAAAAAAAACTTGCACTAATCGAAAAAAAATGGTATAATATTTAAGTCTATTAGAAATCACTAAGAGGAGGTGCAAAAATGCCAAACATTAAATCAGCAATAAAAAGAGTTAAAGTTTCAGAAAAAAAGACATTGAATAATAGTATAATTAGAACTAAATATAAAACAGCAATAAAAAAGTATGAAGCAGCTAATAATGAAGAAAGCAAGGATTCATTTGAACTATTATCAGCAGCTAAAAAAGCAATAGACCATGCTAGTTCTAAAGGTGTAATTTCTAAGAATGCTGCATCAAGAAAAAAATCAAGATTAGAAAAGAAATTAGTTGCTAAACCAACAACTAAAAAAGCTGAAAAAGAAACTACCACCAAAACTACGACTAAAAAAACAGCAACACAAAAGACAGCAGTAAAAAACACTAAAAAAGCAACAAAAAAAGAAGATTAATTATAAAGGACAATAGCGGGCACTAATATAATTGAAAAAGCAAATACTCTCTGCAAAGTCCGCGTTTAATTGTTCATCGTGCTAAATTTTATTTCATAAAATTTAGTCGTATTATATAAAAAACGACCCTTTAGGTCGTTTTTTTAATCTTCTGGTTCTAATATTCCAAAATTATTACCATCTTTAAGTTTATAAACAACATTAACTTTATTTGTATTAACATTTATAAATGGTAAAAATTTGTTTTTACTATCAGATTTTAGAATGAGCATGGCATCTTCTTCAGTAATTGGCTTAATACTATACAAAATAGATTTAATAATTTGTCCATCACTATCGGCATCATTAGATGCTTTTTGATTTTCTGAAAATCTAATTGACTCAGATTTATTTTGCTTGTCTTTTTTAGCTTTTGTTTTTCTAATTTGACCTTCCAAAATATCAATATCTTTATCAATAGAAGCATATAAATCTTTACTTGCAGTAACTGCTTTATATAAACAACCTGTTGCCGTAACTCTTATTTCAGCTACTTGTTTAGCTCCTTCCATTTTTAATGTTGCCGTTGCTTCAAATTCATCACCAATGTATTTTGATAATTTACCTACTTTTTCATCAATATAGTTTTTAATAGCATCAGTAAGTTCAAAATCTTTTCCAATAAAATTTATATTCATAATTTCCTCCTTTAAAAGTTTGATTATATATGATTATTATATATTGAAATAGAGTTTTTTGCAAGTAGTTTTAAAACAAAAACTTTCCTATTATATAAAAAAAAGGTTACTGTTCACGGCTAAATTAAGTTAGCTGTGAATTGTAACAAAAAAAGTCTGAATGTGAAAACATTCAGACTTAGTCGATTTATAAAAAAGGAACATATATTCCTAAAAATAATAAGGAATATATATATTATTATACATTAAAAAAACGAATTTGTCTAGTGTTTATTTAAAATTTGACATATTTTATTTTTGAATATAAAATACTAGCATAGAATTCACATCAGTTTTAAGAAAGGAATTATAAAAAAATGGGGTTTACGAAAGAGCAAACACAGGCAATAGAGAATGATGGAGCAAACATCTTAGTTTCAGCAGCTGCTGGTAGTGGAAAAACAACAGTATTGGTTGCAAGAATTATTAATAAAATAATAATGAAAAAAATAGACATAGACAAATTACTTATTGTAACTTTTACTAATGCCGCAGCAAGCGAAATGAAAGAAAGATTACTAAAAGCATTATATGATGAGATTGATAAAAATCCTAATGATGTGCATTTACAAAAACAAGTAAACTTAATAAACCAAGCACATATCTCAACAATTTCTTCTTTTTGCTTAGATGTAATAAGAAATAATTTTTTTGAAATAGGAATGAGTGCTAACTTTAGAGTTGGCGACCCAGCTGAAATAGAGATATTAAAACAAGAGGCGATTGAGGAAGTATTTGAGAATAATTATGAATTACAAAACGAAGATTTTTTAGATTTACTAAACAAATATACAATATATAAAGATGATGAACCTCTAAAAAATATTATTCTAAAACTATTTGATTTTACCAGTAGCATACCATATCCACATAAATGGATTAACCAAGCAGTAGAAGATTACAATGTAGAAGTTGAAGATTTTGCTCAAACCAAGTGGGGAAAAATAATTATAGATAGAGCAAAACAACTAATTGATGATTCTATTATAAGCTTGGAAAGAGCAAAAAAAATGTTATATGGAAATAGCAATTTAATGAAACCATATGAGTTAATCAATGAAGACATCAATGATTTAAAAAGCATTGATTTTAGTACATGGGATAAAGCATTCTTAGGAATAAATTCAAAAGTGTTCAATCCATGGTCTGCTAAAAGGAAATTAGAACAAGATGAAATTGAATTAAAAGAAAAGGCAAAAGGAATTAGAGATGAAGTAAAAAAAGTGTTTGAAAAACAAATAAAAAAGTCATTATTTATTTATAATTCAAACGAATCAATAAGTGACATAAAGAAAATGTATTTTACATTAAAAAAAATAGAAAGACTTCTATTAGAATTTGAAGAAGGATTTTCAAGTAAGAAAAAAGAAAGAAATGTTGTAGACTTTTCAGATATAGAACATACAGCATTAAATTTATTAATAGATAAACAAGGAAAGAAAACGGAAATTGCAAAACAAAATGATTTTAATGAAATACTAATTGATGAATATCAAGATAGCAACTTGATTCAAGAGAGTATACTGAGTGCTATATCTAGCGGAAACAATTTATTCATGGTAGGAGATGTTAAGCAAAGTATATATAGATTTAGACAGGCGAGACCTGATTTATTTATAGAAAAATATGAAAAATATGATTTAATAAAAAATGATAACGAGATAAAAGATGATACAAAAATTCAACTATATAAAAACTTCAGAAGCAGAGAAGAAGTGTTAAACTTTAGTAATGTGATATTTCAAAATATAATGAGTAAGCAATTGGGAGAAATTGAGTATAATGAAGACGAATACTTGAACTATGTTGAAAAGGAAGAAAAAGCTAAAATAGACTGTAAATCTGAAATGTATATAATTGAAACAAAAGAAAGCGATGAGAAAGATGAAGAAAGAGAAGAAGAAATAGGAGTTGTTGATAATGCAACACTAGAAGCAAGACTAGCATGTAAAAAGATTAAAGAATTACACAATGAAGGAATTGATTATAAGGACATTGCAATTTTATTAAGAAGCCCTGGAACTGTAGGAGCAGTTTATGAAAAAGAATTATTAGAAGCAGGAATTCCAGTATTTTCAGACGCAACTTCTGAATACTTAGAATCAATTGAAATTGACACTATTATTTCATTACTAAAAATCATAGACAATCCACTTCAAGATATTCCATTAGTTTCCGTTCTACGTTCTCCAATTGGAGGATTTAATGACAACGAACTAATTGAAATTAGACTAAACAAAAAAGAAGGAAACTATTATAATGCACTAGTTGAAACATCAAACGATAATAATGAATTAGGAAATAAAGTAAAAGATTTTTTAAACAAAATAGATGAATTCAGAATGCTACAAAATGAAATTCCATTAGATGAATTAATATGGAAAATATACTCTGAAACAGGATATTATCACTTTGTTAGACTAATGCCAAATGGTAAACTAAGACAAGCTAATTTAAGAAAGCTATTTGAAAAAGCAAAAGAATATGAAAAAATAAGTTTTAAAGGACTATTTAATTTTATAGGATTTATTGAAAAAGTTGCCTCAAAAAGCTCTTCAAATTTGATAGCAGCAAAGATAATAGGAGAAAAAGACGATGTTGTAAGAATAATGAGCATTCACAAAAGTAAGGGACTTGAATTTCCAGTAGTGATACTATGTGGTGTAGAAAAAAGATTTAATGAACAAGATATGAAAACTAAAATAATTTATGACCAAGATATAGGAATTGGAATTAACTACATAGATGATGGAATAGAATATCCAACACTAACAAAGGATGCAATAAATATTAAAGCAAAAAAAGAGCTAGTATCGGAAGAAATGAGAATATTATATGTTGCACTTACAAGGGCAAAAGATAAATTAATAATAATAGGAGCAGATCAAAATGTTCAAAAGAAACTAAATGAAAAAGAATCTGAGGTAGAAAAATACCATGGAAAAGGTTCGATTAACAAACTAAACAACAATCTAGTGGAAAAATATAATAGATTTATTGATTGGATAGAATTAGTATATAAAACAGATAAAAAATTGAATCTTAATTTAGAAATAATACCTAAAAGTGAAATTAAATATGAAGAGAAAATAGAAAATGAAAATAGAGACGAAATTGATAGAAAAATAGATAGAATAAAGTTTGAAGAAATTGACAAATTGTTAAAATGGAACTATAATTATAGTATATTGGTTGAAGCACCAAGCAAAACATCTGTAACAGCATTAAAAAATTGTAAAATAAAAATTAAAAATGATGAAATATTTATGCTAGATGACAGAGTAACAGAAAAAGAAATTATACCGCTGAACTTGGATTTCAATGAACAAGATAAAAATTTAACACCTGCAGAAAAAGGAACTTTAATTCACTTAGTTCTGCAAAAACTTGAAAATGAAGATGTTAATTCAACAATAGATAATTTAAAAGTTAACAAAGAAGAAAAAGATTTTTTAAAAAACAATCAAAAAATAATAGAGGAATATATAAAAACACCACTATTTAAAGATTTAAAAAATGCAATAGAAACCCATAAGGAAACACCATTTTACATCAACATAAAATACAAAAATACAGGAGAATCTGTTTTAGTACAAGGAGTAATTGATTTATATTATATAAATCAAAACAATGAGCTAATATTAGTTGATTATAAAACAGACCAAGGAGTAAATGAGGAGATTCTAAAACAAAGATATATAAATCAATTAGAAATATACAAAGTAGCGTTAAAAAGAGCGCTAAAAAGAGATGTAAAAAAATGTTGTATATATTCAACTTTTTTAAATAAATTAATTAAAATATAGAAAGGAGGGGTATGAGACTAGACAAGTTTCTAAAAGTAACAAAAGTTATTAAAAGAAGAACAGTTGCAAACCAAGCAGCTGATAATGGACGAGTTAAAGTTAATGATAAAATAGCTAAACCAAGCTATGAAGTAAAAGTTGGGGATATAATAGAAATACAATTTGGAAATTCAATTTCAAAATTTGAAGTATTAAAAATACCAAATGGACAAAGTGTTAAAGATTTGAGGGAAGTCATTAAATTGATTTAGATAGTGAGTCAATAAGGACAGAGCTTTTGAAACAAAGCTGAATTTTATGGATTTTAAAGATGAATCATAAGATTAGAGTAAAACTTTAATAAGAATTAGTAAAAATTAGTAATATTGATTTTTTATAAAATAAGAGAAAAGGAGTAATAAAAATGGCAAAAACTATTGATAAAGAAGAATTAAAAAAAGCTAAAAAAGAAGCAAAAAAGAAATTAGGAAAAACAACATCAGAATTTAAAGAGTTTATAATGAGAGGAGACGTAGTAGACCTAGCAGTTGGTGTCATCATTGGTGGAGCTTTTGGGAAAATTGTAACATCATTAGTAAATGATATATTGATGCCTATAATAGGTATGTTGATTGGAGGATTAGACTTTACACACCTAAGCATAGACGTATTAGATGCTAAAATAATGTATGGAGCATTTATCCAAAACATTTTAGATTTCTTAATAGTAGCATTCTGTATATTCATTTTTATAAAAATAATTAATGGGATTACAAGCAAAATCAAAAAAGAAGAAGAAGAGAAAGAAGAGGAAGAAGAAGAAAAAAAATCAGAAGAAGTTGTCCTACTTGAAGAAATTAGAGACTTACTAAAAAAACAAAGCAAATAATTTTGGATAAAAAAATATTAAATATTGACAGAATAAAAAGTATTATATAATTGATATATCATTACAATTTGCACACAAAAAAGACTAGGGCTTTCTTTCCTAGTCTTTTTAACATAATAGGAAATTTCTACTTTCCTATTATATAAAATTATAATGTGACTAAATTTTATTTCATAAAATTTGGCACGACGCTACTAAATATGGGGCTGAATGAGAGAAATAATAACAAGATGAGAATTTTTAAAATTTCTTGCTTTTGAACTCTAAATATAGTAAAATAATATGCATATAAGCAATTAAGAAAAAATATTATTTTATTAAGGTATAAAAAAAAGATAAGAAGCAACCAAAAAAACTATTATAATTCATAATTATTGTATATAATAATTATGAATATATTGAGGGAAGGAGAGTGATTTAATTTTATGAAAAAAGTTAGAGTTGCTGTTGTAGGCGTGACAGGAGTCGTTGGCAGAACAGTTTTAAAAGTCCTTGAAGAAGAAAAATTACCAATTGATGAATACATATTAATGGCTTCAGCTAGGTCTGCAGGAAAAAAAATAAAGTTCATTGGTAATGAATATGAAGTACAAGAATTAACAGAACATTCTTTTGACGAGCATATTGACTATGCAATATTCTCAGCTGGAGGGGCTACATCAAAGCAATTTTCTCCAATTGCAGCAAAACATGGTTGTGTTGTAATTGATAATAGCAATGCTTTTAGAATGGATAAAGATGTTCCACTAGTTGTGCCAGAAGTGAACCCTGAAGAAATAACAAATAATAAAGGAATAATTGCAAACCCAAATTGTTCTACAATACAAGCAGTGGTACCTTTAAAGGCACTAGATGATAAATACATAATTAAAAGAATAGTTTATTCAACATATCAAGCTGTCTCAGGAGCAGGAAGATATGGAGTAGAAGACTTAGAAAATGGAACAGAAAACTACAGAGAAAAAAAAGATGAATTTGATAATATTAATATTGCAGGTTCAGAGCAATATGATTTAAAAAAATTCCCATATCCTATATTCAACAATTGTTTGCCACATATAGATGTATTTGAAGAAAACGGATATACAAGAGAAGAAATGAAAATGGTGAATGAAACAAGAAAGATTTTAAAACACGCAGATTTGCCTGTTACAGCAACTGCAGTAAGAGTGCCGATATTTAATTCACATTGTGAAAGTGTAAATGTTGAACTTGAAAAAGATTTTGAATTAGAAGAATTAAAACAAACATTGAGAAACTTTGAAGGAATTGTAGTAATAGATGGAAAAGATGAAAAATCTTATCCAATATCAACAGAAGTAAGTGGACATAATGAAGTTTATGTTGGAAGAATAAGAAGAGATGAAAGTGTTAAATCTGGAGTAAATTTGTGGATTGTTGCAGATAATATTAGAAAAGGAGCTGCAACAAATGCAATACAAATTTTGAAAAAATTGTTAGAAAAATAATGGGCCACTGGGGACGGAGCATTTGACCCAAATTTAGGAGGTAAATATGAAAAAAGCAATTTTTAAAGGATGTGGAACAGCATTAGCAACCCCATTTGACAAAAATAATGAAGTAAACTATGAAATATTTGGAAAAATGATAGAAGACCAAATAAAAAATGATGTAGATTCACTTATAGTATGTGGAACAACAGGAGAATCATCAACAATGACTGAGCAAGAAAGAAAAGAAGCTATTAAATTTGTAGTAGAAAAATCTAATGGAAGAGTTCCAGTAATAGCTGGAACAGGTTCAAATAATACAAAATCAGCAGTTGAAATGACAAAATATGCAGAAAGCATAGGATGTGATGGAGCTTTAGTAGTTACACCATACTACAATAAAACTACACAGTTAGGATTAATTGAACATTATAAAACCATTGCCAACGAAACAAAACTACCAATAGTAATGTATAGTGTAAAGAGTAGAACCGGGGTTAACATTGAACCAGAAACAGCTAAAGAACTATCGAAAGTAGAAAATATAGTAGCAATAAAAGAAGCAAGTGGAGATTTGTCTCAAATAGCTAAAATAATAAATCTATGTGAAGATAACTTATCTATATACTCAGGAAATGATGATCAAGTAATTCCAATACTATCATTAGGAGGCATTGGAGTAATTTCTGTATTATCAAACATAGAGCCTAAATATACACACGAAATGTGCAAAACATATTTTGATGGAGACTTCAAAAAAGCAGGAGAAATGCAAATAAAAGCAATTCCATTAATTAATGCATTATTTTGTGAAGTAAATCCAACACCAGTTAAATTCGCACTAAAAGAAGTTGGATTTGATTTTGGAAAACCAAGACTACCACTAACAGAGCCAACAGAAACAAGTAAAAAAATAATAAAACAAGAAATAGAAAAATTCAACAAATAGAAACATAGAACAAAAAGTATCCAATAGTAAAGTAAATCGTATTGGATACTTTTATTTATAATTTTAATCCAGAATCTAAAGCAATTACTATCATATCATTTAAAGATTTTTCACGTTGTTCAGAAGTAACAGATTGTTCTTTATAATGAGAATCTACAACAGAAAGTAAGCAAGAAGCATTTTTATTAAATAGCTGTGCAGTACTAAACAATGCATAAGCCTCCATTTCAGGAGCAATAATATTTAAATCTCTAGGAATTAAACTAAAGAACTTATCAAATTCACAATAATAATCAAACACCTCGCTACATAATGTATTACCTTGAACTATTTCAATATTATGTAATTTAGCAGTTTCTAGTATTATTCTATTTATTAAAGTACTAGATGCAGAAATATGCTCATCATCTCCAGTTAACACTAAAGAAAAATTCCCAGGTGTAAAGCTGTTATCAACTAAAATCGTATCTAATAAATTTAGTTCTTCAGTATAAGCACCACAAGTACCAATCCTAATAATATTCTCAACATTATAAAATTTAAAAAGCTCATAACAATATATTCCCATACTAGGCATTCCCATCCCTGATGGAAAAATTGTAAATTCTTTACCTTTATAAGTACCAGTATAAGTTAGCATATTTCTTACTGAATTAACAAGTTTTGCATTTTCTAAAAAGTTTTCAGCAATATACTTAGCACGAAGTGGATCACCGGGCATAAGCACAGTTTTGGCAATATCACCTAATTCAGCTTCATTATGTGGTGTCATAATAAACCTCCCAAATAAAATCTTTAAAATAAATATATCACTAAATTGCAAAAATTACAACTAAAAATCAGAAAAATCATTGACAAGTTATACAAAATTATTGTATAATAAATACTGTTATATATGGCGATGTAGCTCAGCTGGCTAGAGCGTTCGGTTCATACCCGAAAGGTCGAGAGTTCGATCCTCCCCATCGCTACCACCTAATCCCGGAAAACCGGGAATTTTTTTGAATGGGGACGTAACAAAAATCTCATTTTAGTACAACCCAGACACAATTATTGGGATACCGTACTAAACACTACTCGTGTTCATTCTTAAATAATTAGTGAAACACCAGTAAAATCAATAGAAATGAGGACTTGCTATTTTTCAAAATCATTGAAAAAATAACACATCACCATTTCCCAAAGTTATCAGATATCAAAATTAAAAATAGGAATTAATAAAATTAAAAAAGTATACAGTCCTGCTAAAGTAGCTTGCATAAGCTTGCCAAGCAGGTATTTTTTTATAGACAAATTATGTTTGCTAATTATACTAAGAACTTGGAGAGATACAGATATACCACCAAATCCAATAATAAAAGCAGACAATACAAAAATTAAAGAAATGTTTTTAATATGAATACTAGATAATTTGCTCAATCCATTAGTAAATTCAACAATTCCAGATATAAACGAAGAGACTATACTTGAATCCAATTTAGATATAGATGAAATAGTATTAGATACAATGCTTATACAATGAGTTTTTTCTAATAAAGTTGTAATAACAGAAAACAAAGTTACAAAACCACCTATAACTAAAATATTTTTAATAGAATTAATAATTGCTAAGCCTAAAATTTCACCTAAATTTGAAACAGAAATATCAGCAGAATTATGAATATTTCCTAAATTTTTATTTCTATATATTGTATTTCCAGATTTAGAAAAGATCCCTGTAACAATACCAACCGTAATTGAAGCTAAAACATGAGTTATAAGCAAAATTATTCCAATAGTAGAATTTGAATAAAAAGAAATACCAACAGTTCCAATAATAAATAATGGACCAGAGTTGTTAGTAAAGCTCAACATTCTTTCAGCTTCTTCTTTTGTGCAGAAGTCGTTATCATACAAATCACAAACAATCTTAGCTCCAATAGGATACCCACTTAAAAGTCCCATAATAAATGGGTACGCAGAGATCCCAGGCAAATTAAATAAAGGTTTCATATATTTATCAAGTAAAACACTTAAATAATAAACTACACTAGTATGATTTAACAACTCCACAGCAACTAAAAAAGGGAACAGAGAAGGAACAACACTATTAGCCCAAAGAGTAAGTCCATTTTTAGTAGCATAAAAGGTACTATTTGAAAAAGCTACTAAAAGAAAAACAAACAATACAAATGAAAAAGATATTAGATTTCTTTTAAAAAATATAAAAAACTTCATAGTTAAATATATTATTGGACAAAATAAATATGATTTTTTTTATATAAAAATATTGACGAAATAATACAATTACTATATAATAAGAATAACAATTGATTATTTGTAAAGAATATAAAGAATATTAAATATAGAAAATCTAATATTAATATTCTTTACAAATATTGATGAAATCAAATATACAAAACAATATAATGATAAAATAAAATCATTTATCATATTTAAACTCAATTAAATCCGAAACATTACAGTTAAATATTTCACATAAAATATTTATCTCTTCAACTTTAATACTTTTTGCAGTATTAAAATAAAACTGATTTACTCTTTCATAAGTGAAATCAGAGTATTGTCTTAATTTATATCTAGACATTTTATGTTTTTCTAATAATTCTTTAACTTTAAATCTAACCATAGTACATACTCCTTCAATATATTATTATAAAATTAATTCAAAATTATTATTAGTCCTAAAAAATATATAGCTATAACAAAACAATACTAATAAATACAAAAATATTGCTTTATAATGTATATTGATATATAATTAGAAAAATAATAAACGACCAAAGTAAAGAAAGAAATGAGGAAATATGAAACTACCCGATACAAATGTATTTAATAAAGAATTTGATGATTTTGTTTATAAAAGAATAAACAATATGGCTAAAGATTTAAGAAATAATGATGATGAATATATTGAGCAAATGGATAAAATTGAAAAAATTGAAAAAAAACTAAAAAAAGAATTAACTGAGAGTCAAATGAAAGATGTAAATGAAATAATAGACACATTAAATTATATTAGTGGAATTGAAATACTAAAAACATATAAAATGGCTATAAATGATTTTAATAATTTAAAATAAAATTTGACTTAGATTGTTCTATAATTTTTATTATCACATAGATATTATGTAGAAAAAAATGAGAAGTTAGTTTAAAAAACAATCTGATTTAGTGACTAAGATATGGAAGGATAATAAAATGAAAGAAACAATTGAAAATCACTTTAAAGAAAACTACAAATCATATTTATATTATATGCTTGTTTTTATTATAGGAGTGACAATCGGAATAATAGCAGTTAATAATTTAAATATAGAAAACAAAGAAAAAATTAATAATTATCTAATTGAATTTAGTAGAAATATTAAAGAACAAAACAACATAAATTATGGTTTATTACTAAAACACTCAATATCTAATAATATAAAATTTATAGGAATTCTTATAATTCTTTCTTTATCAATATGGAGAAAACTAAGTACTTCTATTTTAATTGGCTATAAAGGATTTTCACTAGGATATGCAATTTCAAGCGTAATATTAATACTGGGAATGGGAAAAGGAATAGTATTCAATATTTCTTTAATACTGCTCAGTGAAATAATATTTATTCCAACAATTATTTTTACAGGTATTTTTTGCATCAATAACTACAATCAAATAATAAAAAGCAGAACTAAAAACATTTCGCTAATAAAATACATAATAGTTTTTATGCTAATAATATTTAGCTCAATTCTCTCATCACTAATAAAAACATTTTTAAGTACAAATCTTTTTTTAATGCTAAATAACTATTTTTAAAAAAATAAAAAATTAAAGTAAAAACCCTTTACTTTTTTTAAATAATTTGATATAACTTAATTAAATTATTTATGTAAATTTTTAGAGATAGGGGTGCAGAATGGAAAAGCAGATTAAACTTTTTTTAGACTTTTTACAAAATGATAAGAAACTATCAAATAACACTGTACAATCATATAAAAGGGATATTACACAATATAAAGAGTATTTGAAAGAAAAAGATATAAATTATCTAAAGGTTACTAATGAAGATATAAAAAAATACTTAAAAGAATTAAAGAAAAAAGGTAAGAAGACGTCTACTATTTCTAGGAGTTTAGCTAGTATCAGATCTTTCTATCAATTTTTAGTTAAAACTAAAAAGGTAAAAGTTAATCCAACTTCTGGATTACAATCACCCAAAATAGAAAAAAAGGTTCCCGCTGTACTAACATCAGATGAAGTAGAACTACTTTTAGAACAACCAAAAGATGTTGATTTAAAAGGAATTAGAGATAAAGCTATGCTTGAATTTGCATATGCAACTGGCATGAAAGTTACTGAAATAATAGATTTAAATATTGATGATATAAATTTTAAAGAGGGAACAGTAACATGTTCTAGTGGAAGGAAAGAGAGAACAGTACCTTTAGGTGGACTTGCTGAAAAGGCACTTAAAGAATATATTGAACAAGCAAGACCAATTTTGTTAAAAGATGATTCAAATAAAGCTTTATTTGTGAATATGAATGGAACTAGATTAACTAGACAAGGCTTCTGGAAAATAGTTAAATACTACAAAGAAAAAGCTCATATTGATAAAGAAATAACACCACACATTTTAAGACATTCATTTGCAACCCACTTATTGCAAAATGGAGCAGATTTGAAATCAATTCAAGTTATGCTAGGTCACACAGATATTTCTTCAACACAAATTTATTCAAAATTTGAAACTTCAGAACTAAAAGATATATATAATAAAGCTCATCCAAGAGCTTAGAAAAAAACACTGAAATAATAATTCAGTGTTTTTTCGCATATACACTTGACATATTGTTTAAATAATAATAAAATATATAATGTAGAATATTTATAAAAAGAGTTATATATATTTGTACATTGAAAACTAAATAGAAAGAGGTGTATTAATTATGGAAATTGTAATTTATATCACTATTTTTCTAGTCTCAGCAATATTATTTTTATTTGTAGGCTATACGTTAAGAAAGAAAACAGCAGAAACAAAAATTGAAAGTGCAGAAAAAGAGGCACAAAGAATTTTGGAGAATGCAAATAAAGAAGCAGAAAATACTAAAAAAGAAGTAATAGTAAAAGCTAAAGAAGACATAATTCAAAGCAGAAATGAATTAGATGAAGAGATTAGAGAAAGAAGAAGTGATGTTCAACGTCAAGAAAAAAGACTTATTAAAAAGGAAGAAAATTTAGACCAAAAAATTTACAAAGCAGAACAAAGAGAGAAAAATCTAGACATTAGAGAAAATGAAATTGAGGAAGCAAAAGCTGAAGTTGAGAAACTTAAAGATTCACAATTAGACGAATTAGAGAGAATTGCAAGATTAAGTGCTGAAGAAGCTAAAAAAGAATTACTAAAAAATGTTGATGAAAGATTAGTTTCTGAAAAAGCTGAAAGAATCAAGAAAATGGAAGATCAAATTAAAGAAAAATCTGATGAAACAGCTAGAAAAATAATTACATATGCAATTCAAAAATGTGCAGCAGACCATACTGCTGAATCTACAGTTTCTATCGTATCACTACCAAATGATGATATGAAAGGAAGGATAATTGGTAGAGAAGGTCGTAACATTAAAGCATTAGAAACACTTACAGGTGTTGATTTTGTAATAGATGACACTCCAGAATCTGTAGTTATTTCAGGTTTTGATTCATTAAGAAGAGAAGTCGCAAAAATAGCACTTCAAAAATTGATTGATGATGGACGAATTCATCCCGCTAAAATTGAAGAAATGGTTGAAAAAGCAAAAGAAGAACTTGCTAAAACCATTAAAGAAGAAGGTGAAAGAGCAACAATGGAGACTGGAGTAATGAATATTCATCCAGACATTATCAATTTACTTGGAAAATTAAAATTTAGGACAAGTTATGGTCAAAACGTTTTAATGCATTCAATAGAAGTTTCTAATCTTGCTAGAATAATGGCAGAAGAATTAGGATTAGATGCTAAACTTGCTGCAAGAGCAGGATTATTGCATGATTTAGGAAAAGCATTAGATCACGATATGGAAGGAACCCATGTTGAAATAGGTGTTGAAATTCTTAAAAAATATAAAGAAAATGCTAAAGTAATTAATGCTGTAGAAGCACACCATGGAGATGTTGAAGGTGAAACTCCTGAAGCATATCTAATTCAAGCTGCTGATGCAATCTCAGCATCAAGACCTGGAGCAAGAAGAGAAACACTTGAAGCATATATTAAGAGATTAGAACAACTTGAATCAATTGCAGATTCATTTGAAGGAGTTGAAAAATCATATGCAATTCAAGCAGGTAGAGAAATCAGAATTATAGTAACACCCGAAAAAGTTTCAGATGACGAAACAGTAATAATGGCAAGGGATATTGCTAAAAGAGTTGAAGATGAGATGGATTATCCTGGACAAATTAAGATTAATGTCATTAGAGAAAAAAGAGTAATTGATTATGCAAAATAAAATCAAGCCTAAAGGCTTGATTTTTTTTTTGAAATATGTTAAAATTAATAAGTCACATTGAGAATAAGGAAGGAAAATAGAAATGGATATTCTAAAAAACGTATTGTTAGTTGTATATATTATTGTTTGTTTAGTATTAATATTAATAACTACTATGCAATCAAAGGATAACGAAAAATCATTAGATGATACATACGAAAATCCAAGATTTGAAAAAAATAAGAGTAGAACAAGAGCAGGGAAAATACAAAAAAGAACAATTATTATTTCTGTTCTATTTGGAATATTAACAGTAGCAACAACTCTTGTATGCTATTTAGTTTAATGTTGAATTTTTTAATATTATAAATTACATTAGATAGGAATTTACTCCTATCTTTTTTTACAACCAAAAATAATTAAAGATATTTTTGATACAAAAAAATAAAAAAATATATACAAAAAATGTTTTTTATGTTATTATAAAAATGGAAAAGTACTAAATAAAAAAACAATAGGAGGAAAAATTTGAAAAAAAAACATAATATAAGAAAAATAATTATTATAGCAATTGTATTAATATTACTATTTTTTATTATTGGATATTTTTTATATAAAAAACAACCAACAGAAGGATTGAAAGAAATAATTGAATCTTTAGATTGCATTTACTATGGTGAATACACATCAAGTGAAGAAGGAATAGATACTGATATAGTGATAGGACTGAAAACAATGCCAATAGATGACAAAAACCTAATTAGTAACCAATATTATTACGAAACACTAATAAAGGCTGTATCTACGAAAATGCAAGGAAAAGTATTTAGACTTATTGACGAAAAAAATAATATATTTATCAATATAAAGGAAAATGAAAAAAAAGTATCATACACAATAAATGGCTCAAATAATTATTTTGAAACAGAAATTGCAAAACTATCTAAAAGAAAAGAAGAAAAACAAATAAAATTAAATATTAAATCAGAAGTTTTAAATACTCTAATAAAAAATGATTGGGGTAGAGCTCAGTCAAGAGAAATTCTTGGAACTGCCGATAAACATGAAAACGACTATGATTATTACAACGAAAAAGGATACTACTTAAGAACAATAAACACCAAAATATTCAACTTTGTATTTACAAAAAAATACCAAGATGAAGTTTTTGAGGGAATAAAAACTGGATTATCAAACAGAGAAATAAAAAAAATCTTAGGTGCTCCAGAATTTGAAAATGAAGATGCTGAAATGCTTATCGGATATAAAACTAATAACTTTTATGTATTCTTTTGTCAAGGAGAAATATCAATATATAAATACGAAAAAGAAAAAGAAGAAGATAATAAAGCATTTTCTGATTTAGTAACAGAATTAAATGAAAAGAAAAACTATGATGAATTCTTAAAAAATCTTACTGAATTATATCCAGACTATTTAAAATACACTAGAGATGAGACAGGAACTGAATTACTATATCCACAAAGAGGATTCAAAGTGGAAATTAATAATTACAAAAAAGGAATAACTTTTTTTAATAACTACAAAGGAAAAATTACAAACAGCATTAGTTCAGAGAATATTCAAAGTATAGATAAACTACCAAGAAATTTATTTTTTAGTACATACAATTCCTTCTTTGATTATGAGTTAAATAGAATTGAAAAAATATAAGAATATTTAGTTGTTTTATAAAAGAAAGGAATCTATTATGAAATCAATAGCCAAAAAAATAATATCTATTTTATTGATAATGATAATTTTATTAAGCTCAATTAACATAAAAATAGTTAAAGCGGATGAAGGCACACAAATGGTAGCTAACTGTAGCAGACCAATTGATGGCGGACTAGGAGACAGCACAGGAGAAGAATATAAAGTAATAAACTGGTATAATAATCAATGGGAATACGTCTTTAGATACCCAAAAGCAAATGTAGCAGAAAAAATAGCACAATTAGCAGTAGAAGCCGCAAATAATGATCATATTGGGTACAACAATGGAGGAGAAAGATTTACATTTTGGGAACAATTGCAAGCAAACAATTATAGTCCGGCTGCAATAACCGTTGACTGTGCATCAGACTGCTCAGGAAGTTCAGGAATGATAGTAAGAGCAGCAGGATATCAATGTAATGAAGACAAAATAAAAGAAATAAATTGCTATGGACCACCTGCAATGCCTGGAAATTACGATCAGGAATGTGGATTTCAATGTTTTACAGGATCTGAGTATACTAATTCACCAGATTTATTACAACCTGGTGATGTATTATGTAGTGTAAGTGCTGATCACGCAACAATATATGTTGGAGATCCATCAAATATAAAAGTAACTCCAAATGCAGGACCAAAATTTGAAATGAAAGGTACTAAAATAGCAGACTTAGGGTATGGAGTAGAAGGTGCTGTATCAGGTGGAACAGCAGGTGACCAAGGAGAAGAATATACAATTAGAGATTTTTATGGTGGATGGAGTTATATTTTAAGATATCCAGATCAAAAAGTTGCAGCTGAAATTGCTAAAATAGCAATTAAAGCAGCAAATAATGATAATATAGGATATGACCAAGGAGAAAGACTAACATACTGGCAACAGTTAGAAGCAAATAAATATGATCCATCCAAAATTTCAGTACCATGTGAAACTGATTGCTCTGCAGGATCAAGTGCAGCAGCAGCTGGAGCTGGTTTTTTGATGAATAAAGAAGATTTAAAAACACTTGATCCAGCAAACTGGACAGGTAGTATGTTAGATGATTATCCAAAACATGGTTTTGAAGTATTGCAAAATGAAGGATTAAATGATTGTTCATATTTATTGGCAGGCGATATTCTTTTAAAGAGCGGACACACAACAGTTTTTGTGGGAAATGGGGAATCTTCAGATGTAGGAGGAGGATACGATATTGATGATATAACTATAAATTTAGATGAGCAAGAATTTGAATTTTCAGGAAATCCAAAAACAGTTATGTATTCAGGAAATAGAAAATCAGGAGAATGGATTTTTGATAAAATAGCAGAGTTTATCGATTTTATAGTTTCAATTATTTCAAGAGGAATTTTAATGTCTTTACAAGGATGGGCAATGTCTATTCAGGGAATTTTAGATGCTTCGATAAAATTTTTAGAAGGAAGCTAAAGTTAATAGTGACGGAATTATTTGATATATATAATTGTCAAAAGTTCCGTCACTATTAATTTACATATTTTCACTAAAAAAGTTAATTACCACTAATATTGTTTCCTAAAATCAGATAGCTTGAGATGACATGAGTGTCAACATTAACATCAAAAAATGAATTAGCATAATTATTTAGCCAGTCGATTGATTCCCATTCCTTTAAATCTTTATAATTTCTAACCGCGTATTTACCAAATCCAACAATATCGGATTTATAATCAATAGATGTTTTGTATAAAAAGTCTAAAAAATGTGCTTTAAAATAAGAATTTGCATAATCTTCTATATTTTTTATATTTTCAGTAGTTAAATAATTAGAAGCTATTGAAGAAGAGAGAACTCTAGTAGTAAGATTAATATTGCAATTTATATAAGGAGATCCATTTACAATTTTAACTCTATTATTTGATTTTGCTTTAGAAATATTAATTGAAATATATTCAACATCATTAAAAGGACTAGGAATATTAACAACTGAATTGCTAAATTGATTTGAAAGTATTAGATAATACAATGATTGATAACTTGACAGTTCACCAACAAAAGAATCCTTTTTAAAAACAGCTAAACCGCAAATTTTCAATTGATTTTTCTGATGAACCGGATGATTTAGAATCTACAAATGAAATATTATCTAATTTATCATTTGAATGAATACTGGACTCATTAAAAAATTGTGAACCTTCAGTATCATCAGCATTTGCCTCATTAATACTACCTAAAATAGCATATGGTTGAGCAAAGCTATCATAATAGCTATTATAAAAATCTAAGATTGTTAGAGCTTTGGTAAAACCAGTATTTTTTTCTGATGAATCTTCAATTTCATAGTATTTAGAAGATATATCTGCTAACATAGGCTTAGAATTTTCTAAATAGTACTTTGCTTTACATCTGGAAATAATAATATGGCAAGTAGGTCTAATCTCAACATCATTAATCATCGTACTTATATATTCACCAATTCCATTGCTTGCAAAATCTTCGGAGAAAACAGCAACTTTACAGTAAGACAAATTTAGCTTTTTACTTAAATAACTGTTTACTAAATTAATTCCACTAAAAAGTGTGTTACATTCAACTGTATTAATAACCGAAGAAGCTGATTGAGAATCATTAGAAGAAGAACTACTTGAAGAACCAGCAGAAGGAATTGCAATTTGAAGACTAAGTTTTATTTTTCCATGTTGAGATGTATCAAACCCTATTGCAATAACATATGCTGATTCGTCAATAGTACTAACAGCACGGTAATTAGAAAAAGAGAAAGAGAGTATAACAATTACTAAACAAATAATTAAAATTTTATGTGACCTCATATCTAATTTTGTTCCCTTCTTTTTTCTTTTTTAAATATCCCAATACAAGAACAATAAAACTCACAACAAAAACAATTCCTATGGATGAATACTTATATATAGTAGTTTCAAAAAATTCTAGCTCTGTAGTATTATTAGGAAGCATTGCAACAATAAAAATAATAAAGGCTACAATATATGAGTAAAGAGGCGTCTTTTTTAAGTTGAAAGATTGCTTACTTATTTGAGTAATAAATAAAACTATTATTGATAGATAAGATAAAAAGTCAAAGATCCATACAAACATATATATAGCGTCAGTTCGTTGCATAAACTTACCATACTCAATAATTCTTGTTGATAAATAAACTGATAAAGTATCATTACCCAATTGAATGTATGGAAACATCATTAATAATGCAGAAACAATTAATACTAAATAAATCCCTGAAATTATAATAGATAAGTAACCAATTTTAGAAAAGTTTTTTGAATTTTTTAAATAGGGTTTTATTAATAGCAGATACAGGATTCCACTAAAAGCATAAATATTGGTTGCACCATTAAAGAATGTTTCTTTAAATCCATAACCTAATATCGGAAAAACTCTATTAAATTCTAACTTACCAATTAAAGAAATAGCAGTAATAACAATTGTTAATAGAATTGGAATCATTAATATAGCATTAGCTTTTACAATATTTTTTCCGCCGAGTCGATTCACAATTAAAGAAACTAATAGGAATGCCGATAAAATAGTCCATAAAGAAGCTTGAGGAAAGTATATTATCTTTAAAAACTCTGCAAAGTTACGCAATAGTATTGCTGAAATAAAAATAAAGTGAGCTAAGTATAATACAGTAATAATTATTTTCAATATTTTTCCGCCAAGAAATTCTGCTACATAAATAATATTATTATTTTCAAAAGGATCAAGTAGTTTTTTTATAATGCTAAATAATAGTAAAGCTAATACCGTTACATAAATTGTATTAATAATCGATGCTGAACCTGTGGTTTCAATTAGAGTATTAGGCATATTTAATATTAAGTGAGTAATTGTTACTATAACAACTAAAAAAGCAGACTCTAAATAATTTAATTTTAGATTATTCAAACCATAACTCCTTTCGCAAAATAAAAACTTACATTTTAGATATTAACAATCTTAAGATAAGTTGAATTAGAATTTTTTACAATTAATATCATTTTTTTCTCCACTTCATACTTGTTTCTTTTTGAACTTGGCTTTTCTTAGTGGCAAGATAACTAGCACGTTTTTCTCTTTTCCAAGGAGAATCTAAAAGATAACCATTGCCTTTGTCCCTAGTCAATGGTGCATAAGGAGCCAAAAAAGACACCCCAAAAGACTTTAAAGAACACATTTTAACTAAATAAACAAATATTCCAATTCCAATACCAAAAAATCCAGCTAAAAAGCCTAATAAAACAAATAAAAATCTATTAATTCTTAAATGAAAGCTAAAAATATAATCTGGTATTGCAAAAGAAGTAATTGCTGTTATTGCAATATTTATTATTAAAATAGGAGAAACAATGTCTGCTTGAACAGCCGCTTGTCCTAAAATTAAAGCTCCAACAATACCAACGGTTGAACCAAGAGGGGAAGGGACCCTTACACCAGCTTCTCTAATTATTTCAAAAGAGATTTCCATTAAAATAATCTCAACAATAACCATAAAAGGAACATTTGAACGAGATGCTATAATAGAGAATAACAATCCCGTAGGAATTAATTCACAATGATAGGTTGTAATAGCAATATATAATCCAGGAAGAAGCAGAGTAATAAGAAAAGAAAACCCCCTTATTATTTTTAATAAATTAGCAAAAAAATGATGAATATTAATATCTTCAGGAGATGATAAAAAGTCTAAAAAAGTTGCAGGTACAACAATAACATAAGGTACACTATTATATATTACAACAATTCTTCCTTGTAAAATATGATTAATTGCTTTATCAACTCTTTCGGTTGAAATAGATTCAGGAATTGTTGTATCGATATCATCCTTAATTAATTGCTGTAGTTCTCCAATAGAAGTCAAGTAATCAATTTCTAAATTATTTAATCTATATTTAACCTCTGAAACTAAATCTGAATTTGCAACATTTTTTAAATAGCAAATTGCACACTCATTTTTATTATCTTCTCCAATAGTGAGACTTTCGACAACCAAGTTTTCATTGTGTAGATTTCTTCTAATGATTGAAGTATTAGTTCTTAAGTTTTCCACAAAAGCCTCTTGGGAACCCATAATTACATGCTCATTCTTTGGCTCTGCAATGCTTCTCTTATCAAATTTTTTTGCATCTATATCAAATGCAAAATTTACAGTATCAATAAAAAGAATGCAATTTCCAGAAGCAACATCATCAGCAATTTTATCAAAAGATTTTACTCGTTCAACATCATTATGAGGAAGTAGGCTATCTAATATATAATCAACAATATTAAACTTTTTTCTTTTTCTAACCATTATATTATTAGCTATGGCTTCAGAGATAATTTGACTTCCCTCATAAGTATTAGAGCGTGTTCTAAGCATCAAAGGATTTAGAACAAAGTCATTAATTGAGTTTTTATCAATCATTCCATCAATATACAAAATAAAAGCTTTATATTGCCTAGATTTTACATGTATTAAAAATTCTCTGATTTTAACATCTGAATTCAAAAATGAATTAAATCTAGAATTTACATATTCTAAATTTACATCTAAATTATTGTAAACAAATCTATTCTTTAACATTTTTTCTGGCTGCAATTTATCAGAAGAAGATTCTTTATTAGGCAAAATAAATTCATGAGAATCTTTACTTTCATTATTAAGTTTATAAAAAAAATCTTTTATATTCATTATGAATTCCACTCTCTAATTGAATTAATTTAATGGTAAAAAAATAAAAACCATTTATAATATAGTTAACAAAAAAAGTAAAAATATTCATAATTTGGAAATTGGACGAATATATTATTCTTATGATAAAAGTTTTTAATATAAGAAGATTAATAAAAAAATTAATTAGAATTATAATTTTACTAATAATAATATTTTTTTTTACTAAGATTATTTCTAAAATAAATATTTTTGGTAATAAAAAAACAAATGCTGTAACTGAAATAATTGATGATAGTATTGATTTGTTGAAAATTGGACGAGAAAACAATTCAACAGACATAAAAGAATGGGGAAAAGTAATTATAGATTCTGAATTTGAAATTTTAAATTCAACTAATAGTGAAAATAAGAGTAAAAAAGAAGAAAGTGATGAAGAAAACAAAGAAGTTTTAACAGATGAATTAATTAAAACGGATGAAAACGAAAATAAAGAAATTGAGCAAGCAAAAGAAGATATTATCACTGAAATAATACCAAGCGGAATAAATCCAAAATATAATAGAGAATACGAAGGAGTACAAATAAATAACTCAACAGAATATGAATTAACAGATGATTTACTTAACTTAAGTGATCTATCTGTTAATAAAGAAAAAATTTTAATCTATCATACACATACTTGTGAAAGTTATACTCCAACAGAAGAATTTTTCTATGAAGAAACTGGATCATACAGAACAAATGATTTAAACTATTCTGTTGCTAGAGTCGGAGACGAATTAGAAAAACAATTAAATCAATATGGACATCAAGTTATACACGATAAAACATATCATGACTATCCATCCTATAATGGCTCATATTCCAGATCATTAAAAACAGTAGAAAGTATTTTAGCTGAAAATAAAGATATAGATATTGTAATCGATTTACATAGAGATGCAATAGGCGATTCAAGTTATGCCCCAAAAGTAAAAATAGGAGATGAATATGCTTCACAATTAATGTTCGTAATAGGAACAGACAAAGCAAATCCAGAACATACTACTTGGAATCAAAACTTGAAATTTGCAATAAAAACACAAGCTACAGCAAATGAAAAATATCCAGGATTATTCAAACCAATTATTTTAAGAAACTCAACATATAATCAAAATGCAGCAAAAGCAGCATGCATAATAGAAGTTGGAGCAACAGGAAACACCTTAGAAGAAAGCTTGAATTCAATGAAATACTTGGCTAAAATTTTGAGATGAGATATGGGGGGACGGAGAAGAAATCTCGTTTTCAAAAACTAAAAAACAAGATATTAACAACCAAATAAGATCTTTTCTCAATCCCAACTAGTCTCAGCATAGTTCAATCTCATAAGCCTATCCAAGTTGGCGACATTATCTTAAGATTGTGTTACCAGCTTTTTCTATCCTGTTAAAACGCCAAAATTATAGAATTTTTACAAAGAATGTGACATATTTATCATGTTGATTTTGTTTGTATAGTACAAATGAATTTTGAAAAACAAAAGGAGATAATTGATGAACAACAAGAATAGCAAAAAGCAATATTACATAACCCAAAAACAGGAAGCAATATTACACTATGGACTAGTTTAATGCTAATTTCAATGATAGGTATTGCAGTAACATTAAAATTTTTAAAGAAAAAGAAATAGACAATAATTGACAATACAGAGTAATTATGCTAAAATACAAATATGCTTTTATTATTAGAAATAACCGTTAGAATTGGAGAAACTATTATGACTAAGCTAAGACATATTGAGAAAGAGCGGAAAACAGACATAACATCTTTGGAAGACTCGAGGCTAGTACTCATAGATTCTTCTCAAGAAAGTTTTTTTGATGTTATTATTAATGCAACAAGAGCCATAGAGCAATATTATAGTTACAATAATGTAAAAACTATGAATTTGACAGATTTTCTTAAGCGTGTTAAATCCATTCAAAAGAAGGAAGCATTAAAGTTTTGGAAGCCAATTATGGATCCTTCTATAGGAGAAGAGCAAATCATGTTTAAGAAAGGTGAAAAACCTGCTACAGGATTTTCATTTAATTGGTGGAAAGATAAGGCTAACAAGCTTCCATCTGTTGAAGGAAAAAATTGGTCAATAGGAATAGAAAAACAATATACGGTGTTTATTATTTGGTTAATTAATCAAATGATTGAAGATGGTTGGAAACCCTTTGATGCGATTAGAGCATGTACCGTTGATTCAAAAGAGTTAGGAAACTTCTTAAATGGATCTGGTCAAATAGAAGAAACCGGAAGCAGACAAATCTGTGGAGTGTATGACTTAGCAAATACATACAAGATTTTAAATAATGAAGAAGACAACTACTTACTTGCAAGTGGAAACTGGAATTATTCAAGTCATAGTGCTCCACTGAGCTATATTGCTTTGGCTTCAGGGATGTCTACTGATTGGCCACTAGAAAACAGTGTGGGGTGGCTTGTACTTTCATAAATAATAATTCATTTTGACGGAGCATTATAACACCAACAAACCTATTCTTTTTATAAAGAATAGGTTTTTTTATTTAAAAGAAAAAAATTAAAAAATAACAAAAAAACTATTGACAAAATATGGAAAAGAGTATATAATACAAATCAATAATTAATTTTTAATTCTAAAAAAACTTATAATCTATGATTAAAAATCCCAATAATAGTAATATTAAAAGTGAAAAAAGAAAGGAAAACTAAATGCGTAAAATTAAAAAACTAGTATTCTATATAATTATTTTAGTAATAATAATTCATTCAAAAACTAACCTAGCTAAAGAAAATAAAAATAACATATTATTTACTCTAAGTCCCACTAACAGTTCAGTTGAATCAGATAATATAATTAAAAAAAAACAAAGTTTAACAAATATTAATCATGAAAAAATTCAACCCGGAACATCAGGATACTTTGATATAATAATCGATTCAAATAATTATTTTTCAAATTTTAATTATAAAGTTTTATTCTCAGAGGAAAAAAATAAACCTCGAAACTTAATTTTTTTCGTAGACAATACCCAAAACAATTATTTAGAAAAAATAAATATAGAAGGAAAGATGCCAAAACAATCATGTCAAACAGTAAAAAGAATATACTGGAATTGGGAATATGAAAGTAAAAATGCTAGTGACGAAATTGATAATGACGAAATAGATACGCAAGATAGTCAAAATGATTATGAATTTTATACAACATTGCTTATTGAAAAAGATCTACCAGAAGCAAAATTAAAATTACCACGAACAGGGATAATGAAAATTGGCGTAATTTCTTTGATATTAAAAACAATAATGACAATAATTATTATTTACTTAGGCAAAATAATAAAAAACAAATTAAACAATCAAAAAGGAGGAAAAAATCACATTGAAAATTATAAAAATATTAATTAATTTATTTACGATTATTTCAGTATTAGTATTAATACTAGCACTAATATACATATTTCAAATTACCATTCAAAAGAAAGAATATGGAACCTTATTTGGTTATTCTATATTTCAAATTGCATCAGGAAGTATGGAACCTACAATAAATATAGGAGACAGAATTCTTATGAAAGAATCAAAAGATATAACTGAAGGAGATATTGTTCTTTACAAAAATGAAGATACACTAGTATGTCACAGAGTAGAAGAAATTAAAGACAATAATGTAATTTGCAAAGGAGACAATAACAACAGTAAAGATAAAGAAATTTCAAAAAATGAAATTATCGGGAAAATAATACATATTTTTTAGCTACATTTGTAGTAACTCAAATTAGTTAAATATTATTATTCTTAATAATATTTATATAAATGGAGGTAGTTTTTGAAAGGAGCATATATGAATAAAAATAAATTAAAAAGTAAGGCACTAATAATTTCAAGTGCATTAATAATAACAGCCTCAGCAATAGGAGGAATAGCATATGCAAAATATGTAACAAAAGTAACTGGAAATGGAAAAATTGAAGTAGCAAAATGGTCTTTCCTAGCAAATGGCGAAGATGAAGATTTTGGTACATTTGTTTTAGGGAGAGAAAACTATAATGCAGAAAAAATAGCAAATGGAAAAATTGCACCCGGTACATCTGGGACATTTAATATAGATATTGATGCAACTGGAACTGAAACAGGAGTTAATTATAAAGTTGAATTTCCAGAAATTCACAACAAACCTACAAACTTATATTTTAAAGTAGGAGATAATGTTTACAAAACATTCTATGAATTAGGAAAAGCTTTATCTGGAAGTTTTGATGCAGGAACTCAAGATAAAACAGTTACAAAAACTGTTCAATGGTTCTGGGATTATGAAACAACAAATAACGGAAAGTCAATAGAAGAAAATGATGCAATAGATACTCAAGAGGGTAAAAATGCTTACGATTTCACATTTTTAGTGGAAGTAACAGGAACTCAAGTTAGACCTGCATAATTTCTATAAAAAAGTAAAAGAAAAATAAAGATTTATAAATAAAAACTACCTCTAATAATTCATAATAATATAACAAATCTAAAGAAAGGAAATATATGAAAAGAAAAATTATAATGTTTACACTATTGATAGTGATATTAACAACAGTAAACATAGTTTTAGCCAAAAATAAAACTAAAGTAATAGGAAACACAGAAATATCAATTGCAAAACCAATATTAGAAATAGAAAATATATCACAAAACAATTTAATAATTACAGAAGAAACTAAAAACTTAGATTACTATTTTAGAGTAAAAAACTATGATATCAATAATCAAGTAAGTGATATTAGTCAAAAATATACTATAGAAATACAAACAAAAAATAACGACTCTATAAATCATATAAAATATAATTTGTATTCAACTAATGAAGAAAGAACAAATGAAAACCAACTAAATTTAGAAAACAATAGAACAGATGAAATAAATATTGATGGAGTCATTGGAAGTGAAGATTATTATAAAATTCATATAGATTCGGTTGAACATGATTGCAATATACAAGATGAAATTCAAATAAAAATAGAGTCATACAGCAATAGAATATAGAAGAACATAAAAAAGAAGAAATAAACTAACAAAGAAAGGAAGAAAGATGAAAAAAAAGCTTACAATAATCAGCATAGTTATTATAATGTTTTTAATTGTGATAACAAATAAAGCGTATGGAAAATATATTGAAAATAGCGCATTAAAAATAGGAGAACTTAATATTGAAAAAATATATACTGTAACAATAAACTGTGTAAATCCAAAAGACAACTCAGTAATAGATAGTTTTAAAATTGAGAATTTAAAATCAGGACAAATGTATAATACAACAGTGCCAAATATTAGAGAATACTTTTTAGAAAGTACAAGTGGAAATACTTCAGGAATAATAACAGACGAGGACATTACAGTAACATATTTTTTTAAACCCTACGGAGTATATGCAAAATACTATGATACAGATAATGATGGAGAAGGGGATTTTTTACTATTAAACCCAACGCCAGAGTTTACATACTCAGGAACACTTATTAATGATTTTTTTAATCAAGATAATAATGAATATCAATTAAAAAATCAAAACAATAAACCGATGTGGGAAGAAGTTTTAAGCAATACAAAAAAGGTTAAAGTTTTAAATGAAATAAAGCCAAAAGAATTTACTTCATATTGGTTTTTTATGGGTGAAAATATAAATGAAATAGAAGATGTGCAAAAAATAAATACAAGCCAAGTTAAATATATGCAATCAATGTTTAGTAATTGTAAGAACTTAACTAATATTAATGTCACAAGTTTAGATACAAAAAATGTAATTAGTATGGTAGATATGTTCTACAACTGCAACAAATTACAAAACATAGATGTTAGTAACTTTGATACTTCAAATGTTACCAGTATGTGGGCTATGTTTGGAAACTGTAATAATCTTGAGTCTATAGATGTATCAAATTTTGATACACGAAAAGTTACTAAAATGGGAATGATGTTTTTAAGTTGTCATAAATTAAAAACACTTAATCTACAAAACTTTGACACAAGTAATATTGTTGACATAAACTCAATGTTTTGTTGGTGTAGTAATTTAGAAACAATTAACTTGCAAGGTTTTAACACAAGCAATGTTATTGAAATGGAAGATTTATTTAGTAGATGTTCTAAAATACAAAGAATAGATTTATCATCATTTAATACAAAAAAGACTAAAAAAATGAAAGGAATGTTTTATTGTTGTAGCAATTTAACAACAATAATTGTTGGAAATGAATGGAAAACTGAACAGGTTGAGAGTTCAGACATAATGTTTTCAAATGATTGTAATTTAATTGGAGGGAAAGGAACAACATACCAGTGGAATAAAACAGATAAAGAATATGCTAGAATAGATGAAGGAGAAACAAAACCCCGGATACTTAACTTTAAAAGAAAGTTTGGAAGAATATGTAAACACTAAAAAGGAAATAGAAACAACAAAGCTAAATACTCAAAGCCGAAAGGAACTGATAAATACAGAATCAAAAAAAGAATCTAATTTGAAAGATAATATTACAATAGAAGCAATAGAAAAAATCAATAATAAAGAAGAAAACATAACCGAGGTTGTGAACAAAGTAGAAAATAACATAGTAAAAAATACAATAGAAAATAATACAATAGAAATAAATGAAAGTCAAAATATAATTAATAATATAGAATAGCACAAACATTTATAATATTACAATTTTTGATTGACTTTAGCTTTTAGTTGTGATAAAAATATAACTAGAAAAACTAATATAATTGAAAGGAATAATTTATGAAAAACAAGGGAAGAAATAATATAAATGAAAGAGGAATTACATTAGCTATTTTAGTTATAATAATTGTTGTTATGATGATATTAACTGGAACAACAGTATTACTTTTTGAAGAAAACAATCCTACAGAACAAACGGAGGAAATGATAAATGCCTTGTACACAGACAAACTAGAAGAATCAAATGAAGTAGATCAAATGACTGAAAATTTTGATAGAAATATACTAAATTAAATAGAGTTGAAAAACTCTATTTTTTGTAGTACAATATAAAGGTAAAAGGAATATAAAAAATGGGTATAGATAGTATATAATATTTAACCCTATTATCAAAAAGGAAAATGAAAAATGAAACCAGTAGTTGCTATAATTGGCAAACCAAATGTTGGTAAATCAACATTATTTAATTATCTAATAGGAGAAAGAAAATCTATAGTGGAAGATACACCAGGAGTAACTAGAGATAGAATTTATGGTGATACAACATGGAAGGATAAGTCATTTACATTAATAGACACAGGTGGAATTGAAGAAGAAGCAACAGACACAATATCAGAGCAAATGAAACTTCAAGCACAGCTTGCTATTGAAATGGCTGATGTTGTTGTGTTTATAACAGATATAAAAACGGGAATAACATCTACAGATAAGGATATCGCTCTTATTCTAAAAAAAGCAAAAAAGAATATTATTCTAGTTTGTAACAAAGTAGATGACTTTAAAAAATATGAAAATGAAATTTATGAATTTTATAATTTAGGAATTGGAGAACCACATCCAATTTCAGCAGGAAATCGAAGAGGAATTGGAGACTTGCTAGATGTGATTTATGATGAACTTCCAGAAAGTATCGAAAAAGAAGAAGATAATGAAATAAAAGTTGCCGTGATAGGAAAGCCTAATGTGGGAAAATCATCATTAATAAATAAAATTCTTGGAGAAAATAGACTTATAGTAAGTGATATTGCTGGAACTACTAGAGATGCAATAGACTCTAAATTTGAAAATGAACATGGAAAATATGTATTTATTGATACAGCAGGATTAAGAAGACATAGCAAAATTGAAGAAAGAATAGAAAAATATAGTGTGATAAGAACAGATATATCAATAGAAAGAGCAGATGTATGCATTCTTATGATTGATGCAAATGATGGTGTAACAGAGCAAGATGCAAAAATTGCTGGAAAGGCTCATGAGGCAGGAAGAGCAATAATAATTGCAATTAATAAATGGGATGAATACGATAAAGAAAATGGAACATTGGAAAAATATCAAAAAGAAGTATATCAAAAACTATCATATTTAGAATATGCACCAATTATATTTATTTCAGCTAAAACAGGAAAAAGAGTAGAGAAATTATTTGAAATGATTAACGAAGTCAATAAGTACAACGAATTAAAATTATCAACTGCTGTTTTAAATGATATGCTAGCAGAAGCGGTATCAATGGTTCAACCACCTACAGATAAAGGAAGAAGACTAAAAGTTTTTTATATAACACAGATTGGGATAAAACCACCTACATTTGCAGTATTTGTAAACAGTAAGAAATTGTTTCATTTCTCATATCAAAGATATATAGTAAACAAATTAAGACAAGAATTTGGATTTAAAGGAACACCAATAAGAATTCTTATAAGAGAAAGAAAAAGTAAATATGATAATGATTAAAACATGAGTAGCTAATGATTTGCAAATTCCAAATCTAAAAACGAAAATATTAGCGAAATTAGAATTTGCCAAAAAAGGGGCATCTTTATTTGCAAATCATTGATTGAAAGGAGAACAAAATGATTAGTTTTATTATAGTAATAGTAGCATCTTATTTAATTGGAAGTATTAGTTTTTCCGTATTATTTACAAAAAAATTTGCAGGATTTGATGTAAGAAAAAGAGGAAGCGGAAACGCAGGATCAACAAATGTTTTAAGGACAGCAGGCAAAAAAGTTGCAATCATTACATTGATTTGTGATATTTTAAAAGGCGTAATTGCAGTTTTTTTTGCAATTATGATAGGAAATATGTTCAATGTTGATGACCATACAAAAGCAACACTTGCAGAATTTGCAGGAATATTTGTTGTTATAGGTCATACATTCCCGATTTTTTTTGAATTTAAAGGCGGAAAAGGAGTTGCAACAGCTTTAGGAGTTCTTCTAGTATTTAACTGGAAAATTGGATTAATATGTTTAATATTTGCATTAATAATAATGGCAATAACAAAAATAGTATCATTAGGTTCAGTTTCAGCAGCTATTCTATTTCCAATACTATGCATATTTATACAGCAGAACTATATAGTTGAAGGAGATCACTTTAGTTATATTATTTTTGGATTAATAATGGCACTAATAGTTTCATTTAATCACAGAGAAAATATAAAAAGAATTATGGAAGGAAAAGAAAATAAACTAAAATTATAAACAAGGTGAGTTTGCTATTTTAAGAATACAGTTAAAAAGTACAAAGAAAAAATAAAGAGCGTAAGCTATACTATAAAAAGAAAGGATTCAAAAAATGAAAAATGTAGCTGTAATTGGAAGTGGAAGTTGGGGACTAGCCTTAGCTAATCATATGGCCATATTAGGGAACAATGTAAAGGTTTGGTCATTTACGCAAAAAGAAAAAGATTTAATCAACCTAGAACATAGAAGCGAGTTAATGCAAGGAATTGAAATAAACCCAAAAGTTACATGTTCAAATAGTATTAAAGATGTTGTGGAAAATGCAAACTATATTTTTCATGTAACCCCATCAAAATTTGCTAGAGAAACATTTAAACAATATAAGGATTATGTATTTAATAAACCAGTTATAATTTGTTCAAAAGGATTGGAAGAAGAATCGCTTACTACATTAGATACAGTGTTTAAAGAAGAACTTCCAAATGTTAAAACTGCAGTTTTATCTGGACCAAGTTTTGCTATAGAAGTTGCATCACATATTCCAACCGCAATACTGTTAGCATCAGAGGATAAAATATTACTTCAAGAAATATCTGAGTTCTTATCAGATGAAACTATGAGAATTTATAAATCAACAGATGTAATTGGAGTAGAAGTTGGAGGAGCACTAAAAAATATTATTGCATTTTGCATTGGAGTTGCTGTTGGATTAAATTTTGGAACAAACTCACAAGCTGCTTTAATGACAAGAGGATTAGCAGAAATATCAAGATTAGGAGTGAAAATGGGTGGGAAAAGTGAAACCTTTTTTGGACTATCAGGACTAGGAGACTTAATTCTAACTTGTTCAAGTGATGAAAGCAGGAATAGAAGAGCAGGAAAACTTATCGCAAAAGGGCTTACGATAGAGGAAACCAGAAATGAAATAAAAGCTACAATAGAGAGTATTGATAATATTCAAATTGCTAAAAAATTAGCTGAAAAATATAATGTTGAAATGCCAATCGTAAATTCAGCAAATGAAGTATTATTTAACGGTTTAACAGCACAAGAAGCAGCAAAAAAATTGATGACAAGAAACTTAAAATATGAAAATGAATAGAATTAACTAAAACATCTCATAATATGAATGAGATGTTTTATTTGAAAGGAATAATAATGATATGAAAAAAAAACTTTTTAAAATTTTGGCAATAGTATTAACGACAATATGTATCGTTTTATCAGGAATACTAATATATATGAAAACTTACGCTTTTAAAAATGAAGACCAAAACATAGATTTAAACTCAAAGATAATGAGTGAAATAGATTTTGTTGATTCATGTGTTATTGAAGCAATGAATAAGTTAAATAATATTACAGTAGCTAGATATAAAGTATTTACAAAATCAATAAACAAATCTGAAGGAGAGAAAAAAAAATCGGAAAGTAAAGAAGATAGTAATCAATCAAAAGATGAAAATCAAGAAGAAGAAAAAAATGAAGTTAAAAATTCAGAAGAAGGAGAGAAAAAATCAGAAACAAGTGGAACAAAAAAAGAAGAAGACAAAGATAGTATTAGCGTATCTCAATCAGTTGCAACAAATTCTTTAACAGAAACCAATAATGATGATATAAATTGGGATGAAGTAACATATATATATGAAAATTTATACTCGACATGGCCAACTATTAATATGGATTTGAAACAAATTGGAGTAAAAGAGGAACAAATTAACAAATTTAATATTGCTCTAAATGGTGTAGCCCAGTCAATTAATTCTAAAGATAAGAATAGCACATTAGTAAACCTAAATAATATTTATGTACAATTACCAAACTATTTACTAAGAATAACACAGGATTCAGCTATTATAACCTTGTATAACACAAAGGTTGCAATTTTAAATGCATACACACTAGCAAATGAAGAAAATAAATGGAAAGAAATAAATGAAAGCATTACAAATGCAAAAAAATATTTTTCAAAAATGTATGATATTATTGATGAGAAAGATATAAGAAGACCTAGCATCGAAATAATAAACACATTAATAAAGGATTTAGAAAACAGCATTATTTTAAATGATAAAAATATTTTCTTTATGCAATATAAAAATACAATTCAAGCAATAGAAACACTAGATGAAAAGCCTAAACTATTTAAGAATAATAGATAATTAAATATGATATTTAATGGTAAAAAGTTATAATTCACACCTAAAAGTAACTAATTAATAGAGCCTTTAATTAAGCCAGAAAATCTTATATTAACTAGGATTTTCTGGTTTTAATTTATACCTAAATTAAATGTATAGTATTGGCAAATGGAAATATAAGTATTATAAAAATTACAAAAAATTAGAATAAAATATTTACAGAAATTTCACGAAAATTCTACAAAAAAATTTCAAAAAATACTTGAAAATAAAATAATTTATTGTTATGATATATAATGTATAAAGTATAGCCTAAAACTTATGTAAAAATAGAAAATACTGGAAGGAAAAAAATATGATTGAATTTAGAAATGTAAGCAAAAAGTACAATTCAAGCGATAATGCAGCAATTCACAATGCAACTTTCAAAATAAACAAAGGTGAATTTGCTTTTTTAGTTGGAAGCTCAGGGTCAGGAAAATCAACAATGATAAAACTTATTCTAAAAGAAGAAGAGCCAACATCAGGTAAAATTATTATTAATGGAAAAGATACTACATTTTTAAAACCAAGCAAAGTCCCATATTTACGTAGAAGTATGGGCGTGGTTTTTCAAGATTTTAGATTATTACCAGACAAAACTGTTTATGAGAATGTTGCATTTGCAATGTATGTTGTAAAAGCTACTCCAAAGCATGTTAGAAGACAGGTACCTATGGTTTTATCACTTGTTGGATTAAGCGATAAAGCAAAAGTATATCCAAATGAATTATCAGGTGGTGAACAACAAAGAGTTGCACTAGCAAGAGCAATAGTAAACAACCCTTCTATGCTGATTGCGGATGAGCCAACTGGAAACTTAGATCCAAACACAGCATGGGATATAATGGGACTTTTAAATGACATTAATTTAAGAGGTACAACAGTAGTTGTAGCGACACATGCTAAAGACATCGTTGACAGAATGAATAAAAGAGTTATTCGCATTGATAAAGGTAATATAATAAGAGATGAAAAAGGTGGGTATGACGGTGAGATATAATAGTATTGGATATTTAATAGCCGAAGGTTTTAAAAGTGTATTTAAACAGAAAAAAATGACTGGTGCATCAATAATAATTATGTGTGCAACTATGTTTATGTTTGGTGTATTCTATCTTCTTGGAGAAAATGTCAACTATGTTATGAAACAAGTTGAAAATCAACAAGGAATGAGAGTAATAATTAATGATGATGCCACAGAAACACAAATTGATGATTTAAAAGTTAAAATTCAACAGATTGATAATGTTAGTACAGTAACATTCTATTCAAAAGAAGATGCCTTAGCATCAATGAAATCAATATTAGGAGATCATCAAGATTTAATGGCCGGATATGATGAGGATAATCCTTTTCCAGCATCATATTTTGTAACACTAACAGATTTAACACAAAATTCAAAAGTGCAAGAAAAGATACTAGATTTAGATGGCGTAGATGAGATAAGTACAGACAATGATACTATTGCAAATCTTTCCAAAGTTGCACAGTCAATTCAAACAGTAACACTAGTTCTGTTGAGTTTATTAATTGTAATTTCAATATTTATTATAGTTTATACAATAAAACTAACAGTTTATGCTAGAAGAAGAGAAATATCAATTATGAAATATGTTGGAGCAACCAATAGTTTCATTAGAGGACCATTTATTGTAGAGGGTATAATTATAGGTATTATTTCAGCATTTGTCACAATAGGAATAGTTGCATTATCTTACAATGCAGTATTAGATAGAGTACTTGAATCATCAGTAATAAAATCATTAACAATTTCACTTTATGGATTTTCAGAATTAATACTAAGAGTTTTAATAGTATATATAATTTTAGGAACTGTTATTGGAGTTCTTGGAAGTATGATTTCTATGAGAAAATACCTAAAAGTATAGTTTTACAGCTTGACAAAAAACAATTAAAAAAATAAATGAATAAATATTCAAATTTTTTAAAACATAGACATAGTGAAAAATGAGAAAGGATATTAAGATGAGGAAAAAAATACTGTGTGTCTTACTAATAGTTTTATTAATAAGTACATATAATATTAAAGTACTAGCGGAAAGCGTCGACTCTTTGAATAGTAAAAAAAGTGATGCTCAACAAGGTAAAAACAAAGCTGAGACTGAGCTAAATAACATTCAGAGTGAAAAAAAATCAACAATGGACGAGGTCGAAGAATTAACAAGTCAATTAAGTGCAATACAGGCTGAAGTTAGTGAATTAGAAGCTCAATTAAATGAGCTTAATGAATCAATTTCAGGCAAAGAAAATGAAATAAAAGAAAAAGAGGAAAACATAAAACAAAAAAAAGAACTATTAAAAACAAGGCTTGTTGCAATGTACAAAAACGGAAGTATTAAATATTTAGATGTATTACTAGGTTCAACAAACTACATAGATATGATTGCTAGCTATGATGCAGTGAAAGAGATAACCGATGCAGATACAAACTTAATAAATGAAATAACAGAACAAAAAACAGTTATTGAAAATGATAAAAAAGAACTAGAAGAAAAGAAAACAGAAGTAGATACTGTCAAAACTGAAAAAGAAGCAAAAAATATAGTCTTAGCTGAAAAAAAATCAGAGAAAGATGCAAAAGTTAGTCAATTAAGTGCTGATGAAAAAGAAAAACAAAGTGAAATAGAAAAATTTAATAATGCAATAGCAAGTGCAGATGCAGAAATCAAAAGGCAAGCGGCAGCAGCAAAAGCCGCAGCAGCGGCAAGTTCAAGTTCAAACTCAAGTTCTTCAGGGGGATCAAGTTCTTCAGGAGGAGGTGGATATTCCAACAATTCATCAGGAGCATTAGGATGGCCACTACCTTCAAGATATTGTTCATATTCATACATAACATCTTATTTTGGAAGAAGATCTGCTCCAACAGCAGGGGCTTCAACAAATCATGGAGCCATTGACATTGGAGCAAGCTATCAACCAGTTTACGCAGCAGAAGCAGGAGTTGTACTTGTTGCATCATACTGGTCAGGATATGGAAATTTCATAATGATTTGGCATAAAGCTAAAGGTGAATTATACACTTGTTATGGACATTTATCATCATTTAATGTAAGTTCTGGTTCAACTGTTTCAAGAGGACAGCAAATTGCAGTATCAGGTAACACTGGAGTTTCAACAGGACCACACCTACACTTTGAAGTAAGAAGTGGAGGAAATGGTTCAGGAAATAGAGTGGATCCACTAGGATACTTACCATTATAGTTTATTATACGGAAAGGGAGGAAAATAATAAATCATGAATAAACAAAAGATATTTTATGCGACAATGATTATATTAATAATCCTCTCTTTTTCTAATGTTATTTTTGCAGAGGAAAATGAAACAGCAGATGAAATGACAAATGAAACAACAAATGAAACGACGAATGAAACGACGAATGAGGCAAGTAACAATAGCATAAAAACATTAACACTTCAAGAACAAAAGAATCAAGTGCAAGAACAGCTTGCAACAGCTAACAACCAATTAACATATGTACAAGGTGAATTATCAAATAAAGTAGTAAATATACAAAATTTACAAGATAAAATTTCTCAATATCAAAAGCAAGTTGATGAAGTAAAAGGGCAATATCAGCAACTACAAGAACAAGTAAATGAAATAGAAAAGCAATTATCTATTGTTGAAAGTCAATATAATAGAAAAGACAAACTACTAAGAAAAAGACTTGTTGAAATGTATAAAAAAGGGTCTTCAAATTATTTAGATGTATTATTAGGCTCAAAGGATGTAATAGAGTTTATTTCAAACTATTTTATGATAGAAACCGTTACCTCATATGATACAAAATCACTTGAAAAGCTAAATTCACAAAAACAGCAAATCACAAAACTCTCAAATGAGTTAAATGAAAAAAAGGTAAACATGAAAATTACTAAGAATAACGCAGAAAAACAATCCGTTATTTTAGCAAATACAAAAACAATACTAGAAAATGAAAAAGCAAGTTTAGATGACAGTGAAAAAAGTATTATAGCTAAAATTGATGATTACAAAAATCAACAAGAAGAAATTAATAATTTAATACAATCATCAATTACAACATCTACATATGAACTACAATATAGTGGTGGAATTATGATTTGGCCAACACTTGCTAGTTCATATATTACTTCACAATTTGGAAGTAGACTGCATCCAATCCAAGGAATTGTTAAAAGTCACGATGGAATTGACATAGGTGGAAGAACAGGGGATCCAATTTATGCAGCTGCAAACGGAGTTATTATTTACTATGCATGGATGGGTGGATATGGAAATGCTGTTATGGTAGACCATGGAACAACTGCAGATGGAAAGAAAGTCGTAACCTTATATGGACATGGAAGTGCATTTATTCCAGAGCTATCAGTTGGTAGTCAAGTAACGCAAGGACAAGAAATAATGAAAATGGGATCAACAGGAAATTCAACAGGACCACATGTGCACTTTGAAGTGAGAGAAAATGGGATTCCAACTGATCCTAAAAAATATCTATCAGCAAATACAGGAGCACCTGAAACACAAACAACAGAAAATGAAAATTAAGAATAATAATTAAATAAGTTAATCTTTTTCAGAAAGGAATAGTTTCAATGAAGAGAAAAAATATTTTAACTACACTAATGACAATAATAATCACAGCTTTAGTTACTTTTACAGTTACAGCTCTATGGCAATATGGAAAAATTGAGAATAAAGAAGCATCAGGGGAAGAAGTCATTGGAAAAGCTTTGTCAGAAGATGCATTAACATCAAAGTTGAAACAAATAAGACAGAAGATAGATAATAGCTTTGTGGGAGAAGTAAATGACGATACTCTAAAAGAATATGCAGTAAAAGGATTTGTCGCTGGACTAGATGATGACTACAGTCAATATTTTACCAAAGAAGAAATGAAAAAGTACACAGAAGATACACTAGGAAGTTACGTTGGAATTGGTATTTATATGTCAAAAGATAAAGAAAAAAATACAATAAAAGTACATAGAGTAATAGAAGATTCCCCAGCACAAAAATCAGGTGTAAAAGATAATGATGTAATAAAAAAAGTTGAAGATAAAGAAATAACAGCAGATGACTTTGATAATATTGCTAACATGATTGAGGGAAAAGCTGGAACAAAAGTTAAAATAGTATTTGATAGAGATGGTGAAGAAATAACAAAAGATATTACTAGAGAGAAGATAGTAATTAAAAGTGTTCAAAGCAAAATGATAGATAACAATATTGGATATATATATATATCAACCTTTGATGGAGATGTATCTAAAGAATTCAAAGAAAGTTATGATAAGTTATTAAATGAAGGAATGAAATCATTAGTTATTGATATGAGAAATAATGGTGGAGGCGTTGCAAAAGAAGCTGTGGAAATTGGAGACTATTTCTCTGAAAAAGGAAAGAATTTATTAATTGAAGAAGATAAAAATAAAAAAGAAGAAATTACAAAAGCTGATAGAGATAAAGAGATTACAATGAAAACAGCAGTTCTGGTAAATGAGAATTCTGCAAGTGCATCAGAAATATTGGCAGCAATATTAAAAGAAAATGCAGATAATGCAACAGTAGTTGGAAAAAAGACATTTGGAAAAGGTGTAATTCAAACATTATATAGACTATCAGATGGAAGTGGTTTAAAAATAACAACAAATAAGTACTACACACCAAACCATAATAATATAGACAAAGAAGGAGTAATACCTGATATTGAAACTGAAAAATATGATTTTAATGGAGAATTAAAAAAAGATGAAGATATTCAGTTGAATAAGGCTATTGACACTCTTAACAATTAAGCAAAAAGATAGTAGTAAAAAAATTAGCAGTGAATTGTAACTGAATTTAAGCGAAAAAAATAAAAAAATTCAAAATTGTATTGACAATTTTGAATTTTTTTAGTATACTAAGAAAGTCAAATAAATATGGTCGCTTAGCTCAGTTGGCTAGAGCACCTGCCTTACAAGCAGGGGGTCATAGGTTCGAGCCCTATAGCGACCACCATTTATATATGGCCCGGTAGTTCAGTTGGTTTAGAATGCTAGCCTGTCACGCTAGAGGTCGACGGTTCGAGCCCGTTCCGGGTCGCCATTTTTTTATATTAGGGGCGAGCAATGCTCGTCCAAAATAATTTGGCTCTATAGCTCAGTTGGTAGAGCAGAGGACTGAAAATCCTTGTGTCACTGGTTCAATTCCAGTTGGAGCCACCAATAAAAAAGCTTGAAATCAATAGGTTTCAAGCTTTTTTATTGTCTAATAGTAGTTTTGTCTATTTTTCTCATTTGATAGTGAAGGAAAAAATCAAGCAGATGGGTCACCGGAGACGGAGCAATTGACCTACATGATTAACTAATAAAAAAGCAGGAAGAGTCTATTTTTAGTTGAAATAATAGGCTCTTTATTGTATAATAAGTGAAATATTGTAACTAGTAAAGAAACAGCTAATAAATTAAAAGATAAGAAATAGGTGATTAAGACGGAAACAGCATAGGAAATGGTGCTATGATGAGAATATCACCTATTACGAGAGGAAGTTTTGAAAGATAAAAAAGGAGGTGATTTGTATGAGCAAAAGGACATTAAAGATTATAAAAATAGCAATAGTTATTTTTGTAATTGTTACACTTATAGGTTCTCTTATAGTGTTACAAGATACACATCATTTAGAAACATGTTATGAACAACATTGTATTTATTGTCGACTTATACATATTGCCCAAAATATTATTAACATAGTTTTTGCACTAGTTGTTATATTAAAATTAGGATTCTTAATCTATTTCTTTTTGTCAAGAATAGAAAAGGAGATAGTGGCTTTTGTCCATTTATCTTTAGTATTTCAAAAGGTACAATTTAATGAATAAACCCTTATTTTGAATAGCAATATATATAAATAAGGAGGAACATTAAGTGAAAACGAAAAAAATAATTTTAATAATACTACTTATAGTAATATTAGTTGGCATAGTTTTAGCTTTTGCTTTTGCAGGAAACAAAAAAAACAACAGTGATTCAAAATATAAGCTAATAGCAAGTAATTTTGCAAGTTACGATTTTTTAAGAGCAATTATAGGAGACAACAAAGAGGTTGAACTTACATTTTTGCTAGGACCAGGTAAAGATGCACATAGTTATGAACCAACAGCACAAGATTTAATAAAAATACAAGAATCAGATTTGTTTGTGTACATTGGTGGAGAAATGGAAAAATGGTCTGATAAAGTCTTAAATTCATTAGAAACAAATAAAACAAAAAAAATGTGTATTGCAGATTTTGTAAATACAATGGAAGAACAAGAAATTGATGGAGCTGAAGAAGAACATGAACACGACCATAACAATAATGAAGAACATCACGAAGAAGCAGATGATCATAATGAAGAACATGGAGAGGGAGCTTTTGATGAACATATTTGGACATCCCCAGAAAATGCAATAAAAATGGTAAATGCATTAGAACAAGAGATGGAAAAAGTGGATAGCCAAAATGCAAACATTTATAAAGATAATGCAAATAAATATATAGAGCAAATAAATGAGGTAGATAAAAGAATTCAAGAAATTGTGGATAACAAAGTAAGAGATAGATTAGTATTTGCAGATAAAATGCCCATGCAATACTTTATCAGTTACTATAAGCTGAAAGTGAGTGCTGCGTTTAATGGATGTAGTACAGAAACAGAGCCATCTGCTAAAACAATTACATACTTACAAAACAAAATAAAAGAAGATAAAATACCAGTAGTTTTATATATTGAATTAAATCCTGGCAGAGTTGCTCAAACAATAGCAAATGAAACAGGAACAAAAGCAATGCAAATACAATCATTACACAATATTAGCTTAGATGACTTTAATAATGGTGAAACATGGGTAAGCTTAATGACGAGGAATATTGATATTTTGAAGGAAGCTCTTCAATAGAATAAAATTACAATCCCTTTTACTATTAAAACTAAATAATTAAGGAGAAAAATGAAAATGGATTTAATTCAGATTAAGGATTTAAACTATAGTTATCCAACTAAAAAGAACACTTTAAAACATATAAACTTAAAAGTAAAAAAATCCAGTTTTACTTGTATAGTTGGTGAAAATGGTTCCGGAAAAAGTACACTATTAAAATGTATTTTAGGATTAAACAATGGATATTCAGGAGAAATAATTAAACCAACTAAAATAGGATATTTACCACAAAAAAGTAAAATACAAACAAACTTTCCTGCAACAATAGAAGAAGTTGTGCTTTCAGGCACAATATCTAATAATATAAAAAGTATTTTTTATAAAAAAGAGGATAAAGAAAATGCAATGCATATTATGAACAAAATGGGAATAGCTGATATAAAAAATAAATGCTTTGCAGATCTTTCGGGAGGACAACAGCAAAGAGTGCTAATTGCAAGAGCATTATGTGCAACAAAAGAGATAATAGTTCTTGATGAACCAACAAATGGTCTAGACCCAATCATAGCTAATCAAATTTATGAACTATTAAACAAGCTAAAGAAGAAAGAAAATATTACTATTTTAATGGTATCACACGATATAGAAAGAGCGTTAAAATATGCAGATAAAGTTATTGAACTAATAGATGGAGAAATTGTTTATGACGGCAATCCAGAAAACTTCAAACTAGGAGGTGATAAATAATGATTCAAACAGTAACTGAAATGATGAGTCACACTTTCATTCAAAGAGCAATAATAGTTGGAGTTTTAATTAGCTTATGTGCTTCACTTTTAGGTGTTAGTTTAGTTCTTAAAAGATACAGTATGATTGGTGACGGGCTATCACACGTAGGGTTTGGAGTATTAACAGTTGCTACAGCTTTTGGAGCAACATCTCCTTTATATATTTCAATACCTTGTGTAACAATTTCAGCAATAATATTATTGAAAATAGGTAGCAATAGTAAAATAAAAAGCGATAGCGCAATAGCTTTAATATCAAGCTCGGCTCTAGCAATAGGAGTTGCAGTAACTTCATTAACAACTGGAATGAATACAGACATATGTAATTTTATGTTTGGAAGTATTTTAGCAATGAGCAAATCAGATGTAATTTTAAGTGTAATAGTTAGTCTGTTTGTAGCTATTCTTTTTATCATCTACTACAGAAAGCTATTTGCAATTACATTTGACGAAGAATTTGCAAAAGCAAGTGGATTAAAAGCAAAAAGATACACTAATATTATAGCAGTACTAACAGCATTGATAATAGTAGTAGGAATGAGAATGATGGGAGTTATGCTAATAAGCAGTATAATAATTTTTCCAGCACTAACATCAATGAGAATATTTAAGTCCTTTAAAAAAGTAATAGTAAGTTCTGCAATTATAAGTGTAATATCATTTTTAACAGGAATTTATTTATCATATATTTACAACATAAGTACAGGTGCAATGATAGTAATAGTTAATTTAGTTTTATTTATTATATTTTCAATAATTGAAAAAATTATTCATGAATAGGAGAGTGAGTATAAATGAATAAAAAGAAGATTTTATGGATTGTTTTACTTACAATAGTTATTGCTGGAATTGGAATAGGAATTTTTGCTTTAAATCAAAACAAAGAAAATAAGACAAGTGAAAACAATTCTACAAATGAAACAAACGATAATACAAAATCAGAGAATACAGTAAAAAATGTAGAATATCAGAAAATTGAATTAGATGATGGGATTTTATACTCAGTAGATGGAGAAAAGTACAATGCTGATATGGTTATAGGAGATAACTATTTTGATACAACAATAAGCGACATGTACATAAACCCTGAAGACTATTATGGGAGCAAAATTCAAATAGAAGGAATGTATTTAACTGATGGATCATATACATCAGTTGGAAGATACTCAACATCAAGTCTTTGTGCATTCTGCCCAGCTGGTTATTCATTTATTGAATATCAACTAGATGGTACAATAGACAAGGAATTAGAAGCGGAAAAAGATTGGATTAAAATAATTGGAACTCTTGAAAAAGCAAATGATGAAACCTCATTTTATCAAGACTACTTTTATATAAAAGCATTGAATATCGAAATAATGAATGAAAAAGGAAATGACACGGTAAATAATTAGGATGTCAAAGGTTGTCAAATGTAACAGTTCCATTTGACAACATCTTATGAACAATAGTGACTTAAGTTTCTTAATAGAGAAGAATAAAAAATATATAAAAAAAAGAATGACAAATGTAATATTATTTGATATAATACATTTGTTAAAATACTACAAAGTTTTTATACTCAATTAAACAATTAAAAATTAAGGAGAATTTTAGATATGTCAATGGAAAATGCAAACACATTTGTAAAAAAGTTATTTGGAGATGATGAATTTATCAAAGAGTTTTATAAAAATGGAGGGATTAAAAAGGATGGAAGTGATAAAGAAAAAAATGATACAATGATTAATACTGCAAACAAAATGGGATATGATATAGATGAACAAGAGTTTAAAAAAGCAACTGAAGACTACTTTGCTAAAAAGGGAACATGGGGAACAATAAAAACATTTATGCATTTTAATAAAGTAATTAAATCAGCTGAAAAAGAAGGTAAATAATTAAGGAATATTTTTATGGACATATACACTATTTATTAAAACTATTTATTGACAAAAAATAAAAAAATATGATAACATACATACATAACATATTAAAGAAAAAAGAAAGGAGAAATTGCATTGATTAGTGTAAAAAATTATACTAAAAAATACGGTAATCGTGATGTGGTTAAAAATATTTCATTTACTGCAAAAGATGGAGCTATTACTGGTTTCATAGGCCATAATGGTGCTGGAAAATCTACTACAATTAAAGCAATAACAGGTGTAATAAAACCAACAAATGGAACAATTTTAATAAATGGAATTGATGTTGTTAAAGAACCAAAAAAAGCCAAAAGCCAGTTTGGATATGTATCAGATAGTCCTGACCATTTTTTAAGACTAACCGGATTAGAATACTTAAATTTTATGGCAGATATTTATGATACTCCAATCGAAGAAAGAAATGAATTTATTGAAAATTATGCAAAACGATTTGGAATTTATGATTCACTTGGCAATCAGATTAATTCTTATTCACATGGTATGCGCCAAAAAATTATGATTATGGGAGCGCTGATTCATGACCCAAGTGTGTGGATACTTGATGAACCATTAACAGGACTTGATCCGCAGGCTGCATTTGAACTAAAAAAGATGATGCGTGAACATGCTCAAAAAGGTAAAACTGTATTTTTTTCAACACACGTGTTGGAAGTAGCAGAAAAACTATGTGATGAAATATGTATTATAAAAAAGGGAGAACTGCTATACGAAGGAACACTTGATGATTTAAAAGCAACTCACAAGGAACAGGCATCATTAGAAAACATTTTTCTTGAATTAACTGATAATAAAGATTAAATAATAAATAATAAATAAAGGAGGAAAAAATTATGGGATTTGGTCAAATTAGTCAATATGTATTTTTAGGAGTAGGTATCTATTGTATTATAAGAGGAATAATTACAATTGTTACTGGAAATGTATCAAAAAGTGAAGAAGCACAAATTAAAGAATACTCTGATAAAGGAGCAAAAAGATTTAAAATCTTATCAGCAGTTTCAAATATAGTGGGAGGTTTACTTTGTATTATAATTTCTATAATAAGAATAATGAAAATACTTGATGAAGAAATTTTCATATTTGTAGTTTTAGGAGTTCTTGTATTATTGGTAGTAGTTTATTTTGTAATCAAAAAAAGCTGTAAGGAGGCTAAATAATGATATCAAACGATAATTCCACAGGAAGTATAGCAAAAACCAAAAAGCTTATTACAGTTTTAAAAAAATGTAATGGTAAAGCAGCTATTGGGAATAGTGAGGCTCTTATATCACCAAAAGCAGTAAAAGTGTTACTATATTGTTGTTTAATAGTTGTGACTGTTGGGTTATCTATTGGAGCTTACATAATTCAACCATTTATTAGCCAATTTGCTGGGGTTGAAAAAATTGCGCAAGTATTAATGTTGGGAATTTTAATTTTAAGTTTTATACTTGCAATTAAAGATACAATAACAGTGCTTTATTCAACTGATGATCTTGAATTACTTTTGCCAATGCCTTTTTCTGCAACGCAAATTGTAATGGCAAAATTAGCTGTTGCATCTGTTTTTCCTGTAGGATTAAGCATTGTCACATTAAATTCAATTTGCATAGGAGCAGGTATTCACGCAGGTGTTGGGCTTCCTTTTATAATAGGTGTTATTATCTCTAGTATTTTAATGCCGATAACTGGAATTTCAATTGCAACTTTACTTATTGTTGTTGTTTTCCGAGTATTTGGAGTTATGAGAAACCGTGATGTTACTGTAGCACTAGGTGGAATATTTTCATTTGCGATTTCAATAGCTTATATTGTTATAAGCAACACATGGCAGGGCGATAGTTCAGAAACATTTAGTGTGATTTCATATATTTCAGAAGCTATTCCAACTATATCTTTTATGAATAGTTTTATGATTGAAGGAAACATTACTGGACTACTAATTAGTATTTCTACTTCTGCACTAATAATGATATTAGCGGCGCTTGCAGTAAAAGCTTTCTACTTTAGTACAGCACTTTCAATGCAAAGTACTGGCAAGAAGAATATTGATGTTTCAAAAGCTTTAAAACAAAATGGAAAAAAGGAGAATGCAAAAAAAGCATTAACTTATTATGAAGCAAAGAGTAGTAAAAGAAATCCTGCATATATGATTTATGGGTTTGTCATGAGTTTTGTTTGGCCGGTACTTTTTATATTACCATTTATTTTAGGAAAAAATTCTTTAGGAGAAGTATCATTACATTTTAGCAACATACAAGGGTTAATTGCATTTATGCTATTTGCATTATTTGCATCTTGTTTTGCTTGTGGGTTTAATGTTTTACCAGGGACTGCATTTTCACGCGAAGGTGATAATATTAGTATGATCCGTACTTTACCAGTTGACTATGCTGATTATTACAAAAGTAAAAGAAACTTTTCTTTAACTATTTGTTCACTAGGAAGTGTACTATATGTAATTATCTTAGGGATAGTTGCTATAACACTAGGAGTAATATCTATTGAAAATAGCTGGGTAATCCCATTAAGTGCTTGCTTTGGTTTTTTTCTTAATATAATCTGTATAAGTTTATTGATTTTAAAGAATTCTATAAGACCAAACTTTAACTGGGATAGTGAAACTGAAATTTCTAGAAAACTTGGCATAATAAATATAGTTTTAATTATTTTAGGTGTAATAGCACTTGTAGCTTTTATAGGTTGTTTAGCATTGTTATCACATATTGATATTTCTTTTGTAATGCAAAATGCGACATTTATATGTATTAGCATTACTCTGATAAGTTTAGTTTTAGCAATTGTAATAAATAAAATTTCAATGAAAAAAACTGTAAATAATCTTATGGCGATTGAATAAAAAAGGAGATAAGAGGAAGAAATTAGGACACTTCATATTTTTTAGAAGTGCCCTAATTTTTTTATTATTATAAATATTATTCTTTACTATTTTTTCTACTAAGTACAACCTGATCAATAATAGTAAAAATTAAAGACCATATGGCTGGTTTTACAATAGTTTCACTAACTGAAAAAGTAAATGGCTTATGTGATATAATAAGATCTAGTAATGTCCAAACTATTAAACATACAATTGCATATGCAATAAATGTTATGATAAAACATAAAACTGGATTTTTTATTCCCTTAAGCATATGATGCCCCCTTTCTTTTGTTTTATAGTAATTATACATATTAAAAATTTTTTTGTCATTTTGTAAATCTATGCTATATAGACAGATAATAGTTGAAATTGATGACAATCTATTATATAATACTTTTGATGATACCTACCCAAAACAGGTTGGATCTTGTCAAGATAAGTATTTAGATTTTCTTACATATATTGTAGCAAAAGCAGTAAAGCAAGTTGACACTTTTGCTTTTATCAAAAAAAGAAAGGATAACAAATGAGTAGTAACGATACCTTAGATAATAAATGCCCAAGTTGTGGGGCAAATGTTAAGTTTAATCCTAAGAGTCAGAGATGGGACTGCGAATATTGTGGAAGTTCATTTGATGTTAGTGCATTTAAAAATGAAGAAAACGAATGCATTGAACATTGGGAACAATACACATGTAAGAACTGCGGAGCAATAGTTATATGTGATATCAATACCACTGCAACTGAATGTGTATATTGTGGGAACACAACAATTATAAAAGATAGACTTCAGGGAGAATTTAAACCAGATAAAATTATTCCATTTAAAACAGTAAAAGAAGATGCTATAGAATCATTTAAAAATCTGGTGAAAAAAAAGTTTTTTGCACCAAAAACATTTAGCAATAAAGATAATATAGAGAAGATTACTGGAATTTATATTCCATTCTGGCTTTTTGATGGAAATGTATTTGCTGAATTTAATATCGATGGAAAAAAAACACATTCTTGGCGTAGTGGTGATTATATATACACTGAAACTGAAACTTATGATGTAGTCAGAAGTGGTGAGGAAATATTCATAGATGTTCCAGTTGATGGTTCAACTAAATTTAATGATATAATTATGGACTCTATAGAACCATATGAATATGGGGACTTTAAAGAATTTAATAAAAGCTACTTAGCTGGATTTTTAGCAGAAAGATATGACCAAAAATCAGATGATGTATATTCAAGGGCAAAAGAAAGAATTGAAAATACTATTTCAGAAGAAATTATGAAAACAGTAACAGGGTATTCTAGCATTTCAGTTAAAAATTCAAAAATAAACATAGCTAAAGGAAGACCTGAATATGCACTATTGCCTGTATGGATGCTAAATGTTAAATATAATGAAGAGTATTATACTTTTGCTATGAATGGACAAACTGGCAAATGCGTTGGAAACATTCCTATTGATGTAGATCAAGTTATAAAAAAATCAACAATATTTTTTGCTATTTGTGAAGTTTTAACATTTATTTTTTGCTATGTATTAGGAGGTGCTTTATAATGAAAAGAATGATATTAATTATTTTTGTGATTTTTATTATTCCTACATCATGCCTAGCCTCAAATAGTATTGATAAAGCTATAATGAAGCAAGCAAAGGAGAAAACAAAAGTTGTTGAAAATACTGTTAAAGTAATTGATGACGCAGAATTGCTAACAAATGAAGAAGAAACAAAACTATATAAACAAGTTCAAAAATATATTGAAAAATATAATATGGATATGGTTATTGTTACAATTAATCATAATAATAAAGCTTCGTCAATGGAATATGCAGATGACTTTTACGACTATAATAATTATGGAATTGGAGACGATAAAAGTGGTGTGCTGTTTTTGATAGATATGCAAAAACGAAAGATGTGGATTAGTACTACAGGAAGTGCAATAGAGATTTATAATGATGTTAGAATAGATAAAATTCTTGAATATACATATAAGAACATAAAGAAAGAAAAATATTATGATTGTTGTAAAGAATTTATAGATAAAGCTTCATATTTTGCAAAAAAAGGAAAGTATGGTTCAAATAATATAATTACAATTGAGTCCATAACTATTACAAGTTTAGTTATATCTATTATAATTACAGCAATATATATTGCAAGAGGGTACTACAACCAGAGAAAACTAAAACCACAAAAAAAGGCAGAAAATTATGCAAGGCAATTTAAAATTGTAAAAGAATTTGATAGATTTATTGATGTAAAACAAACTCGAAGATATTCACCAGTTGAGTCGTCAAGCGGAAGTAGTAGCAGTAGTAGTGGAAGTTCACATTCATCATCTACACATACAAGTAGCAGTGGATCAACGCATGGCGGTGGCGGAAGAAGTTTTTAATGTTTTTTTAAGGTTTGTATTATATATTAATTAAAAATTAAAAAATAGAAAGGAAGATGCTTATGAAAAAATTATCAAAAACTTTATTATCTATTATAATTATTTTAACTTTAACACTAAATTATGCAATGGTGTTTGCTATGCCACCAGATAAACCTAGTGGTGAAATGTCAAGTCAAAATGGGGGAGCACCACCGGACAAACCAGATGGAAATGGAGGACAGCCAGGAGGAAGCGGAAGTAGTGCAAATATATCACATACAGGGGCAACTGAAATTTCGAGTGATAGTACTAACAATGGGCAAACTTATTCTTCAACAACAGGAAACCAAAATTCTTTATTAGTAACAGGTGGAACATCTACTTTAAACAACCCAACAATTACAAAATTAGGAGACTCTGATGGAGATAATTCAGACTTTTATGGAACTAACGCAGGAGTTTTAGTAAAAGAAGGAACATTAAATATTAACGGAGGTAATGTTGCAACAAGTGGTTCACATGCAAATGGTGTTTTTGCATACGCAAATGGAACAATAAATATTTCAAACACAAATATTAAAACAACAAACAATAATTCAGGTGCTGTAATGGTAACTGGTGGAGGAAAACTAACTGCAAACAATGTAACAGCAGAAACAGATGGTAATTCTTCAGCTCCAATTAGAAGCGATAGAGGTGGTGGAACTCTAACAGTAAATGGCGGAAACTATACATCACACGGAACAGGATCCCCTGTAATTTATTCAACTGCGGATATTACTGTAAACAATGCAAACTTAACTTCAACAGCCTCAGAAGGTGCTGTAGTTGAGGGAAAAAATTCAGTTGATTTAAATAATGTAACAATGGAAGCAACAAATACAAAGTTAAATGGAAATTCTGAAACATATAAGTCTATATTTATTTATCAATCAATGTCAGGAGATGCAGATGTTGGAACATCATCTTTTAGTGCAAAAAATTCAAAAATAGTTAATAATAAAGGTGAAATTATTTTTGTTACAAATACAAGCACAGTTATTGAGCTTGAAAATAATGAAATAATAAATAATGATACTAATGGTGACTTCTTAAAAATTAGCTCTGCAAAATGGGGAACTTCAGGTAAAAATGGTGGTAATGTTACATTAAATGCTAAAAATCAAAAAATTGAAGGGGACATTTTAGTTGACAATATTTCCACACTAGATTTCTCATTAAAAAATAAAAGCAGTTATTCTGGTGCAATAAATAGCGAAAATACTGCTAAAACAATAAACGTTACACTAGATAGTTCATCAACTTTAACATTAACAGGAGATTCCTGTATTACATCTTTAAACAACGAAGTTACAGACAATAGTAATATTAATTTAAATGGGCATACTTTGTATGTAAATGGAACAGCAATAACATCTACAAATTATAAGGGCGCAAGCACTATACAAAGCCAGAGTTCTAATACTATAGAAGTAGAAAATACCGAAAATAATGAACAAAACAGTTTTGCATGGGTAATAGTAATATTAGTTATTGCAGTAGTAGCAGTTATTGCTTGTGGTATTATTGTATATAAAAATAGTTTTAAAAAAGATAATTAAGATTAAGAATTCTATAGAGTACACTGTGCATTGATACCAATAATTATTGCATATTTTGTAGCTGAATGCAGTGTGTTCTAAGAAGGGAGATGTAAAGAGATGAAACATACTTTAAAACTAAAACCTAAATATTTTGAATATATTAATAACGGTACAAAAAGGATAGAACTAAGATTATATGATGAAAAAAGACAGAAAATTAATATAGGTGATACTATTATTTTTCAAAAAGAACCTGACCTAAATACTACAATGAAAGTGGAAGTTATAGGACTTTTAAGATATAATACGTTTGAAGATTTACTTGAAGACTTTGATATAGAAATCATAGCTGATAAATCCATGACAAAGCAAGAATTATTAGATGTATTAGAAGAATTCTATACACCAGAAAAACAAAAACAATATGGAATTTTAGGAATTCGCATTAAAAAGATATAATAAAAAAACACACTCAAAATTCAGTTGAATTTAAGAGAGTGTTTTTTTATTTAGAAGTATTTAAATCGTGCGGTAATGAGCCGTTATATACAAATTCCCGTGAATTTGCATTGTAATACCCTTTGCTTAAAATTTGGGTCAATTCCCAATCATACTTTTGAATAAAAGATCTGAACATATAAACTTTATAGTCTGTGATTGAAATGAGAGGCTTAGTAGTAGCAAGGTATTTAAAAGATTGCTCTAACATTTGGGTTGCAATTCTTTGTCTACGATATTTTTCAACTACATATATGGTACATATTTTTCTTTCATATGAATCTTTTTTCAATAATGTAATTCCAACAATATTGTTGTCAACAGTACAAAAAACAATCTCGCTAGTACCACTAAACACTCTAGGAATTTCCTTATTCCAATACCATTCATAGAAATCCGGATATTCATCACAAAGAAAATATATAATAGAATAAATTTCTTTTGCAATTTTCCAAAATAGTTTAATGTCAGTAAGTAAAGAAGAAATTAAAATGATTCTTCTATTAAATGGTAGTTTCCGCATGATATTATGGTTAGAGTTATTAGCCATAACGCTCACTTCCTTTTCTGATTTGAAAGCTTTTTATAATTACTATAACTGAATAAAAAACATATTTGTATTATATCACGAATAACTTGCATTGTAAATAATTATAAATTGTATCAGGAGAATTTCATAACATCTCTAAAGTTCCTCTTTTTTGTTGATTTTTCAACAATAGATATGGTATAATTTTTGCATAAAAAATGAGAGGAGAAGTTTATGTTAGAAATTAAAAATGTTACTAAAATTTATAAAATGGATGGATATGAGCAAAAAGCACTAGATGATGTTTCAATAAACTTTAGAAAAAATGAATTTGTTTCTATTTTAGGACAAAGTGGTAGTGGAAAAAGTACACTACTAAACATAATAGGAGGACTAGACCACTACACAACTGGAGATTTGATAATAAATGGAGTAAGTACAAAAAACTATAAAGATGCAGATTGGGATACATACAGAAACTATAAAATAGGATTTATTTTTCAAAGCTACAATTTAATAACACACCAAACAATACTTGAAAATGTTGAACTAGCTCTAACATTAACAGGAGTTTCCGCATCGACAAGAAAGAAAATGGCAAAAGAAGCATTAGAAAAAGTTGGACTAGGAGAATTCTTAAAAAAGAAACCATCTCAACTATCAGGTGGACAAATGCAAAGGGTTGCAATTGCTAGAGCATTAGTAAATAATCCAGAAATAATTCTAGCAGATGAGCCAACTGGAGCGCTAGACTCTGAAACTAGTGTACAAGTAATGGACTTACTAAAGGAAGTTGCTAAGGAAAAACTTGTAATAATGGTTACACATAACCCAGACTTAGCAAAAGAATACTCTACAAGAATTGTAAGCTTAAAAGATGGAAAGATAATTGACGATACAGAACCTTTTGATGGCAATGAAGAAATAGAGCAGGACGACGAAAAAAAGAAAAAATCAATGGGAATTTTAACAGCATTATCTTTAAGCAAAAATAACTTGATAACAAAAAGAGGAAGAACTACTTTAACTGCAATAGCAGGAAGCATTGGTATTATTGGAATTGCATTAATTTTAGGACTTGCAACTGGAGTTAGAAATTACGCAAATAATCTTCAGCAAGATTCTTTTGGAAGTCAAGCAATAAAAGTAGAGTCAACTATTATTGATACATCAAGTTCAAGCATTGATTTATCGGATAATAAAAAGCCAGAACACAATGGGAAACTACTTGCAATTGATGATGTGGCAAGCAATATGACTGTAAGTACAAAAGTATCAACCAAGAAGAATAATTTAAAAAAGTTAAAACAGTATATAGAAGAAAATAGAAGTAAAGTAGATTCTATGACTTCAAATATTCAATACAATTATAATGTAGACTTAAATATATTTGACAAAGCAAAAGACGGTGATATAATCAAAGTTAATCCAATAGATGATTCAGATGTAAATGCAACAGGACTATCTTCCTTGGTATCAGACAATTCAAAGATAATTAAAAATTCATTTGGACAGATGCTTGGAAATAATAATTATGAATTATTATCTGGTAAAATGCCTGAAAACTATAATGAATTAGTTCTAATAGTAAATCAAGACGAAGAATTAGATTTATCAACAATGTATTCTATAAATGTTGAAGACAGAGATGAAATAACAGAAATTCTTTCAAAAGCCAGCAATGGAGAAAAAACAGAAAAGAAAAATGTTGTATATGATTACAACCAAATAATTGGAAAAAAATATGAATTAATTGGTGCGACAAATTTTTATCAAAAAATGGGCAATACGTGGATTAGTAGAGAAAATGATAGTAACTTCCTTAATAATTTATATAACGAAGGAACTGAATTAAAAGTTGTTGGAGTTGTAAAAATTAAAGATAAAAATACTCCTAGCGGATTTTTAGGATACACAACAGATTTAACAGAATATGTAATAAATCAATCATCAAATTCAGAAATAGTAAAAGAACAATTAGCTAATAAAAACACAAATATATTTACAGGTGTAGCTTTTGATGGTATTGATGCAACATATGAAAGCAATTTGAAAAAAATTGACGCAGCAGACATAAGTGACCCATATTCAATTAATATGTATCCAAAAGATATTCAAAGTAAAGAAGATTTAAAAGCTTTTATTGACGAGTATAACAACAGTGCTTCAGATGAGGATAAAATTACTTATGTTGATGAAATGAAAAGCCTAACAGATGTAATAGGTGGTGTAGTTAATGTTATTTCAGTAGTTCTAATTGCATTGGTATCTATTTCACTTGTTGTATCTAGTTTAATGATAGGTATAATAACATATGTATCTGTACTTGAGAGAACAAAGGAGATTGGTATTTTAAGAGCAATTGGTGCTAGCAAGAAAGATGTTAAGAGAGTATTTAGAGCGGAAACTATGATAGAAGGATTTGCATCAGGTATACTAGGTGTTGGAGTTGCATACTTAATTTCAACTGCTGCTAATGCGATTGTTAGTAATTTTGCACAAATAGATAATATTGTTCAAATTACACCTGTTATTGCTGTTATTTTGATTTTAGTTAGCATGTTACTTACTGTGCTAGCAGGTGCAGCACCAGCAAGCATGGCAAGCAAAAAAGATCCAGTTGAATCACTAAGATCAGAATAAAACAAATTTGCTAAATTAATAAAAAGGCACTTCTGCATATATGTAGAAGTGCCTAGATATAAGGTTCAAAGTAATAAAAAAATTATGTAAATCAGTAAAAAACTCTTGCTATTTTTTGTTAGTTGTGATATAATATATATGTTATTCAAAAAAAGAAGGAGGCGAATTCCTAACGATGGGAACAATAGCAAAATTAATAAAATCACTTGATTCACGTTTAGGAGTTGATGTGCCTGATGAACTTGGATATGCTGAATTTGTAACAGATTCTCAAGAAATGAAAATTCTAAAAGAAGCTGAAGATGAATGTAAAAAACTTTCAGATGAAAGAGAATGGCCTTTACCAAATGTAAAGAGAAGAAAAGCGGCAAAACCTAGTACAGAAGGAAATATAACAACTCTTAACAGAAATAACGAGAAAATACTTGAAAAAGAACGTGATGAAAGATAAAATAATTAAGGGGTTTTAAATATGCAAAAGAATAATAAGAAAAATAATGAAAAAGGAATAACATTAGTAGTTTTAGTTATAACAATAGTAATATTAGGATTAATAAGTATACCAACAGCAATTAACATTAGTAATATAATAAAAGTAAATGATATATCACTATTTAAAGACGATCTAAATATATTATCAGAAACTGTATCTCAAGTTTATGCTCAAACTGATAGTATATCTGATATTGGGCCAATATATAATGGTAGTATGCAAAACATACCAATAAACCCAAACGATAACAATACATATTATATTATTAATGCACATGAACTAAACAATAAAATATACGCAAAAACAGGAACATATATGTTAAGCCTAAGCTATGGTACAGGAAATTATGAAATTCAACCAGGTAGTACACCATCATCAAATGATATTTACATTATTAATGAGCAATCAAGAACAATATACTATGTAAAAGGATTCGAAAATTCAAATGGAGAAACAATATATAGTTATCCACAAAATTATACAAACATAGAAGTTGCAAGTTACGTTGCCCCAGGATTGCCATGGGGAGATCAAGCAATTTCGGCAATCAATAGTCATAGTGGCTTGCAGGAAGTAGAATACAAACCAGCAGTAACAAGCACACAAGTAGTAATACCAAGTGACAAAAACGGAGGAGCAACAGAACAAACATTTACGCAAGCAAATTTAGGAACACAAAGTTTAAAATGGTATGTATTAAGTGCAGATGAAAATGGAGTAAACCTAGTAAGCCAGCCAACAAGAACAACAGTAGAATTTAAAGATGCAGGGGGATATGATAACGGTTTATATTATTTAAATGAAATAAGTACAAAGTTGTTTGCAAATGAAAGTGGATATGGAGTAGATAGCAGTAGAGTACATGCATTAAATTTAAGTGATATAAAAAAAGCAGCAGAAGGAATGAATGGAAGTAGCTATAATTGGGACACAGAAATGGTGCAAGCATCAAGGGAGGATACATATAATGATGGCCAAGTGGGAACAAAAACATATACATATACACCAAGTAATACAAAATTTCCACAAATATACGGAACGGAAGGAAATGTAGCCAAAAGCACAAATAACCCAATGTATGATGAAGAAGTTCCAAGTAACTATGAACCAATAAGTGGAGATTTAATAAATAGCACATCAAAAACAGCAAGTACACTAACAGTAAACCAAACTTATTTATATTCAGGGAATAATGAAACAACAAAAACAAGATTAGGAGATTTCGGAAGTAGTGGAATAGGAGGGGAGCTATTTAATTCTAGTGGCACTAATTACTGGCTTGCCTCGCGTTGCGTTTATGCTTTCTCGAACGATGCTGAATTCGATTTGCGTAGAGTGTATTCAGGCTACTTGGGTTCCGGTCGCTTATGCGCTTCTGATGGTAACAGGAGCAACCCTAGTCACGCTTGCCGTGTCGTAGTTTCCATTCCCGGGTCAAGGGTCAATGTAGCAAATGATGGTACAGTATCCCTAAAATAGTAAATGGGTCACCGGCGACGGAGCATTTGGCCCATTTTGGGATCACCGGGGACACAGGTCACCGAAGACACATACCTTTTAGATTAACATAAATAGTAAAATAATTCATAATATAGTCAAAGCACAAAAAATAAAAAGCAAGATGATTTTTTATCTATCTTGCTTTTTTACCATATATATAGTAAAATATACATTAAACAAATACAGCAATAAAACTTAAATTATTGTAAAAAAACAGGAGAAATAGATGAGTAAAATATGGACAAAAAAAGAGAAGTCAGATGATATAATAAAAAAAGAAAAATATATAGAAGAAAAGTTTAATGTAAGTAGATTAGTTTCAACAATGCTTGCTAGCAAAAATATGAAGACAGATGAAGAGATTGAAACTTTTCTTAATCCAACAAGGGAAAGCTTTGGAAATCCATTTGAAATGCCAGATATGGAACCAGCAATTGAAAGAATAATGACCGCAATAGAAAAAAAAGAAAAAATTATTGTATATGGTGACTATGATGCAGACGGAATCACAAGTTCAGCAATTTTAAAAAGATTTATGAAAGACATAGGACTAGACATAGATATATACATTCCAAACAGACTTACAGAAGGATATGGAATGAATGAAACTGCTATTCGAAAAATTGCTGAGAGAGGATATAACCTAATAATAACAGTTGATTGTGGTATAACAGGAATAAAAGAAACAGAACTTGCAAAAGAACTTGGTATGGATGTAATAATAACAGACCATCATGAACCAGGTGAGAAAATTCCAAACACAATAGCAGTAATAGATTGTAAAAGAAAAGACAGTAAATATTATTTTAGGGAATTAGCTGGGTGTGGAGTGGCTTTTAAAATAACTCAGGCTCTAGCTATAAAAATGAATATAGATGAAAATATTGCATTAAAAAATTTAGATTTAGCCTGCATTGGAACAATTTCAGATATAGTTCCACTAGTAAGTGAAAATAGGGTAATTGCAAAATTAGGAATGATGATAGTAAGACAACTAAGAAATGTGGGAATTAGAGAAATTGTAAAATGTGCTGGAATAAAAAACATAGATGCAGTTTCAATTTCATTTGGAATAGCTCCAAGAATAAATGCTTGTGGAAGAATGGGACATCATGAAAATGCACTAGACTTACTTCTAACAGATGATCCAATAAAAGCTAGAAAGCTAGCAAAATCTTTAGAAGAATATAATAAAGAAAGACAAGAAATTGAAAAAAGAATTTATAAAGAAGCTCTAGAACAAGCTGAAGAAAATAGCAATGGTAAAAGTTTAGTTTTAGCAAAAGAAAATTGGCATCACGGAATTATTGGGATAGTTTCATCAAAAATAACAGAATCATATTATAAACCAAGTATTCTAATATGTATTGAAGGTGATGAGGCAAGAGGATCAGGAAGAAGTATTTCTGGATTTGATCTACATGAAGCAATCGAAAAATGCAGCAAAAACCTAACACATTTTGGTGGACATGGAATGGCTATAGGATTAAGCTTAAAAACAAAAAATATAGACAAATTCAAGCAAGAATTTGAAAATTATGCTAATGAAAAAATAGATAAAGATATGCTACAACAAAAAATCGAAATAGATGAAGAAATAACTTCAAAAGACATTGATTTAGAAGCTATTAAAGAAATAAATATTATGGAACCTTTTGGAGAAGGAAATGCTAAGCCAATAATTTTATATAGAAATTTAAGGATTTATGCTATTAGAACTTTATCAGAAGGTAAACATTTAAAAATGACTTTACAAGATGAAAGAGTATCCATAGATGCGATAGGATTTAATATGGGTGATATGGCAAATATGTATCAAATTGATGATAAAATTGATATTATAGGAAATATAGAAATAAATACATTTAACAATAAAGACAAAATTCAAATTGTGTTAAAGGATATCAGAAAAGCGCTATAAAAGGGGGAAGGTTATGAAAAAAGAGGAGCAAAGAACAATAAATGACATTATTCAAGTTGCTAAAAGCCATAATAGAAGATGTGATACTAAGTTAATAAGAAAAGCATATCAATATGCTTTTGATCATCATGGGGATCAGAAGAGAAAATCAGGTGAGCCATATATAATTCATCCAATAGAAGTTGCATATATTTTAGCTGATTTAGGTTTAGATGATGAAACAATTTGCGCAGCTTTAATGCATGATTTATTAGAAGATACAGATGTGACTTTTGAAGATGTTGAAAAAGAATTTAGCACAGAAATTGCTGAAATGGTAAATGGAGTAACAAAATTAAAAAAGATTAATTTTGCAAGTGGTGAAGAACAACAAGTAGAAAATTATAGAAAAATGTTTTTAGCAATGGGAAAAGATATTAGAGTAATTCTAATAAAACTAGCAGATAGACTACATAATATGAGAACTCTAAAATACTTAAAAAGAGATAGACAAATTGCAATTTCAACAGAAACAATAAACTTGTATGCTCCATTAGCAAATAGAATTGGTGTATATTCTTTAAAATGGGAATTGGAAGATTTATCATTTAAATATCTATATCCAGAAGAATTTAGAGAAATTGTTGAAGGTATTGACAAAAAAAGAGAAGAAAGACTTAAATTTATTGAGCAAATAATGGATGAAATAAAGCTAAATCTAAGAAAAAATCATATAGTAGCTGAAGTTACTGGAAGAGCAAAACACCTTTATTCTATTTACAGAAAAATGCAAAGAGACAATAAAACACTAGACCAAATTTATGACTTATTTGCACTTAGAATTTTGGTAAACTCAGTAAAAGACTGTTATGCTGCACTAGGAGTAGTTCACGATTTATATACACCAATGCCTGGAAGATTTAAAGATTATATAGCTGTTCCAAAACCAAATATGTATCAATCTTTACATACCACACTAATAGGAAAAAAAGGAACACCATTTGAGGTCCAAATTAGAACATACAATATGCATAGAATTGCTGAATATGGTATAGCTGCACACTGGGCATATAAAGAACAAAGCTTTTTAAAAGGGAAAAAAGCAAATGTCACAGTATCAGAAGATAAACTATCATGGCTTAGAGAAACCCTTGAATGGCAAAAAGATATGCAAGATCCACAAGAATTTATGGACACTCTAAGAACAGAATTATTTGAAGATGAAGTATATGTTTTTACACCAAAAGGAGAAATAAAAACGCTACCTAAGGGAAGCACTCCAATTGATTTTGCATATTTAATCCACGCAGAAATTGGAAATCACATGGTTGGATGCAAAATTAATAGCAAGATGATGCCTATTATTACTAAGTTAAAAAATGGAGATATTGTTGATATTGTTACAAATGATAATGCAAAAGGCCCTAGCAGAGATTGGTTAAGATTTATAAAAAGTTCTAATGCTAAAACAAAAATTCTTCAATGGTTTAAAAAACATGAAAGAAAGAATAACATTGAAAAAGGCAAAGACTTAATTGAAAAAGAAATAAAACGTATTGGAATGACATATGATGAACTATTTATAGAAAAATATTACCAAGCTGCATTAAAAAGATACAGATTTAAAACATTAGAAGATATGTATGCAGCAGTTGGTTTTGGCTCAATTGGCCAAGGGAAGATTATTGCAAGAACACTAGAAGAATACAGAAAATACAATAAAGAAAATATAAACATAGAAGAAAAGATTGAAAAACTTCATAAAGAAAGAAAAACTAAAGTTTCTAGTACAGGAATAATAGTAAAAGGAATTGACAACTGTTTAGTAAAGCTTTCAAAATGCTGTAATCCTGTACCAGGGGACGAAATAGTAGGATATATTACGAGAGGAAGAGGTGTTACAGTTCATAGAAAGAACTGCATAAATGTTAAAGACTTAATAAAAGATGAAGGAAGAATAATTGAAGTTCATTGGAACAATCAAGAAAATAGTACCTATAATGCAGACATAAGAATCTTAGCTAATGATAGAGATGGACTAACTGCAGATACAATTAAAGTAATAGCAAATTCAGATGCAAAACTAATAGCAATATCAGCAAAAGCAAATGCTGAAAAAATTGCAACAATAGAAGTTACAATTGAAGTAAAAGATGTAACATTATTAAACAAAGTAGTAAGAGAACTAGGAAAAATAGACAGTGTTTACGAAGTAAAAAGAACAAAATAAGATATTTAAAAGGGGACGTTCTTCCATTTTAGGACGTCCTTTTTTGCAATTTGGGACGGGCTATTTTTGCAAAACTTTTACAATTTGGAACACCAATTTTTGACATACCATTGCCATATATACAAGTAGTCAAAAAAATAGAATTGGTTAACAAAAATAAAAGAAAACATATAAAATACTAAAATAATCAACATAAAATATAAAAGTAATATTTGTGGAAACTGTGGAAAACTTTGTGGAAAACTATAAATAGTACATTAATAATGAATAGTTTTCCACAGTTGATAAATTGAAAAGTTATTATGGAAACAAAATAATACAAAAAACAACTTATGTTTACAAATTATATGAATATGTTTAATCATAACTTCAAAATATTCTTGTGTATTAGGAGATTTATGCAGGTTGCTCCTGTTTGGTTTTGCTTTTGTCTTCTTCATTAGGTAGCATATAATCAACTAAACCATAAACTATCGCACCTAAAACAATGGGAATTAAAGATAAAGTATAACCTATTAAAAAATACTGTACATAGTAAAGTGCTAAACAAGCTAAAACAAATCCAATTATTAATTTCATATAAGGATGATAAAATAATCTAGTAAAATTACCGATAAAGAAATCAACAAAAGTTAATATACAAACAGCTATAGCCAAAACACCTAAATTATTTAATTCAAAACCAGGAGTGAAAAAAGCAGTAATTCCTAAAATAATTATAGCAATAAACAATCTACCAAGAAATTGAACAGTCCTATTTATTTTCATTTAACTTGCCTCCAAATTTAATAATCTAATTATTTCCCAAAAAAGCTAAAATATACAAATAAATAAAATTAAATTGGACATACTATAAATAAGTTTTACACTTTTTGCAATTTGCAATTTGGGACGGGCTATTTTTGCAAAACTTTTGCAGAAGAAGGTCGTCCCAAACTGCAAAAGTTTTGCAAAAATAGCCCGTCCCAAATTGCAAATTGCAAAATAGAGGAGTAGAAGATGCTTGTAACTTATATTAGATCGATTGTGCTGTATGTTATTGTTTTAATTGTAACAAGACTAATGGGAAAAAGAGAAATAGGTCAATTACAACCGTTTGAATTTGTAATTTCTATAATGATAGCAGATTTAGCAACAATACCAATGAGTGAAATAGGAGTACCAATTTTTGATGGAATAATTCCTATATTTAGCTTATTAATTATGCATT
>JAFWMA010000011.1 GCA_017510825.1 Clostridia bacterium | reverse complement strand
TTCGTTCGACTTGCATGTCTTATGTGCGCCGCCAGCGTTTCTCCTGAGCCAGGATCAAACTCTCAAATTATATGCCAATAAACTGCATATTGCTTTGTCAAACTTTGTTTCAACTTCGTCGACATACATATGTATAGTTTCTCCGTTGAATACTCGTTTTCCTCACACTACTTGTTTCTTGACATCTAAGCATTGCCTAAATCAAAAACAAAAAAACATAGCAATACTTAAATAATATTTTTCTCCGAGTCTTTGACTCATTTTAATCATTGTTATTAGTATTTTAAATACTAACCGCTGTGTTGAATTTCTTCAACTTTTGTTGTGCTTATAAGCTTTGAACTACTCTGTTAATTTTCGTCATTGCTATTAAATATACAAGAGTATATTTTATAAAGCAACTCCACAATTTTCTCGTATTTCTCGCTTTTAAACTCAACATTAATTATTGGTTTCTCAAAAGATTTGTTGTTTATTTTTCAATGTACTTTATACTTTTATAATAGTTCCACAATGAACTGTTTTTTATTATACAATATTGAGTTGCAAAAGTCAACACTTTTTTTGTTTTTTTTCAAAATATTTTTATTCAATCGTTACAATTCATGGCTCAAAGTCCCAAATAATATTTCCACAAAAGTGCAGACAGCGTAATATTCGAGCGAATCAAGTACTCTACTCCGCTAATAATCATAAAAACTTCGTTTTTATTGCTCTGTATGAAACTTCATCTCTAAGACTCACCTTTGGTTCGTTAAGAACTAAAGCTGGGAGCGGATTAGAGTTAGAATAAATTTGCCGTCCAAATAGTAATTGAGGACAGAAACTTGTGACAGTGAAGCCGAATTACTATTTAGAGAAATTGCATTCGTGCCCGCAACCAACAACGTCAAGCGATATGCAAATACTATCAGGGACTTTGAGCTGTGAATAGTAACATTCAATCTAACTATTCAATATGTAATTTTTCTGTACTAAATTTTTTATAATAGAAAAGTAAAACTATTATATTTATAAAAAAGAGGCAAAGCCTCTTTTTTATTTCATAATTATATTATTAATTTAATATCAACTTAATTATTCTTTATTTAAAAATTTATAAACAACAGCTGCTAAAGCTGAACCACATAATGGAGCCACAATAAACAACCATACTTGAGCTAAAGCTTCTCCACCCATTATAACCGCTGGAGCTAAGCTTCTTGCAGGATTAACCGATGTCCCTGTAAGTCCAATTCCTATTAGGTGGACAAATGCTAAAGTTAATCCTATTACTATTCCTGAAACAGCTGATTTTTTTTCATCTGAAGTTACTCCCAATATTGTATAAACAAATACAAATGTTAATACTATTTCAACAACAAATGCTGCAATTGGTGTTATTCCTAAAAATGATTGTGCATCAAATCCATTTGTTCCTAATCCTGTAACTCCATCAATTGTATTACTCAATATAAAATAAAGTATCCCTGCACCCACAAAAGCTCCTACTATTTGTGCAATAACGTACCAAACAAAATCTTTCGCTTTCATCTTTCCATTAATAAGCATAGCCAATGATACAGCAGGATTCACATGACATCCTGAAATATTTCCTATAGCATATGCCATTGCAATAATAGCTAGTCCAAATGCTAATGATGTTGCAACTACTTCTCCTCCTGTAATAGCAGCTGTTCCACATCCAACTAAAACTAACACTGCTGTTCCAATACATTCACTTATGTATTTTTTCATAAAACATACCTCCTTTTTTTGATATAGTAATATTATATATTTTATATTATTTAAAGTCAATTAATTTATACCATTTTTCTATTAAATTCCATATCATTTTTTTACATTAATTCTAAATTAATAAAGACAGTTATACTAACATAGAATTTAACTATGTAAAAAAACTGCCCTTATATAACCTTACTTTAAATATCTCTTTATTTCTCCTAATAACTTATCTCTAATCTGTTGTGGTTTTCCTTTAAACTTAGCTCCAGCTGCTCTTATATGCCCTCCTCCGCCAAACATTAAGCACACATCCGAAACATTAACATAATCATTAGATCTTAATGAAGCCTTAAAACCATCTTCTTCTTCATGTAAAAAGATTGAAACCTCAACACCTTCAACATTTCTCCCTTCATTAACTATTCCTTCATAATCTCCTGTTTCAGCTTTAATTTTGTCTTGGTCTTCGTTTGTTATATATGTAAATGCTACTTTACCATCTTCCAAAAATTCCATTCTATCCATAGCTATCTTTCTTAATTCAAAACTAGTTCTAGTATGTGTAGAAAGCATCTGTTTATATATTAATGGAATATTTACACCAAGATCCAATAATCGAGAAACAACTTCAAATGTCTCTTTTGATACTTGCGAATACTGAAATCCACCAGTATCAGTTATAATTCCAGTCATAATACATTCTCCAATTTGTTTATCAATATCCCAATTATAGTATTTAAATATCTGATACAAAGTTTGACAACAAGCAGGTGAACTTGGATCAACTAAATTAATATCTCCAAACATAGAATTAGAACTATGATGATCTATTGAAATAGTCTTTTTTGCATTTTCAAAATATCCTGCCCAACCATTTAATAATTTTAAACTAGCACAATCCATAGCTATAGCCAAATCATATTTTTCATGCATCCCCTTCTGTTTTGTTTCACTTATATATGGCATATTATCAAAAACCCTTGAATATTTCGGAATTATTAATTCAACATCTTTGTTAATTTTTTTTAAAGCTAAATACATAGATAGTCCAGATCCTATTGCATCTCCATCTGGATTTTCATGTACAAGTAAAACAATATTTTTTGCTTGATTTATTTCAATTAATATTTCATCTAATATTGACATATTACATCCTTTCATTATTTATTTTCTTCCTTTAGTTGTCTTAATATAGCATCAATTTTCTCTCCCTGTTCTTCTGAATCATCAATAATAAACCTCAATTGAGGTGTAACTCTTAAATTAATAGTGTTAGCAATTCTAGTTCTTATAAATCCTTCAGATTTTTTTAATCCTTCCATTGTATTCTTTTTACTTTTTGAATTAAAAATACTAACATAAACTTTTGCATATCTTAAATCTGGAGATATTTTAACTTTTGTTACACTAATCATACCAGTTACATTTGAATTTTTTAACTCATAATTTATAACTTGACTAATTTCTTTTTTTAATTCTTCATTTATTCTATCTAATCTATTAGGGTTCCTTCCCATTATATTCATTCCTTTCAAAAATATGCATAAATACTAATACTAAAGATTTAAACAATAACGGGCACTATCTAGTTCATTTGTTTCCAAATCTACATTTATTTGTTTTCCCCTGCTAAATCTAAAACTATCTCTTTATTTCTTCCAAAACATATGCCTCTATTATATCTCCAACTTTAATGTCATCATAATCTTCAATTTGCATTCCACATTCAAAACCTCTTGACACTTCTTTAGCATCATCTTTAAATCTTTTCAATGAAACAAGTTTTCCGTCATGTATAACAACACCTTCTCGTATTACTCTTACCCCTGCATTTCTTTCAACTTTTCCATCTATTACATAACATCCAGCAATTGTACCTACATTAGAAACTCTGAATGTTTGTCTAACTTCAGCATTACCAATATTAACTTCCTTATATTCAGGCTCTAACATACCTTTCATTGCTCTTTCAATATCTTCTAATACTTGATATATTATAGAATATTGTTGAATCTCAATTTGCTCTTTTTCAGCAATTTTTTGCGCAGCACCAACAGGTCTAACATTAAATGCTATGATTATTGCATTAGCTGCTTTTGCAAGCTCAACATCCGATTCTGTTACACCACCAGCTGTTGCATGTAAAACTTTTACTCTAACTTCTTCATTTGATAATTTTTCAATTGAAGTTTTTAATGCTTCTGCTGTACCTTGAACATCAGTTTTTACAATAACATTAAGTTGTTTTAATCCTTCACTCTCTAATTTCTGGAATAAATTATCTAATGTAACAACATTATTATTAGCAATTGTTTTCTCTCTATTCTCTAATTTTCTTTGTTCTATTAAATGTTTAGCAACCTTCTCATTTTTTACTTCATAGAATGTATCACCCGCTTCAGGCAAACTCTTTAATCCTGTAATTCTTACTGGTGTAGAAGGCCCAGCTTTTTTAACATTTTTACCTTTATCGTTTGTCATTGTCCTAATTCTTCCTATTGAAGAACCTAAAATAATTGTATCACCTAAATTTAAGGTTCCTCTTTGAACTAATAATGCAGCAATAGGACCTTTTGTTCTATCAAGTCTAGCTTCAATTACAGTTCCCTTAGATTGTCTATTAGGATTAGCTTTCAAATCTTGCATATCTGCTTGTAATAATACCATTTCTAATAAATTATCAATATTTATATTGTTTTTTGCAGATATAGGAACAAAGATTGTATCTCCGCCCCATTCTTCAGGAACTAACTCATATTTCATTAATTCTTGCTTAACTTTTTCAACATTTGCACCTGGTAAGTCGATTTTGTTTATTGCAACAATAATTGGAATCTCTGCTGCTTTTGCATGATTAATTGCTTCAATTGTTTGTGGCATAACTCCATCATCTGCTGCTACTATCAATATTGCAATATCTGTTATCTGCGCACCTCTTGCACGCATACTTGTAAATGCTTCATGTCCTGGTGTATCTAAGAAAGTTATTTCTCTATCGTTAACTTTGACTTTATAAGCACCTATATGTTGTGTTATTCCTCCAGCTTCACCCTCAATTACATTTGTATTTCTGATTACATCTAGTAAAGAAGTCTTTCCATGATCAACGTGTCCCATTACAACAACAACGGGAGGTCTTGTTTGTAGGTCTTCTTCCTTATCCTCAGAATCATCAAACAAAATATCTTCATCACTAATTACTTCTTTTTTATGTGCAGTAATTCCATAGCTATCTGCAACCAAATATGATGTATCAAAATCAAGTTCTTGATTTAAATTAGCCATTATCCCAAGTTCCATTAATTTTTTAATAACATCTGCACTAGTTTTCTTTAATTCTGTAGCTAAGTCTTTTACAGAAATATTTTCTGGAATTGTTATTTCTTTAAGTTCAAATATTTGTTGTTTTTTATGAGTTATTGTTTTTTTATTCTTCTTTCTTCTTCCTCCTTGTCTACTAGACAAATCATAATAATCAAGCATTCCACCATCTTGATCTTCAAACATATTTGAAAGTTTATTAACCTGTTTTAAATCTCTTAGTTTCTCTTCATTAAATCCATCATTTCTTGAATTTCTTCTATTTCTATTGTTCTTCTTCTTATCATCATAATTGCGATTTGCTTTTTGTTTATCAATAAATTTATTTGTATAATCTCTCTGATTCTCTTTTTCTATAAACTCAGTTGTTGCGATATTGTCAACTTTTCTATTTTGCTGCATAGGTTGCGTACGTCTAGTATTATTTCCATTCTGCCTATTAGAAAAATCTCTATTAACAAAACCATTATTGCCTTTATTATTGTAATTACCATTGTTTCTATTCCTATTAAAATTACTATTTCTATTGTAATTATTGTAATTATTGTTATTACCTTTATTATTACTATTATTATTTCTATTAAAGTTATTTGCACGGTTATTATTAAAATTGTCATTTGTTTTAACAGACTGTGAATTTCTATTTTTTACAATTTCCGTTTTTTTCTCAATAATCTCAGAATCATTTTTTACTTCATTTTTTTTATTTACTTCAGGTTTTGCTTCAGCATTTGGTTTAGAATTTACAGTTTCACTTTTTTTAGGTTTAATTCCAAACAATTCACTTACAGTCATAGGTCTTGTACGTTTTTCTCTGTAAACAATATTAAAATCTTTATTCTTTCTTTCAGTAAATCCTATTCCATCTTTTGAAGATTTTTCTTGACGATTATTTTTTACATCTTCTTCTTCAAGAATAACCTTTCTTCTAATAATCACCTCACCTGTTGTTTTAACTTCTTCCTTGCGATTTGAATTTTCACCACTCATAGAATCAGATGGTTTTTTAGATTTTTTATTTTCAGTGTTATCGCTTTTATTAGTCTTACTATTCTTTCTATCTGAATTAGATGGTTTTTTAGATTTATTTTCCAATTCACTAGATTTTTTTAACCTATCTCTAATCTTAACTTCTAACTCATCATCAATAGCGCTAAGGTGACTTTTAACTTCTATTCCCATATCATTAGATAATGATATTATATCTTTACTATTTACTTCTAATTCTTTTGCAAGTTCATAAACTTTTTTCTTTCCCATTACATCACCCCCACAATCAATGTATTTGTAAATTCTTTTTTGTTTTTAATTATACTTTTTTTCAAAATCTTGCCCCTTTAACATTATAATATTTATTCCTATTTTTTTATCTTATTCTAATATCTTTTATTCAACAACTTCATCTTGATTTTCTATGTCTTCAATCAAATCATCATTTTCATTACTTTCTTTATTTTCCCCATCTAATTGCCCTTTTTCTAGCATTTCTCTAAATTGCGATTCACTCTTAATATCTATCTTCCATTCTGTTAATCTTGCAGCTAATTTTGCATTTTGTCCAGCTTTTCCAATTGCTAAAGATAATTGGTCATCTGGAACAATAACTTGTGCAAATCTCTCATCTTCTTTTATATCTACAGCTAAAACTTTTGCTGGTGCTAAAGCAACAGAAATAAATATTGATGGATCTTCATTCCACTCAATAACATCAATCTTTTCACCATGTAATTCATTTATAATATTCTGAATACGAATTCCTTTTTGTCCAACACAAGATCCAACTGGATCAATATTTGGATTAGGCGAAAATACTGCAACTTTGCTTCTAGATCCAGCTTCCCTAGATATACTTTTTATTTCTATAACGCCTTCATATATTTCAGGAATTTCAATTTCAAAAAGCTTTTTAACAAATTCTATACTTGCTCTTGAAACAATAATTTGAGTTGAGCCTTTAACACCTTTTTCAACACTAATTATGCAAGCCTTTATTTTATCATTTACATTATAATGCTCTGTAGAAATTTGTTCTTTTTTTGGCATAATACCCTCGATTTTTCCTAAATCCATTATAACTACTCTACCATCAGCTTTTTGCACTAATCCAGTAACTATTTCACCTTTTTTTCCAGCAAATTCAGTAAAAATTATATCTCTTGAAGCTTCTCTAATTTTTTGAGTAATAATTTGCTTTGCTGTTTGAGCTGCAATTCTACCAAATTCCTTTGGCATAAGTTCTATTTGAACAATATCTCCTAATTGGTAATTTTTATTTATTTTTTTTGCATCATCAAGTAACATTTCTTTTTTATCATTTTCTAACTCTTCAACAATTTCTTTTTCTTGATACACATGCATCTGTCCGTCAGTTTTATCAAGTACAACCTTAATGTTTTCATCTGAACATTCAAAATTTCTTTTATATGCAATAACCAAAGCTTGTTCAATAGACTCCATCAAAACATCTTTTTTTATTCCTTGACTTTTTTCTAATTCATCCATCGCTTCCATTAGTTCTATCGTATCAATTCCTCTTTTTTCAACTCTTCCTACTCTTCTCTTCATTTTCCAATCATTCCTTTCTTTATGCTTAGATTGATTTTACCAATCAAAAACAGTTGTTATTTTCGAAATATTTGCCATTTCAATTTCAACTTCTTTTTTATCATCTATTTCAACGACAATATTTTCAGTACTATAAGATTTTAAATTTCCAAATACTTCTTTAATTTTTAATTCATCCAAATTTTTGTATGTATTTACCTTTATTTTATTTCCAATGTTTTGTTGTAAATGTTCACTTGTTCTTATTCTTCTTTCTATCCCAGGTGAAGAAACTTCAAGCATATACGCACTTTTTATAAAATCTTTTTCATCTAATATATCTGTTATAGAATTATTGACTGTTTCACAATCATTTATGCTTATTCCACCAGTTTTGTCAATAAATATCCTTAGATAATTCTGTGTACCTTCTTTTTCATAAATCACATCATAAAGTAAATATCCTAATTCTTCAATAATTGGCTTAACACAATCTGATATTTTCTTTTCAGTACTTGTCATATAAGTATCCTTTCATTTATTTTTTCATACAAGTAAAGAGTGGAATTGGCTTCCACTCTTGCTCTCTCATTATGTACACATCTATTATACTTTATTTTTCCGTTATTTGTCAAGTGTTTTTTGTAGTCTATGCATTATTTTTCAATTAGTCTTCCCATTCCATCTCATATTCACCTATTTTTACAAGATCCCCTTCTTTAATTCCATATTCTTTAAGTTCTTGATTTACTCCCATTTCGTCTAGCTTTCTGTGAAGATAAAACAAAGATTCATAATCACCAATGTTTACTTTTCTCATCAATTTGTCAACTTGCTCTCCTTTAACTGTAAATATATTTCCTTTTTTTGCAATTGTGAATTTTTTATCTTGATCATCTAGCGTATATACTTTTTTCTTTGAAGAATCTGTAATGTCTATTAAATCTTCTTTTGGAAGTTCTTTTAGAGTTTGTGAAACATAAGCCATAAGCTCTTCAACTCCTTCTCCTGTTACAGAAGATATTTTAAATATTTTTTGATTATTCTTTTTTGATAATTCCTGTAAAGCATTAAATCCTGAATCATCAATTATGGCATCAATTTTTGTTGCTACAATTACTTGAGTTCTTTTTGAAAGTTTTTCACTATATTCCTTTAGTTCATTATTAATTGTCTCATAATCTTTTACTGGATTTCTTCCTTCTGACATAGATACATCAATAAAATGTAATAGTAATCTAGTTCTTTCTATATGTCTCAAAAACTGTATACCTAATCCTGTACCATCACTTGCACCTTCAATCAATCCTGGAATATCAGCAATTACAAAACTATCTCCATAGTTAGATTTTACAACTCCTAAATTAGGTTCTATTGTTGTAAAATGATAATTAGCAATTTTAGGAGTCGCAGATGTTACAACAGATAAAAAAGTAGATTTTCCTACATTAGGAAAGCCAAGCAATCCCACATCTGCAAGAAGTTTTAATTCTAAAATAAACTCTTTTTCTTCACCCGGTTCACCATCTTGTGCAAAGCGTGGTGCTTGTCTTGTTGATGTTGCAAAGTGCGAATTCCCTAGTCCTCCTTTTCCACCTTTTAGCAATAAGGCTGTTTCTTCAGGCTCTGATAAATCAGCCAATACCTCATTTGTTTCAGCATCTTTCACAACAGTACCTATAGGAACAGAAATATATAAATCTTTTCCACTTTTACCATATTTTCTTGCTCCTTGCCCATTCTCACCTGGAGTCGCATTAAATTTCTTTTTGTACCTAAAATTAATCAAGGTGTTAACATCTTTATCAACTTTGAAATAAACATTTCCACCTCTTCCGCCGTCTCCTCCATCAGGACCACCTGCTGCAACGTATTTTTCGCGCCTAAAAGATATTGCGCCATCTCCACCCTTGCCTGCTTTAGCATATATCTTAACATAATCTACAAACATATTATTTCCTTTCACTTCAACCAATTATTACAAGTCAGCTTAATTAATAATTCGCTATTATCATCTTCAGCCGATTTATTTTTGTGTATTTCACCACATTTATCACATTTATATATTATTACATATCCTTTTTTATTATTAAATTCAACTTGTTGTGGTCTTAATACTCCTTTACAATCATTTGCTCTATCTCCTGGCATAATATCAACATGTTTTGAACACAAACAATATGGGCAATGGTCTCTTGAAGTATAACCAAGTTTTTCCACATTCTTTCCGCAATTTTCACAAATAAAAGACTCATCTCTTTTTGTAAATTTTTTCATTTTTATTATTATACCTTTCGCTAAACTAACTTTTCATTATTATCCTAACATTAATTATTATACCATTTTACATAATTATTTTCAACCCAACTTTTCATGTTTCTAATAAACCAACAAGTGCTATATACATATAAGCTTAGAAGTCCCAAAAGTGCCTGTCACTAATTACACAAATTGCCTAAAAGAGGCGAACACTGTCGCCTCTTTTACTTTCCTATAATAATTTCTATTTATTTACAGATTTCGATGAAACTGGAAATTCAAAATATGTATCTGGAAATGGTTCGTTTTCTAAAGTAAAATGCCACCATTCTTCCGCAAGAGGCTTAAAGCCCTGTGCCATCATTGAATCTCTTAAAAGCATTCTATTTGCATATTGCTCCCCAGAAATTTTCTTATAATCAGGATGTGATTCCTCTCCGAAAAAATCAAAAGTTCCTCCCATATCAGCTTCTTTTTCAGTTTTCATATCAAACAAAGTTAAATCAACTGTACTTCCACGGCTATGTCCAGATTTTTCGTTAATATACCCTTGATCAAATAATACAGATTTATCTAAATTTGGATAGAAATAACTCTTCATTCTTGTATCACCAATGTTTTTAGACCAATTTACGAAATTTGTAACAGCTTTTTGAGGTCGATAAGCATCATAAATTTTTAGTCTATAACCTTTTTTCATCACATCATCGCTTACTTTTTTTAAAGCAGTTGCAGCCTCTTTTGTAATAAGAGCAACAGGTTCCTCATATCCATCAATTCTATCACCTACAAAATTGTATGTTGAATAATAACGTATTTCTAATATTGCATCTGGAATAGCTTCAGATAATAAAACAAAATCAGATGAGTCCTTTGATGGTTCAATTTTCTGCTCAGCTTTCTGTTCAACTTGTTCTGTTTGTTCAGATTGTTGAGCTTGATTTTCTTGCTTTTTACTTGAATTACCTACAATAATAATTCCGATTACAACTGCTACAATAACTACACCAATAATAATATACCTAATATTTTTTTTCATAAAGACCTCCTTTTATTTAATATATTTTTAATTTCACTATTATTTTATCATATAATTTGTTTTTTTTCTATTAATTACGCAAATTTTATTACCTTTTATTTAAAATCTGTTACAATTCACGGCTTAGTGTGATTATATATGTAAAGTGTAGCTCGCGTAGCAACCAAGCGTAGCGCGAATGGGAGCGGATTATAGTTAGAATGAATTTGCCGGCCAAATAGTAATTTGGGACGGAACGGGGAACCCGAATTACTATTTAGGCAAATTGCATTCGTACCCGCGACCAACAAGAGCAAACGGTACATATATAATCACACTAGGCCATGAATTGTAACAAAAACATTCAAAAGAGTGTACATGAAAAAAAATCATATACACTCTTTTTATAGGACAATTACAATTTTAACAAATTTCAAGTATCTCTACTGTAACTATCGCATCAGCAGCGATCTCTCTTTTGACTTGCTTATTGTGTGTGTCAGCCCAAAAGGTTAGCTGGTCAAGGTAAAACTCAGTTCTATCAACCTCAGGGTCTAAGTTTGTCTGATAACTAGATATCATAAACTTATTATGGAAAAACTCACTTCCTTCTTCTTGCTCCCTAGTGTACAATTCACCACCGTAAAATGAGATAGATCCTTCTTTCATAATTATCTCATCAATAGACTTCCGACATTTAAAAGAAAAGTCAAGGAAGTCACGAGTTTCAGCACTTTCCAATGTGGGCATTACTAATACTTCCATATCATCCCACATACATACCTTAAACCCATATTCAGTAGCAATTTCTATAATTCTCTCCCATTGAAAATCGCTTATTTTAACATCTATGTCTTCAATAAAACTAGTAGGATATTTTCTAATTTCTACCTGAGACATAAAGGAAAAGCCTTCTTGCGTAAAGTAACTAACAAGATTATTTAGTTCTTTCTTGCAAGTTTCAGAAATTACATTGTTCATGTATTTCTTAATAAAATCAGTAATTTCCTTGTCTATCGCTTTGCGAAGAATATCGCATGGTATAAAGAATTGGTTCCTTCTACTCAGCCTTTCTACACATTTCTCGAAAATTGTTGTAATCCGGAATATATAATTATAAATTTCCGCCATGATAGTCCCTTCTACGATTATTTACAAAACATAGACAAATTATATCATGTTAACATAAACTAGTCAAGTGGTCTTGGGAATAAGATACGCACAAAAAAGAGCCTGTGCGTTAGCAAAAATTTTTTATGTATCGCTGCCTCTACGCTTTCTCAACAATTCTTCATATTGCTAGCTCCGAGGTGAACCATATTTCTAACTCGCTTTGCTTCGAAGAGCTATGGCTTAAGCCTTCAGGTTTACAAATACAAAAGTGGGCGAAATCCAAGGTCGTTGCGGCTGTTAGTATTACTACCGTTACTTCGACTAGCTGTAAAATAGTTATCATTGCCGTAATAGCCTCCTCTAGCTACGCAAGGGTAGCTATTGCCATTGTAAGTGGTTGGAGTTGACCAATTTGCAGAATCTTGCTTTAATATTGCTACTCCTGTTCCTTTTACCGTACTAGTGCTTGAATCCCATTGTACATCAAAATCATATCTTCCTAATGTTATTGCTGGCATTACTGTGCTATTTGCATCATCTTATTATCATTAAACCACTTTTGCGTTAAGTTTATATAGGCTTGATTAAACAAATTATTTTTGTACATATCACCAGCATGCCCAAAGTATGGCACCTTTACTAATTTACTTTTCACCCCATTTTTATTAAGCCCATCTGCAAAGTTATATGTAGAATAAGGTGGAACTAGTGGATCATTTTCACCAACAATTATTGATGTTGGCGGTGTATTTTTACTAATATAATTTGCGGGTGAAATTGTTTCATATCTATTAGGATATTCTTGTGGAGAACCTCCAGTATAACATCTAGCCATTGTTTTTGATAATTCACTAGACATTACATTAGTATTATTATAATAAAAATCTTTTGGATTTGTAACAGGGTAATTCACACTAACAGCTTTTACTCTAGGCAATTTTTCTTCATATACTTCATCATACATTCCATTATTTATTTTATATGATATTTCTAAAGCTAAATTTCCACCAGCCGAATCTCCTATCGTGTAAATCTCTTCTGAGTTTAATTCTGTTGCGATTTTATTAATCCCATATAAAATTTGTTTTTCTGTTTTGTCCCATAAATGTTTTTCTTCAGTTGAAAGTTGATACCCAATACTTGCAACAACATATCCATTTTTAGCTAAAACTTTAGATGTATATTCATTGTCATTTTCGCTTCCAGTTATCCATCCTCCTCCATGGGTATAAACTATAATTGGCTTATTGTTTTTACTTTCACTATAGTATAGGTTTATTGGCAATTCATTTCCTTCACCATCAACATAGTTAGTTACTTCTTTTTGAACTTTAGATACATCTTCCTTAAAATATGATTTTAATAAGCTGACATTCACTCCCTGCTCATTAAAAGAAATCATTATTTTAGTTAATATAAAAAAACATACTAATACACTAAAAATTGAAATTATTAAATTTATAATGTTAATTTTATTCTTTATTTTTATAAAGCGAATTAGTGAAATAATTAATAATAATGTTGCAACGATTATCCAAACATGAATTAGACTTCCAGAATAGCTTGTTGCTACATCTCCATATATAGGTATTTTATAAAAAATATTTCCTAACATAAATATAGCAAATATGTAAATAATTATGTAATACATAGTTCGTACAATTTTTGCACCTATAGTAAATTCTTTTTTCATACTATTTAGTCTTTATTCCTTTCTTCTTGCATTTTAAAGAAATGTTTGTTATTTCATCTGATTTAATAGTACCTTTTCATAAAATAGAAATATTATGTGGGTCAATCTTCTTGGATCATTTGCTCTGTCCCCGGTGACCCAAAAGTGGGTCAATTGCTCCGTCCCCAGTGACCCAAAAGTGGGTCAATTGCTCCGTCCCCGGTGACCCAAAATTACATTTTAAATCTTTTTCTAAGTTTTTCTCTAAAGTTTTCCCTTTTTCTTTTATATAATTCAACTCTTTTTTCTAATCTTACATAGTATTTTTTCTTATCAATTTTTTCTGGATATGGTGTTTCTAATAAATGCATTTTGTTTTCTTTTTTTGCAGCAACAATATGGTTACTTTCAATTCCAATTTTAAGTCCATGTTGCTCTAAAATTCTTTTGACTTCATATTCAATTTCAGTATTTACAATATTTGTAGTAAATGTAAGTGCAGTGATGTTGTTATATGATATTGCAGATGTTTTTATCTTTTCAACTGGTTCAGGTGCAATCATAAATAAAACATGATCAATAAACTCTTGATATTCTTTAATTACACCAAACCTACCAACATTAGAAAATGTCATCGTTGTATATTTACGAATAATAAAATATCCTATCCTTACTAGTAGCATTTTCAAATGTATTGGAATAATCCTTATAAACTTATTAGTTCCAATCTTTACATTGTAAGACATTGTTTTTATTATTTCTTCTTTAGTAAGTTTTGTTTCAAACTCCTTTTTTACTAAATCCAATATTTTTTCAAAAGTATCTAATCTATCATCTTTAACGTGTGCTACAACTGTAAAATAAGAAAAGAAATTAGAAATTGTCTTTGACTCAAAATATCTTCTTAAATTTACAGGAATACACAACTTAATTGGATTATTATCGAATTTTTCAATATTCATATTTGACTTATATATTGCATAAATCAATACAGCAGATAAATATTGAGTAATTGTTGCATTATATTTTTTAGCAACTGCTTTTAGTTCATTTGAGTCAATATATTCATGAATAACTGCAATTTTTTCTATTGGAAGCCTTTCTCCTTTTACTTCATAAGCAATTTCTGAATTCATATTTGATTTAACATTTGTATCATAGTTTTTTAAAAAATCATCAGTCGCTTTTAAGTCATATTTCAAGAAATCTTTGTCTCTAGTTTCTTTATCAAATTTCTTTGGATTCTTTAATTCTATGTATTGATATACTATTTCCTTAAATAATTCGAGCGCACTATTACCATCTGTTAAAACATGATAATAGTCTACATTAATTTTGTTTTTATAATATGAAATTCTAAACAAATAATCATTACATTCTTTTGGATTTACATATTCACATGGATATGTTGATTCTTCTTCAATTATAGCTGGGTTTTCATTGTACTCCAAAAAGTGCCAAAACATACCTTTTCTAAGTCTCATTCTAAAATATATAAATTTATCTAAGCTTTTCTCAACTGCTTCAACAAGTATATTTGCATCAACTTCTTTTTTTAATACTGCTGAATATCTAAAAACAGTGCTATATTTTTTCCCTGCTGATATTGGAAATATTTTTGCCGAATTATCCAGCTCTCGCCACTCAATCTCTTCTGCCATTTCTAGTCCCCTCTTTTTTGCAAAGAGTATAGTACTAATCTATTACCATACTCTAATCTTTGTAACTATTTTTCTTCTTTATTTAAAAGAATAATTGACTATTTAATAATCAAAAACACTTCCCCCAATAAATTCCCTTAATAACGAATTATTTGGTATAGCATATTCATCCATTTCCTTAAAATATTCCAACAAGCTAACTATTCTTTTAGCTTCTGCATATTCTTTGTGTGTATTATCAATTTCTTTGAGCAATGGAACCGCATGTTTTGCCAAAATAGCTAACTCATAAACTAATGAAGTATTAAACATTACATCTGCTTCCTCTTGAAACGGAAAAATATTCTTTCTTTCGCCTCTTGAAACAGAAGACCATCTTTGAATCGTCTCTAATGCAGAATATCCTCTATAATTATAATCCCTAACTATTCTTCTAATTAATCTAGTATCAGATGCTGAAATTCTATTATAATAATCAAAATTCAACACGGTCAAATCACTAACATAAATTTTATATTTCTTCTCTTTAGGAATCTTTGAAGTTAATTTATCATTTAAACAATGGATTCCTTCAATAACAAGTACATCATCTTCTTCTAATTGCAAAAATCTATTTTCTTCATATCTTTTAGTTCCTACTTTAAAATCAAATCTAGGTATTTCAACTTTCTCTCCATTAATTAGTTTAGTTAAATGAGAATTAAATAACTTTAAATCTATTGAATCAATTGTTTCAAAATCATATTCGCCATTTTCATCAATAGGATTATCTTTTCTTTCAACAAAATAATCATCAGTACCAATAGTTACCGGCTTTAATCCATTTACTCTTAATTGCATACATAGTCTTTTAGCAAATGTTGTTTTACTTGATGATGAAGGACCAGCAATAAGAACCATTTTTATTTTCTTGTGTCTACTAATTTTATCTGCTATTTCAGCCATTTTCTTTTCTTGAAGAGCTTCTGCAGTAAGTATTACATCTTTGCCATTCCCCTTTTCTACGAAACTATTTAATTCCTGAACAGTTCTTATTTTCATCAATCTATGAATATCTTCATATTCTTGTAATGTTGACAACAATTTTTTACTTTCTCTAAACTTTTCAAGATGTGTTGGTTTATTAGAATCTGGATATCTAACAATGAATCCATTTCCATGCTTATTAACATCTATCAAATCAATATATCCAGTTCTAAGAGGCATTGCACCAAAAAAGTAATTATAATATCCTTCACAAAAATATAGAGTAACAACATCCTTATTTTGATTATAAATTTGTAATTTTCCTCTATCATCCTCATCATTTTCTTTTTTAAAAAACTCTTCTGCTTCTTTCTTTGTCATGTTAACTTTTTCAATCTCTAAATCTTTTGAAACAATTTCTTTTATTCTGTTTTTAAGATTTTTGATTACATCATCAGTAATTTTTAAATTATCACAATTGCAAAAAGTTCCTCCAGACAACTGATAATTAATAATCAATTTAGCATTTGGATAAAGTTGTTTAAAAGCCATACTCATAATATATAGTGCGCCCCTTAAATAAACTCTAAAACCATCTTTGTTTGTAACATCTAATAATTCAATGGTATCACCTTCTTTAATTATATAATTTAAATCTTTAACTTCATTATTTGCCTTACAAGCAATAACATGCTTTGGCGATATTCTAATACTATCACCAAACATATCAATAACTCTCTTTACATCTCTATGTAATCCAACTTCTTTCCCTTGATAATAAACTTTCATAAATTCCTCCTGCCATTTTGAGCGACCCTTTTGACATAATCCTGCCATTTTGTACAACTCTTAATATTTTATTCTACATCATTTTTTCTTTTAATTTTGCTAAAACATTCATAGCATCCATTGGCGTCATTATATTTAAATCAATAGCGTCCAATTCATGAGCTATTTCAGCTAATTTGTAATTATACATACTTATTTGTCCTTGTTCTTCTTGTTGCTCCGTTCTTGATAATTTTTCATTTCTTAATATACTTTTTCTTTCTAAGGTTCTTAATATTTGATTAGCTCTTCTTGTAACATCTTTTGGAACTCCAGCCAACTTCGCAACATGAACTCCATAACTTTCATCTGTTCCACCTTCAACAATTTTTCTTAGAAAAATTACATCTTCACCATGTTCCTTAACAGCTATATGATAATTTTTTGTTCCTTCAATTTTATTTTCTAAATCTACCAACTCATGATAATGTGTTGCAAATAATGTCTTCGCTTTTATTTTAGATATCTGCTCTGCAACTGCCCATGCAATCGAAAGACCATCATATGTTGATGTTCCCCTTCCAATTTCATCTAATATCACCAAGCTCTTTGAAGTAGCATTTTTTAAAATTGAAGCAACTTCCATCATTTCAACCATAAATGTGCTTTCTCCCATAGCCAAATCATCTGATGCTCCAACTCTAGTAAATATCTTATCCACAACTCCAATTTTAGCATATGATGCTGGTACAAAACTACCAACTTGGGCCATTAAAGTAATTAGAGCAACTTGTCTCATATAAGTTGACTTTCCTGCCATATTAGGACCTGTAATAATATCTAATCTATTTTCATTTGAATCTAAATATGCATCATTTTGTATAAAATCCCCTGCAGGCAATATTTTTTCAATTACTGGGTGTCTTCCATCTTTTATATCAATTACATCAGAATCATTAACCTCAGGCATACAATAATTATAGTCTTCTGCAACTCTTGCAAAACTGCAAAGAACATCAATCTTTGAAACTATACTTGCAGATATTTGCAATCTTTTTGCATTTTCCTCAATTTGATTTCTAATTTTCACAAACTCAGTATATTCTAAATTAACTATTTTTTCTTGTGCACCAATTATTTCATTTTCTAATTTCTTTAACTCTTCTGTAATAAATCTCTCTCCGTTTGTTAAAGTTTGCTTCCTAATATATCTATCTTTTGGAGCTAGTTTAACAAATGATTTAGATATCTCAATATAATATCCAAAAACTTTGTTATATCCTATTTTTAAATTCTTAATACCTGTTTTTTCACGTTCTTCAGCTTCAATATTTATAAGAAATTGTTTTCCATTTGTGGTTATATCTCTCAGCCTATCAACATCATCATTATATCCCTTTTTTATTACTCCACCATCTTTGAGAGTAATTGGTGGATCATCTTCTATAGCTTTATCAACTAATTCATATAAATCATCTAATGTATCTAAAGATTGAAACATATTTTTGAGTAAGTCAGACTCGGTCCTTGACAATGCCTGCTTTAATTTTGGTAATTGAGCTACAGAGTTTTTTAACGAAATCAAATCTCGTGCATTTGCAGTTCCATAAGAAATCTTACCTGCTAATCTCTCCATATCATAAACGTTTTTTAGGGCATCTGTAATATCATCTCTTAAAATCCTGCTATCTTTTAATTCTTTCACAGCAAATAATCTAACATTTATATCATTAATATCAACTAGCGGATCACTCAGCCATCTTCTAATAAGCCTCCCTCCCATTGATGTAGAGGTTTTATCTAATACCCAAAGCAAAGTTCCTTTTTTTGATTTATCTCTCATTTTTTCTGTTATTTCCAAATTACGCCTAGCACTTATATCAAGAGACATATATTTAGTAGGTTCATAAAAAATGATAGTACTCAAATTTTGAGGAAATTCTTTTTGAGTTGATTCAACATAATTCATTAAACCATTAATTGCACAAATTGCAAACATCTTTTTCTCAATGTCTACATAATTATTATTCTTATCTAAAACTTCAAATTTATTTTTTATACTGTTTGAATCATTAGTAAAGGCACCATTTCCTTTACTATTCCAGTATTTTTTGTTTTCGGATGAAATTATATAGGATTCATTTCCCACACCAGCTCTATCACTAACCTCTTCATTTTCTATATTATTCTTTTCTTCTTCCTCTGTAATAAAGCAATCAAATCTTTGCTGAATTTTCTTTAATTCAATTTTGCTTTCAGTCATCATTTTATTTACTAATACTTCAGATGGATTATATCTAGACATTTCATCTAATAACTTTGCAAAATTATTATCTTCTTTTATTTCTGTCGCATAAAAGTCACCTGTTGAAATATCACACACTGCAATACCAAAAAACATACCCTCCTTATATATCGACATAATATAATTATTTTTCTTCTCTTCCAGGATATTTCCATCAACTATTGTCCCAGGCGTTATAACTTTAACGACATCCCTTTTAACTAATCCCTTAGTCATTTTTGGATCTTCAAGTTGTTCACAAATCGCAACCTTATACCCTTTTTCAACTAGTTTTGGAATATATGAATTTATAGCATGGTGTGGTATTCCGCACATAGGAGCTCTTTCTTCTTGACCACAGTCTTTGCCTGTTAAAGTTAGTTCAAGCTCTCTAGATGTAATTATTGCATCTTCAAAAAACATCTCATAAAAATCACCTAATCTATAACATAAAATACAATCTGTATAATTTGCTTTAGTTTCAATATACTGCCTCATCATTGGTGTAAATTTATCTTTTTGCTCATTTCTTTCAATTGCTAATTTCGCAGATTTAACTTTTTCGTCTTCTAGCATAAATGTTTTTCCTTTCCAGGTTCTTTACCTTTATAACACAGTAATATTATCATAGTTTTACAAAATTAACAAGAGCTTTTGAAAGACAAGTATAAAAATAAGTATACACTAGCTATTCGTGTATACTTATACCTAATTATAAATCCCATTTTTTTGATTCTAATTCTGAGTTTCAGTATTACTATTTTCATTTTGATTAACAGAGCTATTGTCAACATTATTCTGATTAACATACCCTTGGCCAATACCATTCTGATTAGCAGGTCTTTGGCCAATACCATTCTGATTAGCATACCCTTGGCCAATACCATTCTGATTAGCATACCCTTGGCCGACACCATTCTGATTAGCATACCCTTGGCCAATACCATTCTGATTAGCAGGCCTTTGGCTGACACCATTCTGATTAACATACCCTTGGCCAATACCATTCTGATTAGCATACCCTTGGCCAATACCATTCTGATTAGCATACCCTTGACCAACCGAATTAATAACATCATTTTGCATACTAATCGTGTCAGCCAAATTTGCCGAATGATCATCTAGCGAAACATTTACTCTTTTCTTCATAAAAAACAACACACCTTCAGATGTTATTAAATAAACAAGTGCTGTTATTCCCCAATTCAATATTGCACCTGTCATTGCACTATTTTCTATTTCACTAGCCTCATCTTTAAACATTGACGAATATACTGAATAAATGCTACTCTTTTTTATTTTATCTAAATTTGAATACACACTATATATTCCATACACTAAAATTATTGCTGAAACAATAAGTGGAGCTACTACAAATTTTTTTGTAATATCATTCATATCCATATTACTATTTTTTCTAGTACTAACTAAAACTAAAATAAATGTTACTATAATTGAAGAAATACCAACCAATACATATCTAATCAAATCTCCATCCATACGTATTGAGAGAGCTACTAAATCTCCTATCCTAAGAACACCATAAATTACAGCACAAGTAATCCCTAAAAATAATTTAACATTTGTTTCTTTCATCCTACCTTTTACACCTTTCGTTTTTTACAAAATAATTACATTTATAATTTCTTAAATCTTTATAAATTACAAAACAATTGCAATTATGGAAGCAATAAAGATAATAGAATATAATACTTTAGGAAATGAATATGTATGACATTTTTTATTCAGTAATTCTATTCTCCCCAAGCTCTTTTTTCAGCATCATCTGCAATTCTAGCATATGTAGTTCTATTTTCAGAAACAAATGCAAATGAACTATCCACTGCTTGCTCCATTTTTTCTTTAGCTTCTTCTTCAGCATTTTCATCTCCAGACATTTTTGCCTTTGCCATACTTCCAAGAGCTTTCAAAGCATCTGCCCCAGCTTTATAACCTTGTCTTTCATGTTCAGTTCCAACAATTGATTCTTTAATTGAACCAAACACAGTATCACTACCTCTACCAAATATTTTATTTAAATGTCCTATTAACAAACTAGTATCTGATGTATTATCTACATTTCTTGCACACAAAATATTAAGCTCTTCTACATATGGATGCGCATGTTTCTTTTCCTCATCAGACATTCCTGCTGAGCTTGGGCCTATTTGACAACTCATTTTAATTTTTACACCAACCTCTGCATACTTTTTTCCACCTTCTGTCGACATATTTTCCTTAGTATATATTTCATAGTCCTTAATTTGATCATATCTAAATAATTCTTTATAATTTCTTTTATTTGCCTTTGGATCTATTACTTCAAACATAGCAATCTCATCTGCAAATTCAACACCATAATATCCTTCTTTAACAAAACGATCTTTTTGCTTTTTATCTATTGGTTCAAATTCTTTTTTGTAAAGAATATCCTGCTTCTTCATATATTCCATATGTTGTTTAATATATTCTGTGTCAAATCTTGCAGGATCTAAAAAGGCACTACAATTTTTTTCACACTCCTTACAAATATAGTTTTTGTCAACTAGTTTTTTTCTTGATAAAGCACCTACCTCATTGTTACAAAATACACAAGTTTGTTTTGAAAACGCATTAGAAAAAAATCCCATAATATCCTCCTTAATTTATTAAATTTATACAAGAATTATATTACAAAAAGCGAATTATTTCAACTTTTTTTTATTCTTTTTTGTTTTAAGAAGAAATGCTTTAAAAATCACCAATCCAAAACATATTTTTAATAAAAAATTGTTTTTAACTAATGTCTCTTAAAGTAACTCTCCTAAAAACACAAAAAAAGCAAAAAGCAGGTACCTCAATTATGGTATCCTGCCTTTTGCCTTTAGTACATTTTATTTATTATTAGCCTCAATTGCTAGCTCAGCAAGGCGCATCGCACCTGCACGGGTTTTAGCTCTGCAATGTAGTCCCATACTATCACAAGATGTAGCATCTGCCACTCCTGTGATTTCCGCAAAATCATCGCCCCTCTTTCCTTCCCATTCCTTTGGGAATTCCATATGTTTATCCCATGCAGTTCTAGTAGTATCAACCCACCAATCCCCTGTAACATAAGGATAAACTATAAAATATATTTCATCCCTTTTAGGATTACGTGAACCTGAATGAACTTCCCACTGAAGTGGATAGAAAAATTCAGGAGCTAAAATTCCATTATGAGATTTTTCAATCTCTTTTTCAATTGCATCAGGACCAGTAGCTACTCCAATAGCATTTCTTATTGTATTTCTTAGTACTATCTCAGCATGTTGAACTGCATTCAAAAAAGCTTTATCTGAAAAATCACTATCATTTTCTACTGGATTAAAATCATAAATCTCACTAGAAGCATTCATTGCATTTCTATGTCTATGTTCAGAGTGAACTTCGTCTCTATCTATAGCCTCTACCAAATAGTGTTCAACACTTTCATATACATCTTTGATATACTTCTTATCTAGTCGCATATGAATAAGTACTTCTTCACCAAACTGCTTCAATAAAAGACCAAAAGTCTTTCGCTTTGTCATATAACGCCACCCATTAGCCCTAGAATCTCTATGATCGTATCTATTTTTTTCAGGATTATATACTCCTCCTATATCATATACAATTGTATCAGGATGTATTTCAATACCATCTAGAGATTCAACTCTTGCAACCCTAACTTGCGAAAATACAAGAGATAGAAGTGCTGTAGAATATACATCAATTCCATTAAAAGTGCCAGCATGAGTTATCGCATTCGCAGATTCTGGATTTGTAATTATTACTTCACCAAATTTGATACTAAGCATTACAGCCCCTTCCCGCCTTTCGGCAACATTAAACTACACAAATTGGACTTTTTCAATGTACTTAGATTTAAAAAGTAAATCTAATAATAATTATATTTACTTTTACATAATAAGTCAACTTTTTGCTAGTAAAGTAACTCAAAAAGCTTAACATACAACTTTCCAATATATTATTCTGCTTTATGGAATTCTTTAAGGAAGTCCTGCTTTTATTGACATTTACCAAATAATAATCATATTCTAATCCTTTTTTTCATCAATAAATCCTGCTTTTAATTCTTTCTTCTCCATATTTTTTATCTCCTCACATTTTTTTAATTTTAATTTGTTATTATAAAATCAAAAAAAGATGAAATTGTTATTATTTTTTACAATTCATCTTTTAAAAATTTGAAAATTAATAATTTTTCATCTAGCAAATACAGTATTTTTGTAATTCGTTTTTAGCAGTTCAATGTACCATATAAACCCTACTCTATCATAATACTAACAAACTATTTTGGTATTGAAACAAGAGGACGGAATCCAAAATCACACGGTCCACCTACACCTGAACCTAAAGATCCGGAACAATCCAATAAACAAAGGTTCTTCATAAGTAGCTCCTGTAGATGCTAACCAATATGCATAAGCCTTATCATCTCCTGTCCTAACCCATGTATTTCCTCCTGTTCCACTTGTATCTAATCCTTCACAATAAATATCCCATGAATCATTTCCTAATTTTACCTTATATCCACATTCATTTGCATTTGTTGATGTTATATCACTTGCACTTGTTCCATATGTTCCTAATTTTGTATCATGTTTTGCATTATATGAATTTACAAACATTTCTAATGGCGGTCCACCAATTGCATATGCACCATCTACTCCACCAGCAAAATTACTCCATTTAGTTGTATCCATCATGTATGCTACTGCTTTCATACCTGGATTGTTGGTAGTACTTACTAAACTACTATTTACCCATTTTAAATATTTATTAGTTAATGGATTTCCCGTTACCGTTGTTGATGTTGTTCCATTACTCCAAGGAGTATTATCCATTATTGTCCCTACATAAACATATGAACTTCCATCCCATGTTTCTGTTGAAAAATATGCACAATATGATGTAGTCTGTTCTGTTGTTACTAATTCATTTGGTAATGTGTTTCCTGGCACATAGTCACTTGCTATTAAATAATAATTATCTGCATCATCATAAAACAAATCCCAAGTTACTCCCGCTACACTTGTAAAATCTGTCAATTCTCCATAATGCGTACTTAAGTCACTTATTGTGCTTATATCTGTTCCATTTACATGTATTGTTGTGCCTGTATTTCCTCCAGCACTAGAGCCACCTCCACTTAATCTAGATACTTCATTGCTCATTTCCTGTAATGTTTTATACTCATCCTTTGTAGCATTTGCCCACATATTTGATGCATATTGAGCTCTACCAATTACTCCATTATCACCTAAAACTAAGCTTATTGTTACTCCTGCTAAAATTAGCAAAACAATAATTGTTACCACTAACGCCACAAGTGTAATACCCATTTCATTCAAATTTACTTTTTTTATCTTTTTGTTTCTTTCCATTTTTTCTCCCTTTCTTTAGACTAATCAAAAATATAAGCATTTTGGTATACATCTAATAGTTAGAATAGCACTTTTATCCAATATGTTTTTTATTAATAACTTTAAAATATTAATTAGATAATTCCAATTCTTTTCCTAAATTTTTGAATAATCATCTAAATTTACAATTTACACTTAATATATCTCTTTTACAACTATATGTCAACAGTTGTAAAACGTCAGTATGTGTGTTTGCCCTTATAACTACAAGCTTTTCTAACCTTTGTTTCATTTATATTAATTTTTGGTTACATTTTTATTACAAAGTTCCAGTTTTTTTAATTTCTTTTGCTTTAAAAGACACCTACCAAAAGCAGATTTTTTATCTGCTTTTGGTAGGTGTCCCTCAAAGTATTTCTTACAATCTATATTTCTCCTTTCAAATACCACATATGTTCTGATATTATTTTAACATCAACCATTTTACCAATTAATTCTTTGCCACCTTCAAAATTTACAACTTTGTTTGATTCTGTCCTACCAGTTAAAATCTTATTATTTGTTTTACTCGTTCCTTCAACAAATATTCTCTGTATTGTTCCAATATATGATTTGTTTACTTTTTCAACTTGGCTTTCATATAGTCTTTTCAATCTTTCAAATCTTTCATGTTTAACTTTCTCTTCAACTTGATTCTCCATTTTATCTGCTACTGTACCAAATCTTCTTGAATATATAAACATAAATACTTGTTCAAAACAAACTTGTCGTACTACATCTAATGTATCTTCAAAATCCTCTTCTGTTTCTCCAGGGAATCCTACAATAATATCTGTAGAAAAAGTTACATTTGGAATCTTTTCTCTAATTCTTTCAACTAAACCTAAGTATTGTTCCTTTGTGTACTTTCTGTTCATTACTTTCAAAATCTCTGTACTGCCTGACTGTAATGGTAAATGAATTAATTTACACACATTTCCACAATCTTTAATCGCATCTATTACATCATCAGTAAAATCTTTTGGATGTGGAGATATAAAGCGAATTCTTTCTACTCCTTTTATCTTGTTTATTGAACGTAATAAAGTCGCAAATGAATTAACATTTAATTCTTCTTGAGAATCCTTTAATTTAACTCTATAATCAACATTTTCACCTTTTAATTTTTGACTAACCAAATATGAATTTACATTTTGACCTAATAATGTTATTTCTTTATAGCCTTGTTTAGCTAATTCTTGAATCTCATTTATTATATCTTGTGGATTTCTACTTCTTTCCCTTCCTCTAACATATGGAACTATACAAAAAGAACAAAAATTATTACATCCATTCATAATTGAAACAGAAGCTTTATACTTGTCATTCCTATCAACAGGTATACCTTCATATATTACTCCATCAATATCTATTATATCATCAACCTTTTTATGTTCTTCCAACACATAATATAAATCTTCTGGAAATTTATCTAATGTATGTGGACCAAATAACAAATCAACAAAAGAATAACTTTTCTTAATTTTTTCAACCATATTTTTCTCTTGCATCATACATCCTGCTATTACTAAAATTGCTCCATTGTTTTCCTTAAATCTTTTAACTTCACCAATTTTTCCAAGTAATCTTTCTTCCGCATTTTCACGAACACAACATGTATTAAATACAATTATATCTGCTTCTTCTGGATTACTTGTTTTTATCAAACCACTTTCCTTTAGTATTCCAGAAATCTTTTCAGAATCATTTTCATTTAATTGGCATCCCATTGTGTAAATAAAATATTTTTTATTCTCAGCTACTCTCATAATTTTATTAGTCCATTTTTTTGTATCTACATTCATTTCTAGATCCTTCCCAATATCAACTTTATTTTTATCAAATTTAACATCCTCATTTTTATCAACTCTTTCACTAGAGAAAAAAATTCTTCGTCAACTTGTATCATAGTTCTATCCATGGTGACATAAAAGTGGGTCAAAAGCTCCGTCCCCAACGACCTAAAAGTGGGTCAAAAGCTCCGTCCCCAGTGACTCATTTAATTAAAGCCTGTAGCACATGCCACAGGCTTTTTCATTTTTATTTAATTCCATATTTTTCTTTAAACTTAGCTGCTTTTCCACCTTTTGTTTCTTTTCTTAAATTACCTGTCCAAAATGGATGACATTTTGAACATACATCAACTTTCATATCTGCTTTAGTTGAATTAGTTTTTATAACATTTCCACAAGCACAAGTTATCGTTGCTTCTGTATAATCTGGATGTATTTCTGCTTTCATTACCTTCACCTCTTTCTAAAATTTCGTAAATTACTCGGCCTTTTGAGCTATAACTTCATTTCCATCATAGTATCCACAACTTGGACAAATTCTATGTTGTATTGTAAGTTTATGACAATGTGGACATTCTACTAAATTTTTGTTTTCTAATTTCCATGTAGATCTTTTAGTATGAGTTCTTTGCTTAGACCATCTTCTTTTTGGTTGTGCCATTTTAATCCCTCCTTATGCTTATAATATATATTAAAAAATTATTTTTCCAAATCACTATACAATTATACTAAGTAAATGGCTTTTTGTCAAGTTTTTTATTTATCATTTTCCAAATATTTTATTTAAAAGCTAATACAATTCTAAATCCATCTGCAGCATTTGCTTGTCCTGTACTACAATTATAACTAAATAATCCTGCATTTACTCCACTTGCAAAATCTCCACCTCTTAACATAAAAGGTACATCTTGCTGAACAAATAGCGAGGCATTAATATTCCATGCGCTATTGCCATATCCATTAGTAGAAGTTTCTAATATTGAATCTCCCCTTCTTAAGCAATTTGCTAAATAATTTGCATTTGCATCATTACTATTATATAATCCATTTCCTTTATCTGCATCATTATGTGAATATATAGTTTTGTATTTAGAATTTAAATTGTTCTCTAATAAAAATCCTGGAGCAGTTCCACCATTTACTGGTGACCTATAATACCCATTATTTATATATGCTGAAACATATTCCCAAGCTCCTCCAACCAAATCATATATTCCAGTTGCATTTCCATTTGAAGATTCAGCTTTTTTATAAACAAACGAATCAATAGGATTTTTACTATCACCAACAATATATTCTTGTGAAGAATTTATTGTGATAGTTTTTGAACCTGTTCCAAAATTACTATATGACAAATAAGCAACAGCTCCCCATTCAGTATTCTTCATAAGATGACTTTCTCTATTTCTATTATAATTAAATGCATTGTAATAACAATTTCCAATAGATATATATCTCCATGAAGAAACACTTGGCTTACTAACAGCCTTTACAATATCTGAAATAACAACATTTCCTATCTGAGGATTTTGAGTTTCTGTATGTTTTCCATTAACTTCCATACTAGCTTCATATTTAGAAACCCATATTCCATCAAGATTATCATCCCATCCGCCATTTATAAATCCACTAGCAGTATCGTTCATAAATGCTGGATGAAGAATATAATGATTGCCAACTGTTTTTAAACCTGGATTATTTTTAACAATTCTTATTAGTGTATTATTATCACCAATTTTTAAAATACCCCTAGAATCAGCATATCCAATTGGTTTTGTATATGTTTTATCTGAATAATATATTATCTTATATGCATATCTAGGAATCCAAACAAAAAAACTCTGATTTTCATCCATAGCATTTGCCCATATCCCAGTTGAATAGTCAAACCAACTTTGGTCATCTTCATTTGTAAGCTCGAAGTTATTCAATGTATTATTAAACTTAATTGCATTCATCCCATTTAACACAGGCTTTAAAGGTTGAGTAATATTATTATTTTTTTTGTCAACCCAAATAATTTCAATTTTACCATAACTTCTATCTAATATCTGATTTTCATCATCTACAATGTTATCTTCAGTAACATTTTCAGTAATTTTTTCATATCCCTCTTCATTTTTGTCTTTTGACATTTCTATAATAGTATTACTCTTATTAGTCAATTCCTCTTTTTCTTTATCAGCATAACTAGCTACAAAAAAAATACCAACTATTAATATAACAAAAATAATAATCGCTGAAATAGCAATTATTATTTTATTAACTTTTTTATTTGATTTTTGCTCCATAAGATCACCTCTATTATTTTAGCTCTTTTCTATCTTTTTCAATCTCCTTTAGAGTTTCACTAAGTGATTTAGCAAGATTTGAAAGAATACTATCAGCATATTCCTTAGCTCCCTGTGTAATTTGTCTTGAACTTTCATTCGCTGCAGACATTATTTGGTTCTTTTGCTCATAAGCTTTCTTAGTTATTTCGTGTTCGTCAATCATTGAAATTATTCTATTTTCAGCCTCTTTTACAACATCATTTGCTTCTTTCTGTGCCTCTGCAAGTATTTTCTCCCTTTCTTCTTTAACCCATTTTGCTTGCTTAAGTTCATCAGGTAATTTTAATCTTACTTCTTTAATTAATTCCAAAGCTTCATCATGATCGATCATACATTTTTCAGAAAAAGGAACTTTCTTTCCTTTTTCTATTAAATCTTCCAAAGTTTCCAATAAAGTAAAAATATCCATTTTAGATCTCCTCATCCATTCCTAAGAATAATAAATTCGCTCTCCCATATTTTCTTTTATCAATTATACGTATGCTATAATCACTTTTTTCATTTGAATTTAGTAATATATCAATTTCCATTTCATCCCTAATTATTTCATCTGTTTCAAGTATAATTAAACTATCAAAATTTAATATTCTTAATTCAATCAATTGTTTAATTGCCTTAACAGCTATGTCTGATTTATAAGGCGGATCAATAAAAACAATATCAAATTTAAACGAATCATCATACAGCTTCTGTAGGCATTTTTTATAATCCATATTTAACAATAAAGACTTTTCAAGTAAATGCGTCTTTAAAAGATTTTGATTAATTGTTTTTATTGCCTTAATATTAGAATCACAAAAAACACAGCTTTTAGCACCTCTGCTCAATGATTCAATTCCGAGAGCTCCACTACCTGCAAATAAATCTAAAACAACTGAATCCCTTATTTTAGTTTGTATAATATTAAACATCGATTCCTTTACCCTATCAAGAGTAGGTCTAGTTAACGTACTATCAATTGTATTTATTTTAGTCCCCTTTGCACTTCCACTTATAACTCTCATACTACTATTTTAACTTTATTTTTCTCCTTGTCAAGATAATTAATAAAAATGTAATATTAGCTTAATATTAATGTAACACTATTATTTTATCACAATTCTGCCATAAAATAAAGAGATATCTGCATTTTTTGCAAATATCTCCAACTTTTTTGTTACAAAAATGTAATTTTCCAAATCTATATATTAATCATCCTTATTAACTTCCTTTAATAATTCTAACTGAGAAATTAGTAGTGATTCCATTTTAGCTTTATAAACATCAAACTCTTTTTTAATTTTTTCAAGCTCTTTTTTCTTTAACTTTAAGTCTTGGTCTATACCCATAGTTGCTTCCTTCGCTTGATTTTCTGCTCTTTTAATAATCTGCTCAGCTTGCTTTTGAGCAGCTGCTTTAACCTCTTCAGCCGCAGTTTGAGCCATAATTAATGTACTTTGCAATGTTTCTTGAATATTATTATAATGCTCAATTTTTTCACTTAAATCTTCAATTTGGTCTTGACTTTCTGTAGCTTTTCTATATAAAACCTCGTAGTCTCTCACTAATTCATCAAGAAAATCATCAACTTCTTCAGGATTATAACCATTAAAGTTTTTCTTAGAAAACTTCTTATTTTCTATTTCTAAAGGTGTAATCATTGCTACTTTTTCCTTTCCAAATTATCTTATGCGTTGTTACTTTTTAACCAAGAAACTGGTGACTTTGTTTTTAGATCTTCTTTTCCATCACTTGAAATATTATAGTTATAAGGTGCTACCAAGAAGATTGAATTAGATATTTTTTGCATATGTCCATCCAATACATGAACTGCTCCACTAACAACATCAATTATTCTTCTAGCAACATCTTTATTAACATATTCTAGATTAATAATAATTGATTTTCTCTCTCTTAATAAATCACAAATTTCTTCAGCATTTTCGAAACCAGTTGGTTGAAGTATTACCATTTTAACTTGGCGATCTAAGTTCGTAACCTTATTATTCTTCCTTCCAAATAGTCCCTTAACTTCTTCTTGTTCTTCCTCTAATATTTCATCTGGCTCATCGTAGTATTCTTCTGTCTCTTCTCCTGAATTAACATTAATCATACTCCACAATTTGTTTACTACATTAGTCATTTTCTGAAACCTCCCTAATTACTCATTCGTTTATACGATACTATAAGTATCTTACTTTTTTATTAGAATGTCAAGTGTTTTTTCAATATGTAATCATAATTTAAAGTTTTTGTAATATTTTTGTAATATTACTGTGTCGAATCAATTTGATCTTTTGTAGGTTGAAGTAAAATTTCGTCGTTTACTGAGACTTTTGTCTTAACCGTTTTATCAACATTTAGCTCACGAATTTCAGTTGAATCATAGTTCTCAACAATCGTAAAATTCTCTGTTTGCTTACCAATTTTGACTAAAACTCTTTCTAAAATTCCCATCTTAGATTTAATCACATAATTTAAATTATTTTGTGTAAAAATCGCAGAATTTGGAATTTTGTATCCTTTTGACTCCCACCATATTATATCAAAAGAAATCTTTCTATAATTTAATAATTCTCCAATACCACTATCAAATTTTAAAGTTAAAGTCATTTCATTATTTTTTTCTTTTAAAATATAATCAATAGTTGCATCCACCTTTCTTGTGTTAGGTAGAACAATTTTTACCTTATCTCCAACTTCAGCATTTTTGGCTTCCTCAGATTTACTTGTGCAAACAATGTAACATTCAAAACTATTTACTACTTTCCCTTGTTCTGTATTTGTAGCATTTGTTTGACCTGTTTTTAAGTTTAATCCATTTAAAAATTCTTGATTATATTTTGAAAAATCTTCAGCAGTAAGTGTTTCTTCTAATCCATCAACTCTATATGAAAGTATTCCACTTTTAGGTGAAACAATATATTCTGAATCATTTGTTAATTGACTTTGATACTCATTTCTCTCATTAATCAGGTCCTTTAAATGAGAACCTTTTGGACTCAACTCTCCAGCAATTTTAGCTTTCTTTGTTAAAATTTCATCTATAGCTTTTTTACTCTCTTGTATTTTTTGTACATCATTTATATCATTTATTTTATAAAGATACTCACTTATTTGTGTATCTAACATCTTTGTATCACTTGAAAATAAATCATTATTATTCTCTTCAATAGCCTTTTCTATTTCAGCATCTAAATCTTTTATTTGTTTTTTTAAATCATCTTCATTATTTGAATAATATCTAAAAATAGATTGATTTTTTGCAACTTTTTGTCCTTCACCAATTATTTGTTCCATCCCATTTTTATAATTATCACCTTTAACAATCTCTTCATCTCTAATAATATATCCAATATCTGTTTCTTCCTTTGCAATAATCCCTTCTTTAATAAACACTGTAGTTGTTGGATTCTTTACTAATTTAATAATAGATTGAGATACATAAAAAGCAATTATTAAAAGTACAATTGAAACAAAAAAAAACTTTATTATATCTTTTTTACTAATCTTACTTATTTTTTTTTCTTCTGTAGTTTCACTTGTACTGATGTCTTTTTTTCTCTTTATTATATTTTTCTTATTATTAATTAGCTTGTTATTATTTGGTTTTAATAATTTATTTTTTTTATTTTTTAAACTATCAGTATCATTAAGTTCGTCATTGTCCTCAAGATTAATACTGTTAATCTTTTCAATTTCTTCTTTGCTTAAACCACTATTATTTCTTTTATTATGTACTTTGTCATTTTTTTTATTCAAAATCAAGACATTCCTTTCAATAAAAATTAAATCTTTCTCCTTATGATATTTGACATTGTTTTATCAATAAAAAGGTTTTAAATTGTTTTTAATTACATACACAAATGATTAAGAATAACACCAGTATTATTATCATTTTCTGCATCTATCCAAATGGCACCTTTATATGATCTAAACCATGTCAATTGTCTTTTAGCATATCTTCTACTATCTTGTTTTATTTTTTCAATCATTTCTTCTTTTGTTGTCTTTCCTTTTAAATATTCGGCAACTTCCTTATATCCCAATCCCTGCATAGAAGTTGGTAATTCATCATATTTTCCTATCAAATATTTTACCTCATCAATTAATCCTAAATTAATCATTCTATCTACTCTATCATTTATTCTTAAATACAATTTATCTCTATCCATATTTAAGACAAAAATCTTATAATTGTATTCTATTCTTTTTCTAGATTGCTTTTCTAATTCTGTTTTTGTTTTCCCTGTAGAATTATATATTTCTAGAATTCTAATAATCCTTTTTCTATCATTTATACTAATTTTCTTCACTGCTTCAATATCAATTTTTTTAGCTTCTTCATATAACACCGAAGTTTCATATTTTTCCATCTGTTTTCTATATTCTAAATCAACTTTTTCTTCCTTAAACTCTATATTATAAATTAAAGAATTAATATAAAGTCCCGTTCCCCCAACAACTATTGGTACCTTCTTCCTTTTTAAAATATCCTTAATTGCATTCATTGCATCAATCTTATAATCTGCAACACTGTATCTTCTATCTGGTTCAACAAAGTCAATCAAATGATGAACTGCCAACTTTCTTTCCTCCATTGTTGGCTTTGCTGTACCTATATCCATATACTTATATATTTGCATAGAATCTGCTGAAACAATTTCTCCATCAATACAATTAGCAACACTTATTCCTAATTTTGTTTTTCCTGAAGCAGTTGGACCACATATAACAATAACCTCCGGTTTATCACTCATTATTTCTAATTTCCTAACTAAAATTTTTGATAATTTTCTCTTTATTAGAATTAATACTTAAATATCTAGTTTGCAAATTTTGCAATACCAGTTTGAATATTTTTTACATATATTATTTCTATTATAAAAATAAATACTGCAACCACAGCTACTATAAATAGTTTCTTTTTTAGCTCCATATCACCAATATCATCAAAGCTTTTTTTATTAATTAAACTTAAAATTGGACAATATGTAATCATAATATTAACTGGTAGTATTGTTAGTAAAATCATCCATTTCGATGCTTCATGTACCTCACTAGGAATGCCTCCAGAAGTAAGTGCATATACTACATAGCTAATAACAAACATAACAATTTCACCAAGCAAAATATATGCTACAGTCTTCCCCTTATCAAACCCTTTAAGCATTTTCATCTGCATAATTATAGAAAAAAGGTTTAACATTATAATTGCTATATTTAATCCTGTGCCCATATTTACATTTTCTCCTATTTTAATTTATGTTCTTGAGAATTTTTTCTCTATATCTTTCTTTGTCATTTTTATTACAGTTGGTCTTCCATGAGGACAACTAAAAGGATTTGGAAGCTTCAACAATTGCTTCATTAAACTATCTACCTCATCTTTGCTTAATGCCATATGTGCCTTTACAGCAGCTTTACATGCAACTGTAGCTAAAAATTTATCTTCTAATTCTTGCCTAGCTGTTCTAGCAACTGTATCAATCTCATCTAAAGTTTCAAGAAAAATCTCTTTATTGTTAAAATCAAGACAAAATTCTGGAACCCCAGTAATTTTAACTGTATTATCACCAAATTCCTCTACTTCAAATCCTGCTTTTAAAAATAATTCTTTATTATCCCTAAAAACGCCCATCTCTTTGTTTGACAAATTAACTACATCTGGTAAAAGCATCATTTGACAATCTTTCTCACCTTCATTAAAATAGTTTTTCTTAACTTTCTCATACATAATTCTTTCATGTGCAGCATGTTGATCCATTAAATACATTTCATCATTCATAGTTAGAATAATGTAAGTATTAAAAGCTATACCTATAAATTGATACACAGGAGTTTTTTCAACTCCTTCTATATCAAATAAAGAAATCTCATTATCCTTAATACTATGTATAGGACTATTTTGTTCTTCAATTTTCACTTTTTGGTCAAATTCTTTTTTGGCTGTTTGAATATCTCTTCCAAATAGCTTTTTATACATTTCCTCAAATGAAAGTTTCTCTTCTACAAGTTCAGGAACTTGTTCTTCTGACCTTTCTTCATTTTTTTCAATTATTTCATCTTCGCTTTCTAGTCTTTTTTTATTTTTCTTATCCTTCTTATCATTTAAATGATCTTTTTTTTCTTCTTTATCTTCAATTTTATTTAATTCTTTTTCATCTAAATTACTATCTATAGAGGTAGTTTCTTCAGTTTTATTACTCTCTTTATCATTTTCTTTATTAACTATAAAGTTTGTGTCTTTTATCGTCTCATCTTTAACTGTAAAAAACTTAGCTTTACTTTTTGAATCTATCTCTTCAGCTTTTATATTGTTATCCTGCTCAACTTCTACATTTGTTTTTTCTTCTTCATCAATTTCTTTAGATTTTAATTCATTTTTTTTATTTTCTAGTTCGTATTTTTCATTATCTTCTTTAAGTATTGATCCACCTTTGGCTAAATTAGTATATTTAACTGCACCTTTTATTATATCATCAGGAGTTTTAGCGCCTGTAATCTCATCAATAAATTTTCTCCTAGTTTCACTATCTAACCCAGATATTGTATCTTTAAACTCTGTAAATTTAGGTTTTTCGCTCTTTTTTTCTTTACTATTTTGTATATCCCAAGCTTGTACCCTTTGTTTATTAGAAATTCCTTTAAGAATATCATTGGGTGTTACATCATCATAATCTTTTACTGGATCTGAAACTAAATCACTTTTCAATAAAGTTTCCTTTATTGAGTGATATACTGCTTTAAAAACTTTAGACTCTTCTTGAAATCTTATTTCAAGTTTTGTTGGATGTACATTTACGTCAACTTTTCCAGGATTCATATCAATATTCAAAATTAAAAAACCATGTTTACCAATCGTAACTAAACCTTTAAAGCCTTGCTCAGCAGCACTTGATAATGTTTTATTTCTAACATATCTTTTATTAACAAAGAAAATTTGATTAGTTCTATTTGAACGAGATATTATTGGTTTTCCAATTACACCTGTAACGTGATAATTTTCATAAATATAATCAACTGGTAAAATGTTATCAAACACTTCTCTTCCAAATATCTCATAAATACAATCTTCAATCTTTCCATTACCATTAGTTTGAATAACTTTTTTTCCTGTATTTACTAGCTTTATTGCAACATTTGGATTAGCTAAAGCAATCCTTGTAACAGTATCCTCTATATAACCTGATTCAGTAAAATCCTTCTTTAAAAATTTATATCTAACTGGAGTATTATAGAATAGTTCTTTAACTGTAATTGTAGTCCCCTTTTGAGCTCCTTCCTCGTGCTTATCCACAATGTTTCCACCTTCAGCTATTATTTTATATCCAATTTTTTCTTTATATGTTTTTGACACTAATTCCATTTTAGAAATCGCTGAAATACTTGCCAAAGCTTCACCTCTAAATCCCATTGATTTAACTACATTCAAATCATCAGCCTTCCTAATCTTGCTTGTTGCATGCCTTTCAAATGCAATTTCCATATCATCTGGCATTATACCAGATCCATCATCTGTTACTCTAATATATGAAATACCACCATTTTTTATTTCAACTGTAACATTCTTTGCTCCAGCATCTATTGAGTTCTCTACTAATTCTTTTACTACAGAAGCTGGTCTCTCTATAACTTCACCAGCCGCTATTTGATTTATTGTTAAATCATCTAATAGAACTATTTTCCCCATTTGTATCCCTCTTTTCTAAAATACATTTTAATTCAATTGAATTATATCATTTTAGAATTTTTTTGTACAGTTTTTTTGTAGAAAAAAGTAAAGTTTAGGTTTTAGTACGTTACAATTCACTTCTAAAAGTCCCAAATAGTATTTCCATATCGTTTGACGTTGTTTGTCGCACTAAATTTTAAGAAATAAAATTTAGTCACATTATAATTTTATGTAATAGGAAAGTAAAACTTCCCTATTATATAAAAAAAGAATGCCTACTGGCATCCCTCTTTCTCTTATTCAGCTGATTCTGGTTCTTCAGCTGGTTCAGATGTTTCAACTCTTTCTTCTGGCTCTGGTGTATTATTGTATACTTCTAATATAGCGTTTTGGATTTTTTCTCTAGTAGCAGGATTAATTGGATGTGCAATATCTTTGTGCTCTCCTGTACTCTTAATCTTCTTGCTAGGCATAGCTATAAATAATACTCCTTCAGGATTTTCGATAACTTTAATTTCGTGTACAACGAACTCATTATCGAATGTTACAGAAGCAACAGCTTTTAATCTGTTCTCTGTTCTTACTTTTCTTAATCTTACATCTGTGATATCCATAAATTGAATTCTCCTTCCAAAGTTAAATTATTTATACATTTTAATATGTACTATTTTATTATTCTAGTTTTTTTTATAATTTCCTTCTTTTTTTTACAAAAAATTATATTTTTTTATTTTTATTATTTTCAAATCTTGTTTTTTTTACTGTTATGTAATATAATAAGTTGCATATAATGTAATAAAACTATTTAAGGAGATGAAACATTGGCTAATATTAATATTTTAAAAAGATACAAAAGAATACATTTAATAGGAATTGGTGGAACAAGCATGAGTGGAATAGCTGAAATATTAAATCAATGGGGATTTATTGTTCAAGGTTCTGACTTAAATTCATCTTCAACTACAGATAAATTAATTAGTTTAGGAATTCCAGTTACAATTGGACATGATCCAAGTAAAATAAACGGATGTGATTTGGTCATTTATTCAGCTGCAATTAGTAAAGATGACCCTGAATTAGTAAGGGCCACAGATTTGGAAATTCCAACATTAGAAAGAAAAGATATTTTAGGAGAAATAACTAGAGCATTTAGAAACACCATTTGTGTTTCAGGAACACATGGAAAAACAACAACTACTTCCATGGTTTCAATGTGTTTCTTGGAATCTCAATTAGATCCAACTATCCAAATAGGTGCCAACATTAGCGCAATTAATGGAAACAATAGAGTTGGAAAAAGTGATTATTTTATATTAGAAGCATGTGAATATTCAGAAAGTTTTTTAAGTTTTTTTCCAAAAGCAGAAATAATATTGAATATTGACAATGATCACTTAGATTATTATAAAGACATTGACCATATAAAAGAAACATTCATAAAATATATAAAACTTCTACCAGATGACGGTATATTAGTATATAATGCAGATGATAAACATTGCTCTCATTTTTCAAGATATACAAAAGCAAAGAGTTTAACTTTTGGAATTGAAACATCCAACGCAAACTATACTGCTAAAAACATTGAGTTTGACAAAAATGGTTTTCCATCATTTGATGTATACCATAACAATATATTCTATAAAACATTTAAACTTTCTATACCTGGAAAACACAATATATACAATGCATTATCTTGTATAGCACTTTGCGATGAATTTGGTTTAGACAAATCCGAAATGAAAACTGCACTGCAAAAATTTACAGGTGCGGGAAGAAGATTTGAATTAGTAGGTGAAATTAACGGTGCAAAAATATTCGATGACTATGGACATCATCCAACCGAAATAACTGCAGTTGCCAATGCTTTAAAGAAGAAAAAATACAATCACTCATGGGTAGTATTTCAACCACATACATATAGTAGAACAAAAGCTTTACTAGACGATTTTGCTAGTTGCTTGACAAATTTTGATAACATTATAGTAACTGACATATATGCTGCTAGAGAAACTAATACTTATAATGTTTCTTCAAAAGATATCGTAAACAAAATAGAAGAACTAGGTAGAAGAGCCTACTACATTCCAAATTTTGATGACATTATTGAATTCTTAAAAAGAAATGTTAAGCCTGATGACATTATAATTACACAAGGAGCTGGAACAGTAACACAAATTGGACACAAATTAGCTAAATAAAACACTTTTACTACTAAATAAAAACCCTACCAAAAAGTAGGGTTCTTTTATTTATAATTAGTTTCACTTAGTTTTGGATATACAAAATTTTGCCCTGTCCCTGATACATCCCCATCTTCGTGATGAGTATCCGAAAAATTATTTGTTCCAACTAAAAAATATTTATGTTTAGATTTTTCCGATAAAGTACCTCTTCCAATAACTATTGGATCATCCCAAGTCGCATCAACTGCATACCAATTTCCATCATCCATTTGAACATAATTCCAAGCATGGAACTCTGAATGTCCATCATCTGCTATACCATCTCCACACACTATAACACATGGAATATTTAATTTATCTAATAAATATTTAAATGCCTTAGCATATCCCTCACACACTGATATTTTCTTTACTAAATTTCCATAAATATCTGAATCATTAATTCCCTTATCCTGATCATACTCACAATTCTCAATAATAAAATCGTGCACATACTTTACTTTTTCATAAATATTAGAATAATTTGCACTTTTTGATATAACATCATTTGCAACACTTTCAACTTCACTAGTTGCAGAATTAATCTCATTTTCAGTCGTCCAACAATCTAAATAATAATTTTGTCCATCCCTAGGTTGAATTATATAGTTATTAGTAACTCCATCCCAAACAGAAGATGTTGTTTTAGTTAAAAACGAAACTTTTTTAGTATCAACATAAAATATATCTGGTCTATCTAAACAAAAAGCATCCCAACATGCTTGAAAATCAAATTCAACATTTTCCTTTGAAGTTGCTATTTCTATTTGATCATGACCACTTTTTAAAGCAGAAATATTATTTAAAATTCTATTATACATTCCCTTTTCATATTCACCTAATTGATTATAAAAAAAGTAATTTAAGGCTGGAGCACTTGGTGTTGGATTTGGTACATTATTTGAACCTGCAGCACTTTGTGAAATAATATCATTTGATAAAGCAACACTTGTAACAACTTGTTCATTTTTTTCATCTGCAGTATTAGTAGAAACTTCATCATGAGATAATATATTATTAATAATATTAACTTGCACTATTTCTGATAAACTATTCTCTGTTGAAAGCATATAATAAATAATACCAATAGCACAAAATATTAGAATTAGTAATATAAAATCAATTTTACTAAAACCATTTTCTTTATTTTTAAACATGCAATATATTTCCTTTCAAACTCACTATTTACATTATACATAATTTTCAACATTATAGCAAGTTTTTATTAAAAGAAAAATATAATATATATTTCCATGTCGTTACAACGTCAAACAACATGGAAATACCATTTGGGACTTTTAGCCGCGAACTATATATAACTCATTGTCTAATAATTAAAACATCATATCTGCAAAAATTGCATATCCTTGTGTAGGATCATTTAATAAAACATTTGTAATAGCACCAACAAGTTTACCTTCCTGAATAATAGGTGTTCCACTCATTCCGTGGAATAATTCCTCCAGTTTTTTCAATTAATTTACTATCATTAACTTTTATCAACATACTTTTATTATCTTTAACATTACTTCTGAAAATTTTCTTTATTTCAATTTCAAATTCTTCAATGCCCGTATTAGAAAGTTGACATACAATTTTTGCATTTCCAATTTTTATTTGTTCTCTATTGGCAACACTTACTTCAGGAAGTTTAACAGAATTTATATAATCAAAATTTGTAACTTCGCCATAAACTCCAAGTTGATTATTTGACTTTATTTGTCCAACCTTTTCCCCTTCATCAATTGTTCCCCTTATTTCACCAGGTCTATTATTATTTCCTTTAACAATAGAAATAATCTTACTAGTAACAATTTCACCATTTGAAATATTTAAAATATTACCAGTATCAATATCTTCAATTCCATGACCTAAAGCAGCAAAATTACCTGATGATTCCTCATAAAAAGTCAAGGTACCAATACCAGCAGCAGCATCTCTAACCCATAATCCTAGCATATAATTTTCCGAATCTACTTTTACGGGTTTAATAGTTGTATAAATATCATCATTATTTCTTTCATATTTAATTGAAACATCATTTCCATTTGAATTATTAACTATATCAATTAACTCCGAAACATTTTTTAATTCCTTACCATTAATCTCCTTGATTAAGTCTCCCTCTTTAATTCCTGTATTATCATAAGGCTTAACTAATTCCCCATATACATTTTCTAGTTCAGACATTCCAACAACAAGTACACCATTTGTATATAGCTTTAATCCAACAGCTCTTCCAATAGGATTTACTTTTCTAACAATATCATTACTTGCAGAAACAATAGTATAATTAGAAATATAAAGAAAGGACCAATAATAATTAATTAAAAAAACAATAGTAATAGTTAAAGTAAACTTATTCTTAATTTTTTTCATATAATATTCCTTTCATTTACAAAAAAAAGATTATGATATTATCATAACCTTTTTTTATATAATTATTAAAACCATTATTTATTCATCGCATTAACATTAACAATTCCTGAATGCTGTGCTGCAATATTATAAGTGTTATTTCCTGTAACTTGATAGAAGAAATTCTTTAAAATTTGACCAATAGTTTTATTGGTATTTTCAACTGTAGTAGAGAATATATCTCCTTCTTTTAAATTAAAAGATCCATTTTTAGACATAGTATCCTCTATTTGTGATGTAAATACACTATAATAACTGTTCTCACCAACCTTAGATGCTGAAGCTTCAGTTGTTTTCTTCTTACTGCTCTCGTCTTGAATTTGAGCTTCCATACCTACCTTAAATGAATTACCAGTTTCAGCAATTCTTTGTGTAAAACTATTATATTTATCTTGAGTAATCCTTCCAGTAGATCTAACATTATCAACAAATTCAGTTACAGCAGTTTGAACCGCTTGCTGAGATATATCATCAGTTCTATCAGCTGTTGACATTAGTGGAAATATAAACATCAAAACTGCAGCTAAAAAAATTGCAATTACTGACATTACTGTATCATTCATAATTAATACCTTCCCTTCTATTTTTATTTATCACTATCACACTTATATATATTATAACACATTTTTTCAAATATTTCAAATTTTCTACTATAATTTCTAATAACTACTAATTTTTAACATAAATGTAGATTAATATTTTTTTCTTATCACCTTTTGAATTATCAATTGTTTCATCAGTTTCTTGAAATCTAATTACTGAAGAATCAATCACTAATCCATTAAACTGACCAACTACATCACCTTCATCAGTTTTATCTCCAGCATCAGAAGTCTCCAAATCACGGTTGTACTCCCCTACACGTTCAATAAACCTCGCTTCATCCTTCAGATCTAAAAAACTACTCTCTCCATCAAACAAATAATTAAAACTAATCGCCCTATCTATTGAAGAGTTAAATATACTTTTTGGATCACTCCTATTATTTCTCATCCATTCAACAGTATCATTATCCCTATTTAAAAGTAAATCTACAAACTGTTTTCTTCTTGTCTCGCCATTAACCCACTGCTCTTCTCTAATAGCTTCATCATTTATATCTAATCCAAAAATATTTGATGTATGTTCTATAACTAAAGATGACTTAGCTAAAGTATTAGGAAATGCTTCAGAAACATATAAAGACATAGGAGTAATACTGATAAGATTTCCACCAGAATCAAGAGACCCCGTATAAAATAATAATGTATTCTGTGTCTGATAATAACTATAAATATTAGATATTATTGTATCAACACCCACTTCTCTTTCAGATGTAAGGTTAATATTATCAAGATTATAAAAAGTTTTATTTCTGTCTGCTTGAGCCATAATTTCAGTAGAAGCATCCCTGGCCTTAGAAAAAACAATAATGGTAATAGTTATTGCTCCTACAAAAATTAACATAGCTCCAGCCATTTTTAAAGCATCAGTAACATTCTCCATTTAAATCTCCTATTTAATTTTATGGAAAAGCTACAACATTTCCATCAGTACCATTTTCCATAATACTAATAACTCTTATAAATCCAGATTTATAATATGCCCAATCAGGATTAGTTGGATTATCCTCGGTAGGATTAGAGTCCTCAGCACTATCATTTGCAACACCAACATGATATGTTCTTCCTGAAACTACATATCCAGATACTGTACTAGGAACTAGCTTACCATAAGTATTGTTATTTTTTGATCCACTATAATATATAGCAATTTGCTTAGATTCTGATCCAGTATCAGATGTAATATTATTTGATCTTACCAAACTACATAATTGCTTAACCTCAGCAGCTGATTTTTTATCACCAAAATAAGCTTCAAATTGTTGATTCTGAGCTTGAGCTTCTTGTGAATTTAAATTTGCTTGACTTACCGTAGAAGCAGCTCCATTGTAAATAAAAACTCCTAATCCTATAATTAAAATTGAAATTAAAATTGCACCTGCTATAACTAGTGCTTTTGACGCATTCTCCATTTTTTTCCTCCTTTTGTTTAAAAAATATATATATTAAAATTTAAAAACTAAAATTATTAAAAATTACATAGACTCTTCAAAGTATAAATATTTAACTAAATTTGTTTTTTCATGATAATTGATTTTAATAAGAGTAAAATCAGATAAATTATATAAATCAATAAACTTAGATAAATCATTTTCAACAAGTTTTTCAGCTTTAATTACACTATCATTATCAACAAATTTTATATCAATACTCATTGAATTAGTACTATTATCTATAAAAAAACCACTACTATTCTTTTCAACATCATTATTAATATTATTTTCTACAGCTCTATTAATGATTGTTGCTAAATCATTACCTGAAATCTGTTTATTTAGTAACTTTTCAAAACTATTATTAAACGCAATCTTTTCATTTTGAGAAATTTTAGCCTCTTCATAAATATACCAAATCATTCCCAAAAAAGCAATAGTTATTACAAAAAAAACTATAATTTTTTTCATTTTACTTTTTACCCCTAATTAATAACAAATAAATCCCTGGTTCTCATATTAAACTCTTTTCCAAAATGATTTTTGTCTGTATCCGTTAAAAGTTGAAAATTAATTTTTCTAACTAACTGTGTTCCTTTATCTGAATTATCAATACCAAAAAAAGTAATCTCATCTTGATTTAATGATGGAGTTAATTGAATTATACCATTAGAAACTAACTGAGAATTAATACTCCTGACATTACATTTAAAATATTCCTCTGAATAATTATTTAAAAATTTTATTTTTTCTTCTTCAAAATTATCTTTATTAACACTATTAAAAAAACTATTTCCATCAACTAATACATCAACAAAGAAAACAGATTTACTATCAACATCACTATATCCTATATTAGTAAGGTATAGCTCATTACTATCGTTACTATTTTTTGCAAAATTTATTATACTTACAATTTCATCAGCTGTAATATCAATTCTTCTTTCATATTTATAGAAAGTATTATTAAATTCAATTTGGGCATTTTGTTCTAATTTTTGATTCATATTTTTAGAAAATCGACCAAAATTAGATATGGAATAAACAATAACTCCAACAACCATCATAGCAATTAGTATTTCGCCAACTATTATTAAAGCTTTAGAGGCATTATCCATTAGAACCTCCTATTATTTTCTATTAATCTTCATAAATTCCATTTTATTAATTCTTCCATTAGTATTATTAGTTTCAACTTTGTTACATTTAAAATACAATTCTTTAAATGCTTTTTTTGAACCTTCGTCACCATAATCACTAAGATTCTCATATTTATTAGCAACAAAATTTACAAAATCATCAAAATCTCTTTGTTTATATAATCCAAAAGTTCCATTGGGATTTTCAAAATTCATATCAACTATAATTTGAATTTTATCATATCCCTCATCTTCAGCTCTTAAATTTAAATCTACAACATAATTAGCTAGAGACAGCATTTGATGTCCAGGAATAGCTTGTTTATTATAAGCTTCAAGCTCATTATTAAAATCTGCAATCTGCCCAACATTAGTTGCCTTATCCTGAGTATTTTGAAAACTTCTTAATTGTTGAAAGCCAAATATAAGTAGTCCAACAACAGCAATTGCTATCAACATACCACCTGCCATTGTTAGGGCCTTAGACGCATTTTCCATGTTTCATCCTTTCTTTCTTATATATCAAAACTACATCTTCGACATCTGGTCAAATGATGAAGTCATACTTGTTAAACCAATATATACAAGAGGAATAATTAAATACCCAACAAATGTTATTATCATAGGAGCAAAACCTATCGTTCTACCAATTCTACCTCTTTTTGCAATTAATCTTTCATTAGTTTCTTTTCTCTTTTCTTTATAGTAATCTCTATCTGAATCAAGTTCTTCAAATGCCTCTCTTATAGGAACTTTTTCAACTGAAGTTTGTAAACTTTCAATTATTCTTATAAATGGTTCATAAGACACTTCATCTTTCATCTCTTCAAGAGATTCCCACGCGCCACTTTCATAGTTATTCAAACATTTACCAATCGGTTCTTTAAATATATCTGCATATCTTTCTAACCATTCCAAAATCATCTCAACATCAACTCTTTCAATCTTCATAAGCATCATAATTATAGTTTGGAATGACATTACCTCATCTTCCATCTCCATCTGTCTAACTTTAATTTGGAATTTTATAAGCAATGTTGGTCCTAAATATCCAACTACTGCAAAAGCAAGTCCTAATAAAACTTCAAACCATTTTAAATATTCATCATTTACTATTTTAAGTTTTTCTAAAATTTGATTTGCTTCAGTTTCTATATCATCATCTTTAATATCCTTATAGTCTTTTGATCTTTTCATTGCAGTTTTTATTTGATTTATAGTAGTATCCTGTTTTCTCCTAAATTGATCAATTATTTTGTTTTGTCTCTGAGTTACCTGCATTGCCTTTTTTTCCTCTTTTTCAGACATTTCACCAATTAAATTATATGTAGTAGTAGGTTCAGTATATACAAAATTTATCTGAATTTGATGAATTAAAATAAATACAACCATAGAAACAATAAAAGTTAAAATACATGCAAGAACTTTATTTATATAAACCCATCTAATTTTCAGCCTTGAACCGGCATCTTTTAACAGTCTTTCATCTTTTCGATACTCTTTAGTTCCAGGCTTAGGCATAACCATATCAATAAACTTTTTAACTATTTTTCTTTTATATAATTTTTCCTGCCAAGGATTTTGATTATTTTGTACAATTCTAGTAGAACCATTGTCTTTTAATTTACGTATTAAAATATAACATACAAAAGTTGCAACCATAATAGCAATTTGCATTATAGTTCCCATATTTCCTTTATAAAACTCTTTTGTAAAAGAAAAATTATCAACTGCCCAATTTTTTAAAGGCTCTAATAATACTATAGGCACAATAGCAATTACGGATAAACTTTGAAATACATAATTCAGTTTATCTCTTTTTAAGATTTCCAACTGCATCTCTTGAGTAATATTCTCAAGATTTCTTAAGTATAATGATGTATTGTCAATTTTTCTATCACCAAACTCCTGAGTTAAGTATGATATGCCAGCAAACTCTCTTAAATAATTATTTGGAGCAACATCATAATACTTTTCTAACTCATTTTCAGGATCAGATGAATTCAGAATTTCATAAATTCTTTCAGCTTGTCTTGCAACATCAATATGTTCAGTATCTTGCGCAGTAGAATAAATTGCCTCAGCAACCATATTATTTTCATGATATGAATGTCTCATTTGCGCAAAAAAATCAGCTTGTTGAATTAATAAATTATTATCTATTTTATTAACCATACTATCAGTAAAGGAATCAACCATAAAAATTTCAAATATTAATATTATTCCCATTAACAACATATTACTATGGGTTAAAAATATAACAAGAAATGTAAGTGGGATAATAACTAACAAAGCCTTAGTAATGATTTTTGATGCTTGTAATCTTGTAGCAAACTCATCATCAATATTATTTATCTCTAATCTTCTTCTAATTTTAAATAAGTAAGTTTTTATAAAAGGAATTTTTATGTATCTAATATATAACTTTTGGTAGAACACTTCCCATGAAAAATTTCTTTCCTCTGTACCTTTTCTCAAATTATTGATTTTTATTACATCTTCATTCTGAAGTTTTTTTCTTAAAAATAGATATGCAATAACAATTCCAATAAAAATAATTACAATAACTGCCATAAAAATCAGTAAAATAGTTTGATTTCCATCTTCATTCATGAAATAATGTTCACCTCCTTTTTATACTTAATAAGCCTTACCAACAAAACTACATTCTTACAATTTCCCCTCTTTCAGTTAAAATAGTTCCCCAATGCTGTTGTACAAATTGTCTAAATCCAGCAGAATCAGTTTCATCCATATTTATTATCATTTCTCTAAGATTTTCATCTGAAATTTTATTTGTTAAAACATATTGTCCATCTTGATACTCCATAATATTAACATATCTGTATAGCTCTTTGTTTGTTACTTTTTCAAAATACCTTGTTGCATTATCTGCAAATTTTTCAAATTTTCCTTCAAGAGATTTTTCTTGTCTTTGTTCATAATTATATGTATTAATATCTTCAACAGGAACACACTCAGTAACTCTTTGTATATATCTATTACCAGTAAAGTCTTTAACTAAATGTATGTCAAAATTAAGTACTTGTACAACCTGCTCCTCCGCAGTTTTTTCATTCGTAAACACACCTGTTCTAAGCATTGAGTTACGCAATGCCATAATTAAATCTGGAAAAGTCTTAGCATGGTGAGTAAATAATGTAAATTTTGAAGCAACCTGTGCAGCCTGAATCATCCATGATGCAACCTCATCAGTTGCAACCTCACCAATTATATTAACAGATCCATCAGTTTTCTTTTGAACATCCAATCCCTCTTGTCCAGATATTGTTTCTGTTTCTCTAAGTGATAAAATATTTCTTGTAGGATAAATTTTTCTTAAGTGAAGCTCAAATGCCATTTCTTGAACACGGACATTCATTGTTTCATAAATGTTTTCAATCATAGCCATAAGCATTGTTGTTTTACCACAACCTTGCTCACCAGTTAAAGATATAATTCTAGCACCTTTAACTAAATATTTTAGTAATTCTATTGCAGTATCTTTTCCCGGTATTCTTATCAATTGCTCTAATGTTGCTCTTTGAACATCAAATTTTCTTACAAAAAATGCCCAAGATTCAGACATTGAAGGACGTACAACAACAACACGAGAACCATCTTTCATTTCATTTATTTTATATCCATTTGAATCAGACAATTGCCCTGGATTATTATATTTATAAATATTTTGGCAAACTCTTTTTAACTCTGATTCATTTCCAAAAGATAAAAACGCCAAACGAATAGAAACACCATGATACATAATCCAAATACTATCACAAGCTCTAGGCACTTTATGATCCATAACTTGATTAATAATTCCACTATCAGTCTGCGCAACCTGACTTAGGAAACTTTCTGGCAAACCAGAAACACCTCCAGATACACCATCAATATTCATATCTCTAATTTCGTCTATTGAACTATATCCTTTATATAATTGGTATATTCTCTGAACAACAACCATAAGCTTATCTTGAAAAGATAAAGCAAGGTTTTCTTGCTGATAAATCGCACTAATTTCTTCAGGAGTAATAACATAAGATGGTTTTGCATCACCAGCAGTATACTTTAGTTGAGCTAAATTATATTTCTTTATTAGCTCATTCAAGGCTTCATAGCCAAAGTCTTTTTTATACATATATATCAAAATATCAAACTTATCCTGCGGAGTTAATAAAGATGGAACATCAAAAGGAATAGCCTTAGATATATTAGTTTCATCGACACCATATTCTTTTTCTAATATATCAAACATTAATTCTTTAACATATTTTTTGTCATTAACATCTCCATAGGTACAACCCTTTAATGCTTTTTTTAATTCATACTTCTTATTCTTTCTTCTTTTCAATTCTTCTTCAGACAAACCTAAATCATAAAGATTAACTTTTGTTATTTCATCCAATCTCCTCTTTATAAATTTTATCATCATATCAAGAGTATAAGTTTTATCATCTACATCAATTTTTTGCTGTTTTTCTTCTTCTTTCTTTTCTCTTTCTTCTTTTTTTCTAAGCTTTGATCTTATAAATAGAAGAACTGATACAAGAATTAAAACTATAGCAATAGAATTAATAATTATATTCATACGATTATGCTCCTTTCACTTTTGTTAAGTACTAGTACGACCATATTCTGCTTCTTCACGTTTATAATTAATTTTTTCAACTACATCTTTTAAACATTCATAAAAATATCCATCTTTTCCTTCAGTAAAAAATAATTGTCTAACTGATAAAATGTAATCAATTATTTGTCCCTCAGAGCAACTATCAGAATACAAGATATTATATGGTACAGCAACAGGATTATCTTTTTCATTTAAATATCTTGCAATATTCTTACAAGTATATTTTGAATTTTGATTATATTTATCAACACATAGCAAAATGTTATTTTTTTGATAATAACTATTCTCGGCTTTCCTTTTTGCAAAGCCCTCTATAGATTCGAGATTTTGAATTAACCCCATTACAATTACACTTGACAAATCATATACTTTGTTTCTATTTTCCTTTGTCACTTCCTTCGACAAATCAACCAAAACCATATCATAACTTTGGTTTGCAAACTCTGCAATTTGTGAAAAATATACTGACAAATTCTTATATTCTTTTAAATCTTTTGTTTTAGGAGAAGGTAAAATATCTAATCTTCCATCAGATAATATAGGTCTAGCAAAGCTTTTTATTACATCACTTGATGCCCTATTACTGGCAAAAACTCTGATTAATCCTTCCATACCATTAGATATATCAGATTGTCTTCCCACCATTCCTTGAAATAAACCTGTTTGCTTCTTTTTATAATTATTAAAATAACAACTTTCCATTGTATTGTTATTAAAATCAGTACACATTAACAAAATCCTAAAATTATGTTCAATAGCCATACACGTTGCAACCGCAGAAGCAGCTAAGGTTTGACCTGTTTCATTTAAATTATTGTTTGTAAATGTAATTATTGACATGTAATTATATACCTTCCTACAATTTTTTTATAATTCTTTTAATATCTGCTTGGTTAACTATATTTTCGCCTGCAACAGCTACTAAATATTCTAAGCTATCTTTATATGATGTTGTAAATCTTTTTAATTTTACCTCTTTCATTAGCTGATCCTCGAGTGTAGCTTTTCGGTCTTCAATTGTGTCAGCAAAATGAACTTCAGCTTTTTTCAATCTGACCGGTGTTTTTTCCATTAGATGTGCTAAATACTCTGCCTGTTTCGGTGTGTTGTCTGCAGATATTATTACCTTTATTACTTCCATTGGCTGATTATAATATTGAAAGTTTTCAATCATCCTTGATATCTCATATTGATCATAAGATGTTACAAAGAAATTAGTCTTCAATCTGGAAAACATAAATGAATTCATTGTTTGAACATTATCTGTGTCTATAAACACAAAATCATAAGGTAACTGATTTGTTCCTAAATACTGTGCTATTCCCATTAAATTCATAAAGCCTAATGCAAAATCTACTCCTTGGTATTCACTTATATATGTAATAGTTCTATTACTGCTTACATTTGGGACAATGTATTTTAGTCTTTGCATCAATGTTGCGTCAATAACTAACACTTTTTTTCCCAATCCTGTAAGTACTTTTCCCACATTTATCAAAATATCTTTTTTATCATAACTTCCTAAAAAACCAACTTGTTCCAATTCTATATCCTTTCACTTTTTACTGCATAGATTGTAAATATTGTTGTCTTTGAGACTTTTGTGTTGATGCTTCTGATGATGTAGCCGATTCCACATTTGATCTCTGAGTTTCAGAATCAACATTTTGAATAGCTTCTGCAACACCTTTTCTATAAGTTTCATTGTTTCCATTATAGAAGGTAATTAAACTGTTTTTAGCTTCCTGAACTATATTAGGATCAGTAGCAATTAATTGAAGTGTCTCAGCTGCAGGAATATAAGTTGCAACAACCTTCTCTTGCATACCAGGTTCTGCATATTTTACAGCATATAGCTTACTACCTTTAACCTTATAAGCATCTACTATCGCTGCAGACATGGTTAGCAACTCATCTTCTGTTACTTTCATTTGTATTGTATCTGAAGAAGGCACTCCAGATACCTCTGGAATTGTAACATTTTTCTTAGAAATAACTATATAATCTTGCCCTGTTGGTAATCTTAAACGAATATCTACAGTATCTTGTGCTTTTAAATCAACTGGCAATGCAATCATATTATATTGTTCTAATCTTAAATCATTTGTTGGCACTTCTGTTGATAAAGAAACCATACTACTTGTAATCATTGTATTAGCATATATATCAGATTTAGCAATAATCTTTGTTGTGCTAGTATCTATTTCTGAACCCTCAGGTTGAAGATTTTTTAATAACTGACTGTATGATGATACAGCATCTTTTGGAACTACACTTTTATCAACTTTTTCAGTTTTAGATTTAAACGAATCTGCCTTTATCTCATCACCTGACTTAATATCTTTAGCTACAATTAATACATCATTTTGATTTTTAATTCTAGCTGCTTCTTCTTGCAATTTTAGCATATAAAGGTACCCTACTCCACCTGCAATTAATAATCCTATTATTAATGCAATTACAAATCCTTTAATAAATGATGAACGTGCTTTTTGTTCTAATGGGTTTAAAGTTGCCATTTCATAATCCTCCTAATTATTAAAATACACTTATAATAATACAACAAATATTTTTTTTAATCAATACTATTTGTTTTTATTACAGTAATTTAATATTTTTGTAATATTATTGTAATAAAAAAGAGCTAACTAGTTGATATTATTACTAACTTAGCTCTTTAAAATTTGTTTTATGTTTCAAATAACGGATCCAAGTTTATTCCTATCATTGCACCCTTAGTTACATAAACAGAATTAATCTTCTCTTTTAAATTTTGTACAAAATTTTTAATATCTTCATCACTATAATCATTTAATACAACATTTCCCTTTTCCTCAAATCCTGCAATTTTAGAACCATTACTAATAAATTCAATTTTGTCATTATATGAATAGGTAATGTTTTTTATGCCCTCTGAAAAAGTAATAGTCAAATGATTTTTTATATCGTTATTTTCAATGCTCCCATCTTGACTAAAATCAATTTTTACCTTTTTATCATTATTAGAACTATCTTGATAAGTAATTGAATAATTATTTCCATTGTATTGAAGTTGGTATAAAACATTATTAAATTTTATAGAAGATGTTTCAACATTTTCATCTACCATATGATCAATAACAATAGTATTATCACCACTTTTTATTTCGGTTCTTGCATTTTTCTGTTTATATTCAAATACAGTTATAGCTAATTTACCAGCTTCATTTGGATTTTTTCTTAATTGTTCTATTTTTGTTTTTATAGCTTCATTTAAAGAATTAATTTTTGTATATTTCTCATCTAAACCAATTAACATAGACTTAGAAGCAAAAAAATCCATCAAAATACTATCTTTGGATATCTTATCTAAAAGTTCAGCTTGTATATTTGAATTTTCAGTTTCATCAAGTGATAAAGAATAAGCAGTTGTAGTATAAGATTTATCATTTATCTTTATTCTTTTCTTTCCTTCTTTGTTATATGCTGTGTCAGGTACATTATTATTTAAAATATTAGTACACTCTAGTAAATGTTTTTTTTCTATATTTGATATTTCTACAACTTTATCTATATTAATATTGGCAAATTCATTTGGCACAGTAGAATTGTCAATTCCTATATCACTCGCAATTCTTTTTAAATCATCATTCTTTACACAAATGTAAGTATTTGTAACATCTTCACAAAAAAATCCATAAATATCCCTATCTCTTACACCTGAAATTCTTTCCAAAAGTGTAGAATCTTTTTTTATCGAAATATCTATATTAGATTTTTGGTTCCTATAGTCAGTCTTCTCTACAAGCCCAAATTTAATTTTATCAAGTATTCCACTATCTGCAATATTAGATGAATTCTGTATTGTAACTTCCCCGCTTCTTATGTACGGAGTAATTTGTTTTTTCTCTCTATACCCTTTATATTCATCTTTTTCTAAAATATTTAAAGCATCAGTAGTAGTATTAAAATATCTAAAAAAAGCACTTCGTTTTGTTCTAAAGAAATCTGTTGTAAAATATAAAACTCCTGCTACAATTAATAGTATTATAATAAAGGATAATATAATTATTAACTTTATATTAAGCTTTTTTTTCACTATTTATTCCATCCTTCCTTTTGGATATTTAGTTTTTTCTTCTTTGATTTGCAATTTCATACATTATTATTCCTGCTGATACAGAAGCATTTAGTGAGTTTATTTTTTCTGTCATTGGTATTTTTACAAGTATGTCACAGTTTTCTTTTACCAATCTTGACATTCCAGTTCCTTCACTGCCGATAATAAGTGCAACTCCTGTATCGTATTTTTCCTCATAATAAAACTTTTCTGCTTTTACATCTGTTCCATATATCCATACATCTTTTTCTTTTAGATATTTGATTGTGTCGTTTAAGTTGTTTACCCTTGCTATTTTCATATATTGTACTGCTCCTGCTGAAGCTTTGTTTACTGTACTATTTACTAATACTGACCTTCTTTTTGGAATTATTACTCCATGTACACCGGCGCATACAGCAGTTCTTATTATTGAACCTAAATTATGTGGATCTTCTATTCCATCTAATACTATAATAAATGGTTGTTCATTTTTTTCTTTAGCATCTTTTATAATATCATCAACAGTGTAATAATTATATGGAGGAACACTAGCAATTACACCCTGATGGTTTTTAGTTTCCGACATTTGATCTAGTTTATATCTTTCTTCTTCAACTATTACTATTTTTTTCTCTTTTGCCAATTTTACTATTTCAATTATCGAACCATGTTTTTCACCTTTTTGAATATATAATTTATTAACATCGTTTCCAGATTTCAACAATTCCCTAACACTATTACGACCTTCAATTTGTTCTGTTTTTTTTTCTATTTTTTTTGGTATTTCTTTCATAGCAAATTACCTCCAATTTGTTTTTTCTACCAATAGAGTAATCATATTAGCCGGTATGTTCACTGTGATTTTTTATCCATCCTTTTTTCATAGTTTTCTAAATACATTTTTCTTTTTCCACTTGTCAGAGCCATTTTTAATTTGTTAGCTGGATTTCCATACTATATGGCAATGATACCATAGGACGTACATTATAACCTGAAGAAGCCATATAATTATATCCGCTTAAATGTTTACTACTTGCATACACTACTGCAAGATTATAATCTCGTTCTGTGGCTGGTGAAGAAAGCCATTGAGAGTTACTTCCACTTAATATGAACATTGAGTTAAACTCTGATGTTAAGATAGGATAATTTATTTGGTCTGTCCAATATCCATATCCATCTTCATCTACTGGCCAAGTACTATTTCCATTTCCAGGCTTATACCTATATCCATAAAAACCATTATTATTAAATGCTTTTGCATTAAAAAATCCTGGACTAGAACTGTTGACTTTTCTTGCTTTGTTGTAAGCATCGCAGTACATTTCTACGCTTGCCCCTCCAATTGAATATGCTCCTTTTTCCAAATCTTCACTTTTTACATATGTGCTGTTCCAGTTTTCTGTATTGCACAAATAAGCAACTCCCTTAAGACTACTACTCCAACTATTTAATGCTCTTATTTCATTTCCATATTTACTATCTAAATCAGGATTAACTTGCCATAAAATAGAATTTGGAGTAGCAATTCCTGTTGTTTCAAAATTATTACTTAATTGCGATGCTGTCATAGAAAAATAATCTTTTCTTTGTATCCATATTCTGCCTTCTTTATTACTATATTTTCCCAATTCATCAACCAAAAATAATTGATATGTCTGATCGTTATATGTTAATTCATGTCCATAATATGTTTCAATATTAGCCAAGTCTATTAATTTTCCCGAACTATCTTTGATTTTTGTTGAACCATCATTTTCTCTTTTTTCCTTTTGCTCTTTCACTTTATTTTTCATTTCTGATAATGTTGTTTTTTCTTCTATACTTGTATTTGCATATAAATTCGAGGCATCTTCAGCTTTCCCAATAATTCCATAATCACCTATCGCTAAATTTATTGTTACTCCTGCTAATATTAGTAGTGTTATTATAGTTACTACTATTGCTATTAGTGTAATACCTGCATTTTGGCAGCAATATCGTTTTTTTGTAATTTTTCCTTTAAAATTTGTTTGCTTTCTTTCTTTCATTTGTTTTTCTCCTTTTCTTAATTTTATACTCTTTACTCATATAATTTATCACAAGTATTTTATTTTTGCAATAGTTTTTTATAATAATCACTTACTCATTAATCTGAATATCTTTAATTTTCTTAAGTACTTCTTCTTTCTTATCATTAGGAATATATCTATAGTCATTATTTTTGAATTTTGAATTAAATTGACATATTGATTTATAAGCACAATACTGACAAGGAGTACTTTTTTCTTTTTGTGTATAATATGGAGTAAGTGAAATATCTCCCCTTAAAATTTGTTTTGATATCTCCCTAATAATTTTATTAGTATATCTTTGTAAATTTTCAAATTCACTTCTAGTTAATGTTCTAGACTTCGAAAAACTGATTTCTCCATTTTTGTTTAATGTCACAGGAATTTTATTTGATTTTCCACTTTCTAAAGAAGTATCCATAGCTTTAATAACATTAATATCTGCTAAAACCAGTCCATTCATTCTATAATTTTCTTTTAATAAATTTTCAATTTCTTCTTTGCCTAAATTTCTTTGTGCAATCTTAGGTTCCAATAATGTAAAATATAAAGCACCTGATGGAAATACATTATCATTTTCACATATAGCATCAGCGTACGTTATCAACTGTAATTGTAATCCAGAAATAACTTTATTTAAATCAATATCTTTAGTCGATGACTTATAATCAATTACTCTTATATATTTTCCATCTGGCATTTTAGCTATATCTATTCTATCAATTTTGCCTATAATTGATACTTTTCTTCCATCATCAAGTTCCATTTCTATTGGTTGATATGTAGAATCTTTATTTGTATCAAATACTGCTTCAGTTTCTAAAACATCAAATTCACTTTCTCTAAGACTTTCAATAATATACTTAAGTGAAGATGTAACTACCCTTATTAATCTTTGAACTAATGTTCGATATTTAGCTGTCAGTGTAAATTTCCCATTATAATTTGTCTTTTCTTGAACAATTACTTCTACAATTTCTTTAATTTGACTATCTGTTACTTCTTTAACATTTTTATTGTTATCTTTTATAATTTTAAAAAATCTATCAATAATATCATGCATAAACGAACCTGTATCAATTGGCTTTACATCAAGTTTCTCCTTTTCAGAAACTCTTAACCCATATTTTAGAAAATACGAAAACGGACAAGACCTATAGCTTTCTAATTTTGACACACTTGTTTTTAAAACATTTCCATACAATTTTCTTATATTTTCATTATTAATTTTACAAGGAACATTTGTATATTTTAATCCTCTTAAAGCACTATCTAATTTTTTTCTCTCATTATCTTCATACCATCTAAAAACTTCATTCCAATCAGGATTTTCATGATTATTCAATAGTTTTGAGAATGTAATTGTCTTTGTTAACACTTCATCTTTCAATTTATCTTTCTCTAATAAATTAGGAAAAATTCTTTTTATCTTTGATATTAACAGTGATTTTCTTAAAGCCTTGCCATCACTGTCACTTGAAGAATATGAAATATATAATTTTTCTTCTGCTGTAGAAAAAACTTTATAAATATTAAAATTCTCTTCATACATTTTTTCTCTTGTACCTTTGGCCAATTCAAAATTTTGTTCTTTTAAATTCTGTCTATCTTTATCATTAAAAAAGCCTTCAGAAGTATGTATACTTGGGAAAACGCCATCGTTCACTCCAATAACAAATACTGTTTTAACCTTATGAGTTTTACTTCTATTTACATCACCAACTGTTACTTTATCTTGAGTTTGTGGAATCTGTCCAAGTTCCTTAACAGATAAACCTATTTTTAGTATTTTTGAATAATGATCAAAAGATATTTTCTCTTCTCCAAAAATAGTAGCAATTTGTTCTAAAGTTTCGAGCAATAGATTATATGACTCAACATTATCCTTATTATTTTCTCCGTTTTTCTAATTTAATTTTTATCTCATTATTTTCTAAAGTTAAAAATCTGTATAATTCCAAACTGATGTCCTTAGCAGTTTTAGTTCTTTTAATTCTATTTTTTAATTCTAATAATGGCTGAACTATTATTTTTTGTTCCTCTACATAGTTATTATTATTTTTTTCATAATTCCAAACATCCTTATAAAACTTGTTTCCCTTTATCCCCCACTTTAAACAGTAATTTTCAACTTCATAAATATTATTAACTACAGCTAAACCTGTTTTTAAATAATTAAATACTGATTCATATGACCAATTTTTTGTAAAAATATCAAAAATTGCTAACACATACTTTATAACAGCATTTTGAGTAATATCTTTTTTATCATCAATAAATACAGGAATGTCATATTCCTCAAAAATAGCTTTGCATAAACTAGAATATGTTTCTAAATTATTACATATTACAGCAATATCTTTAAATCTATAATCTTGATCACGTACTAATCTAATTATTTCACTTGCAACATATTCTATTTCATTATAAGGATTTTCAGCTAAAAATAGACTAATGTTCTCATTTTCTCCACTATACCTTTTATAAGGAATACTAAAGAAATTCTCTTCTAGATGTTTCAATTCATCATTTTTAAATCTATGTGTTTTGTTTAAGTGAATCTGTTGTTCCTTTTCTATTTCTGAAATCTGGCATAATGTTTGAATGTTTTGTTTATTATCATAAAAAATATCCGCTTCTGGAGATTTTACAACTTTTAAATCATCAGAGCATACAGTAATATAGACCTCTTTTGCTATTTTATCTAGCTCCTTAATTACAAAATATTCTTGTTTAGTAAAACCAGCAAATTCATCAATAAAAAATATAGCACTATCAAAAAGATGACTATTCTCGATATTTTTAGCTAAAATAGTTAATAAATCATTTTCATCTAAAAATCTATCTTCTATTTTATTTTCAAGTTCTTTATACATTATAAGCATATCATTTAGCTTAGCTTTAATATATTGATTTTTAGTTTCTTCAACTTGTTTTTCTAATAATTCAACTGTAATATTATGTTTTTTAAATTCTGTAATTTGAGTAATTATTGTATCAACATTTTCTAAAGACTTACCTAAAAAAGTGAGTTCTTTTTGGTATTTAGCAATTGCATCATAAACAATCATTGATTTTTCTGATTTTCCAATTTTAATTTTTTCATCTTCTACAGTTTCTTTAATCACTCTATATGCCATTCTTTCAAAAGATAAAACCTCAACATTAACAGTAGCTTCACCGTCCAATGATTCTAAAAGCCTCTTCTCAGCAGTAAAAGAGAATTGCTCTGGTGTTACTATATATATTTTGGGTTGTTCCAAAGGCTCATTCACACCGTTCAATTTTTTTATTTGACTAAATACATATTCACTCTTTCCAGTCCCTGCTCTTCCATAAACTATTTTCAATTTAACTCTCCTAATCTTTATTAATTTTTTTATCAATTATTTAATCAAGCTTCCCTTTTCCAGTAAAACAAATACTGTTGCGCAATCCCCTGCAATTCCCCAAATTTTTCATTTGCCAACTTTTGTATCTCTTTCTTGTTAACCTTTTCTTCCTCATCATTATGAATGTACAATTCATTCATTACTCTTCTTACCCAAACATCAATTGGAAAAACATCAAATCTCTTTAAATCTGAAAAAAGCAGAATACAATCTGCCACCTTAGGTCCAACACCAGGTAAAGTTAATAATCTTTCTTTTGCAAACTCAGTTTTCATCATATATAATTCTCCTAAGTCAAATATTCCTCTATCTATTAATCTAGTTGTTTCAAAAACTCTGGTATCTCTAAAACCAAGTCCAAGATTTCGCAAATCTTGAACACTAGCATTTGATAATTGTTTTGCCGTTGGAAAAGTATAATAAATTTTTCCTTCCCATTTTAACTCTTCTCCATATTTTCTGCAAATTTTTTCAATAATTCCTTTTATTCTTGGAATATTATTATTAGCCGATATAATAAAAGAAATAATAGTTTCCCATAAATTTTGATTTAAAATTCTAATTCCTTTACCATATTTGATACTATCTTTCAGATATCCATCAACTTTAGAAAGTTTATTTTTAATATTTTCATAATCCCTATCTAAATCAAAATATCTTTTTATTATTTGTTCAAATTCTTCTTGAGTAGCATTCTCGATATCCCCATTAAAAACAATTTTTTTATCAATTTTTTCAACATTTATTACACATTTATCAATAATTCCAGTATAGGTATCATTAGAGTCTTTATTCCATCTAAAACATTGCCCACACTCAAAAATATCTTTCAATTCAAACGAATCACAATTTATTTCATATATCATCACTATCATCTTCCTTGTTATATAAAAAACTAGTATAAAGTATTATCATACCTTATACTAGCCGTCATAAAAATTAATATGTTTCCAATACTTTTATTTCAAATTTTCCAGGTTCAATTTCTTCACTAGATTTAATAGCTACATCCACATCATAAAATTCTTTAAGTTTTTCTATATTTATTTTTTTATGTCCTATCGCATTATTAGAGTCATTTGGATTTACTTCAATTTCAACTTTTTTAACTTTTGCATTTATATTTTTTATTTTTTCAGCTATACTATCATACCACATTGCACCTTCTACCAATTGTCTAAAAGCAGGATGAAATGGACCAGCAACAACTTCACTACCATCCTGTTCTGGTGAAGTTATCTCTTCAGTATTTTGAAGACCAATTCTAATAACATTTATTTTATTTCTTCTAAACAAATATGTAATAACTTTACATCTCTCCACAGCTTGCTCAACAGTTAAAGGAATATATTCCTTTTTTTTATATTCTTCTTCAAGCTCAGTTCCCTTAATTACTAATACAGGATATATCCTCACAATTTTAGGTTTTAATTTTATCAAATCTTTTGCTGTATTAATTTCATCAGCTTCACTACTTTCAGGTAATCCAACCATCATCTGATGACCTAATCTAAATCCATACCTCCTTATTAGCTTTGATGCTTTTTTTACATCTTCAAATGTATGCCCCCTTTTGCTTTTTTTCAAAATATAATTATTGGTTGACTGAACTCCTAATTCTATTGTCTTAACATGATATTTCCTAAGCATTTTTAAAATATCTTTAGTTATATAATCTGGTCTTGTAGAAATTCTAATACTTCTCACTTTTTTTTCTTTTATAAACTCATTTGCAACTTCTAAAAGTTCAATTTGAACATTTTTATCTATACCTGTAAAACTGCCTCCAAAAAATGCAACTTCAACATATTTATTATTATCTTTGAAGTTTTCTAAATAATACTCTATAGTTTCCCTAACATCATCTGGTGTAACATTAGTAGATTGTCCACTTATTTTTTTTTGATTGCAGAATATACAATCATTTGGGCATCCTAAGTTCGGTACAAATATTGGTATAACATATTCTTTCTTCATATATGACATTACCCTTTCATTTTGATTACTTTATTATTTTTCTCTCTAGTTTAAATAATGCCTTTATTTAATACTCTCTAAAGCTTTTTTAGCAGCTTCCATTTCAGCATGTTTTTTGCTAGTTCCTTCACCTTGTGCAAGTACTTTTCCATTAAGTGTAACTTCTGATACGAAAGTTTTATTATGATCTGGACCTTTTTCTTCTATTACCCTATATTGTATTTGAACATTTCCGTTTTTTTGTAATTCTTCTTGCAAAACAGTTTTATAATCTTTCACACCAACATTTTTACTAGCAACTTCCATAGCATCCTTTAGATTGTCTATTATAAATTTTTCTGCTTCTTCTAATCCTCCATCAAAATATATAGCTGCTATTATTGCTTCTATACTATCAGCTAGTATAGATTGACTTTCATTCCCATGATTTGCTCTCTCACTACGCCCTAATTTAATATATTGAGCAATATTATGTCTTTTTGCAACTTCAAACAAGCTTTCTTCACATACAACAGTAGCTCGTGTTTTCGATAATTCACCTTCCCTTAAGTTTTTATAATTAGAAAATAAATATTTACTTGATATAAATTCTAAAATACTATCTCCCAAAAATTCAAATTTTTCATTACTTTGAATTCCATATTCATTTGCATATGATTTGTGCGTTAAAGCTATTTCTAACAATTCATGATTTTTAAATTTATATCTTATGCTTTGCTCTAGTTCCATATTGCCTCCTTAATTACAATTATATTTTACTATACATAATAGCTAAATGCAATATTTTTTTAACATTGTTCGCTTTTTTTCCTATTGTTTTTTAACAATTTTTTCTTTAAATATCTCCAAGATTCTGCAAGTGTACTACATTTATCGGCTACTGTAATAATATAACTTTCCTTATATTTAGGCAATTTTACTGTTAAAGGCCACATATGTTTTAAAATAATATCTTCTTCTTTTTCACTTAAAGATGTAACTTTTCTCGCATTTTCTAAAGCAATTTTCGGATGACTAAAAGCATGCAAATCTGTAAATTTTTCATGTGGTCTCTTATCTCTCCAATCATATAAAAATAAATCATGTAACATTCCTGCTCTTGCAGCTGAAACATAATCTAAATTAAATCTTTTGCAAATATAAAAACAAATATAAGCAACATTTTTTGAGTGTTCAAATGTACTTATATCACAATGCTGCCTATAATTCTTCATTTTTTTTACTTCGTCATTCTTTAATAAATCACCTATTATTTCTAAAAACTCTCTATACCTTTGTATTTTCATTTTATGTAAACCTCTTTATTTTTAAAAGTTGTGCAACACTTAAGATTGCACAACTATATCATAACTATAATATTAAATTCTATCCAACATTTTCTTTTAAATAATCTACAACATCTTGAACAGTTACAACTTTTTCTGCATCTTCATCTGGTATTTCAATATCAAATTCTTCCTCTAAAGCCATAATTAATTCTACTATATCTAGTGAATCTGCTCCTAAATCATCTATAAATGATGAATCTAATTCAATTTCTCCTTCTGCTACTCCTAGTTGCTCTACTATAATATTTTTTACTTTATCAAAAATTTCCTCTGAACTCATTACTTTATCCTCCTATTTTTTACATTACCCTAACAATATTACATTGTTTGAGAATTGTCAAGTCTTTTTTTAATTTTTATTAATTATTTTCATCTAATTTTTGTATATAAGCTTTAATTTCATTCATTTTCTCTTTATTTAATTCTGATTCATATGTGTCGATTAAGTGGTCAACTGCTTTATTTTCAACAAATTTTTCAGCTTGTTTTATTGTAAACTCAAATAACTTCTTATCACTACTACCATGTGCTTTTACAACAGGTTTCTTTACACCTAAAAACAATGCACCACCATATTCTTTATAATCAACCATTTTAGAGAATCTTTTTAATGCAGGTAAATTTGGCACTGCCGCAATCTTACTAAATATACTCTTGCTCATACTTTCCTTTAAAGATATTTTTACTAGTTTACCTAATCCTTCAATTGATTTTAAGAAAACATTACCAGTAAATCCATCAGCTATAACTACATCAGCTTCTCCTAAAAATGCTTCTCTTCCCTCAACATTTCCTACAAAATTAATATTCAAATCTTTTGAAAATTTAGTTAATAGTCGATAAGCATTTCTTACTAGTTCATTCCCTTTTGTTTCTTCTGTCCCAATATTAACTAATCCAATTCTAGGATTTTCAATTCCAACAGTAGTATTCATATATATACTAGACATTTGAGCAAATTGTAAAAGATTTAATGGTTTACAATTTGTATTTGCTCCACAATCCATTAGTACTAATCTACCATGGTATGATGGTAATATTCCTGCTAAAGCAGGTCTATCTATTCCACGAATCCTTCCCACAAGAAGTGTTGCACCAGTTAACAATGCACCAGAATTTCCTGCTGAAATAAATACATCTCCTTCTCCATTTTTTAACATATTAAATCCAACCACCATAGATGAATCTTTTTTGCCTTTAATAGCCTTTGTTGGTATATCATCCATTTCAATAACTTCAGCTGCATTTTTAATTTTTAACCTTGGTGAAATTTCTTCTATATTTTTTCCTAGTATTTCCTTAGATTTATTTTTTATAACATTTTCTTGACCAATTAGTATAACTTCTGCTTTAACATCATTTATTGCATTTACTGCACCTTGTATTACAGCATCAGGTGCATTATCTCCTCCCATAGCATCAAGTAAAATCTTCATTTAATATCTTTTCCTTTCTAGATATATCAAACTAAAATGTAATTTAATAATATATACTTTTCATTTTTTATAATATGCACATAATATTCTATTACTAAAAAGTAGTAATGTCAATTATTTTCCTATAAAAAACCAAAAATTCAATTTAATCATTACACATTTTAACTAAGAACTAAATGCTTTCCTATCATATAAAAAAACAGATACTAGTTGGGGCTAGTATCTGGTCCGTGTTTTTTGCTCTTCCAATAAAAATCCTCAACTGCATTATACTTATGCAATTTTGGCAACACTTATGAGCAACATATAAGTGTACTTTTTAATTAAATTGTTTTACCTACGAAAAGGCAACTGCCCTCCTATCTAGATTTCAAGGCACTGCTCCTCAGAGCACAGTTTCTATCCATCTTGTAGGGTTCCACAAAACATTTCTGAGGTCTCAAATGAACATTGGATCCTCACTCTCCGACAAATTAAAAATAATTCCCCAAAATTATCCTAATATGCCCTAGCGACTCTCCCTCAACGGGAATGACTTAAATATTATATCACACTTCACATAAAAAGTCAACCTTTTTTTGTTTTTTTATCTGATAAGCTCTATTCCTAGTTTTTTACATTTAAATTTGTTTAATATATTTTATATAAATCTACTATTTCTCTTTTAGTTAAAAATCTCCAATTCCCTAACGGTAAATTCTTTACCTCTATGTTACCAATTTTGCTTCTATGAAGTGCTAAAACTTTTTTATTTATAGCTAAACACATTTTTCTTACTTCTCTATTCTTTCCTTCATGAATTGTAATTTGTACTCTGCTTAATCTTTTTTCATTATCTATTTTAAGGACTTTAACTTTAGCTGGTTTAGTTTTATAAATCCCACCATTATTTTCAATCTCAACACCATTTTTTAACTGCTCTACTTCATCTTTGCTAATTATTCCGCTTATTGTAACATTATATGTCTTTTCTATTTCATTTTTTGGATGTGTTACTCTATTAATAAATTCACCATCATCAGACAAAAGTAAAGCTCCAGATGTATACATATCTAATCTTCCAACAGGTACAACTCTGCCATCTACTCCTTTTAATAAATCCATAACTGTAGGTCTACCAAATTGATCCTTCATTGTCGTCACATATCCAATCGGCTTATTTAAAAGAATATACACTTTTTCATTATTAGGCTTAATTACTCTTCCATTAAATTCAATTTTATCAATATCTGGATTTATTTTAGTTCCTAATTCTGTCGCAATTATTCCGTTAACTTTAATTCTTCCATCTAAAATCAGTTGTTCACATTTCCTTCTTGATGCCACACCCGAATTAGCTAAAAACTTTTGTAATCTTTCTTCCATACACATCTCCTTAATGGGGACATTGAGTCACATTTTAATAAAGATTCTTCAATGGGTCAAAATCTCCGTCCCCACTGACCCATCTAATTTTTCAATCACATCTTGAAAGTACTTTGGTAATGGTGCTTCCAAAATCATTTTTTTTCCTGTTACTGGATGCTTAAATTCTAAAATCGTACTATGAAGCATTTGTCCATGCACTCCAAAGTCATTTTTTCCATTAGAATAAACTTCATCTCCTACAACCGGATACCCAATTTTTGATAAATGTACTCTTATTTGATGTGTCCTACCTGTATCAATTTTAATTCTTAACAAAGTATATTTTCCATATCTCTTTACTACTTTAATGTGCGTTACTGCATTTTTTCCATTCTCCACTACAGCCATTTTCTTTCTGTCATTCTGGCTTCGTCCAATCGGCATATCAATTGTAGCTTCATTTTCCACAATATTTCCCCTAACTAATGCTGTATATATTTTTTTAACTTCGTGATTCTTTATTTGCTCAGATAAATTAATATGAGCTGTGTCATTTTTAGCTACAATTAATAAACCTGAAGTATCTTTGTCAATTCTATGAACAATTCCAGGTCTTAATTCTCCACCAATTCCAGAAAGAGAATCCTTACAATGAGCCATTATAGCATTTACTAAAGTTCCATTCCAATTTCCATTTCCAGGATGAACAACCATACCTTTAGCTTTATTTACTACTATTATGTCATTATCTTCATAAATTATGTCTAATGGAATATTTTCAGCTTGAATTGAAACTTCTTTCGGCTCTTCTATTTCTATTTTAATAATATCCTTTTCTTTTACCTTGTATGATTCTTTTTCAATTTTATCATTTACCAAAATTTTATTTTCTTCTATTAGCTTTTTTACTCTTGTTCTAGATAGCTCTAAATTGCAACTAGCAACAAAAACATCTAGCCTCTTTCCTTCATCTTGATTTACAATTACTATTTCTTCTCTTCTCACAATTTTCCCTTTCAATTTTTGATAAAAAATTTCAGTATATTGTTTTCATATTTATTAGAAACTATCACTATATCTTCTCCCTCATAATGTTACAGACTTCACATTATCCATTTTATTAAATTTAAAAGTAGTAATAGCTTATATATCCAAATCCCAAAATTCTCAATCTACTAAAGCAGTATCCTTAAGTCTATAAATATCTTTACTTGTATTTCCAATTTTATTTAAAATCAAAGGATCGTCATCAATTACAACAATTACTCCATCATCTCTTTCAATTTTTTCTAAATATTGAGCTTTTAAATCACTAGAACTCATAAACTCATTATCTTCTCTTGAAAGAATTGTTCTATTTTCTTTTTCAAAAAATGGTGCATATCTATCAAGCCATTTATTTTTTTCATGAAATCCTTCACTCATTCTTGTAACAGACAAAATATTTAATTCAACATTATTCATTTTAGAAATCACTTTTAGTTTATCTAATGAAGTATATAATGGTCTCTTTTTGTCATAGCCAGATGGAACCCCTACATCATAATCTGCAATTACTCCATCCATATCAACAAATAGTTTTATTTTTTTATCTCCAAATTGTTCTAAATAATTCTTTAAAAACATTTTTTATTCCTACCTTTTACTAATTATTTTACTAATAATACCACTTTACATATTTTTTGTAAAGATTTTATGCTTTTCCTAAAAAACAATCCTCAATTTATGTTACAATTCACGGCTAAAAGTCCCAAATAGTTTGGTTAACCTATTAATAAAAGGCGAGCAATGCTCACCTTTTGTTTTTAATTATATCTTACATATCCACCAGCAACACCAACTTCTTTCCAGTTTGTAATTTCGCCTGTATATATTTTTTGAAGTTGCTCTAAAGTTAAAGATTTAACTGGATTTTTTTCATTTAGCAAGAATACAAATCCATCATATCCTATTCCAGTCATATCAAACTCAACTTTTTTTTCTTTAGCTTGTTTTAATATATCATCTGAAGGTTCTGAAACAAATATTAAATCTTTTTCTTTATTAATTAAACTTCCATAAACCTTAGCAGATTTCCCTTGAGTATTTTCTTCAATATATTTATCTGCCTCTGTATCATTTATTCCAGTTACAGTTTTCACCATTTCTTTAACCATTGGTAGCATTGCAGTTGCTCCATCAACTTTTGGAAATTCTTCAAGAGTCATTGATAGCTTTTCTCCAGTTGTTTTAGAATTTTAGCTGTAACTTTTGTTACTAATTCTTCATCTTTAATATTTTTTATTATAAATTTATTTTCCACTTTTGATGTATTAATATCAATATTAACATCATTAGAAGTAATTTCAACTGAATCTATCTTTTCAATTGAAATAGCTTCTCCTGTATAAACAGTTGCTGATGTTGCAGCATTTACTTGTTTAAACAACATTATAATTAATAATCCAAATAATACTATAAATACTTTTCTAATATACTTCATTAGTTATCCCTCTTTTTCTTCTTTTTCCTTATTTTCTTCTACATTTCTTTCATAAATCAAAAAATTATCATCTTTATATATTTCTTTATAATTATTATCCCTAGATATAAACATATTTAATTTTGAATTTGGTTTTGTTATAACATGTGTAATATCATATTCTTCAAATTTAGTTTCGTAATATGCTGACAATGTTGAAATATTCATAAAATCTGAAAAAATATCTTGCCCTTTAAACTTTTTATCAACACTATCATAAACTCCATTAAACTCAGGAGTATATAAATCACACCTTGAATCAATAAAAACAGGAATATCTTCAAATAACATATAACTACCATAATTATAATCATTAAAAATTTTCATATTTTTATAATCTATATTCTCTTTTATCCATTCACAAGCTTTTACCGGATATGATTTATCATTAACATACACCTCACTCATTTTTGGCTTAAACTGAACATAACTCAAACAAAGAATAAGTGTAATAGTTAATAATTCTCCTGTAATAGTAGTCATATAAATTGCTAAATCCTTAAGACCTTTCTTATCATAGTAGTCTATTATTTCAGTTGCCATTCTAGCTAAAGCAAATCCTCCAAAAATCGCAAGCATTGAAGCCTGTCTCCTAGTTATTAACGTCAGTAGCGTTAATCCTGCAACAAAAAATAAATCTCTCAATCTTATCTTAACTTTTGTAAATATTAATAATGCAATAGTACCAGTAATTGATATTAAAATTGGCTTATTATCAATTAGAGTTAATGGTAAATGCTCACTTACACTCTGAGCTGTATTACCTTTCATAATTCTCCAAGTATATGTATAAGGCATATCTCTTAATGGAGTAAGTAAACCTGTAAATAATGCTATTACCATAATTAAAATCAACCATTTAGTATTATCATTTCTTTCCAAACTAACTTTATATGGATCTTTTCTTCTATCTTTTTGTTTAATAATGAATTTATTGAATTTTTCTTCAGATTGCTCCATCTTTTTATTCATTATTGATAATCTAGCTTGATAATATTTCGCCTTGTCCTTTTCAACTTTCTTCAGTTTGTTATTATTATATTTTATTGATTGTTTAATATATGTTTGGTAAATCTTGTGTGGTAAATGCAAATCCAATATAATCCTTATCAAATATTCTCCAACATATGGCATAAATATTACAAAATAAAACGGAAAAACAGCCGAGTGAAAATTTGCAATTAAAATAGGTATTATCAGCAGCCCAATAGCACATGTCCATTTAGGTTTTTCTAGAAATTTTTCAATAAAAATTATCGTAAGAGCAAATAATATAAATGTTACCAACTGAGCTCTTGCCGCAACATAATCCTTAATCAAATACATTTGCCCTATTGTTATAATAAATGATACTACATCATTTTTGCAAATCTTTTTGTTCGCCCAGTAAATCGTTATACCGAGCAAAATTGACAGTAACATAGTTGCAATATAAACACCAGTAAACCCACCAGCCAAATCATATATTATTGAAGTTGCAACATCATAAAGCCAATGAGGATATAAATATTCTAAATTTTCGTGCCAAGAATAATGATCTTTATAATCAATTCCATTTTCTCTAACTAATTGACCTAACTTTACTGTATAAAAAGTGTCATTTTGATATGACCTAGGTGTAATTGCCATGCAGAATAATATTATACAAAAAATCGCTAATATATTAAATGATATTTTAATTATTTTTTTATCTTTATCGGTTAATTTTTGCTTTGGTTTTAATCTATCAAATAATTTTTGTTTAGGTTGCTCTTTCTTAACATCCTGCTTCTTCTTAAACATTTTATAAATCCTTTCTGCCTTTTTTATCATCTTGTTTTATCATTAAGTTGTCATTAGAGACGGGCTTTTTCGTCAAACTTTTGTCAAAATAGGTCGTCCCTTATGACAAAAGGGACTGTCCCCTTTGACAATTTTTATTTTACAACAATGTTATAAATTCTATTAGGTACATATATTTCTTTTACTATTTCTTTTCCATCTGTGTATTTTTTTACTTTTTCTTCTTGATAAACTTTTTCTTTTACTAATTCTTGTGGCTCATCTTTTTGTATATCTATACTTGCTCTTAACTTTCCATTTACTTGAATTGGAAGATTTATTATGTCTTCTACTGTTTTTTCTTCATCATAGCTTGGCCACTCTGCGTAAGCTAGTTCATCTTCAAATCCTGCTATTTTATTTAGCTCTTCTGTAATATGTGGAGCAAATGGATTTAGAAGTTGTATAAATATTCTATACTCTGCTTTATTTATTTCCTTTAATTTAGTAAATTCATTCATCATTGTCATTAGTGTTGAGATACATGTATTATATTTCATTTCTTCAATATCGTTTGTTATTTTCTTTATTGCCTTGTTCATTAATTTGTCAGCTTGTTCTGAGTATGTATCTCCTTCAACCAGCATATTTTGTAAATTCCATACTCTGTCTAAAAATTTTGAGCATCCTCTTATACTGTCCATTGACCATGCTGCTGATTGATCAAATGGTCCCATAAACATCTCGTAAACTCTTAATGTATCTGCTCCAAAATCTCTTACTATGTCATCTGGATTTATTACATTTCCCTTCGACTTACTCATCTTTTCACCATTATCACCTAGAATCATCCCATGAGCTGTTCTCTTCATATATGGCTCTTTTGTTGGAACTACTCCTATATCATACAAAAATTTATGCCAAAATCTTGAGTATAACAAATGAAGTGTTACATGCTCCATCCCTCCATTGTACCAGTCTATTGGTGTCCAATATTCTAGAGCTTCTTTTGATGCTAATTCTTTGTCATTATGTGGGTCTGTATATCTTAAATAATACCATGATGATCCAGCCCATTGTGGCATTGTATCTGTTTCTCTTTTTGCATGTCCTCCACATTTTGGACAAGTTGTATTTATCCAATCCGTCATTTTTGCAAGTGGTGATTCTCCATTTTCTCCTGGTTCATAGTCTTCCATATCTGGCAATGTTAGAGGCAATTGATCCTCTGGAATTGGTTGCCATCCACAGTGTTCACAATAAACCATTGGAATTGGCTCTCCCCAATATCTTTGTCTTGAAAATACCCAATCACGTAATTTATAATTTACTTTTTTATGTCCTAAACTATTTTCTTCAAGCCAATTATTCATTTTGTTAATAGCATCTTCTTTATTTAATCCATTTAAAAAGTCAGAATTAATGTGTAATCCATCTTCTGTAAATGCTTCATCTTCAATATTTCCACCTTCTAAAACTGGAATTATATCCAATCCAAATTTAGTTGCAAATTCATAGTCTCTTTCATCATGTGCTGGAACTGCCATTATTGCACCTGTTCCATAAGATGATAAAACATAATCAGAAATCCAAATTGGTATTTCCTCTCCATTTGCTGGATTAATAGCTTTAAGTCCCTTTATTTCAACACCGGTCTTATCTTTATTAATCTCAGATCTTTCAAAATCAGATTTTAAGCTAGCTTGTTTTTTATAATCTTCAACTTCATCAATGTTACTAATTCTATCTTTATACTTTTCAATTAACTTATGCTCCGGTGCAATTACCATATATGTTGCGCCAAACATTGTATCTGGTCTAGTTGTATAAACATTTAAAGTATCTTCTGTACCAGCTATTTTAAACTCTGCCTCTGCTCCCTCGCTTCTTCCAATCCAATTAATTTCTTGTGTTTTGATTTTTTCTAAAAAATCAACATCCTTTAGGTCGTCAATTAGTCTTTGGGCATATTCAGTAATTTTTAGCATCCACTCTGATTTTTCTTTTTGAACAACTGGGCTTCCACATCTTTCACACACACCATTTACAACTTCCTCATTAGCTAGTCCAACTTTACAACCTGTACAAAAGTTAATTGGCATAGTAGTTTTATAGGCTAAACCTTTTTTATATAATTGAATAAAAATCCATTGAGTCCATTTATAATAATTTGGATCAGTAGTATTTATTTCTCTTGACCAATCAAATGAAAAACCTAGTGATTTTAGCTGTTTTGTAAAATTCTTAACATTGCTTTCTGTTTTTACCTTAGGATGAACATGATTTTTAATAGCATAATTTTCAGCAGGCAAACCAAATGCATCAAACCCTATGGGAAATAAAACATTATAACCTTGCATTCTTCTTTTTCTAGCTAAAATATCTATTGCAGTATAGCTACGAGGATGTCCAACATGTAATCCCTCTGCAGATGGATATGGAAACTCAATTAAACCATACCATTTCTTTTTATTTTTATAATCATTCTTCGCATTAAATGTTCCTTCATCATACCATTTATTTTGCCACTTTTTTTCTATTTCTTTAAAATTATACATCAATAAAACACTTCCTTTTTTGTATTTAGCTTTAACTAAGGTACATTATATCATTAAAGTAGAAAATATGCTAGAGTTTTAAAAAAAAAATATTTCTGCAGTTTTGCAATTTGGGACGGGCTTTTTTTGCAAAACTTTTGCAAAAAAAGCCCGTCCCAAATTGCAAAAAAAAGCCCGTCCCAAATTGCATTTTCTAGGTTTTAGGGGCAAGGAAAGCAAAGTGGCGAGACTCAGACCAGCACCGAGCGGAAACCATTATGGTAAGCGCTGTAGCCATGATTGTGGCAGAACGCAAACACACCAGCTGAGACCCCACCGCCCCAACTACCTCCACGTACGAAGAGCGGAATGCTAGAGTTCGGGAAGTACGAGTAGTCCTTGTTCCATGAAGAATTTGATGTGTTTCCGTTTATTGATGTTTCGCAAACTCCATCACCATATATTTTTTGGTTTGCTTCCCAGTTTTTTTGATTGTTATTTGATGTTCCTACTTTATATGCTGTTGTGTATTTTGTGCTAACTGTTTTTAAAGTATTGTTACTGTATCCTATTTCTCCTCCATATCTGCTTAAATTTGTTTGTGCTACTGCTATATAGCCTGGAGTTCTTTCCCATACTCCTCCACTCATATCGTATATTCCATATATATTTGATGTAGTTGAGGCATTTTCTCCACCATTGTTCCATTCTTTATTTGCATTATTATATCCTGTCACTGCATATACACTTGCTTTATTATTTCCATCTGCTTTTGTAGTTGATACACCTCCATTATTTAGGTTTTTTGTATTTACCATTATATTTGTTTGTCCTGCTCCTATGAAGCCATATTGGCTTTGGGCTAAATATGCTACAGCTCCCCATTCACTATTTTTCATTAGGTGTGAGTCTGTATCATTTCCTAGTCCATATATGTTTTCTGGTTCAGTTAATTTACTTGCTATTGCATAACTTTCACCATGATTTATATAATTCATTGAATATGTTGAGCCTTGGAATGTTGGATATTTTATTGCTGTTGGTGTACTTCCATATACTCCATCTTGCCAGTTTCTTGCTGATATACTTCCATCTGCTGTAGCATTTGGATTTTCACCTTGAACTTCTAATTTTGGTGCATAAACTACACTATTGTAATTTGAATAGTTCACACTACTTGCCTTTATTGGCGCTGTGTTTTTGTTATCTGCTGATAATACCTTTACATCATTTAACATTTCTGTTCCTGCTTCTGTTGCATTTGCATATCCTGCTTCAAACTTTGCTACCCAGATTCCTGGTATTTCACTATCCCAACCACCATTTCTGAAATTAATACTACTTTCATTTGTAAATGCTGGATGGACTGTATATCCTGTTGTTGTGTCTACTGTTTCATCTTCTGAATTACATCTTTTGGCTGTTCCTGTTGTATTATCATCATTATAATACATATCACTTGTATCTACTAAAAATTTTATATCCATTTTTCCATTATTTGTTTTTGTTTCTGATGGTGTTGTTAGGTTTGCGTCTGTATAATACTTAACTTGATATGCGTATCTTGGAATCCACACCCACAAGCTTCCATCTTCAGTTTGGGCATTTGCCCATTTTTGTGTATCATAGTCATACCAGTTTTCATCTTCTTCTGTTGTTGTAACTATCTCTCCTGATTCAAATTTTACTGGTGTCATTCCCTGTTTTAGTACTGGTGCATTTACATCTCTTTTTTTATCATAATTTTCTGTTGGCATAGTCAAATCTTTTATTGAATACATCATGTCACCAAACATTGATTGCTCATCTTTAGTTGCATTTGCATACGAATTTGATGCAATCTGAGCCTTGTCCATTACTCCATTATCGTTTAAAGCTAAGCTTATGGTTACCCCTGCCAATATTAAAAGCACAATTATTGTGACTACAAGAGCCACTAATGTAATACCTTTTTCTCTAAAATCTTTCCTTCTTAAGTACCTCATTTATTTTCCTCCTAAAAAATTCTTACGAAAATTTGATAATAAAATTATATATGAACACGACAAAAAATTCAACACAAAAAAAAATTTTTATCAATGAATTTCTCGTTTTAGGCTTTTGCAGGCATGTTGGTTGCTTTTCGGGTCGTCGGGGACGTCGACCCCTACAGGTTTTACAATTTTTAATCATCTTTTTCTGCTTTTAGTACATTTAAAAATGCTTGTTGTGGTATTGATACATTTCCAAATTCACGCATTCTTTTTTTGCCTCTTTTTTGTTTTTCTAGTAATTTCTTTTTTCTTGTGATGTCTCCACCATAGCATTTTGCAAGTACATCTTTTCTTAAAGCTGAAATAGTTTCTCTTGCAATTACTGTTGAACCAACAACAGCTTGTATTGGAACTGCAAATAGTTGTCTTGGTATTTCCTCTTTTAGTCTTTTTACAAGGCCTCTTCCTCTGCTATATGCATTATCTTTAAAAACAATAAATGATAATGCATCTACTGGTTCTCCATTAACATGAATATCAAGTTTTACAAGTTTTGATTCTCTATATTCCTTCATGTAATAGTCAAGTGAAGCATAGCCCTTCGTTTTTGATTTTAAAGTATCAAAAAAGTCATATATTATTTCATTTAATGGTAATTCATATTTTAGATTTACTCTTGATGAGTCTAAATATTGCATATCAATGTATATTCCTCTCCTTGATTGACATAGTTCCATTACATTTCCTACATAATCTTTTGGAACCATAATATTTGCTTCTACATATGGTTCTTCCATGTGTTTTATTGAAGTTGGTTCTGGCAATTCAGAAGGGTTATATAGCTCTATCATTTCACCATCATTTTTATAGATTTTATAAATAACTGATGGTGCTGTTGTTATTAATCCAAGGTCAAATTCTCTGTCTAGTCTCTCTTCTATTATTTCTAAGTGAAGTAATCCTAAAAATCCACATCTAAATCCTGAACCTAATGCAGTAGATGTTTCTGGTTCGAATTCCAAAGCAGCATCATTCAACTGTAATTTCTCTAAAGCAATTTTTAGATTTTCATAATCAGACCCATCCATCGGATATAAGCCACAGTAAACCATAGGCTTAACTTTTTTATAGCCAGGAAGAGGTTCTTCTGCCGGATTATCCTTGCTAGTTACTGTATCCCCAACTCTAATATCAGATAAGCTTTTAATACTAGCAGCAATATAGCCAACTTCACCAGCAACTAATTCATCAGTTGTTTTATAATTACCTGGTGTAAAATAACCAACCTCAGTTACATTAAAACAATCTCCATTTGACATTAGTTTTATTTCATCACCAACTTTTATCTTTCCATCAGTTACTTTCACATAAGCCAAAGCACCTTTATAATCATTATAAATAGAATCAAAAATTAAAGCTTTAAGTGGTTTATTATCATCTCCACTTGGCGCCGGAATATCTGTAACAATTTTTTCCAAAACATTTTCCACATTTAATCCAGTTTTTGCGGAAACACATGGGCAATCATCTGTTACTAATCCAATAATCTCTTCAATTTCTTGCTTTGTTTCTTCAACTCTAGCACTTGGCAAATCCACTTTATTTATTACTGGAATAATTTCCAAATCGTTATCAAGTGCTAAATAAACATTAGCCAAAGTTTGGGCTTCGACTCCTTGTGTTGAATCTACAACCAAAATTGCACCTTCACATGCTGCTAAACTTCTAGAAACCTCATAATTAAAATCCACATGCCCAGGTGTATCTATTAAATTAAACTCATATTCTTTTCCATCTTTAGCTTTATAACTCATTCTAACAGCCTGTGACTTAATTGTAATACCTCTTTCTTGCTCAATATCCATATTGTCAAGAACTTGCTCTTTCATTTCCCTTTTAGAAAGAGCACCAGTCATCTCAATTAATCTATCAGAAAGAGTAGTCTTGCCATGGTCAATATGTGCTATAATACTAAAATTTCTAATAAGTGATTTATCTTTCATCTGCCACCTCTTTCTTTTATTCGATATTATACAACTGTCATAATAAAAATGCAAATTATCAACACCTTTAATAGTATTACTATCTTGTTTATGTTAATAACTTACATTTATAAAATCTATACACCGTTCTATAAAATTATAGTGTTTATTTTTTTATATTAAGTAAAATTAAAAAGTGTTTCCTCTTGTATTAACACTTTATTTTAAATTAGTCAATTTATCATTTTAAAATAGTCAAAACCATTTTCATAATGTTTAACTCATATCCTAATTGTTTTGTGTGTCACTCCAAAAAAATCTACTTTTTCTCAGATTTGATGATATTCTTCTAAAAATATTTTACTATCATTAATTTTGATGATAAATTATTTCTCTTTTTTCCATCAAAAATGCACCTTCTAAAATTAGATTTTCAGTCTAACTTTTTGAGTGCACTTCAGCCAATAATAGATGTTCATAGATACAATTAAATAATGTGTTTATTTTCCCGAACTCCAAGATGTAATCTTATGTCCATAGTAAATCAAGCTCCAAATTTTATAAATATTTAGTCAGCCACTTATCTGTAATATAGTTTGTCATATTCACCACATTTCCATCATCACTGTAGTATGCCTATTCTCCTTATTCAAACTGATTATTATATGCTGAAAATAACTATAGCTATTTGAATGTTTTTCTATATTTTTATTAAATTTATTACTTGGAATAGTACTTGCACATCTTGCATTATCAACTAATATTAGCATAACAACAAGTGTTACTAGTGTAATTCCATTCTCTTTCCAATCTTTCTTAATCTTTGCATTTATAAGTCTTCCTTATTATCTTTCTAAAATTTACATATTAATCACACTTCTTTAATAATTAGCAATATAGTGAATTTCTGCTTCCTGGTCAAGACTTATTAAATTTGAATCCATACTTACAATAGGTAAAATCTGACTTCCACCATCATTATATGCCTCGTATCCAACACTGTCTATCAAGTTTCTAGTACCTGCATACGCATTTGAATTATCACCTTGCCACAAATCAGCTAATCCAAAATTAGCTCTATCACCAGAATCATCCAAATGCACCACTCTAGTAGCTACCCATATTCCAGACCATATGTTGCATCCTTCTAGCATAGCTGACCAAGGACTATAGTCTTCTAAACCTTCATAAGGAGAGCCAATATCTAAATTTTGCCTCGTTTGCTTTGGTTGAATATTTGATGCTGTTGTTATTAGCCCAATTGAATTTGTCGCACTAGTTCCTTCATTCTTTTCTATGAATACATTTTGTTCACTTTGTTTCAAACCATCAACTGTATATATTCCATTTATTTTTCTTCCAGCTTCTTGTCCGTATATTACTGGATATTTATAACCATATATAAATGCTCCTTCGCTGTTCCTATCCCCTTCTTGTTCGGTATTCCATGTTGTTCCATATGCTGGTTCATGTCCATATTGACCAGAATATAATTCGACTTCCTCTACAGAATTATATGGAGAATATTGTGCTTTATTTAAGGCTTCTTCACTCATTACATCTTTCAAATCTTCAATTTTTATACTTCTTGCTGTTATTCCTTTACTCGTATCTTTAAACAAATCACTACATGCATCATTTAATAACTTTACTCCATTATTATATCCTTGTGCTCCTACTAAAGGTATATAATTTGTATTCATTTCTGCTGGTATTACCTTAATTTCACCTGTTGAATCATCTTTGCTAAATACTCTCCATACACTTACTGTCATGTCTATTAAATCGTCATCAAAATTCTCATCTTCTAATAAGGTACTATATCTATCTCCTGTTGCTAATTTCTTATCTGCATAGCTACTATCTGAGGCATAATACTTTGCTTGCCAATTATATTCTCCACTTGGTCTATAATATATATATGAACCTATTTCTAGTTGGTCATATACTTCATGATTTATTTCTGTAGAATTACTCTCTTTGTTTGTAAAACCTTCTGTCAATATGTCTATATCATTTTCTGCCCCTGCCATTGCTATTTTTTCATCTTTTGTTGCATTTGCCCATGTATTTGATGCATATTGAGCTCTCCCTATTATTCCATTATTACCTAACGCTAAACTTATTGCTACACCAGCTAATATTAACAAAATTATGATTGTTACTACAAGTGCCACTAAAGTTATACCAGCTTCCTTTAAATTATCTTTTCTTTTGAAACTCTTCATCTTTTCCTCCAGTTTAAACTATATTATTAACTATTATATTAAAAGTAAAAAAAATTGTCAAGTGTTTTATGTTAACTAAAATGTTTTTTTCTCTCTTTACAGCCACAAAGTTTTTCAGTTTTTATTACATTTCCTTGAGTAGAATCCACAACTAAAATAGCACCTTCACATGCTGCTAAACTTCTTGAAACCTCATAATTAAAATCAACATGCCCCGGAGTATCTATTAAATTAAATTCATAAGTTTTTCCATCATTTGCTTTATACTCCATTCTAACAGCCTGTGACTTAATAGTAATTTCTCTTTCTTGCTCTATATCCATATTGTCTAAAACCTGCTCTTTCATCTCTCTTTTAGAAAGTGCTCCTGTCATTTCTATAAGTCTATCTGAAAGAGTCGTTTTGCCATGGTCAATATGTGCTATTATACTAAAATTTCTTATTAAAGATTTGTCTTTCATCTGTCACCCCTTTCTATAGGTTAGTGGGAACGGAATCTTTAACCCACTTTTCTAATTGATTCATTTAAGCAAAAGAGCCTGTATCAAATTTTTAATTTCTTATTTTACTATTTTTTCTTTCTATGATGCTAACTGGATTGAAATGTTAGATGGAAAGTAAACAGCTGGGCGCACTCCATGTGAAACTGCTCTATTGTAACCTAATCTGCTATTAAATCCATCTGCTATACATACATGGGCTGAATGATATGCAGATGGAGAAGCTAGCCATGGATATTTGTTATCTAATATGTACATACCTCTATTTTGCGTTGATCTAATTGCATAGTTTACATCATCTGTATAACTTCCATATTCTCTTACTTTTGTTCCTGCATCAACATGGCATGGTTTGAACAGGTATCCATATGTGCTATTTTTATTAAAAACTTTGGCTTCAAAATAATCTGTATCTGTATCATTTATTCCTCTGGCTTGGTTATATGAATCACAGAACATTTCTGCACTTACTCCTCCTATGGCATACACTCCCTTTTTTACATCACCTTCTTCAACATATGTTCCATTCCAATTTTCAGGATTTGTTAAATATGTAACTCGCTTCATGTTAGTACATAAATTACTCCATATTTCTGTTGCATATCGCTTTAAATCTGGATTTACTTGCCATAACACAGAATTTATATCACTTATTACTGTAGCTTCATAATATGTATCTAAATTTACTCCACTTACATAGCCTTTGTATTGTAGCCATACTCCTGGTTGTCCTCCACTGTATTTTCCTGTTGTATCTACTAAAAATAGCTGATAAGTTTGTCCATTATATGTTACATCATGTCCATAGTAATCTGATATTTTTGATATTTTTATTCTTTTTCCTTCAGTGTCTTTTATTTCTATTTCACTTGTGTCTGTCAAATCAACTACTGAATCTTCTATTTCTCCCATCATTGTTGTTTCGTTTTTAGTTACATTTGCATACATATTTGATGAGTATTGGGCTTTTCCTATTATTCCGTTATCTCCTAAAGCTAGACTTATTGTTACTCCGGCTAATATTAGTATTGCAATTATTGTCACAACCAATGCTACTAGTGTAATACCTGCATTTTGTAGATATTGTTTTGAGTGGATCACATTGTGTTGAGGTATAGTTGCTATTCGTTCTTGATTAAATTTTGTCTTTTTGTAATTTGAAATACTACTCTTTACAGCCATGCCAGCTTGTGTATTTTTCATTTTTTATCTTCCTTCCTTGTTTTTTATTGTTTTCTCTTAGGTTTGTTGTGATTTTAAAAAAATTTTTATTTTTTTGTTATTTATATTTAGAATTATTTTTCATTAATTGCTTTGCAATATGTTGGTTTTTTTTGTCGTCGTGGACATCGGCCCATTGTAAAATTTTATGTTTTTATTAATTTTCTAATTCAATTTCACATTTAAATGGTAAAGAAACCATAGGTCTATAATTACAAGCTTTAGCATATGTTGTATTTACACTTCCCCATCTACCATAGTCTGAACCTAAAACACAAACACGATCAGTTCCTTCAATTGATGGCGAAGACTGCCATGCACAATAAATTGGATATGTTAACCTATACATACCATTACATGTCTTTGTTGAAACTGCATATTTACTATCATTCGAATAATAGCCATAACCTTCATCATCTGCAGATGCATTAGCATGTGCAGGTTTATATTTATATCCATATTTATTATTTTCTTTATAGGCTTTCGCACTAAAATAGCCCTCATCGTTGGGTGTTATACCATTTGCCTCATTATATGAATCTGCAAACATTTCTGCACTTACTCCACCAATTGCAAAAACACCTTTTTGCAAATCATCATTTTTTACATATATATCATTCCAATTATCTGGATTACATAGATATGCTATTCCCTTAAAATTAGTATTCCAGCTATCTAGTTTTCTTATTTCATTTCCATAACTATCGTTTAAATTAGGATTTACCTGCCATAATATTGAATTTTCTATTTGAATTCCAGTTGTTTCGTAGTGTTCACTTAATTTTGTACCACTTATATATTCTTTATATTGTAACCATATTCGTGGTTCTCCATTACTATATTTTCCATTTTTATCAACAAAAAATAATTGGTACTTCAACCCATTGTATGTTACTTCATGGCCATAATAATCTGCTATATTTTCTATTTTTATTCTCTTTCCATCTTTGTCTTTAATTTTCACTGATGTTGTAATGAAATCTTCTGTCAATATTTCAACATTTTCTTCTATTTCTCCCATCATTGTTGTTTCGTTTTTAGTTGCATTTGCATACATATTTGATGAGTATTGGGCTTTTCCTATTATTTCGTTATCTCCTAAAGCTAGACTTATTGTTACTCCGGCAAGGATTAATAATACAATGATTGTAACTACTAAAGCTACCAATGTAATTCCTGCTTGCTTAAATTGTTGTTTTTTACAAACAAAACTCTCTCTTGTTTTTTTGTTATTTATAATGTAAGTGCTTGTATGTAGTTTTTTGCGGGTTTCCACCGTTTCCTGTGCCTTGTTTTTTTTCATCATTTTACTTTTCCTTCCTTGGATTCTTTTTAATTTTTTCATTCAGTATTTTCGACATTTCTATATTATATAATGTTTTTATTTTTCAATAGTTTTTTAGCATGATAAAAATTCTCCGCTGTATCTTTTCCTACATCCATGTAGCTAAACATTTCAATCGCTAGTATGCTAAATTTCTTCCTAAATTCTTCTAAATTCAAAGTTACTAAGTCTTTCATTATACTATTTAAGTCATTTCCTATTACCTTATTGCTAAACCAATTATCTATTATTTCTTCAAGCAATAAACAATAGTATCTTAGCATGCTCATATTATTCCAAAACGACGTGGACGTGTTATTAATGCTACACTTGATTGGTCATCTATGACATTTTTTATAAATAGTGATTTGTCTATAAAGTAATTATTTCTCCTTCTTAGCATTTTAAAATCACTTATTCTTATTCCTTGTATATTTAACTACTTTGATTTATATATTTTTATAAAGCAGTTGCTCATCTTCAAATTTTCTTATTTATGGAGCACTTATGTGCTTCGCTACATACTTTATTTAGCACTTAAGTAGCTCCTCTACAATTTTTTGATTTAATGGTTTTATTTTACTATATAAAATAAAATAATGCAAGCAAGGCTTGCATTTTTTGTCGGTTTTATAAATTTAAATACATTTCATTTTAATATTGTATACTCTGTTCCTGCACTTAGTCCTGTGAATGTAAATTTTTTCTTTCCTTAATCAGTTCTTCATATTTAATGGATTTATTTAAAAAATCTTGTAAATTCTAGTTCTTCGTGATAAAATATATTTATTATTTTACCTAAAGGAAGGAGATGTTAATTATGATTGACATTAAAGTTTTAAGAGAAAATCCTGATGCAGTAAAAGAAAATATTAAGAAAAAGTTTCAGGATGAAAAACTACCTCTAGTTGATGAGGTTTTAGACTTCGACAAGAAGTACAGGGAAATAACTTTTAAGGATGATGAACTTAGAAGTAAACGTAATTCCTTAAGTAGCCAAATTGGTATGCTTATGAAAGAAGGCAAAAAAGATGAAGCTGAATCAATTAAAGATGAAGTAAAATCTATTAATGCTAAATTAGATAAAAATGAAAAACTAGAAAGCGAATATTCTCAAGAAATCAAAAAGAGAATGATGGTAATTCCAAACTTTATGCACTCCTCTGTTCCAATAGGTAAAGATGATACAGAAAATGTTGAAATTGAAAAATTTGGTGAACCAGTTATTCCTGATTATGAAATTCCATATCATGGTGAAATAATGGAAACACTTGGTGGACTAGATTTAGACTCGGCTCGTAGAGTATCTGGGAATGGATTTTACTATCTAGTTGGCAATATTGCACGTTTACATTCCGCAGTATTAACTTATGCTAGAGATTTTATGATTAATAAAGGATTTACATACTGCATTCCACCCTTTATGATTCGCTCTGATGTTGTTACAGGTGTAATGAGTTTTGAAGAAATGGATGCAATGATGTATAAAATTGAAGGCGAAGACTTATATTTAATTGGTACATCAGAACACTCAATGATTGGAAAATTTAAAGAACAAATACTAAAAAAAGAAAATATGCCATATACAATGACATCTTATTCACCTTGTTTTAGAAAAGAAAAAGGTGCACATGGGATAGAAGAACGCGGTATATATAGAATACATCAATTTGAAAAACAAGAGATGATTGTTGTATGTGAACCAGAAGATTCTTGGAAATGGTATGATAAAATGTGGAATTATAGTGTTGAACTATTCAGAAGCATGGACATACCTGTAAGAACACTAGAATGTTGCTCTGGTGATTTAGCTGATTTAAAAGCTAAAAGCTGTGATATAGAAGCATGGTCTCCTCGTCAACAAAAATACTTTGAAGTATGTAGTTGTTCTAATTTAACAGATGCACAAGCTCGAAGACTTGGTATTAGAATTAAAGGTGAAAAAGGAAATTATTATGCACATACTTTAAACAATACAGTTGTTGCCCCACCTCGTATGCTTATTGCAATTATGGAAAATAATTATAATGAAGATGGAAGTGTAACAATTCCAGAAGTACTCAGACCTTATATGGGTGGATTAGAAAAAATTCTTCCTAAAGAATAGTACTTTGTAAAGCTCTGACACTTTTTGCACATTTATGCAGTTAAAAATAGGCACTCTCTGCACATCTATGCAGTTAAAAATAGGCACTCTCTGCACATTTATGCAATTAAAAATAGACACTTTCTACACTTTTTTGCAGAAAGTGTCAGACCTTGTTGTTTTTCTTTTTCATTTTTTGCCTATAATCTATAATTACTCAATAATCACGAAAGGACTTTTATTAATGAAAATTAAAAATTCAGAATTTACAATTTCGGCTGTTAACCCCAGGCAATATCCTAATGACGATTTACCTCAAATCGTACTAGTTGGAAAATCCAATGTAGGTAAGTCCTCTTTTATTAATACAATGATAAATCGAAAAAAATTAGCTAGAACTAGTTCTCAACCTGGAAAAACTAGATTAATAAATTTTTATAAAATACTTGGAGAAACTAATGCTAAAGAATTACCATTCTACTTTGTAGATTTACCTGGATATGGATATAGCAAAATGTCTAAAGTTCAGCAAGCTGAAGTTGGAAAATTTATTGAACAATATCTAAGAAAATCAAAAAACATTTCACTAGTAATTTTTTTAATTGATATCAGGCATAATCCTACAGTCAATGACAAAATAATGTATGACTACATCATTAATCAAAATTTACCTTGTATCATAATTGCAAATAAAGCAGATAAAATTGCAATAACCAAAGTTGATAATCAAGTAAAATCATTACAAGATTTACTTAATCCACTACATGATTTAACTTTCTTACCATTCTCAGCAGAAAGAAAAATTTATACAGAAAATGTATGGAATAAAATTGAAAATAAAATTGTAACTATAAGTCCCTAAAAAAAACAGACTAAAAAACTATCATGTTTTTTTAGTCTGTTTTTTTCTTGCTTTTTAGCCTTCATATTTTATTTAACTAGTCTTTTTTCAACTTCATCTTTTCCTAAAACTTGAATTATCTCATATAAATCTGGAGTATTGCGTCTTCCAGTCAATGTTACTCTTATTACTGTACTTACATATCCAACATGACCTGGCCATTTATCTGGATTTTGTTTAAATTCTTTAACCTCTCTAGCATACCCACATTTTTCAGCTACATCTTTCATTTTCTCAAACCAAGTTTGTTTGTCATCGCTTATATCAAATGTTTTTGCATACTCATTTATAACTCTTTTTGCATCTTCGCCAGTTATTTTATCATAGTCAAATTCTGTTGGAGCTTCATACATATAAATAATATTATCCTTCACATCACTCCATTTAGATAAATCTTTACGAGGTTTGTTTGAATTATTCCTTTCAATTCCAAATACCTTTAAACTGTATTCCTTGTCTTCTAATAATTTAGCTAAATCATTATCATATTTTTGCGCCCATTCATTTGAATAATTATATACTTCTTCAGCAGTTAATCTTGAAATAACATTTTTTGAAACATCAAATAATTTTGTAAAATCAAATAATGCTCCACTTACACTCATTTTGTTTAATTGAAATGGGAATTCTTCAATTGATTTATCTTTATTAGCTCTTCTCCAATTTTCAAAAGTTGAGTTTGCTATGTTTAGCAAATATTCTTTAACCGCTTCTGGAAGCACTCCTATTTCAGCAAAATAACTTACTCCAGCTTCTGGGTCTTTCCTTTTACTTAATTTACGTTTATTACCATTGTCATTTTTCATTATAGGAGCAATATGACAATATTTAGGTGGCTTGTATCCACTTACTTTAAATAATTGAATATGTAAAGGAAGCGATGAAAGCCATTCATCTCCACGTATTACATGAGTTGTTCTCATCAAATGGTCATCTACACAATGTGCAAAGTGATATGTTGGAAGTCCATCTGATTTTATAATTACAATATCTAAATCATTTTCTGGGAACGTAACTTTTCCTTTAATTACATCTGAAACTTGAATTTTCCTGTTTTCATTACCTGGAGATTTAAATCTAATAACATAAGACTCACCTGCTTTTATTTTATTTATTGCATCTTCAACTGTAACTTTTCTACATCTAGCCCATTCTCCATAATATCCTGGACGCATTTTAGCTTTTTCTTGTTTTTCACGATCTTTATTTAATTCTTCTTCATTACAAAAACAAGGATATGCTTTACCTTCTGATATTAATTTTTTAGCAAATGATTGATATATTTCTTTTCTTAACGATTGTTTATATGGTCCATAGTATCCTTTTTCTTCCGTACCCGAAACCATACCTTCATCAGGACCTAAGCCAAAATAATTCAAACTTCCTGTAATATTATCTATTCCACCTTCGACTTCTCTCTTGGTATCTGTATCTTCTATTCTAACAAAAAAAACACCATCTGATTGCCTAGCAACAGTTCTTGCAATTAAAGCTTGATAAAGAGTACCTATATGAGTTGACCCAGTTGGACTTGGAGCAACCCTTGTTACTATAGCTCCTTCTTTTAAATTTCTTTCTGGATATTTTTCTTCATAATATTCTACCGGCTTAGCATCCGGAAAAATCAAATCTGCCAAATCTTTATAATCCATTTTTATTTCCTTTCTTTCTAACAAATAAAATACCAAATCTATTATTTTTTACTAGCTAATAAATTATTTTTTTCTTTTTTTAATATATTATATAATAATGGAATTACTTGCAATTTCTATATTATATACCTTTTCTATAATATCATATTTCATCAGTATTTGCAAGAATTATTTATATCCTATTATTATTAAAAAAATATATATATTACCATATATTGACATTTTATCCCTTCTGTTATATAATAATATCACCTTTCTTAAGGTAATCCTACAGAAAGGAGGTTTCTTCAATGTATTTTTTTAAAGAATTGTTAATACTAATAATATTATACATAATCGTTAACAAAGATTAGTATTAACATGAAAAAGACTAGGAATGTGAGTCCTAGTCTTTTTTAGGTCTTTCAATGTATTATTTTAATATTAAAAATATTATACACTATTTTTTTTATCTTGTCAATATTTAGCAAAATTTTATTTATTTAAATTTTATACTTCCATTAATATAGGCAATATCATTGGATTTCTTTTGGTTTTCTTAAATACAAAATCTCTTACTCCATCTTTTAAAGTTGATTTTATTGTTCCCCAATCTGTTATGTGACTTTCTTCAATTTCTCTAATCTCGCCTCTAATATATGACTTCACTTCTTCCATCAAGTTTTCAGATTCTCTCACATACACAAATCCTCTTGAAATCACATCTGGTCCTGATACTATTTCACCAGTTTGTGAGTCCATTGACATAACAATTACAATCAAACCATCTTGTGATAAATGTTGTCTATCCCTTAAAACTATGCTTCCAACATCACCAACACCAAGCCCATCTACCATTACTCTTCCTGAAATTACTTTTCCTGTAAATTCTGCTTTATCTTCATTCATTTCTAGGATTCTACCATTTGATGTTATATAAACATTTTCTTTTGCTATTCCCATTTCAATAGCTGTATCTTTATGAGCCATTAATTGTCTATACTCACCATGAACTGGCAAGAAAAATTTTGGTTTTGTAAGAGCCATAATTAATTTTTGTTCTTCCTGGCATGCATGTCCTGAAACATGAATATCTTCTAACGCACTATAAACAACTTCTGCACCTATTTTCATTAATTGATTAATTACTTTTGAAACTGATTTTTCATTTCCTGGTATTGGTGTTGCAGAAATAATTACTAAGTCATTACCAGTTATTGTAACTTTTCTGTGTTCACCATTAGCCATTCTAGTTAATGCAGACATGGTTTCACCTTGACTGCCTGTTGTAATTATTACAAGTTGCTCATCAGTATAATTTTTTATCATATCAATATCTATAAACAAATCATCAGGAGCATCAATATAGCCTAATTCTCTAGCAGAATCAATCATACTAATCATACTTCTACCAGATACTGAAATCTTTCTTCCATATTTCACTGCAGAGTTTACAATTTGCTGAACTCTGTGAACATTTGAAGCAAATGTAGCAACTACAATTCTTTTTTTACATCCTTCAAATAATTTATCAAATACAGGTCCTACAGATTTTTCAGACATTGTAAAACCTTTTCTTTCAGAGTTTGTACTATCAGCTAAAAGTGCAAGCACTCCTTCATTTCCAATTTCAGCTAGTCTATTAAAATCCATTAGCTGTCCATCAATTGGAGTATAATCTACTTTAAAATCTCCTGTGTGCACAATATTTCCAATCGGTGTACTAATTGCTAACATACACGAATCTGGAATACTATGTGAACTTCTAATAAATTCCACACTCATTTTTCCTGAATCAATCTTATCGCCAGGTTCTACAACATTAAGTTGTGTTGAATTTAATAATCTATGTTCTTCTAGTTTATGTTGTATAAGCTTTGCAGTTAATCTAGTTGCATAAATTTGAATTGGCATACTTAATTGTTTTATTAAATATGGTATTGAACCAATATGATCTTCATGTCCATGAGTTATAAACAATCCTTTAATTTTACTTTCATTTTTTATTAAATAAGTAAAATCTGGGATTACTAAGTCAACACCCAGCATATCATCTTCTGGAAATTCAAGTCCACAATCTACTAAAATTATTTCATCTTCATATTCAAAAATTGTAATGTTCTTTCCTATTTCATCAAGTCCACCTAGAGCAATAATTTTTAAATTGCTCTTTTTAAATTTAAAATCCAATATTTGCTCATTCTTTATTTTAGAATTATTTACATTTAAATTGTTTTTTGAATTTTTCCCTCTTCCTCTTTTTCTAACTTCTATTTTGCTTTCACTATTATTATTTAATCCCACTTCAGAATTAACTTGATTTTTTCCTTTTCTTGAAATCTTTGTTAAGTTTTCTGCCCTCTTCTTATTAGAATAATTAGTTTTTCTAGTATATGCTCTTTTAGAATTCTGAACTTGTGTTTTATTATCCTTTTTTGTTGAAACTTTTATATTTGTTTCCTTTGTATCATTATTCATATTTTTTTCTTTTCCTTCCTTTCTTGCTTTAGCCACATACAGCCTTATGCATAAATAAGTATTTATTTTAATAATATTTAATTAAAATTATCGTAAATAACCCATAATCATAAACAAGTACACTTATAATACATAAAATTTCATTATTGTCACTTTTTCTATTTTAATCAACAACTAAAAAGAATTATTATTATACTTTAGTTTTAATCATATATACTATTATTTAATCAATTTATAAATAAAACTGGGTAAATTTTTAGGAAAATCTCCTATATGTATCTTAAAACATTTTACTAAAATACACAAAAACAAATAAAACTCTTTAAAAAGAGTTTTTTTAATTTATAAGCATATATCTCTTTACCTATAAAAATTATTTACTATAATCTCATTTTTAAACATATTAATTAAAATCTCTTCTTTACCTTTTTGGTAACAACTGTTTCTTATTATACAACTTTTTTAAATAAATGTCAAATTTATATTTATGTTAACTTTATCCTATATCATTTCATAACACTAGCAGAAAATAATTAAAATTAACTATCTATCACTAATAAAACCCTTTCCTTATTACAATTTCCACTACTCAAAACTTTATCACAAAAAATTGTACTATCTATAAAATGAAAAGGGGAGGAAAACGCTCTCCCTCCCCAAATCTTTGAAATAGTAATCCTTATCGTCCACAATGAACAAAAAAGAGTACTAATATGGCGATTATTAAAGCCAATCCCCATATCAAATTATTGCGCCGTGATGAAGCCATACCATACAAACATACAGCAATAACTACAGCCTCAATGAGACCTAAAATCATGGCACACCTCCTTTCAAAAAACAAATAATACTAATATCATTATACCACTTTTTGTTAAATTTTTCAATTCACATACTTCTTATTACTTTTTATTATTTTATCTGTTAAAAAATCTATTTTTAATACATATATCCATTTTACGAAGTTTGTTTATTGTAGTTTTTTTCAACATATGTCACACAAATTTTTCACTATTTAAGTTAAAAATATTAATACAATATTTTTAACCCAAATTTTCTATACACTTGTTAGTTTAATTTTCCTTATTAATCTTTTCTTTTCCAACAATTTCTTCAAATTCTTTTATTACTTCCGAATTAGCAAATATAGTACCACAACTACTGATTTTTTCTCCCTGTTTCACATAAATAGGCAAATTATTTTTATCTCCAGAAAAAAATCTTATAGCACCTCTTAATTTTTCTTTTCTTACCTCATCCAAATCTGTTATATCCAAAATTAACTTTTTAGTTAATTTTCCACTTTGATAATTCCCATTTTTTAAATCACTAAAACCATCTTCATTTATTTCATTCAAATCCATTATCTTACTTGGTATTATTGTTATGTCTTGTCTATCTTCTCTAATACTTAGCCTTCCTTCCATCACAACAATACTTTCTTCAAATAATAAATTTGCGAAACTATTATATGTTGTTTCAAAAACAATAGACTCAAATGAACCATACAAATCTTCAACTGTTACAAAAGCCATTAATTTATTATTCTTAGTATATTTCTTTTTAATTTCAGTAATTACACCTGCTATCCTTACATTCAAATTATCTCTTAAATTACATTCTCCTTTTTCTTCTAAGTCTTCTTTAGCTTCATTAATGATAATCGTATTTAAATCAGTAACTCTTTCAATCTTTTCTCTATACTTTTCAAGTGGATGACCAGAAATATAAATTCCCAACATTTCCTTTTCCATTGAAAGAAGCTCTTTATCAGTAAATTCTTCTCTTTCATTATATTTATATTTTAGTTCTTGTATCTCTTCCTCAGTATTTGCAATTTCAAACATTGTTATTTGGTTAGAGAAACCTTTATTCTTTTCACTTGATATTGTATCCATTATTTCTTCAAAAGAATCTAATAATGTAGCTCTATTTTTTCCAAGTGAATCAAAAGCTCCAGCTTTTATTAAACTTTCAACACATTTTTTATTTACCTGCTCACCATAAACTCTTTCACAAAAATCAGTAAAGTCTTTAAATTCTCCATTTTTATTTCGTTCGCTAACTATATTATCAATAGGTTTAATCCCAACATTTTTTATACTTCTCATACCAAATCTAATTTTGTTATCTTCAACTATAAATCTAGAAGAACTCTTATTAATATCAGGTTTTAAAATCTCTATATTAAGTCTTTTACATTCATTTATATATATTGGAACTTTATCAAGATTACCTATAAAACTATTAAGCATTGCTGCCATAAACTCAGCAGGATAATACGCTTTTAAATAAGCCGTTTGATAAGAAACTACTGCATAACAAGCTGCATGTGATTTATTAAAAGCATATTTTGCAAATTCAGACATCTCATCAAAAATTTTATTGGCTGATTTTTCATCAATCCCATTTCTAATACAACCTGGAACTTCAACATTTCCATTTTCATCTAATTTTCCATGAACAAAATTTTCCCTCTCCTTAGCCATAACATCAAGTTTTTTCTTTCCCATAGCTCTACGCACTAAATCCGCTCGACCTAAAGAATAACCAGCTAAATCTCTAACTATTTGCATTACTTGTTCTTGATAAACCATACAACCATAAGTAACTTCAAGTATTGGTTTCAATCTTGGATGTGTATAAACAGCATGTTCTGGATCTTTTTTGTTTGCAATATATCTAGGAATTTGATCCATTGGACCAGGTCTATAAAGTGAAACACCTGCAATTATATCCTCCAATGTGTCTGGTTTTAACTCTTTCATAAAATTAGTCATTCCTTGACTTTCAAATTGGAATATACCTATACTAAAACCATCTTGCCATAATTTAAATACTTTTGGGTCATCCATTTTTTTGTCAAATCTAACTTCAATTCCTCTATTCTTCTTTATTAATTCACATGCATCTCTTATAACAGTTAATGTACGAAGACCTAAAAAGTCCATTTTCAAAAGTCCTAATTCTTCAAGAGTTGTCATTATATATTGTGTTGAAATAATATTATCTCTTGCATAAAGAGGAACATAATTTACTACTGGTTCTCTTGCAATAATAACTCCACAAGCATGTGTAGAAGCCTGTCTAGGCATTCCTTCAAGAGCCATTGCTACATCTAATAATTTTCGAACATTCTCATCCCCTTCATATAAATCTTTTAATTCTCTATTTTTTTCTATTGCTTTTGAAATTGTAATATGTAATTCATTAGGAATCATTTTAGCAAGTCTATCAGCTTCAGCATAAGAAAAATCCAGCACCCTTCCAACATCTCTAATAACCATCTTAGCAGCCATAGTTCCAAATGTAATTATCTGTGTAACATGGTCTTGTCCATATTTATTTGCAACATAGTCTATTACTTCTTCTCTTTTTTCGAAATCAAAATCAATATCAAAATCAGGCATACTGACTCTTTCAGGATTCAAAAATCTTTCAAAGATAAGTCCATATTTTATTGGATCAATATCTGTTATTCCCATTGCATATGCAATAATTGAACCAGCACCAGAACCTCTTCCGGGTCCAACTGGTATTCCATGTGTTTTTGCAAAATTAACATAGTCCCACACAATTAAGAAATAATCTACATATCCCATTTCTTTTATTACTTTAAGTTCATATTCTTCTCTCTCAATTAATTCTTTTGATAGATTATCTCCATATTTTTCCTTTAATCCATCATCAGAAATCTTTTTTAAATAATCATAATGAGTTTCAAATTCCTTTGGAACATCATAGTTTGGCAGTATTGTATGTCCAAAGTCAAATTCCACGTTACATTCTTCTGCAATTTTCACACTATTCTCTATTGCATCTGGAACAGCTTTAAAATATTCAATCATTTCTTCTGGTGACTTGACATATAGTTCATCTGTATCAAATCTCATTCTATCTTCATCAGACATTCTCTTACCAGTTTGAATGCAAAGTAAAACCTCATGATTATACGCATCTTCTCTCTTTAAATAATGAGAATCATTTGTTGCAACTAGTGGTATGTCTAATTCCCTTGACATCTGAACCAATTTTCTATTTACTAATTCTTGCTCGGGTATTCCATTATTTTGAATTTCCAAATAATAATCATTTCCAAATACATTTTTAAACCATAACGCAACTTCTTTCGCTTTATCATAATTTCCATTTGTTATATTACTTGCAACTTCACCAGCCAAACAAGCACTCGAACAAATTAATCCCTCATGATATTTTTCCAGCACTTCCTTATCTATTCTAGGCTTATAATAGTAACCATCAGTAAATCCTAATGATACTAATTTACAAAGATTGTGATAACCTTCCATATTTTTTGCAAGTAATATTAAATGATTATATTTTCCATCTAAAGAAGCATCTTTATCAGACATTTTTCGTGGTGCAACATACATTTCGCAACCTATTATAGGTTTAATTCCATTTTCTTTACATGCCTTATAAAAATCAATAACACCAAACATAACACCATGGTCAGTTATAGCCATGGCATCCATTCCTAATTCTTTTGCCCTAACAGGCAAATCTTTTATTCTATTAGCTCCATCCAATAGACTAAACTCAGTATGCATATGTAAGTGAACAAACTTTGAATTAAGCATTCTTATCTCCATTTCCTACACAATATCATTTTTTGCCTATTATACCCTTTATTTTAACAAGTTTCAAGTATATTTAACACTTAAAAAGTTTACAACATTGTTTTATCGTCCCCTATTCTATGAATTACTTAAAGTTCCAAAATGTTCATTTCAATTATACTTTAATCAACTAATTTTTTGAAAACTTCCAATGTTGTACTAGATGATGTTCTTACTCTTGGTAATAGATATGGGTCCGTTCCCTTAGTCACCCTTCCTCCTTCTGTAGTAAATGCAACTCTAAAACCAGCATCCTTCACTGCCCTTTTAGCTGTATCATTATAGTGACCAAATGGATAACAATAGGCTATACACTCATCACCTAATTCATTTCTTGATGTTTGCAAATCCTTAAGAATTTCATTATAACTCCAATTTACCATCGCTCCCTTTCCATTTGCACCAGCCTTATGCATATCATGTGAATGTGATTGATAACTTACTTTTTTAGATGGATAATCATTTTTATACCATCCATTCCAAGATGTTACCAAAAACTCTGTCATTTTAGCTTTATGTTTTTCTAAAATAGGTAATGCATTTTGAAAGAAAGATTCATCTCCATCATCCACCGTTAAAACAACACTTTTTTTAGGTAATGGCGTTTTCCCTTCAACATAATCTGCTACTTGACTCCAAGTTGGAAAATAAAAATCATTCTCTTCTAAATACTGCAAATGTTGCTCAAAAATAGATACTTCAAGCCAATTTCCATCTTTAGCTGTCTCTCCTTTACTCTTATCATAGAAAAAATGATACATTAAAATAGGTAGACCTTCACTTCCAAGTTTTTCTGAATCAGATAATTTGCTTAAATCTATTGTATCTTCCTCAGACTTTTCCTCAACAATATTTTCTTTTTGTTTGACTTCATCACTATTATTACTTTCTACTTCTGAATTATACTCTTCTGCAGATGTAACATTTAATTCTGCAGTATTAGTTGAATCATCTTTTTTAGTTACTAAAAAAAACACAACTGCTATTACAATTATTAATATTATAAATAATAATAATTTTGTATTAATTTTTCCATTACAATAATATTTATTTTTCATTACTTGCTCCCTTCACAACACCATTATACAATTTTATAAAAAAACAATCAAGCATATTTTCTATTATTTTATTTAAATAAACATTCACAAAAAAAGTAGCTCACACTTGTGAGCTACTTTTCATTCATTGCCTTAAGATTACAATACCATATTCATTAATCCATCCAGATATAACATTGACTGTACTATACAGAATTTTAGTACTAACACCTCTGAAAAAGTTATGTAAAAATTTCCATTCTGGTGTTCTATTAACTACCAAAATAATGCGTTTATTATCTGAAGAAAATCTTTCCAAAATAAGAATATCTTCATTTATATCTACAATTCTAACAGCACCATCTCTAAATACATCTGAATGTTCTCTCCTAATCGCCCCCATTGTAGAAATAAACAATTTCATCTCTTTTTCTTTAATATTCCAGTTAAATGGTTTTCGATTAAATGGATCTTTGTATCCCATTTCATAAACTTCAGTTCCTTGATAAATACAAGGTATTCCAGGTAGCATATACATTATAGCAATAGCAACTTGAGTCAATACTTTTGCTTTAACATATTCAGCTCCTTGAATAGCATCATGATTAGCTTCGTACTCTCTAAAGTGATATGTATCAAAACCGTTATAACTATTCCAAGGTCTCTCAATATCCCAAATTTGCCGATCAAATATATTAGCATTCATAATATCTCCACCAAGCATCGTCAATGTAGTTGGTGTATCATGAGTTGCAATATTATTTAATAACAAATTTTGCACTTTCTCGGGATATTCTCTAAATACTCTATCAAAAATATAACGAAAATGACCTGCTTCTCCATATCTCACCCACCTAAGAATACCATCTGCCATTGGATAATTCATAATAGAATCCAGTTGTCCATCTAATATTTTAGGATCTTGCTTATCAGTTGCAATCCCCCACATTTCTCCAATAACAATTGTATTTGGATATTTATCTTTTACCATTTGAATTGCTTGAAGAAATTCCTTTGGAAGATTTTCAGCTAAATCAAGTCTAAAACCATCAGCGCCATTTTCCAAATAATTAGTCGCAACTTTAAGCATTTCTTGCTGATAATAAGGATTTAGAGTATCACATTCCGGCAAATCTTTGAATCCCCACCAAAATACTGGTTCACCATTTGGCTTTCTCTTAAACCATTCTCGATATTTAGAATTATTATAATAAACACTACTTATTCCAGCGTGGTTAAATACCAAATCAACTACTATCAAAATACCAAGTTTGTGAGCCTTCTCACATAATTCATTAAAATCTTTCCAAGTACCAAGCCAAGGGTCAATTTCCATATGATTACAAACATCATAATGATGGTATGAATTGCTTAAAGTTATTGGAGTTAAGTAAATCATATCAAAACCCAAATCTCTCAAATAATTAAGTTTTGATTTAACTCCCTTTAAGTTACCACAATAGAAATAATCGTTAGTATATTCTCCTTCACTATTTGGCTTCCAATTTGGCATTCTATCATCCCAATTTTTCATTACCCTTCCAGGCATAGCCTTAGGATTAACTCCAACTTTACAAAACCGATCAGGCATAATTTGATATGCAGTTCTTCCTAGCCAACGGTCAAGATTCTTGCACATAATCTTATCCTTCCTAATTAGAAAGTTAAACATTTTATTAAACTTATTTATACTTTATTATGATTTTAACCATTTGTCAAGTAGTTTTCCACGTAAATAACTATTTTATAATAATTTTTATTTACAAAATCTATGCTTTCCAATAGTTACAGTTACTGGTCTTGACCAAATCCACTTATTAGTTGCTGTAGCAGGATTAAAGTAATAAACTGCACCATAAGTTGGATCCCATCCATTTATTGCATCTTGTGCTGCTTTTCTTGAAGTTTCATTTGGGCTTAAATTAATTTGACCATCTGACACACAAGTAAAAGCTCCTGGTTGATAAACTACTCCGGATGTTGTATTAGGAAATCTACTATCTTTTACTCTATTTAGGATAACTGCAGCTACTGCAACCTGTCCCGTATAAGGTTCTCCTCTAGCTTCTGCATGAACAAATCTGCTTATTAAATTTAAATTAGATGAACCACTTGAACTTGATGATGAACTTGAACTTGATGAATAAATTCCCATTGCTTGCAAAGTTTTTGTTCCTGCAACACCGTCAACAGTTAAACCATTTTTCTTTTGAAAACTTTTAACAGCAGACAAAGTTCCACTACCATAAACTCCATCAATACTTCCATTGTAATATCCCCAATTTTTTAATTTTGTTTGAATTTGCTTAACCTCATCTCCTCTTGAACCATATTTCGAAGTAGCCTCGGCAATTTGATTTCCTAAAATAACATTATACATTAATACCATTGATACTAAAATAAGTACTAAACTCCCAAATTTAAGTTTGTTTTTCATATAATTCCTTTCTAATTTCTATTAAATTTGATAAAAAAATAAATTCATTATCAAGTATCACCCATCTTAATAATCCACAGTTTTTTCACTTATTATTAAAACAAAAAAACCCTATTGGAAATATTTTCTCCAAAAGAGTTTTTTTTATTCTTTATTTAATTAAACTCTACTAAAAAAGTCATTCCTATTGTCAGATTAAAAAATTCCAACAATGTTTCCATAGTCATCTAAATCAATTTTCTCTGCGGCAGGAATCTTTGGTAAACCAGGCATAGTCATAATTTTACCTGTTTTTATAACTACGAATTCAGCTCCAGCTTTGTATTCTGCAGATGTTATGTGTAAAGTAAATGGCTCATCGCATAATAAATTCTTTGGATTATCTGATAGTGAATACTGAGTTTTTGCTACACATATCGGTGTGTTATTAGCAATTTTATCACTTTCTATTTGTTTTATTTGTTCTTCGGCTTCCTCTGTATATTCTACATTATCAGCTCCATAAATAGTTTTAGCAAGTTTTTCTATTTTTATTTTTAATGAATCTTGTAATTCATAAGTATTTTTGAATGTGTGCTCTTTTTCACATATTTTTGTAACTTTCTCTGCTAAATCAATCGCTCCTTCTCCACCTTTTACCCAATTTTCTAGTAAGCTATATTCTGCTATTCCATCTAATTCTTGTTGTAAAATATCTAATTCTTTCTCAGTATCGTTTGTAAATCTGTTTATTGCAACAATTGGTTTTAAACCAAATGATTTTATATTTTCAAGATGTTTCTTTAGATTATGTATTCCCCTCTTTAAAGCTACGTCATTTTGTTCTGTACACTCTTGCTTAGTTGCTCCTCCATGATATTTTAAGGCTTTTAATGTTGCAACAATTACAACACAATCTGGTGAAATTCCCATTTTTCTACACTTAATATTTAAGAATTTTTCAGCTCCTAAATCTGCACCAAATCCTGCTTCTGTTACTACATAATCTCCTAACTTTCTTGCTAATTTTGTTGCAACTACACTGTTACATCCATGTGCTATATTTGCAAACGGTCCACCATGTATTATTGCAGGATTATTCTCAATTGTTTGTACTATATTGGGATTCATTGCATCTTTTAGAATGACAGTTAAACTTCCTTCTGCTTTTAAATCTTTACATGTTACTGGCTCATTTTGACTATTATAACCAATAATAATATTTCCTATTCTTCTTTTTAAATCTTCTATATCTTTTGATAAGCAAAGTATTGCCATTATTTCAGATGCAACAGTAATATCAAATCCATCTTCTCTTGAAACCAAGTTTTTTTCACCTGATAATCCTATTTCAACTTTTCTTAAAGCTCTGTCATTTAAATCAACACATCTCTTCCAGACTACTTTTTTTATTTGGAGTTCATTTCCATGAAAAATATGATTATCAATCATTGCGCTTAGTAAATTATTTGCAGTTGTAATAGCATGAATATCACCTGTAAAATGAAGATTAATATCTTCCATTGGCGCAACTTGTGAATATCCTCCACCTGTAGCTCCACCTTTAATTCCAAATACTGGTCCTAGTGATGGTTCCCTTAAAGCAAGAATAGCTTTTTTTCCTATTTTGTTTAAACCATCTGCTAGTCCTATTGATGCAGTTGTTTTACCTTCACCAAGTGGGGTTGGATTAATGGCTGTAACTAAAATTAGCTTACCATCTTTTATATTTGAATTCTTTTCCATTTTTTTTAAATAATCTAATGATATTTTAGCTTTATACTTTCCAAATAGTTCAACATATTCCTCCGGAATGTTTAATTTGTCAGTAATTTCCTTAACATTTTTTAGTTTAGCTTTTCTAGCAATTTCAATATCCTCCATAAAAACGCTCCTTTCATTATTTTTGGTAATTATTCTCGTAGTAAAATAAAAATTATTTTTATAATTTGTTTTAGTCTATCATATAAGCAAGTATTTTTCAATACTTTCATTTTCTTCTTTTCATTAGAATTAAAAAATATCAGAGAAATAGACAAAACCAATTCCTACCTAGAAAGTCATACAGTCACAACTAATAAAGTTATTCGGTGAAAGGTATGCTAAATACCTAGAAGTATAAGAATAATAGCTCATTGACAATTCAAAAAAACTACCCGTTGAACGGGTAGTTTTGACTTGCCCTATAAAGGCATAATACTTGCAAGTACTTAAGTCCCTCTTATAGCCTGCCTCCCGCATCTTTATTTCTAGCTGCTACTTATAAGTAGCTACCATCTCTTTTTCTTTTTTTACTTTTCCGTATATTACTCTTCTTCTATATTTGGGTGCAAATACTATATGATATTTGCAATTCCATTTCGTATGTGATAAACTATTTACATCATCTTTCATAATGATACCTCCTCTTATAATTATTTTACAGTTGGCAAACTATAATCTAATTATATCATAGGAGGTTTTTCATACATTGCTATCGCTTTTTTTGAACCACACGCATAGCGCGTAGTTTTCTTTTAGACAACAAAACAAGATGATTTTTCGATAAAATCATCCTGCTTTGTCTTTATTTCTACTCTTTTTTATCATCAGCTTTTGTTTCTTTTTCTTCATTTACTTCATCCTTTTTTTCTGTTTTAGCTTCTTTTTTAACTTCTGTAGTTTTTTCTGCTTTTTCTGTTTTTTTAGTTTCTGCCGATTTTTCAACTTTTGGAGCTTTTGCAGTTTCTTTAGCTTCTACTGATTTTTCAGCTTTTGGAGCTTTTGCAGTTTCTTTAGCTTCTACTGATTTTTCAGCTTTTGGAACTTCTGCTTTCTCTGTTTTTTCTTCCTTAACTTCCACTGTTTCCTCAGTTTTAGCTGCAGTTTCTTCTACAGCTTCAACCTCTTCTGCAGTAGCTGTTTCAACTGGTGGCATTTCTTCTTTGACTGTAATATCTTCTCTGTTTAAATTTGCACCAATATTCTCCTTTGTCTTAGCAGCTTTACCAATTCTATCTCTAAGATAATATAATTTTGCTCTTCTAACCTTTCCTACTCTTACTAATTCCACTTTTTCAACCAATGGTGAATGAAGTAAAAATGTTTTTTCAACACCTACTCCATAAGCTACTCTTCTTACTGTAAAAGTTTCATTTAATCCACCGTTTTGTTTTTTGATAACAATTCCTTCAAAAACTTGGATTCTTTCTCTATTTCCTTCTTTAATTCTTTGATGAACTCTAACTGTATCACCAATTTCTATATTAGGAACTTTATTTTTTAATTGTTCATGTTCAATTGATTTGATTATGTCCATGATTCTACTCCTTTCTTTTTTTGTTTAAATATGATTTGTTTTTTACTGCATTAAAAATTCTATAAAAGTTCAGTCATATACATTAAAGTACACTCCTCACTTTTTTTATTTTGCCTTGTATAAATTCAAATTATATTTAAACGGCTTATTTGCACTTTTTTAATAAATCTGGCCTTTTTTTCTTTGTTTCGGCCAAAGCTTGTTCTTTCCTCCATTTTTCAATTTCTTGATGATTTCCTGAGGTAAGAACTTCTGGTACTTCCATACCTTCAAATAGTGCTGGTCTTGTATATTGAGGATATTCCAATAAATTAGTTTCATTTGAAAATGATTCTTCCTTTGTAGAATCTTCACTTAAAACTCCTTCAACATATCTACTAACAGAATCAATTAGAACCATCGCTGGAAGCTCTCCACCTGTTAATACATAGTTTCCAATCGAAATTTCTTCATCTACAATTTTTTCAAGCACTCTTTCATCAATACCTTCATAATGTCCACATAGCAATATTAAATCTTTTTCTTTAGCTAATTGTTCAGCTTTTTTTTGATTTAACACTTGACCTTTTGGTGATAAATATATAACTTTCTTTTTTTCATAATTTTTAATTGATTTATATGCATCATACACAACATCTGGTCTAATAACCATTCCGGCTCCTCCACCATATGGAGTGTCATCAACATGCTTATGCTTATCTTTAGAAAAATCTCTAACATTTATTAAATTAATATTTATTAAATTATTTTCAATTGCTCTTCCCACAATGCTATACTTTACAGCATCAAACATTTCTGGAAAAAGTGTCAGCACATTAAAATTCATTTTGCTACTTCCTTAACTTCGAAAAGTTTAAAAAAATTTTATATATCTAATAAACCATTAATAATGTGAACCGTAATTTTATTATTTTCAGTATCTATTTCTTTCACAACTTCATCAGTTGCTGGTAATAAATGCTTACCAACTTCGTATATGTCATTTGCCCCTGTATTAAATACATCATCAAGTTTTCCTAAATACATTCCTTCATCAGTATAAACATCCATACCGATTAAATCCTCAGCATAGTATTCACCTTCATCAGGCTCTGGAATATCTGATTCATCTATTGTAACAATTTGACCCTTAAACTGTTCAATTAAATTAATATCATCAATCCCTTCAAGCTTAATTATCACAATATTCTTTTTGAATCTCATTTTTTTTATATTATATTTTTTATTATTTATGTATAAATAACTCAATCTATCAAAATATTCAACATAGGGATAAACTTTTATTTCACCCTTTATTCCAAATGTATTTATATATTTTCCAACTTCCTTTTTTTCGTCCATATACACTCCATTATTAAGCATCTATAAATTCTACTTCTACTGTCTTATGTTCTTTAGAAGCTACAGGTTTCATTATTGTTCTAATAGCTTGAGCAATTTTTCCACGTCTTCCTATAATTCTTCCCATTTCATCACTTGAGACTGTAACATCATATCTAACATGATTATCCTTTTCAGTTTTATTGATAGAAATCGAATCTTTATTATCTACAAGACTTTCAACCATAGTTTTTAATATTTCATCCATTTACGTTTTCCTTTCTAGCTTCGCTTAATTATTTAGCTTTTTTTATTAAAGCTTTAACAGTGTCTGTTGGTTGAGCTCCATTTTTAATCCACTTTTCAACCTTTTCTTTATCAAGAACTATTGTTCCTGGCTCTGTCATTGGATCATATGTTCCAACTTGCTCAATTATTTTTCCATCTCTTGCAACTCTAGAATCAGCTACAACAATGTGATAAAATGGTGCCTTTTTAGCTCCAACTCTTCTTAATCTGATCTTTACCATAACCTCTCACCTCCTTTAAAATATCTATATTTAAAAATTAATAACTACACTTTATACCAAAAATGACGATCTTTTTTGGCAACTTCCTACCATATAGAAGAACCATTCTCTGTAGAATTGTCCCTAATATCAGTATATTATTTAAATTTTTCCTCCAATGCATGTAAATCTTCTTCTGACATTTGATCTAAATTCATTTTCTTCATCATCTTTTTCATACGAGGATCCATTCCACCAGATTTCATTTTTTTCATCATACTTTGTGTCATTTCATAAGATTTCATAAATTTATTAATATCTGAAACTTTAGTTCCACTTCCATTTGCTATTCTTACTCTTCTTGAAGCATTTAAAATTTTTGGTTTTCTTCTTTCTTCATCTGTCATTGAACAAATAATTGCTTCTATCCTGTCAAATTCTTTATCATCAACATTTATATTATACTTATTCATTCCAGGAATCATTTTTAAAATTGAAGAAAAGGATCCCATCTTTTTTACTTGTTTTAATTGTGCTAAATAATCATTTAAATCAAATTCTTTATTTTTTCTTAATTTCTTTTCTAGTCTCTCAGCTTCTTCTAGGTCAAATTTTTCTTCTGCTTGTTCAATTATTGATAAAACATCGCCCATTCCTAGAATTCTTGATGCCATTCTATCTGGATGGAATTGTTCAATTTCATTTAATTTTTCACCAGTTCCAACAAATTTAATTGGCTTCCCTGTTACTTTTTTAACAGAAATTGCTGCACCACCACGTGTATCACCATCGAGTTTTGTTAGTATAACTCCGTCAATTCCTAAATCTTCATTAAATTTTGTAGCAATATTTACAGCTTCTTGTCCTGTCATTGAGTCAACTACTAACATAATCTCATGTGGTTTAAGATTTGACTTTAAGTCTTTCAATTCATTCATCAAAACTTCATCTATTTGTAAACGACCTGCTGTATCAATTATTATTGTATCATTTAATTTACTAATAGCTATTTCTTTCGCTTGTTTTGCAATTTTAATAACATCTTTCTCGCCTTCATTTGCATAAACCGGAATATTTAGTTGTGCTCCAACTACTTGTAATTGTTTAATAGCTGCTGGTCTATAAACATCACAAGCTACTAGTAATGGCTTTTTACCTTGCTTTCTAATTAGGTTTGCAAGCTTTCCTGCTGTAGTTGTTTTTCCTGAACCTTGTAAACCAACTAACATTATAATTGTTGGTGGATTAGGTGAAAAAACAATATTGCTATCAGAGCCTCCAAGTAATTCTATTAATTCATCTTTAACTATTTTTATAACTTGTTGCCCAGGGGTTAGTGATTTTAACACATCCTGCCCTAATGCTTTTTCTTGTATGTTTGCAACAAATTCTTTTACAACTTTGTAGTTAACATCTGCTTCTAGCAAAGCAAGTTTAACTTCTCTAAGCATTTCTTTCAAATCAGATTCAGTAATTCTTGCTTTACCACTTAACTTTCGTGTAAAAGCTTGAAGTTTTTCAGACAATCCTTCAAATGCCATTAATTCCTCCTTTACTGTTTCAAACAAAATTACATTACTTTTGTTTTAACAGTATATTTGTATTTTTTAAGCTAATGCTTTAAGTTCTTTTTGCACTCTATTTAATATATCATTAATCTTTTTTTCTGATGATATATCTGCTATTTCACTAAGCTGTGCTAATACTAGCTGAAGTGTTTTTTCATTTTTTTGTGTTTTTCTCATTATTTTTAATATCCCTTCATATTCAAAGAGTTTTTCTTCTCCTTTTTTAATCAAATCTCTAACAGCTTGCCTCGATATTCCAGTATTTTCAGCAATTTCTGCTAGTGACATATCATTATTGTAATAATCATCTAACGCTTGATATTGTTTTTCGGTTAAAAGTTTTCCATATATTTCACACAATATACTAATTTCTACATTTTTTTGCACGATCTAACCTCCTTAAAATCAAGCTGTAAAACATATACACTTTACACCATTTTTCATAAAATGTCAAGTGTTTTAAGGAATTTTTCTTAATTTTATGCTATTCGTAGGTTACAATTTACAGCTTACTTAAAATTGTAGATTAGCAAAAGGTAATAATATAAAGTGTAGCACTTCTGCGTAGCGACCAACCGAAGTGACTAGAATCATTCTGCAGCACGGCAGCTTCGTGAATTTCTGAAAGAAATTTATGAAGTGCCGACGACGAGGAAGGAGGAGTAGGGCGAATGGAGGCTTCTTTTTCACTAATTTGCTCAAAAATTGGCTAGCATAAACATATTGCAAAGCATCAAAAGTATGCCAATTTTTGTAGCCTTAAAAGATGTCCGACAATAAAGAATAGCGGAACTTTGTATTATTACCTTTTGCAAACTTGATTTAGCTGTGAATTGTAACTTACTAGTAATTTTAATTTATAGCTAAAATTGCTGTTTTTGGTTATTTTTGGTTTTTATGTTGACATAACTGTTGATTTGTGCTATAATTTTCTTAAGTTCCATAGTTAGTTGGGATATAATTTCCCAACACGGATGAAAGGAAAGAACGTTGAAAGGTGCAATTAATACTTTTGAAGAGCTGCTCGACATGGCCATCTGTGTTGATAGGCCTCTGACAGTGTGTAATGATGCACACACTACTCAGGTCACCCCTGAAAGTTTTAGCCACTTTCAGGATGGTTTCTATGAGGTAATGGAAGGGGTTTTGGGCTTTAAGAGCTCTGGCAACTTCTACTGCATCCCTTATTCTAGGAGTGCAGAGAGGATCTTAGTCAGGAAAGGCTTCTGGCACAGGGGGCTTTACTTCCCCTTCACATTTGATTGTGCAATCCCTGAATATTCGGATAAGTGGCAGGAAGCACGCTTGATGGTCTTGGACGGTAGGTTGTAGCAGTTTTTTCTCTAGTTCTTTTCTAAGGGGAGGCTATCTTTTTCGAGCCTCCCCTGCTTTTTTTGTAATAATAAAATTTTTTAAATATGAATTTAAAAATATTGTTTAAATCATATTTTTAGATATATACAGTAATATATCTGTTATTTTTGACATATATAGTTTTAGATGTTATAATACTGATATCGTATTATTGGATTTTGAGCTAAAATATGCTCAAGTACTAAAAAAGGAGTAGTCATGAAACTAGCAGATGCAAAAACATTGCAAGATGTACTTGATCATTCTTTTCGTATACCATACTTCACACCTATTAAAATGTTTTGGCCACAGTATTCCCGGGAATATGAGCTTGAACTTAACAATGCTTTTGCTCTTATAAGATGCTACTATGTTCAAAACAATGTTATTATAGTACGTTCTTCAGAGGCTGCATATGTTATGCCTTTTGAAGAAAGAGTTGAAGATATTCTTCTTCAAAGAGGCTTTTTTATAAAATCAATGTATGTTCCATTTGCGAAAGGTGATTATCCAATTGAGAGAACAGCAGAATTCGATCGTGTTTTTAAAGGTTATATCTGATTAGTTTTTTTGTGTTTACTAAGTACTGATTTCTCTTCTCAAGGATTTGTGTAATAAAGCAAATCCTTGAGTTTTATTATTTCAATTGAAAATATAATTTACATAGATTAAATCTTATATTCCATTATGTGGATTAATATAAAGTTAGAAAGGATATAAAACATTATGAATAAAAAAGTTGCAGTTGAAATTGTAAAAAAACTAACAGAAATGTATCCTGATGCAAAATGTAGTTTGGATTTTAAAACACCTTTTGAAATGCTTGTTGCTGTGTGCTTGTCAGCTCAGTGTACTGATGAGAGAGTTAATAAAACAACACCTAGCATTTTTGCACAATATGATACTCCTGAAGATTTTGCAAATGCTAAATTAGAGGACTTAGAAAAATTAGTCCGCCCTTGTGGTTTTTACAAAAACAAGTCAAAAAATTTAATTTCTGCAGGAAAAACTATTGTATCTGATTTTGATGGTGAAGTTCCTCAAACAATGGACGAGCTTATTACTATTCCTGGAGTTGGAAGAAAGAGTGCAAATGTAATTATGCTTGAAGCATTTGACAATCCACAAGGCATAGCTGTTGATACACACTGTAAAAGAATTGCTAATAGACTTGGTTTTTCCAAAGAAACTGAGCCTAGTAAAATTGAACAAGATTTATGCAGATTAATTCCAAAAGAGTATTGGAAAGATGTTAATCATATTTTTATATGGCATGGACGCAATCTCTGTACATCAAGAAATCCTAAGTGTTCGAGGTGCAAACTAAGAAAATATTGCAATTGTTAATTTTCCATATATTGACATTTTCATATTTGTTTTGTATAATTATGTTGCCTTTCATAAGGTAAACTTATAGAAGGGAGGTGCATAATTATGGAAGACATAAAAAATATATTAGTGCTTATAATAATATACATAATTATTAGCAAAAAATAGCACTAATAAGAAAAAGACTAGGAACCGAAACTTCCTAGTCTTTTTAAGTGCATAATATATGCAAGACATTTTATATAAAACTATTATACTCTATTTTTTATTTTTTGTCAATATTTAGTAGAAATATTATTCATCTTTCGATGCATTTATTTTAAATAATTTCATTAATTCTACAATCACAACTGGAACTAATACTAAGCCAACACATTCAAGTATTAACTCTGTTGGCAATGTTATAATTCCAAATATGTTTTGTAAAGCTGGTATTGTTAGAACTGCAATCATTAAGCAACTAGTAAAAGCTAGTGCTAAGAATAATATTTTATTCCCACCAATTCCAGTTTTAAAGATTGACTTCTTATTGTTTCTAATATTAAATATGTGAACTAATTCTGCAAATGCAATAACTATAAATGCCATTGTTTGAGCTATTTCAATTCTTACTTCATCTACTGTTAGATTTGGATATTTGGTAGCTGTATTTTGAATTATCTCGTCTTTTGCAAATAATCCAATTAAAAATGCTGCTAAAACCACAATTCCTATTACTATCCCCTGGTAAGTCATTCTCCAAACCATACCTTTTGTAAAAATGCCCTTACTTTTATTTGGCTGTCTTTCCATTATATCTTTATTTGCTGGATCAACTGATAATGCCAACGCTGGCAATGAATCTGTTATTAAGTTAATCCACAACAATTGCACAACTGTGAATATTTCAATATTGTTAACATCAATTCCAAGCTTTTGACTTAACAAAGGCATTACCAATGTCGCAACAAAAAGAACTAATATCTCACTTAAATTACTTGAAATTAAAAACTGTATTGCTTTTAAAATATTATCATATATTCTTCTACCTTCTTCAACACTTTTTACTATTGTAGCAAAATTATCATCTGTTAAAATAACATCAGCCGCTTCTTTCGATACATCAGTTCCTGTAATTCCCATAGCACAACCAATATTAGCTGTCTTTAAAGCTGGTGCATCATTTACACCATCCCCAGTCATAGCAACAATTTGATTATGTGATTGCCAAGCTTTTACTATCCTAACTTTATGCTCTGGAGACACTCTTGCATAAACAGAGTAGCTCTCAACATTCTTCTTTAATTCTTCATCAGACATTTCTTCTAACTCACTACCAGTTATAGCTTCTTTTTCATCTTCAAGAATTCCTAATTCTTTTGCAATTGCTACCGCTGTAGTAACATGGTCACCTGTAATCATAACAGTTTTAATACCTGCTGTTTTACATTTTTTTATTGCATCTTTAACTTCTTCTCTTGGTGGATCAATCATTCCAACCATTCCAATAAAAGTAAGGTCACTTTCAATATTCTCCATCTCTTTTTCAGTTGGTTCATGATCAAACTTTTTATAAGCCATTGCCAAAACTCTTAATGCATCTTTTGCCATATCTTCATTAAATGTAGCAACTTGCTTTAAAAATTCATCATCTATTTTTTTAACTTCATTGTCAATTATATAACTATTACATCTTTTCAATAGTTCATCAATTCCACCTTTTGTATCTACATAATAGAAATCTCCTTCTTTGTTTACTGTTGTCATTAATTTCCTATCAGAGTCAAAAGGAACTTCATATACTCTTGGATATGTTCCATATCTTGATGGATCAAAGTCTAATTTAAATCCCATATCAACTAAAGCTGTTTCTGTAGGATCTCCTATTAGTTTATTTTTCTCTCCAACTTTTGTATCATTACATAATAGACTTGTATAAATTAATTTTCTTAAACCTAAATATAGATTTAGATTTTCGTTTCTCATTTTAATTGTATCAATACCTTCAACATTACTAACTTGATTGTTCCAGCATATCTTTTTTACTGTCATTTTATTTTGAGTTAATGTACCAGTTTTATCTGAACAAATTACTGAAGTCGAACCTAATGTTTCAACCGCAGGTAATTTTTTTACTATTGCATTTTCTTTTACCATTCTCTGAACACCAATTGCAAGAACAATTGTTGAAACTGCAACTAACCCTTCTGGAATTGCTGCAACAGCTAATCCAACTGCTGTCATAAACATATCTAATGGGTTTCTTCCATAAAGCCATCCAACAACAAATATTACTAAACATATTGCTAGTGCTGCTATTCCCAATGTTTTGCCTAAATTATCTAATTTTGCCTGCAATGGTGTTTTCTCTTTTTCAGTAGACTCAATCATTGTAGCAATTTTTCCAACCTCAGTATCCATTCCAACAGCAACAACAATCCCTTTCCCTCTACCGTATGTAACTAATGATGATGAAAAAGCTATATTTTTCATATCCCCTAAGCCTATCTTTTCATCATTAATTATTTCTGATATTTTTTCTACTGAAGTAGACTCACCTGTTAAAGCAGATTCTTGTGTTTGTAAATTTACGCTTTCAATTATTCTTAAATCAGCTGGAACATAGTCTCCAGTATCTAAAACAACTATATCCCCAACAACTAACTCCCTTGAAGGAAGTACAACTTGAGTTCCACCTCTGATTACCTTTGCAGAATGTGAACTCAATTTTTTAAGTGCCTCTAACGATTTTTCAGCTCTATTTTCTTGCACAACTCCTATTATTGCATTAGCAATAATAACTATCATAATAATAAATGTATCAGTCATTCCTTCGCCATTTATTTGATTAACTACTCCTGAAATAATTGCTGCAATAATTAAAACAATTATCATAAAATCCTTAAACTGCTCTAAGAATTTTATTATTATACTTTTTTTCTTTCCTTCTTTTAATTCATTAAATCCTTTTTCTTCTTGTAATTTCTCAACTTCTTTTTGTGTAAGTCCATTTTCAATATTTGTATCTAACTGTTTCACAGTTTCCTCTACGCTTTTATTAAACCAATTATTATCTTCCATTATCTAATCCTTTCATTATACAATTATATTAAAAAAAAAACAAACAATGTTTCGACCTACACTGCCCTTCACCTCTTCTTAAACTTATTAAAACTTATTTATTATTATACTATATTATAATTATTTTTTACAATAGTTCTTTAAAAAAATTTTCTTTAATTACACAAAACCTGTTACAATTCACATCCTACTTAAAATCTTCCATAGTGTTATATCATAAAACAACACAATTTCAAATAGATTGATTAGCCAAAATAAAAGCGACTCCACTAAAGTCGCCCTTATTTATTATATTAATACATTCCACCCATTCCTGCATCTGGTGCATCATGTCCACAATGACATTCTTTTTCTGGAATATCTGTTACAATACTTTCTGTTGTTAAAATCATCGAAGCTATTGACTCTGCATTTTGTAAAGCGCTTCTTGAAACTTTTGTTGGATCTACTATTCCGGCTTTTTTCATATCAACATATGTTTCTGTTTTAGCATCAAATCCTGTACCTTCTTTTTCAGATTTAACTTTTTCAAGAATTACAGCTGGCTCTAATCCAGCATTAATTGCAATTTGTCTTGTTGGTTCTTCTAATGCTTTTAAGATTATTCTTCCACCAACTTTTTCATCATCATCTAATTTGTCAACAACTTTTGTTAGCTCAGGAATCACATTAATATAAGCAGTTCCACCACCTGAAACAACTCCTTCTTCAACAGCTGCTCTTGTTGCAGATAAAGCATCTTCAATTCTTAATTTCTTTTCTTTCATCTCAACTTCTGTTGCAGCACCTACTCCAATTACTGCAACTCCCCCTGCTAATTTAGCAAGTCTCTTCTCAAGTTGTTCTTTATCATATTCACTCTTTTCTTCTTGAATTAAGGCCCTTAATTGTCCAACTCTGTCAGCAATTTGCTGTTTGTCTCCTGATCCACCAACAATAATTGTTTCGTCCTTACTTACTTTAATTTGTTTCGCTCTTCCCAACTGCTCAACAGTTGTATCTTTTAGCTCTAGTCCTAAATCTGATGTTATAACTTCACCACCTGTTAAAATAGCAATATCTTGTAACATTTCTTTTCTCTTGTCACCATATCCAGGAGCTTTAACTGCTACAACATTTAATACTCCTCTTAACTTATTTAAAATTAATGTAGAAAGTGCCTCTCCTTCAATATCCTCACAAATTATTACCAATTTACCTGATGATTGCATTAAAGATTCTAGTAATGGTAATACTTCTTGAATATTAGAAATCTTTTTATCTGTTATTAATAAATATGGATTTTCAACATCAGCTGTCATCTTTTCAGTATCTGTTACCATATATGGAGAAACATACCCTCTATCAAATTGCATACCTTCTACAACACTTAATTCTGTTGATGATGTTTTTGATTCTTCAATTGTAATCACTCCATCTGTTGAAACTTTTTCCATTGCATCTGCAATTAACTCTCCTATTTCTTCATTATTTGCTGATATACTTGCAACTCTAGCAATATCATCTTTTCCATTTACAGGAACACTTTTATCTAATAAAATTTTAACTGCAGACTCTGTTGTTTTATCCATTCCTCTTTTAATAGCCATTGGATCTCCACCTGCTGCAACATTTTTCACACCTGCTTTAACCATGCTTTGTGCAAGTACAGTTGCAGTAGTTGTTCCATCACCAGCAACATCATTAGTCTTTTCAGATACTTGCTTTACTATTTGAGCACCCATATTTTCAAATTTGTCTTCAAGCTCAATTTCCTTTGCTATTGTAACACCATCATTAGTAATTAGTGGAGCTCCAAAACTTTTATCTAAAACTACATTTCTACCCTTTGGTCCTAATGTAACCTTAACTGTATCTGCTAATTTATTAACTCCATCTACTAGTTTTTTTCTAGCATCTTCTCCAAATTTAATATCCTTTGCCATTTCTATATACCTCCTAATTTTTATTCTTTAATAATCAGTTTAACAACGCCAAAGCTCAGTTGTTTTTCAATCTACTTACTCAGCAATAGCTAAAACATCCTCCTGCCTAACAATAATATAGTCTTCACCTTCATACTTTATTTCTGTTCCAGCATATTTATTAATAACTACCTTATCACCTTTTTTTACGACCATTTTTACTTCTTTTCCATCTATATCAATTCCAGGTCCTACTTCTATAACTTCTGCAATTTGTGGCTTTTCTTTACTTCCACTCGAAAGAATTATTCCACTTTTTGTTTTTTCTTCTGCTTCTGTCATTTTTAAAATGACTCTGTCACTTAATGGTTTTAACATAATACAATTACCTCCTAATAATTTTATTATTAAATTGCTAATTTTAGAACTGTTAGTCCAATTTTGCCTGTAAAAATTAGCAGTCTGTTATATCGACTGCTAATACTTTATATCTTTTTTTAGCAAATGTCAAGATTGTTTGCTAATTTTCACAAAAATTTCACAATATTCCTATTATACTCTCTAGGAAATTAAAACATAGCACTCAAAATTCCTATTGAATTATAATTACCAATATTTCCAGAATAAATTTTATTATTATTATAACTCCATTTTTCTTCCTCTTTACTTACAATGTGTAAAACATCAGTTGATATATCACTTTTAAGTGAAATCACTGGATATACTCCTAATCCTTGTACTATCCAATTTCCTTTCGAATTAAAATTTTCAATACCAATTTTTACACTATCAAAAAATATTGCACTTAATCCATAAATAACTTTTCTATTTACTTCAACTCCCTTATTTGCAATCCAATAAGCCTTAGAATTTTTATTATCAAAATCAGTTTCATTAAATAGTAATTTTCCTACTGTAGTATTTCCAATTACTCTATCCTTATATGAATCTATTAAGTAAGAATAAGATGTTCCAACTACGGTTTCTTCTCCATTTCTAATCGCATTAATATTATTATTCAAATAGCTATTTGCACTATAATCAGATTCCTCATAAGCATAGGCTTGCCCCATTGTTCTTAATTGGTCTATATTTGTTTTACTTTCGTCGCTCATTTCATACACTTTTTCATTAGTTACTTCTATACCTAAAATTTTATTTATATCATCAACATTTAAACTCCTTCCCATATCTGATGTTTTATTATTAACAAAAATATTTGCTATTCCATTTAATATATTTTCACCATTTACAAAACTTTCTGCCTTCCCCATATATAAATAAGGATCTCTTTCAAATTCATTTTCTGATTCATTATTTATTACCTTCTCAACTGGACTTCCTGCCACCAATAACAGATGATTACCTTTATCTAAATCAGTTGTTAGTTTTCCTTCATCATCTCCTAATCCTAATACTTTCCAATTTATACTTTTCCCATTATTATATACACTATATTTTTGCTCAAAAAAACCATTTGAATTTTCATTTCCATACGCATCTGTAACAAAATCACCTTCTTCTGCTATTTCATAATCCAAATAATCTCCAATCTTTATTTGTCCCTTTTTATACATATCAACCAGGCTTTCTTTTATTGAAGAATCAATTTCGTCCATTAATGATATTTCTTCTTTGCTACTATTTGCATACATATTAGATGCAAATTCTGTTGATTTTAATAATCCATTATCTCCAAAAAACAAACTTATTGAAATACCAGATAGTATTAATAAAACAATTATAGATATGACTAATGCTACAACTGTTATTCCTTCTTCTTTCTTTAGTTTAATCACTATTTTTTCTATTCCTTTCTCTAAATCATCTTTCATTAATAACAATATATTTATTATATCATTAAATTCCAATTATTCAATCATCTTTTAATTGTTTTTTATCGATTTTCTATACAATTAACATTTTAATTCCAATTGAAATTAAAATTATTCCACCTAAAATTTCAACCTTATTATTAATTCTATTTCCTAATAAATTACCAATTTTCACTCCCCAAAAACTCATAAAAAAAGTGATTATTCCGATACATAAACATGCTCTCACTATAGATACTTTTAGTATTCCAAATGACACACCAGCAACTAGCGCATCTATACTAGTAGCAACTGCCAAAGCTATCATATTACCAAAATCAACTCTATTATTTATTTTTTGTTCTTTCTTTGATTCAACTATCATATTAATACCAATAATTTGTAGTACTCCAAAAGCAAACCATTTGCTCATTTGTTCTAAAAACTGTTTAAATCTACTACCCAAGCCAAAACCTATCAATGGCATTAACATTTGAAAAACTCCAAAATACATTCCAATTAAAACTGCTTTTTTCCATTCCATCTTTTTCATTGATAATCCCTTACATATTGAAACAGACATTGCATCCATTCCTAAACCAACTCCTATTAAAACAAAATCTACAAAATTCATATATAATTCCTTAATATATTTTTTTATACAATAGGCTCTCCTATTATAGAACAATAGCAGACATTAATAAAATTGAAAAAGGCAAATACTCTCTGCAAAGTCCACATTTAATTGTTCGTCGTACTAAATATTATGAAATAAAATTTAGTCGCATTTTAATTTTATATAATAGGAAAGCAGAACTTTCCCATTATATAAAAAAACAACTTATCAAAATCTAATGATAAGTTGTTTTTTTATAATTTAATTATATTACATTAAATAATATTAATGACAAAACAATTATTCCTAAAGCAATTCTATACCATCCAAACACTTCAAAATTGTGTTTCTTTATATAGGTCATTAAAAATCTAATTACAAAAATTGATACTAAAAATGCTACTATAGTTCCCACTAAAAGAATTACAATCTCTGTCCCAGTAAAACCAAAGCCATATTTAACAAGTTTCAATAAACTTGCACCAAACATTGCCGGAATGGCTAAATAAAAAGTATACTCAGCAGATACTACTCTCGAAACACCAATCAATAATGCACCAATAATTGTTGCACCTGATCTAGAAGTTCCTGGGAAAATAGCTGCAATAACTTGGAACATCCCAATTATTACTGCATCTTTATAAGTCAAATCTTTTATGCTATTAACCCTAAATTTCTTCTTATCTTTGTTTTTTCTTTCTATTAAAATAAATGCAATTCCAACTATAATAAGCATTACTGCTATACTTGCAGGATTGTAAAAATATTTTTCAGCTAATTCATCAATTTTAAATACTGCAATTAGTACTACCGGAAAACAACTAATAATTATTTTAATCCACAAGTTAATTATATCTTTATTAATTTTTAATTTGTTATTTTCTGATTTTTTTTCTAATTTAAATGGCCATATTTTTTTAAAATATAATAATACTACCGCTAAAATCGCACCAAGCTGAATTACTACTTCAAATACATCCCAAAATCCCTCTGAAACATTATTAAACTGCATAAATGACTGAAATAGTATTAAATGACCAGTACTACTAACAGGTAACCACTCCGTTATCCCCTCAACTATTCCAAAAATTATTGAAAAAATAATATTCATATCATCCATTACTCCTTTTTATTTTTTAGCAACACAAATTATAAAAAAATTTATTAATATTTTTTTTAATTTTCTTTTAATTATTTTCTTTAAGTATATTCACCTTTTTCAATTTTATCATTATCTTTATTATTTGTAAATGCCTATTGTAACAAAATTATATTATAAAGAATAATATATACCATACTAAGGATTTAACAATCTTACAAGGAGGTCCATATGAATAATCTAAATAGCAATTCCTTATGGTTTATCATATTAATAGTTTTACTTCTATGTTGTGGTGGATGTGGCGGATGTTCAGATAATAATTGTATGCCTAAACCACCTTGTTGTAATGATTAATTAATATAGTTTGCTTTTGAAAGGAGGTGTAACTAATGTTTGGTGTTGGAAAAGACAATGACTGTTGTTGTATAATAATTATACTATTACTACTTTTCTGTTTCTGTGGTAATGGTAATAAGGGAATATGTTGCTAAAAAACCTGATATTATATCAGGTTTTTTTAATTATTAAAAAATAATATATCCAAAACAATAAATGCTAAAGAAACCTTTCCAAAGAATTTGGTATTAACAATGTTTCAACACATAGCTTAAGACATACTTACCATCTTAATCATAATAAAAAATACCAAAGCAAAGCTTTGGTATTTTTTATTTGGTTGGGCTGGCAAGATTCGAACTTGCGCATGGTAGAGTCAAAGTCTACTGCCTTACCACTTGGCTACAGCCCAATATAAATATAAATATAAATGGGGTGGAATGTGGGATTCGAACCCACGGTCTCCAGTGCCACAAACTGGCGCGTTAACCAACTACGCTAATCCCACCATAAAATGCATTGTTAGTCAACATATTTATTTTACCCCATTTTTATAAAAAAGTCAATCATTTTTAAAATATTTGTACAATAAACTACATTTCTTCATCTTTTACATTCTCTTCATCATTATACTTATCCAATTCTCTTTTCAATTCCTTTGAAAACTCAGTTAAAACAACAATTTTAATAGTTATTTTCTTATCTGATACATAGTCATCTATGATATTGCAAAGTTTATACATATTAGTCAATTCTTCTTTAACAATATCATGATTTTTCTTCGCCCTAGTAATCAAACTTTCCTTAATAGTAACTATGTCTTCATTACTTGCACAAGAAATCCTTTGAAAAATCTGATATGGATCACAGTATTTAAAAATTGGAACTTCCATACATTCTTTATCAAATCTTTCATAGAAAACTGGCATTTTCATTGGTATATTTTTGAATATATCTAATGCAGTCTTTTCATACATTTTATCTTTTATTTGATCATTTAGTTCATAAAATCTATCTAATATATCTTTAATATCATAATCACTGCCTGCAATACTCATATTTCCCAATTCTTCCTCTGCATTTGGACAATAATCAGAATTTAAAGATGAAATATTAATTCCACTTAAGAAAAGACTTTTTATAGTTTCTTTATCATAATCAATCAATCTTTTTTTAATAAAATACATAAAATATGCATATAGTTTTACAACACTTATTAATTGCAAATCTCCACTTTTTACTGTTTCTAAAACATTCTCAATGATTTTAGGAAATTCGTCATCAGAAATTTTCCAATACTCTTCGGTAAGTAATCTTTTATAACCTGGAATACTCATTATATCTTCTGTTTTTTGGATATCTTCCATATCTTCCTTAAGAGTTTTCATATTCATAATTCTAGTTCTAACAAAGACTTCAATAAATTTAAAAAATCTGTACTCCGCTTTAAAATTATAATAGTAATTGTTATCAAATTCTTTAATATAGAACTGTCTGTTATCCATAAAAATTTTAGATGAAACTACAATACTTTTATATTCATCATTATTCTTAATATTAGCTAACCTGTCTTTTGTAATTTTACCAGCTTTTATTTCGAAAGAAACTGCTATAGTAAAAATAAGCATGGTTTGTAAAACCACATTGTTTGTATTAGGATAATGCCTTGTAATAATATCCCATATACGCTTAAAATCTGCTAAAGAATGTTTTAAAATTCTTAAATTTCTAGTTCCACTTTTTTCAAATGTTGAGATGATCAACCCTGTATTAGTTCTTAAAAACCTAATCAAATCTTGACTATTTTCATATCTCATCAAAATCCCATTAATAATATACATAAACTCAGGTTGATATTCAAAAGTCTCTCCAATTAGTTTTTCCTTAATCCTTTCATAATCATTAGCTTTATCAAAAACCTCTTCCATAGTTGAATTAATTCTTTCAACCATTGGTTTATCCGTTAACAATAGTTTATTTTGTTTATCCAATAAATAAGTTGCAATAAAGGTTTTCATTTCCAAATTGCTACTTTTTAGTTTCGTAGAAAGTTCTTTTTCGTTACAAATAATTATTGTTTTAATATGGTCGTGCTCAACAAAGTTATTAATATAACCCAAAATATCTATAACATCAACATTAGCTCTTTCCAAATCATCAAAACACAAAACTTTATCCTCTGTTGAGAAAAAATCAGAATAGTTTACTCTATCTCCATTTTGTGTTACACCAAATAAATTTGCCATATCTAAACCAGTTTTTGCATATTCTGGTATCGTAGTTCTTCCACTTGAATTCATAAATTTTCTCAAATTTTTATCCATTAATTGAGTAGTTTCTATAAAAATCTTTTTACTTATTTCCTCCAAATTAGATATTCCATATAGAGACATATATATAGTTGTTAACTTTTTTCCATTAACTTGCATCGAATCAATTTTATTTCTAATCTTGTGATTCCAAAAATATGTTTTTCCACTTCCCCATTCACCGTTAATCATAATAGCATAATCTGTATAATCAGCCCTTACATAGTCTAATATGCTCTCTACTAAATCATCCATCTTATCCTTTTCCTTTCTGAATTTTTATATTTCACTAATAAATTTCATACACTCAAAAACTATTTTAACTTGCACATATGTGCATAATAAATTCATTCATTAACTAACAATTTATTATTATATACATCTGCGTTAATACAAATATTTTGCTAATTTAACTATACTATATAAAAGACTCAATCTTTTGTTAAAGTAAAAATCACAACTTTACTTGCACCTACCTTTAATAATTCTTTTTTGCATTCACCTGTTGTACTTCCAGTTGTATAAACATCATCAAAAATTAATACTTTTTTCCCAACTATTTTTTGTGTATTTTCCACAATATATACACCCTTTATATCATTCATTCTTTCAGCATAGCCTTTTTCACTTTGTGGCTTTATATTTTTTACTTTTTTTAGTACATTATTTTCTATTTGTAAATCCATTTTCTTTGCAATATCTCTTAATATTAGTTCTGATTGATTATAGCCTCTATCTAATTTTCTCTTCTTATGTAACGGAATCGGTATTATTATATCACAAGATTTTAAAATTTTACAAACTTTTTTGTTTTTTATTAAAAGTTCTGAAAAAAAATTATATAAATATGATTTATCATTAAATTTATAGTCTATTAATAACTCCCTAATTTTGTCTTTATACCTATACATACAAAAAATTTCTTTATTCTTAGAAATATAATTTATTTCATATTTTTTTATCTTAAAATAACATTTATCACATAAATACGTTCCTACCTTTCCACATATTTCACAAGTTGGTGGAAAAATAAGATTTAAAAACATATTAATAATTATCAATTAAACCTCTTTCACTTTGGTAAACTTAAGCAAATTACTTAGATAGACTTAATTAATTACTCTTACAAAAATAAAAATCTTGAAGACAAACTAAATATGGTAATATTATACAATTATTTTTTCCCTAAATCAAGTATTTTTTATATTATATATTCACTCATTCAAAAAAAGAAAATTAAAAAGAGTTCACCTTATTCGTATAATAATAGAAAAATAGCGGACATTAATAAAATTGAAAAAGCAAATACTAACTGCAAAGTCCGCGTTTAATTGTCCGTCGCGCTAAATCTTATAAAATAAAATTTAGTCACATTATAATTTTATATAATAGGAAAGTAAAACTTTCCTATTATATAAAAAATCTAGCAAACACGAATTTTATGTTTGCTAACACCTCTTTTATTTTTCTCCAAATCAATTTTCATTCATCAAACACTCTAATTTAAACTTTAATCCAGAATTCCTCTTTTTACTATTTACATTATTTATCATATATTCAACTGTTTTTTTATTTCCAATCATTTTTAATTTGTTTTTTGCTCTTGTCATTCCCGTATATAAAACATTTCTAGTTAAAAGCATTGGTGCAGCATTTAATATTGGCATTATTACTGAATCAAATTCGCTCCCTTGCGATTTATGTACAGTTATAGCAAAACAATGTTCAATCTGTTCTAATTCAGAATATTCATAAACCGCTATTTTTCCATCTTCAAACTTAATCTGAACTTGACTATTAAATGAATCTATTTCATAAATTGTTCCCATTTCACCATTAAAAATACCAAATCCATGCTCATATTTAAGTCCATTTCCTTTTGTCCATTCAATATCATAGTTATTCTTTGTCTGCATAACTTTGTCACCTTCTCTATAAATAATTGAACCAAATCTTTTCTCATTTTTCTTTCGATTCTCAGGATTATATTTTTCTTGAATCAATTTATTTAATGTATGTGTTCCAAGCTCTCCTTTTTTAGTTGGTGTTATAATTTGTGTATCAAAACTATAAGAATCCAAAACTTTTTCTTGAGCATTTTTTATATTTAATTCTGATACAAATTCAAAATCGTCAATTTCTTCATCTTCTTGTGGATTTATTTCATCAATAAAGTTAATTCCATCATTAACCTTATGTGCATTAACAATTATTTTGCTCTTTGCAGCTTGTCTAAAAATCTTATTTAATGCTATATATGGAATTTCATTTGACTGAATAAAATCTTTCAATACTCTTCCAGGTCCTACTGATTGAAGTTGATCAACATCTCCAACCATAACTAACTTGGTTCCTTTAAAAATTCCATTCATTACATAATTCATTAAAAACATATCCACCATTGACATCTCATCAATAATAACTACATTAGCATCAATAGTTGCTACATTCATATCTGGATTTGGCTTTGAATCATCACCAATTCTTCTGATTTCCAATAATCTATGTAAGGTTTGAGCATCTTCACCTGTTGCTTCTGTCATTCTTTTCGCCGCTCTTCCTGTAGGAGCACATAAAACAGTTTTCTTCCCTATAGTTTTGTACAAATCTATAATCGTTTTAATAATTGTAGTCTTTCCAGTACCAGGTCCACCAGTAATAATTGAAACATTATTATCATTTATCATTTTAATAGCTTCTTTTTGTTTTTCAGAAGGAATAATATCACTAACTTTTGTTATCATTGCATCTAAATTAGGAATTCTATTTATATTTGATGATTCAATTAAACTTTTTATTTTTCTAGCAATATTAACTTCAGTTCTATAAAATGAATCTAAATAAATCCAAATTTGAATACACATTTCTGTTTTTCCATCAACTGTAGCCATTTCCTCTCTCTCTTCAGAATAAATCCTTTGTTTTGCTTTCAAATCTTTTAAACCATCTAAAACATCTTCATCTGATACTCCCAACAACTGAACTACATATGTAATAAGATTTGGCTCTAATACACAAGAATGTCCATTATAAGATGCTAAATTTAAAGCATGAATTATCCCACTATTAATTCTTCTTAAACTATTTCTCTCAATTCCAATTTCTAAAGCCATCTTATCTATTTGAGCAAAATCAACCCTTATCCCTATATCTTCTAATATATATGGATCTTCTTCTATTTTATTTATTGTGTCTACTCCCAATTCTTTATAAATCTTTTGAGCACTTTCCGAACCAATTCCAAACTTCTCCAAAAAACTTACTATCTGCCACAATTCCCAGTTTTCAACAAAGCTTTCTGATATTTCAATAGCTTTTGAATTAGTAATTCCTTTTATTTCCGCTAATCTTTCAGGTTCCATTTTCATAACTTGAACAGTAGATTTACCAAACTTTTTAACAATTTTTTTAGCAGTTGCAGGTCCAACTCCTTTAATTATTCCATTAGCTAAATACTTTTCCAATGCTTCTTCAGTTTGTGGCATAATTTTTTCAAATGTTTCAACTTTAAATTGCTCTCCATAATTTGGATGTATTACAAATTTTCCTACAACTTTTAAGCTATCTCCACTATTAACAAATGGAAGATAACCAGTAACCACAACCTCTTCATTATCAATATTCATAGATGCAATTGTATATCCATTACTTTCATTTTTATAAATTATACTTTCAATTTCTCCAGTAAGTTCCATTTATTAATCCTTTTCTTTTTATTGTTTTTATATTATTTATTAGATTTTAATATATCATAAACTACTATGTTTTTCAATAAATATTCTCTTAATAACAAAAAAAGTGCCAAAAAATAACCTTCTGGCATCATGTCACAGAGAATTGGGTTGTGTCACTGGGGATGTCACTGGAGACGGAATTATTTAACATAGCTCCTTAAATGACCTCGTCCCCATTGGCACACTTTTGAATATTATTCTCCTTCATATTTTGTCCCTTCCAGTCTCTAGTTGAGACTTTATGTTTTTTAACACATTAGAATATGAAAAGAAGAATCGAGCAGAAACTGAATAATTATTTTAGTCAGTTTCTACTCGATTCCCCGATTCTCCTTAATCATATTCCATTTCTCCTAGTGCTGTTCTTTCATCTTTTGTTGCATTTGCATACATATTTGATGCTTCCTGCGCTTTTCCGATTATTCCATTATCTCCTAGGGCTAGATTTATTGTTACTCCTGCTAATATTACCATTGCTATTATTGTGACTACAAGTACTACTAAAGTTATACCAGCTTGTTTTATATTTTTGTGGTGAGCTATGATCGCACCTACATTGGCTCCAGTTATTTTAGCGTTACAGTGCCATCATCTGCTATATTTACCATTGAACCAGGAATAGAAACCACAATACGAAAACTATATATAGGACTATTTTTGACACCATCTGAATAAGCAAAAACATAACGGTTAAAAATGCATCCTTTCTCCACACCACGTAATGTAAATCCTGCACGACCAGCTCCTCCAGTAACACAGCGTGAAGCAAGTAGGATAGACGTTTTTGGATCAAATATTACATCAAATATTCCACTATCACTGAAATTATTCATTCTAATTTTTGTAGTTTCATTATCTATAGTATTAAATGCGGTATGATAAACTTTTAAAACACTCGCTGTTGATGATGTAGGAGTATCTCCATTTATTAGATCTCCTTCTATTGGTGTGAAATTTGGTGGAACTTCTTCATCGTACATTGGATTATTAACATCTACCTCACCTGTACTTGTACCATATATTTGAGGATATCTTTTATTCCTTGGAGTATACGTTATATCTCTTTTAATGCCGCTATTATATGCTTCTTCACTTGACTCCTTTACTACATCTAATTCCCAATCCCATTCTCTTTCCGTTTCATTTTCTATAACTTTAGCATCCGTTATTTTATTTATTTTCTCTGCTGTTTTCTTTATATCAGTCAAATTAAATACATGTACCCTATCTTCCGTAACACCTTTGGTTTCATTTTTAAATAAATGTGTAGCTATTTCTTTATAATAATATAAACAATTATCATATCCTCCTGCATTGCCAAATATCACGTTTTTTAATGCCTGGCTAACTAAATTTACACCATTTTCATCTGCATTTAATACATACCACTTTAAATTTTGTACTCTAAAATAGCTTTGACTTAATTCTTGATCTGCATTTGCCCCACTATAAACTCCTGGTATTATTACTGTATTGTTTGTTTCAGCTGGCTTGTAATTCACTTCCATTAAACCTTCAGTTCCTGGCTTTGATGTTTTTTCTGTAACTTTTAAAACTTTTCTATCTGAAAGTTGTGCTCCTGTTGACAGTTCTTCTATTTGATCATCTGTTTCTGTCATCATAGCTGTTTCATCTTTTGTTGCGTTTGCATACATATTTGATGCTTCCTGCGCTTTTCCGATTATTCCGTTATCTCCTAGTGCTAGACTAATTGTTACTCCTGCTAATATTAGCATTGCTATTATAGTGACTACAAGTGCTACTAAAGTTATACCAGCTTGTTTTATATTTTTGTGGTGAGCTATGCTCGCACCTACATTGGCTCCAGTTTGTTTTAGCTTTTGATTTAGAACATTGTTCGTCTCTACAATTTTTTCCCTTTTTCCTTTTTCTTTTTTATTCTTTAAAATCCCCGTGTGTGTGTAGTGCTATTCGGGTTTCCAGCGTTTTTATCTTATTGTTTTTTTCCATTTTTTTGTTATTTCTCCTCTTTTAGTTTTTTAATTTTTTCAGTCAGTAAAATTTGATATGATTATTTTATATATAAGGTTAATAGAACTTTAACTACTATTTTTGGTACCATTTTGGAGTGCGGAAAAATTCGCCACAGTGTCCCTATTTGATTAATTAACATTTTCTGGAAGAGATTAGCTTGCTTTTAAGCTTAATCTTTTCCTTTCATTTATATATTTATCATAATATTGCTTTGGTGTCAATCCATTTAA
>JAFWMA010000010.1 GCA_017510825.1 Clostridia bacterium | reverse complement strand
TGTGAAGGATATCTCTAGCACTCACCTTCGGTTCGTTAAGAGCTTATATATGTTCACATCTCCGCTTTTCGAGAAACTTACGTTTCTCTGCTCCCGATGTGAAGGATATCTCTAGCACTCACCTTCGGTTCGTTAAGAGCTATCCCTACCAAGATGCTTTTTTCACTCCAGGGATTTCCCCTTTATGAGCCAATTCTCTAAAGCATACACGACATATACCATATTTTCTAATATATGCATGAGGTCTTCCACAAATTTTACATCTACTATATTCTCTAGTTTTGTATTTTTGTGGTTTTTGTTGTTTTACTTTTAAAGATTTTTTAGCCATTCTAGCCTCCTTATTTTTATTATTTTACTAATAGTTTTCTTCAGTTTTAATTTTACAACATATTCTATTTTATCTGTCGGTTAGGTATTAGATATTAGATATTATGTACAAGTTGTACATAACAAACTCATTGCAAACCTTCAAACTTTTATAGACCTCCATCTTCTAACATCTAGCTTCTAAACGGCATTCCCAATAAAGTTAATAGTTCTCTAGCTTCTTCATCAGTTTTGGCTGTTGTAACAAAAACAATATCCATTCCTCTGATTTTGTCAATTTTATCATATTCAATTTCTGGGAAAATTAGTTGTTCTTTAACACCCATTGAATAATTTCCTCTACCATCAAAAGAATTAGCTGAAATACCTCTAAAATCCCTAACTCTAGGCAATGCTACATTAATTAGTTTATACGCAAAATCATACATTTTTCCACTTCTTAATGTAACTTTTGTTCCCATATTTACACCTTCTCTTATTTTAAAAGCAGCTATAGCTTTTTTAGCTTTTGTTACTATTGGCTTTTGACCAGTAATTGTTGCTAAATCCTTCATAGCTCCATCAAGAGATTTAGGATCTTCCTTTATGTCTCCAAGTCCAACATTTATAACTATTTTATCTAATTTTGGAACTTCCATTATTGATTTATATCCAAATTTTTTCATTAATGCTGGAACAACTTCTTTTTCATATTGCTCTTTCAATATTTCCATAAGTCTTTGTAGACCTCCTTTCCTCTATTTATTTTATTTCAGTTTTGCAACTTCTACAAATACGAACTTTCTTATCACCATCAATTTTATATCCTATTTTAGCTGGTTTTTTACAACTTGGGCAAACAACTGCAACATTGCTTGCATTTATAGGAAATTCTCTTGAAATAATTCCACCAGTTTCGTTTGCATTTCTAGGCTTAGTTGCTTTTTTCTTAATATTAACATCTTTAACTATAACCTTATTAGCTTTTGGTAACACTTCAATAATCTCACTTTTTTTACCTTTATCATTTCCAGCTAATATTTCAACATTATCGCCTTTCTTTAATTTCATGGTTTCACCTCACTTTTTTGAAACTTAAATATCAAACATAAATTTAAGTAAAAATCAAATTATTGCTAGAAAACTTTTATACAAAAGCATAGTAGCATATGTTTTATATGTAACTGTATTTTTATCAAAGTTGACAACATAAAAATATAATTACTTAAATTTTAAAGAACCTCTGGAGCAAGAGATAAAATCTTCATATATTCCTTGTCTCTAAGCTCTCTAGCTACTGGCCCAAATATACGTGTACCAGTTGGGGTCTTATCTTCTCTAATTATTACAGCCGCATTTTCATCAAATCTAACAACTGTTCCGTCAGCTCTTTGTATAGGTTTTTTAGTTCTAACTACTACTGCCTTAACTACTTGACCTTTTTTTACTGTTCCACCTGGTATTGCAGATTTTACAGAAGCCACAATTACATCACCTACACCAGCATACTTTCTATATGAACCGCCTAAACATCTAATACACATTAATTCTCTTGCACCAGTGTTATCAGCGACTTTTAGTCTAGTCTGTTGCTGTACCATTTTAGTACTCCTTCCTTCGAAAATAGTTACAAAAAAATTTAATTTACTTTCGATTTAATAATTTTAATCATAATTTAAAATGCTATATATCAGACTTATAGCCTATAACATCCAAAAATTATTTAATTACTGCCTTCTCTGTTATTTCTACAACTCTCCATCTTTTATCTTTAGATAAAGGTCTTGTTTCCATAACTTTAACTGTATCTCCTTTTTGACATTGATTTTCACTGTCATGTGCTTTTAATTTATATGTTGTTCTCTTGATTTTTCCATACATTTTATCCATCTTATTGATATCTACAGCAACAACAACAGTTTTATCCATTTTATCAGATACAACTTTACCAATCATGGTTTTACGAAGATTTCTTTCCACTATGATATTTGTCTCCTTCCTTATAATTGAGTAACATAGCACCTCAATTATATAATATTTGTCCACATCTACGCTTTTTTCGAAATCCTTACGTATTTCTAGCTTCGATGTGAAAGATATATCTAACACTCACTTCCGTTTGCTAAGATTTATCTTTTCCTTCCTTATAATTGAGTAACCTAACGCCTCAATTATATAATATAAACCAACTATTTACTTTCTTCTTGTAATTTTCTTTCTGTCAATATTGTATTAACTCTTGCAATGTCTTTCTTTACTTCTTTGATTTTATTAGGATTATCTAATCCATTTGTTGCTAAACTAAATCTTAATTTAAATAACTCTTGTTTTAATTCTCCTAATTCTTTCTCTAAGTCAGGTGAAGACATTTCTCTTATCTTATTAATCTTCATCTTTATCACCACCTATCTCAGTTTCTTTCTTTACAAATTTAGTTTTAACAGATAGTTTAGAGCCTGCAAGCCTTAAAGCCTCTCTAGCAACATCTTCTGGAACACCAGCTATTTCAAACATAACCCTTCCAGGTTTAACATTTGCAACCCAACGCTCAACAGCTCCTTTTCCTTTACCCATACGAGTACCAATAGGTTTAGCTGTTAATGGCTTATCTGGAAATATTGTAATCCAAACTTTTCCACCTCTTTTTATATATCTAGTCATAGCAACACGGGCAGCTTCAATTTGATTTGAAGTAATTTGTCCTAATTCTAATGATTGAATTCCATATTCACCATAAGCAACTTTATTTCCTCTTGTTGCTTTACCTCTATTTCTACCTTTTTGTTGTTTTCTAAACTTAGTCTTTTTTGGCATTAATGGCATGGTTATCTCCTCCTTCCACTCTCTTGTCTTTCTTTTCTGGAAGAATTTCGCCTTTATAAATCCAAACTTTTACACCTATTTTTCCATAGGTTGTATCTGCTTCTGCAAAGCCATAATCTATATCAGCTCTAAGAGTTTGAAGTGGTACTGTTCCATCTTTGTAAAACTCTGTTCTTGCCATATCGGCACCACCTAATCTACCTGAACAAGCAGCTTTAATTCCTTTAGCTCCCATTTTCATAGCTTTTTGCATAGACTGCTTCATAGCACGTCTAAATGAAATTCTTCTTTCAAGTTGAGATGCAATATTTTCTGCAACCAATTGTGCATTAGTATCCACATCCTTAACTTCAACAATATTTAGGTTAACATGTTTTCCAATCATTTTTTCAATTTCTGATTTTAAACTCTCTGCTAAATTTCCACCTTTTCCAATAACTAAACCTGGCTTAGCAGTATACACATTAACTTTAACAAATTTTGATGTTCTCTCAATTTCAATTTTTGAAATTCCACTAACATACAATTTTTTCTTTATATATTCACGGATTTTATGGTCTTCAACAAGGTACTCTCCATAGTGCTTTTTATCAGCATACCATTTTGAATTCCAGTCATTAATTATACCAACCCTAAATCCACGTGGATCTACTTTTTGTCCCATTTTGTTTTTGGCCTCCTTTAATTAATTTCTTTCTTTAAGAACTATAGTTGTATGGCTAGTTCTCTTTCTGATTCTAACTGCACTACCTTTTGCGGCTGGTCTAATTCTCTTTAATGTAGGGCCCTGGTTAGAATATATTTCTGCTACATATAACTTACTATGAGTCATCTGATTATTATTTTCAGCATTAGCTATAGCCGAGTTTAACAATTTTATTAAAATCTCACTACCTGCTTTTTGTGTAAATTGTAAAATTGCTAAAGCTTCATCTACATTTTTACCTCTTATTAAATCTGCTACTATTTTTACTTTTCTGCTAGAAATTCTTGCATATTTTACAGTTGCAGTTGCTACTAATTCTTCATCAATACTCTTTTTAACTTCCTTCTTAGGAGCAACTTTTTTAGCAGGAGCTTTTGTTTTAGGTGTAGTTGTTTCCTTTTTTACAGTTTTAGACTCTTCAGCTTTTTTTGTTGTAGATTTTTTAGAAGTTTCTTTTTTCTCTTCAACTTTTTTTGTATCTACTTTTTTCTTTTTCTCGTCTGCCACTTACTTTTACCTCCTTATTAAATTTCTCTTTATTTTCTCTTATAACATCTTCAAAACACTTTCGAATTATACTTTGTGATTATCTAAGAGCTGCTATTGCTTATTTAGTTGCATTTTTGCTTCCAGCATGGCCTTTATATGTTCTTGTTGGTGCAAATTCTCCAAGTTTATGTCCAATCATTTCTTCTTGTATATAAATAGGTACATGCTTTCTTCCATCATGAACAGCAATTGTATGTCCAACCATTTGTGGATAAATTGTTGAAGCTCTTGACCAAGTTTTTAAAACTTTCTTTTCTCCACTTTCATTCATTGCTTCTATTCTCTTTAATAACTCAGGAGCAACAAATGGCATTTTATTACTTGACCTTGACATATTATCTCCTTTCCATTATTTACGTCTCTTTGTTATTAATCTATTCGATTTCTTATGTTTTGCTCTAGTCTTATATCCAAGTGCTGGTTTACCCCAAGGTGTAAGTGGTCCTGGATGACCTACTGGAGCCTTACCTTCACCACCACCATGTGGATGGTCATTAGGGTTCATAGCAGAACCTCTAACTGTAGGTCTAATTCCCATATGTCTTTTCTTTCCTGCTTTTCCTATTTTTATATTTTTATGGTCATCATTTCCAATTTCTCCAATAGTAGCCTTACAAACAGCTAAAACTAATCTCATTTCTCCAGATGGTAATCTTAAATGAGCATATTTTCCTTCCTTAGCCATTAATTGTGCTGATTGTCCTGCACTTCTAACAAATTTTGCACCCTGACCAGGGTTTATTTCAACATTATGAACTAAAGTACCTAAAGGAATATTCTCTAATTTCATACAGTTTCCTGGTTTAATATCTGCTTTATCTGAAGAAATGACTTTATCTCCATCAGTTAATCCCTTTGGAGCTATAATATAATTTAAAGTTCCATCTTCATATTTTATTAAAGCAATATTAGCACTTCTATTTGGGTCATATTCAATTCCCATAACAGTTGCTTCCATCTCAACTTTATTTCTTTTAAAATCAATAATTCTATATTTTTGCCTATTTCCTCCACCTTGATGTCTAACTGTTATTTTTCCTTGTGCATTTCTACCAGCATTTTTCTTTTTTGCTGTTAGAAGTGATTTTTCAGGAGTTTTCTTTGTAATTTCTGAAAAATCTGAAACAGTCATATTTCTTAATGATGGAGTTGTTGGTCTAAATTTCTTTACTCCCATTTTCTTCTACAAGACTTTTAAAACACTATATAACTTAATTATCAACATTAAATAATTAATTTCTATGTTTAAAAAAATCTTAACCTCCTTATTTAAAATTTAGTGAAAATTTTCCTGCTTCACCTACAGTTAAAATTTATTATCCGAGTTATTTCTCGCTAGTTTTCGTTTTTTTAATTATTTCAGAATTTGGATTTTCACTAAGAAATGTTAATTAAAAAGGCAATAGCGCGTATATGTTATACGTAACCGCGTTTTTAATTAATATTGACACAGTAAAAAACAAATTATGGAATAATTAAATAATTCCTTCAATAGAATCCTTATACTTTTTAGAAACTTTTGTTACTTTTCCACCTTTACCTGTATATTTTTGATCATTTGGATTGGTATCAATTGTAACAATAGCTTTCTTCCAATCAGAAGTCATACCTGCACTTCTTCCTACTCTCTTTTCTTTTCCTTTTACAGAAATTGTGTTAACTTTTATAACCTTAACATCAAAAAGTTTTTCACAAGCTCTTTTAATATCTACCTTTGTAGCTTTTTTATTTACTTTAAAGGTATACTTCCCAAATTGTACCTCATCATTACTTTTTTCAGTAACTATTGGCTTTATAATAATATCTTCAGGCAACATTATGCGTACACCTCCTCTATTTTTTTAACTGAATCCACTGTTAAAACTAGATTTTCATATTTTACTAAATCATAAGCATTTATTGTGTTAACAATTGAAGCTTTAACTCCTTTAATATTTCTTAATGATTTTTGAACATTTTCATTATTTTCTGGTAATACAACTAGAGTTTTTCCAGTTACTTTAATGTTATCTAATGTTTTAACCATATCAGCCGTTTTAATTTCTTTTAGTTCAATTTTATCAACAACTGTAAGTTGTTTTTCCAAAACTTTTGAACTTAATATAGATCTAATCGCAAGCCTTTTTTCTTTTTTATTAATTCTATATGTATATGAACGTGGCTTTGGTCCAAGAGCAATACCACCCTTTACCCATTGTGGTGATCTAATAGAACCTTGTCTTGCACGACCTGTACCCTTTTGTCTCCATGGTTTTCTTCCACCACCAGAAACTTCAGATCTTGTTTTTGTATTTTGTGTTCCTTGTCTTTGATTTGCAAGGTAGTTTAAAATTACTGTATGTACAACATTCTCATTTGGTTCAATTCCAAATACTTCATTATTTAATTCTAATTCCTTGACTTTTTTACCGTCTGCACTTAATACATCAATTTTAGGCATTTACTTTTCCTCCTTCCCTACGCTTTTACACTTGATTTTATTTTTAATATAGATTTTTTAGCTCCAGGAACACTTCCTTTAACTAAAATAACATTTTTATCTAAATCAACTTTAACAACCTCAAGATTTTGAATTGTTACAGTTTCAACACCCATATGTCCTGGTAGTTTTTTACCTGGGTAAACTCTACCTGGAGTTGATGTAGACCCCATTGAACCAGGTCTTCTGTGATACATTGAACCATGTCCCATTGGACCTCTATGTTGTCCATGACGTTTAATTACACCTTGAAATCCTTTACCTTTTGAAGTACCTTGAATATCAACTTTATCTCCTACTTCAAATACATCTGCCTTAAGTTCATCACCAACTTTTAATCCTTCAATAGAATCTAACCTAAATTCTCTTAAATACTTTTTAGGTGTTAACTTACTTTTTCTAAATTGACCTAATTGAGGTTTATTAAGTTTCTTTTCTTTTACTTCTCCAAAACCTAATTTAACAGCATCATAACCATCTTGATCTACTGTTTTAATTTGAACAACAGTACATGGTCCAACCTCTATTGCTGTTACAGGAATGATTTGTCCTTTTTCATCGAATATTTGTGTCATTCCAACTTTTCTTCCTATTAATGCTTTCTTCATTTTAACCTCCTAACTATTGGCTGATCTAGATTATTAGATTTTAGCCACATGTACTTCACACTTGTGGTTAGATATTAGATTTTCAATTCTAACCTCTAACTTCTAAATCTCTAACTCAGCTTAGTTTTGCTAGATATATTTACAGAGGCTCTAACATTTAACCTCTAATTTTTAATCTCTAAGATTATAATTTGATTTCTATATCAACACCTGCTGGTAATTCAATTTTCATTAAGCTATCAACAGTTTTTTGAGTAGGATATAAAATATCAATAACTCTTTTATGAGTTCTTAACTCAAATTGTTCTCTTGAATCTTTGTGTTTGTGTGGAGAACGTAAAATTGTTACAATTTCTTTTTCAGTTGGAAGAGGAATAGGTCCAGAAACTTTAGCACCTGTTCTTTTAGCAGTATCTACTATCTTCTCAGCAGACTGTTCTAAAACAACATGGTCATAAGCTTTAAGTCTAATCCTAATCTTGTCACTCTTTGCTGTTGTTGCAACCTTAGTTTCTTTTTTCTCCGTTTTCTTAGTTGTTGCCATTATATACCTCCTTTTCATAATACATTGTGTTTAATAGCATTCACACTATGTATTTTTTTATTTTTGGTCGGAAGTTATAAACGCACCCTGGTGTTTCTTTTTATTACCAATATAAAATCCCAAGTTTTGCATGAATCCTTGGGCTAAAGTGCTTTATATTTATAAAACTTGCCGCCTGGTCTTTGCCATGACATACTCCATAGGAGTTCCCTCCATTACCTATTTAATAGGTATGTAGCCACATCCTACTTCACCGCTATCATTAACATGCTTATTTATTATACAACCTTTTTCCCCTAAAGTCAAGGTAAACATCTAAAAAAGTAAGAAAAATAAACATTTTTACATTCTACTTCTCACTTTTAGCTTTATTAATATAATTTTCTAATATATAAACAGCAGAAATTGTATCAACCAATTGCTTTTTTTTATGTTTATTAATATTTAAAATATTCATTGTTTTATGAGCTTCAACTGTAGTTAATCTCTCATCAACACTTATAACTTCAATTGCATTAAATCTAGATTTAAGCTTATGTATGAAATCTCTAGTTTCTCTCGATCTATCACTTTCAGTTCCATCCATATTAATAGGATTACCAATAACAAACTTATCAATTTCATATTCCTCTACTAACTCAGCCAATCTTTTTAAAATAATCTTATCATTACCATTTGAAATAATTGTTTCAAGCCCTTGGGCAGTTATCCCAAGGGCATCCGTTATTGCTAATCCAGTTCTCACTTTTCCATAATCAATTCCTATTATTCTACTCATCAACTTCAATATATTCCTTAACCATTTTTTCAAGTAATTTGTCTCTTTCAACTCTTCTAATTAAACTACGAGCTCCATTATGACTTGTAATATATGTTGGATCTCCAGATAAAATATATCCTACAATTTGGTTTATAGGATTATATCCCTTTTCTTTAAGTGAATCATATACTTCTTTAAGAATTTCTTTAGTTTTTTCATTTTCAATTTTTTCAACCTTGAAACTACGTGTTTCATCTAAAGACATAATTATTAATTCCTTTCTTATCCCCTCTTATACTACACTAACAGAATTTTCATTAGATTTATCTACAAAATCTTCAATCTTTTTTAATGCTCCATCCAAAGATGTACCTTTATAATATGTAGAAATTACTGCCCTAATTTGAGGTCTTACAACCTTAGGAGATGGTATTTTGTTTTGCTGTTGTGGTTGAAATCCCTGATTTGAATTTACTTGTTCACCACTAGTATTATTTCCATTATTATCAGGATTGTCATTACCTTTATAATCACTTGCATATTGTACATTAATCATCTCAATCTTCTGTTTCATATCTCTCATAAAATTTGATACACCTTTAATGTCTGCACCCGAAAATACAATAGCAAATTTAGGTCCCATATATCTTACAAAAATATAATTTTGAGACAAATTTTGTTTTACAAAATTTGAAACATAAGTTACCATATTGTCACCAGTTTTCCTACTAATTTCAGTATTAACCATAGGTAAATTAGTTATCTTAAAGATACAAATCGCAGATGTTGTATACTGTTCAATTACTTTTTTTCCTTCTCCATATAAGTATTCTTCAGACTTAAGCCCTGAATATTGATCATCTCTAACCAAATTTTCAAGGGTTGACTGAGTTGAAACAGCTTTAAGAATTGTAACAATGTTATCCCTTACAACACCTAATATTGTTGTATCTAATTTATCAAATTCATGTGCTATACTTCCCTCAATAATCCAATACCCAATGTAAACATTATCTATATATAAAGGAAAAAACATTGCACATTTTGCTCTACCAAATTCCATTTTTTGATATGGTAGTTTCTCATTATCATTATCAACTGTTACATATTTAGGTGTTGCAGTTTGAATACTTTCTGAAAAAACAGGATCATTTTGTAAATTCTTTAAACTACTCCAATGTTTAGAATCCACATTTGAAGCTTTAATTTCATATTCTGCACCATTAAATACTACTATAGTTGAATACTTTATAGAGTATTTATTTATCATTATATCATTAATATTTTCTAATTTTTCAGTAATTGTTGCATTTTCTCCTAAAGTGTTCATAAACTCTTGTAATACATTTAGATTTTTTACTCTCTGATTTAAAGTTGAAAATGTTTCTATTTTTTTATGCACAAAATAATTATATATTACCAATACTATTACAATTACTACTAACAATATGATAAAACATAATGCTGCAATCTCCAAAAAGAACACCTCCTTTTCTAAAAGTTATTTGTTCTCATCTTATTCAATGTATCGTTAACGTTACTTGAAAAATGTTGAGAATTTGTCTGATTACTATATCCATTTACATTATAATCGACATAGTTTGATGGTCCACTTCCATTAACACTATTACCAGCAATTAAAGGATACACCATACTTTTTAGTTTTTCTAAACTGTCAATTACCTCTCTTGAAAAACCATTTAAAGAAAATTGACACAATGCAATAGACTCTAAGTACTTAAAATAAGTTTGATCATCAAAAGGTATAATCGCAGTTGTTATCTTTTTAGGATTAAATAAATCCCTTTGCAATGTCATTGATGGTTCGTTATATTTAGACATACCACCAACAATCATTCTATCATCTAATCTTTTTAATTTAATATATTTATTTATAATTACTTTTAATTTAGATTCATCTAATATATTTTTCAATTTTAAATCACTTAAAAATTTAGTAAGTGGTTGTATTGTCAAAGCATCCATAGATTGAACTAAATATATTTCATTAGCTAAAATAAAATATGTTAAATCTGTTTTAAAATCACAATCTACTAATATCACATCAAATTGTTGAGCTAACTTTTCAATTATAGTTTTATTATCCAAATTATCATTGTCTATTTGGTCTGGTAAAGATGTGAAAACTGTTAAATTATTTTTAACACTCAATCCTTTAACAATCCCATTTGATAAATTTTTCAAGCTATCCGTAGCAACTTTTACTTTATTAGCATCATTATCTGTATACATATAATATGAGTTTTTATTTTTAGTTACATCCAATATTGCAACATTAATGCCATCTTGTGATAACATTTGAGCTAAATTATTAATAATAAATGATGTTCCATTTTTACTTGTTCCAACAAAAGCAACTATCTTTCCATTTCCAGCAATTGTAGTATTCTTTAAAGCTTCAATATCTTCACTTGTTTTATCTTTTTCAATTAACATAGTAGAATCTTTTAAACTATTGTCATTATTTTCAAGCAAAGAAGGTTGCTGTATTGTAGCATTATCAATTAGTGTAGTACCAATTGTTTCATTATTTATTGATGTATTATCAATCGGTTCATTATTAGTTGGTATATTATTAATAGGTTGATTATTAATCGTCGAATTACCAATTACTGGCGTATTGCCCATTACAGGTGCATTACTACCAAATACATTACTTGCTTCGTTATTATAAATATTATCAAAAGGATCAGTGCCATTAATATCTAGATCATATAAATTAACAGTTTTATTTTCATTTGCATTTGTTTGATGAATTTTCTTATTTGGTTGTATCTCATAATTACTATTTTGAGTAATTTGTTTATTATTCATATTTGATGAATTATTAATTAGGTTATCAGTATTATTTCTACTATTTAAAACATCAGCTCCCTTATTTGATTCACTAACAATCATGTTATCATTACTATTAATTTCTTCTAAAACAGCTGGATTCTCTTCTCCAATCTCTTTATTATTATTTTCATCAAATAAGTTGTTTTGAATTCCCTCTGTATGTTCTTCAAAATTTTTTATTTTTCTAGGTCTACCTCTTCTTTTTTTAATAGGTTCTACAACTGCTGTTTCAACATTTTCGTCTCCTTTACTTGCTTTTATTTTTCTAGGTCTACCTCTTCTTTTCTTAGTTGACTCAGGTTGTTCTTGGCTTACTTCTTTATTCTCACTTACTTTATTTTCATTGTTTATATTATTTGCTAAACTACTATCTTCTCCTAATGGTTTCATTGGTTCAATTGGCTTAACATCGAGTAAACTACCATTTTTTTCTTGACTTATTAAACTATTAGTAGTTTTATCAGCAGTAGCATTATTAGAGTTATTTACATTTAGTTGATTATTATTAACATATGGTTGTCCCATATTATTAAAGTTTTGTTGCGTATTATTTTGAGAATTATTATAATTCATATTTTGATGATAAGGATTAACATTCATATTATTATAATAAGGATTGGTTGGTTGCCTACTATTATACATTTGTTGCCCCATACTATATGGACTATTATTTTGAGGTCTATAATTATTTCCATATTGATTTCTCATTGTACCATATGGATTATTATAATTATTATATTGTGCTTGACTGGCATTCCTCATATACTGTTGATTTCTCATATTGTTTGCTTGCTGTTGGTCATTTGATTGACCATATCCAGAAGCACTATTTCCATTGTCATTTCCACCTATTTGTTGATAATTCATATTTGACGGAATGACAACTGGTTTATCTAATTTTTTATTATCTTCAACATTTTTTGCAATAAAATCAAGTTTCTCAGGTTTTTTTGGATTACTTGGAGTATATGGACTATATTGGCCATTAGACAAAACAGTTCCATTTGACATAAGCCTTTGATATGTTGCAGAATTTGATTCCAATATAGCTTTAACATTCATTGGTAAAAATTTAACAATAATCCTAAGTTGTGTGTTATCATATTGCTTTGATATACTGTCAAAAGCCTGTACACACTTTCTCTCATTACTACCAATCTTTTTGTAATAGTTTAATATATTTTGAATTTGTTCCTCACTAACAATTTCATCTTTATGTGCCTCATAGTCAACTTGATTACCTTCAATTTGATAATACTTTTTGGCTTCCTTTTTATTACGTGGTTTGCTCATTAATTCACAAACTTTATCTAGACTTCTATCATCTCCTACTAAAGCATTGTATATACTCATGCTAAATAGCTTTCTTAATAAGTCATCAGATTTTGTTCTTCTATCTGAACATACAAAAACAATAGGAATATCTTCACCTGTTGGTTTTGATGCCTCATCACTTATACTATCTAATTTTTCAAATAAAAAATTATCAATTGCTTCATAATTATTATTAGATATTGGTTCCAAATCTTCTTCTATGATAATACAATCATAGTTTTTATCTCTTTGTAATTCTTTAACAATTGCATTAAAATAGTAAACATTTTTACTTGTTACAATTTCTTTGTATGTTTGTTGATACTTATTTACAATAGATGTAGTTACAGTATCATTACTAACAGCAAATAAAACTTTCATTAGTTATCCCCTCCAACCTTTTATTACAATCGCAAAAACTAGTGGTAAAACCTGACAAATTACAAACAATGATACAATTACTATCATTGAATTAAATCCTTTGTACAAATTTTCTGCATGTCTAGCTCCCAAAACAAACTGATATATAACACTAATAGCTATTCCTAAAAAAGTTAAGGGAATACTATAAATTCTTATCTTATTTAATATATATCCAACGGTTCCATACACCCCATCTCCATATGTAGCTTTGTAATCTTCTATTGATTTCAGCTCTTTATCTTTTATTTCAACTAACTTACTCTTGGTTTCATTTGAAATAATTTGATTACTAGCATAAACTGGAGTTAAAGATATAGTACCTAATAATAGCATTAGCACAACTAAAACCCTTGCTACCTTCTTCATTATTAAGATTTCCTTTCTATAATTTGTTATCTCAATAAGTCTTAGTTATTTTTCATTCCTTATAATAATACACTAACTTCAAAAAAATATCAAGTATAATTTTACAATTTATTATATAAATATAACATCCACTTATATACTGCATTCGCCCAATTTTTATCTGTAGCATATGATTTATTTACAGCTGTAACAGTTGAGCCTTTATAATATGCTCCTGATGCTGTTTCTCCCCCATAAATAGGTGTTCCAGGTGGATTTAAATAATACTTAACTAAAACACGAGCAACTAAGTCTATTCCTTCTGAATAGTTTTCAAAAGCAGATGCACTTCCGTACGGATCTCTATCATAAGCCCTATATCCAAATAAATTTTTCTTTGAAAGTGAAATTGTTGACGTTGCCCATCCACTTTCATGTATTCCTATTGCAGCAACAAATAGTCCATTAATATTATATTGTTGCTCTGCATAGTAAAAATATTCGGCATTTTCTTTAAAAACATTATTTTTATCATTTGACTCATCCTCAAATATTTTTTTGTATTGATCAATTGATAGCCCACTCTTTCTATTCAATAACATACTAAATCCAATATCTTGAGTTAATTGCTCTTTCGTAAATTGTGGATTATTCTCATCTCCATCACTTTCTGCATTAGGTGGTACAAATTTAAGACAATCTTTCGGTACCCATCCTGAATATGAAGAATAACTTATATTATACCAATCATCCTTTTCTTCTTTAACCTTTACCTTATCGCCTTTGTTTAGAGTAATTAGTTTATCAGCGTCATTGCTTGCTGAAATCCTTACAGCTAAAGTTAGTGATGTTACTTCTAATTCATCACCTACTATTGGCACATAATTGCTTGAATATGCAGCAGTTCCAATTTCAACAATTTTATCAATTGAAGCTTTCGTGATTTCAGAAGAAATTTGATTAGATGTTACAAGTTCTCCATTTCTATATATATTTTTAATTATTGCATTTTGTTTTCCATCTTGACCTTCTTGTATAGTTTGAATCTTTCCTTTTGCTAATGAATTATTCTCTCTATATTGCGTATTAAACTCAACATCAGCCTCTTGTCTTTCTATAGTTTCCCTTTGAATATTTTTTTCATTTTCCTCTATAACTTTTTCTATATTAACAGCTTTTAAAGGATTTTGCTTTGTTATTGGCACTTCAATATCCATTGCATTTTGTTTTTTCGCTGGAGAAGTTTTAGTTTCTTCCTCAATACTATTACTAGCACTAGCTTGTTTATTATCATTATTGTTTTTTCCTAAAAAAATTATCAAACATATTGTTATTAAAATAATTATTAATACTGATACAATAGCTACACCAAAATTAATTTTAATAGTTCTTTTTTTCATCAAACAATTCCCTTCCTTTGTTTCATTTTTTATTACTTATTACTAAAATAATATATTAACATTATCTAACAAATTTTTAATAAATATTTAAGCAATTTTATAAGGAATAAAATTTAAATAATCACTACTAACAAGTTTAAGATTTACTCCATCTATAGCCCCTTCAACCGCTTCAGAATGCGACATTCCATGCAAATGGCCATACAAACAATTTTTAATATCATATTTTTTTAATAATTCTAAATAATCACTTTGTATATTTTCTTCAACCATGGTTTTAGTAATTGGTGGATAATGCATTGCACATATTATCTTCTTATTTAAATCAAAGTTTTCTTTTGCATAATTTATTGAATTTTTTAATCTAATTACTTCTCTATTAAGCATTTTTTCACTATTTTCAGTATCATTAAATGACCATCCCCTAGTTCCAACAACAATAACATTTTCGTACTCTATAGCATTATTCATTATAAAATCAACACTATCTATTTCATTTTCATCCAAAAACTCATACATCGATTTTAAAGTTGTCCACCAGTAATCATGATTTCCTTTAATAAAAACTTTTTTTCCAGGTAATCTATTTAAAAACTGAAAATCTTTTAATGCATCTTGTATATTAATTGCCCAAGAAAAATCTCCTGGTAAAATTACTAAATCATCATTTTTTATTGTTCTAAGCCAATTATATTCAATTTGTATTTCATGTTTTTTCCACTTCTGACCAAAGATATCCATTGGTTTTTCTTCATTAAATGATAAATGTAAATCTCCTATTGCATAAACTGACATGAATTTAATAATTCCTTTCCTAATAACTAAGTTTCAAATTCGGTACAGCATTCAATGATAATTCATCCCTTTTCCCATTAATAAAACTATAATAACCGGCAGAAGCAATCATTGCACCATTATCAGTACACAATTTCATCTCTGGCATATAAACTTTAAGACCATCTTTTTCTAAGTTTAAAAATTCCTGTCTAATATAACTATTAGCAGATACCCCTCCTGCTAAAACAACAGTCTTAACACCTGTGATATCAACTGCTTTATTAGTATTTTCTATCAATATTTCTGTAATTGTCTTTTCAAAACTTTTGCACAAATTTGCTTTATTAATTTTAGGATTATTATGATTTAAATTAATAACTGCTGTTTTAATTCCACTAAAACTAAAATCAAGATTTTCAAAATGTGTTTTAGGCATATCTATAGTATCGTTACCTTGTTTTGCTAATTCATCTACTTTTGGTCCACCTGGATATCCCAAACCTACAACTCTAGCTACCTTATCAAAAGCTTCTCCAACAGCATCATCTCTAGTCTTCCCAAGAACTTCAAAACTAGTATAATCTTTTACTAAAACAATTTGTGTATTTCCTCCAGACATCATAACGCATACAAATGGAGGTTTTAGTTCAGGATATGTAATATAATTTGATGCTATATGCCCTTCGATATGATTTACTCCAACCAAAGGCTTACCTAGAGCAAAGCTTAATGCTTTTCCATAAGATAATCCAACCAACAATGCTCCAACCAATCCAGGTCCATAAGTACATGCAATAGCATCAATATCATCATAACCTATTCCAGATTGGTTTATGGATTCAATAAATACAGTAGAAATGTTTCGAATATGATTTCGTGATGCTATTTCTGGAACTACTCCACCATATTCTGTATGAATTTCAATTTGTGTATTTATAACATTCGATAAAACTTCTCTACCATTTTTTACAACTGCAACTGCTGTTTCATCACAACTTGACTCAATTCCAAGTATAATAATATCTTTATTTATCACATTCTAGTCCTTTCATAAAAAGCATAATATTACAATCCCACAGCAATCATTATAATTAATTGCAATAGTTTAGCATCAATAAAACTAATAATTGGAGCAATCATATAAGAAGCTATAGGTGTTATCCAAATAACTAAAAACACAATATATAAAAAACTTTCATGTAGTTTATACCATCTTACTGCGTTATCTGGTAACACACCCAGTAATATTTTTGCACCATCTAACGGAGGCAATGGAATTAGATTAAACACTCCAAGACCAACATTCATAAAAATTGTATATTGCAAAGCAATCATAACAACTTTTCCTACACTAGATAATATAAAACCATCCGCAAATTTATATATTAACCCAAATATTACAGAGAACAATAACGCTAAAATAAAATTCATTGCAGGTCCTGCAAGAGAAACTAAAGCATTTCCTTTTTTGATAGATACTTTTCTATTAAAATTACTTGGATTTATTGTAACTGGCTTTCCCCATCCAAATCCAGCAAATAACATAAGTATTGCTCCAAATGGGTCTAAATGAGCCAATGGATTTAAACTCAATCTTCCTTGATTTCTAGGAGTATCATCACCCAACTTATCGGCAACCCAGGCATGAGCAAATTCATGAAATGTTATTGCAATTAACAAACCTGGAATAGATATTAACAATTCTAGAATACTTCCAGAGCCATACATATATCTTTGTAAATTTTGAATTACTAATATTACCAATAATCCTATCATCCACGGATTAGAAAAACTAAAATACATTCATTTTCTCCCTTTTCAATGATATTTACCCTAAGATAAAGGCTTCATAGTAGGAAAAAGTAAAACATCTCTAATTGATGCTGAATTGGTTAAAAGCATAATTAATCTGTCAATTCCAATTCCTTCTCCACCTGTTGGAGGTAATCCAATCTCTAAAGCATTAACAAAATCTTCATCCATTCCTCCAGCTTCTTCATCACCTTTCTCTTTCGCTTCAACTTGTTTTAATAATCTTTCATATTGATCTATTGGATCATTTAATTCAGAATAAGCATTTGCATATTCCGTTCCACCAATAAACAACTCAAATCTCTCAACTAACTCTGGTTGTTCTTTTTTCCTCTTAGTTAGAGGAGATACTTCAACTGGATAATCCATAATAAATGTTGGTTGAATTAAGGTTTTTTCAACAAAAGTCTCAAAAAATTCATTAATAATATGTCCTCTTGTATTTTTTAAATCTTCAAATTCAACACCTTTTTCTTTAGCAATTTTTTGAGCTTCTTCATCTGTTCTTATTCTATCAAAGTCTACACCAGTTTCATTTTTTATGGCTTCAATCATTGTAATTCTTTTCCATTTAGGGGTTAAATCAATTTCATACTCTCCATACTGAATTTTAGTAGTTCCTAAAACATTTTGTGCTACAGTTGAAATAAGTTCTTCTGTTATACTCATCATATCATTATAGTCTTCATAAGCAGAATAAAACTCCATGTTTGTAAATTCAGGATTATGTTTTATATCCATCCCTTCATTTCTAAAGTTTTTTCCTATTTCAAATACTTTGTCAATGCCTCCAACAATTAACCTTTTTAAATTTAATTCTGGAGCAATTCTTAAATACATATCTAAATCAAGGGTATTGTGATGTGTTGTAAATGGTCTTGCAGCATCTCCTGTTGAAACGGTTGTAAGAGAAGGCGTTTCAACTTCCATATAGCCCTTCTTATCCATAAAGGCTCTAATCTCTTTTAAAATCTTACTTCTAATAATAAAGGTTTCTTTAACTTCAGGATTAACAATTAAGTCAACATATCTTTGTCTATATCTCAAATCATTATCTCTTAATCCATGAAATTTTTCTGGTAACGGTCTTAATGATTTTGTCAATAATTTAACTTCTTTTGCATGTATAGAAACCTCACCAGTTCTTGTTTTAAAAACAAAACCAGTAAGTCCAATTATATCCCCAATATCATATTCTTTAAATCTTTTATATGATTCTTCACCTAAGTCATTAATGCTTACATAGCTTTGAATTCTTCCATCAGCATCCTGTATATGACAAAAAGAAGCCTTACCCATAATTCTTTTAGCCATTAATCTACCAGCCACTGTAACATCTTTATCTTCTAGTTCATCATAATTATCTATAATTTGTTTACTAGTATGTGTTCTATTGAATTTAGTAACTTCAAAAGGATTAACACCTTCTTCTTTCAATTTATCTAATTTCTCTTTTCTAACCTTCATCAAATTGTTCATATCTAATTCTTGATTTTCATTGTTGTTATTATCCATTTAACATTAATTTCCTTTCTAAAATTGCTAAAAGTCATATATAAGTTTGAAAAAGAATTGGACAAATTGCCAATTAATACTCAAACTACACATTACTTCAAATAAAATTATACTTATATATTATATACTAATTACGAAAATTTGTAAATACGTTATGTAAAAAATATAAGCCTATATAATAGGCTCATTATGCTAACTTTCTAAGCTCTAATGCATGCTTTAATGCAATTTCAGTTATATCACCATTTGCAATTCTAGCAATTTCATTTATTATTTCATTCTCATTTAATTTCTTTATCTGAGTATGCGTTCTATCATTAATCGTTTCTTTGCTAATAAAATAATTATTATCACCTTTAGCCGCAATACTAGGTTGATGAGTTATGCATATCACCTGATGATTTTCTCCAATTAGTTTTAACTTTTGGCTAACAGACTTAGCCGCTTTTCCACTTATTCCAGTATCAATTTCATCAAACACCATTACAGGCGTACTATCAGTGTTAGCTAACACTGTTTTTATAGCTAACATAATTCTTGACATCTCTCCACCAGATACAACCTTATTTAATTCTTTATTATCTTCACCAACATTAGTTGATATATAAAACTGTACTTTATCTTTGCCATATTCATTAAATTCTTCAGTTTTTTCAACATTAACAGTAAATTTTGCACTAGACATTTCCAAATCACTTAATTCCTTATTAACTTTTTTATTTAAAATTGTAGAAACATCTATCCTTTTTTTATGAATCTCTCCTGATAAATTACCCATTTTTAATTCAAGTATTTCTAATTGTTTCTTTAATTTACTATTTTCTTCATCTAAATTATTTATATAATCTATTTCAGCTTCGGTTTTATTTTTATATTCCAATATTTCCTCAATACTACTTCCATATTTTCTTTTAAGTGAAGCAATTAAATCTAACCTTTGTTCTATTTCATCTCTTTCATCTTCACTGAAATCAACATCATCCGTCATATAAGATAAATCTCTACTAAATTCCTCTATTTCATAATATATATTTTTCAACTCAGAAAGCTTATCATCATACTTACTGTCCAAATGGCTAATTTTTTCTACTGCCTTTATTGCACTATTAATTTCATCAATAGCATTTTGGCTACACAAACTAGACTCACTTATACTTAATGTGATTTTTTCAGCATTTTCAAATATTTTACTTTTTTCTTTTAGCTCTTCATCTTCTCCAACTTTTAAGTTTGCACTATCTATTTCATCAAATTCGTATTGAAGCAGATCAAGCTTCCTTTGCTTTTCTTTTTCATCACCTAAGTTTTCTTTTAGCTTTTTCCTAAGACTACAATATTCACAATAAAGTTCATTATACTGTTTATTTAAAATTTTTAATTCTTTTCCAGCAAAATTATCTAAATAATTTATATGATAAATCGGATTCAAAATCTTTTGATTATCATTCTGTCCATGAATATCAATTACACCATTCATAAAACTTTTCAATTCTGTAACAGTAACAAGCCTTCCATTTATTTTACAAGAATTTCTTCCATTAGTATGTATCTCTCTACTAACAATAATATTTCCTTCAATAGAATTGTCATATTCAGGAAGAAATAAATTCATTTCCACAAAAGAATATTTTTCCCCTCTTCTTATCATTTCTTTGGAAAACCTTCCACCAGATATAATATTAATTGCATCTATAATTAAAGTCTTTCCAGCGCCTGTTTCACCAGTAAAAACATTTAATCCTTCACTTAACTCAACATTCAAATCCTCAATAATACCAATATTTTTAATATGTAATGTAGTAATCATTTTTAACTCCTATTTTATAGAACTTTTGTTTGTTTTATTATACATACATTTGTTCGTTTTGTCAAGAGTTTTTTCCAAAAAATATTAAGTTATTGGTATATGGAACATCAAAACCATATATCCACAATAAATATTCACTTTTATAACCAATTTCTTTTAAAACCCGTCTTCGTTATTAGAAAAATAGAATTTTCCCCCCAAAAAAAAGAACAGCATAAACTGTTCTTATAGTTATAGTTTATTTTTCTACATTTCCAAGTTCTTTAATACATTTTTCACAAACATTCTTACCTTTGTATTCAACTACATTTTTAGAACTTCCACAGAATGTACAATCAGGTTCATATTTTCTTAATACAATTGAGTTTCCTTCAACATGTATTTCAAGTGGATCATTTTGAGAAATATTTAATTTGTTTCTAATTTCCATTGGAATAACAATTCTTCCTAATCCATCAATTTTTCTTAAAATCCCTGTTGCTTTCATACATTTTACCTCCTATCAACTTAATACAATAATATTATAACATATTTTTATTGCCAAATCAAGGAAAAATGTAAAAAAAGTCAAATTTTGCATTTTTATGTCAAAAACTCAAGTATTATTCATTACTTTGTCTTATTTCACTTATAGACGTATGACCTAAAACAGTTAAAATATATACGCACATTGCTAAAGGCATTGTTACAGCACTAAATGGAATCCTTGCTATTACTATAATGCTATAAAATAATCCACCAATCACCAACAAGCAAAATAACAATTCAATCATTTTTTTAGCACCTCTGAAACGAATTGCATAGAAAAGCATAACAATAACAAGTGATAAAATTACAGGTATTACATATGGTGTTATTACATTTCTTATCTTAACATTTGAAACATGTTCAATTTTGAAACTAGTTTCTTCAAGCTCAGAATTATATTGTTCATTTAGTTTATCTTTTAATTTAGTAATTTGCTCATCTGTATAATCTTTAACTTTTATTTTTGCACTATCATTAAAAAATTCTAACCTTTGTACGCTAAAACTATTTCCCCATATTTCTTTCACTATTTTTTCAATTTCATTTAAATCTATAGTATTTTTTTCTGTAAAACTTATAGTGTATCCTTCACCATAAAATGTATCAACACTTATTCCCTTTACCAAAGTCATTATAATTGCAATTATAAATATTATTCCAATTATTACAAATAATACTTTATTTTTCATTGTCATAATCCTTTCATCAATATTTTTTGTATTTGTTATTGAATTAATCTATTAGTTTACTTATAGTAATATTATAAATCCAACTAATTAAAACACCCCAGAATAATATCATTCCCAAACTTGTAAGTTGTGACCATTGTGTGAATGAACATACAATACCTATAATTAAAACAGGCATTAATATAATTGTATATTTTTTCATAATAGTTTTAAATGCTTTAGTCTTTTCTTTATCTGTTGCATCTTTAACGTTATTTTCAGATTTTAGCACTCCGAAAATACAACTTAATAAATAGCAAATCTCAATTGCAAATAACCCTTCTAAAGATAAAACTACATTTGTATATCTAATCACTATTAATAATATTGCAATAAAACCTACTGATAAAATACTTGTTAATAATCCTTGAATTCTATATTTTATTATCAAAACTAATGAAATAAGAAGAGCTATTCCAATTTCAATATAAATTATAAAGTTTAATTTATTAGTTTCAAGTAACGCAGAAATATAAGAATTTCCTTCAACTTGATATTCTACTGGAAGGGGACTATTTTCTATTATCGCTCCCAAATTATACGCACTATATAGCTCGTCCTTTGAAACTTCATCTGTAGAAGTTGCATTTCCTAAAGTTAAAGATAAAACTCCACTATCTATTACTTCAGAAAAATCTGTCGTTAACATAGTTGTAGAATCAACATTAATGGTTACTTGTTTTGATTTTTTATCTTCTGCAGATTCGGTATTACTATTCTCATCTGCAGTATTTGTTTCTTCCCCATTGTCTACTTCATTACTCTCTTCTTCAGTTTTATTTTCAACTGTATTTTGTACAGTATTCTCAGATACTGTATTTTGATATTCCTTTGTTACATCCTTAAATTTACTTGTTCCTTTACTATTGAAATAAATGCTCATATAAGTTTTTGTACCTGACATTGATTCTTGAGTACCAATTTTTACACTACTTACATCTTCATTATTTAATAATACTTCCTGAGTATCACTATCTTTTATAGTAAATTCACCAATTTGTGTAATATCTGAAAGAATAATATCTGTTTGATCATTTTCTGGTAAAGAAATCACAATATTTCCTGTATCCTCATCACATATTACAGAAAAATTATCAACTTTTAAACTTTTAAATCTAGCTCTATATATTTCAGCTGTTTTCTTAAAATCATCTGCATAATAGTTAGGTTCTTGGTCTTCTGAGTCTTTATTTTCTTCTTTACTCTCTTCTAAATTATTCGACTCATTTTCTATTTCACTTTTTTCTTCTTCATTATTCTCAGATGTTTTTTCTTCACCACTAGAATCATCTGTCTCAGCTGCTTTATCCTTTTCTTTAACAGCTAAAGTAACTTGCCTATATCCTTGTAGTTCAGTTCCCAAAATATAACTTGGTAATTTATTAGTATACTCATTTTTATTTTTATAATAAATTCCTCCAAATGATACTAGAGACACTAGTATAATTACTAAAATAACTAAAACTATGTTTACTTTTTTCTGCATTTTCATCTTATATTATTCCTTTCTGATTGCCTATAAGGCTATTTTTAGTTTTTTCTTATATTGACACCTATTATACCACCAGTCATACCTATAACAATTGATACTAACATCATTATTAGTGATTTCATATTCAAATTAAATCCTACCATTATTATACTTGATAATAAATATAATATCAGTATATATACACATCCAACTATTGCTCCATTTATCAAACCATTTTTCATTATACTCTTCGTACTAAAAGCACTTCCCATCAATATACTAATAGAAGATATTACAATAATTGCAACAGGAATAACTGCTTCTGAAGTATTTGAATAAGCTAATATGATTGACATAAAAAACAATAATAATAAACTACTTAATATCGATATTAGTATTCCTTTTATGACACAAACTAAATTATTTTTTTTAGCCTTATCTTCTGTATTATTGGTCTTTTTATTTTTCATTTACATTCCTCCTATTTTGAATATATGAGGAATATTTAGTTTTATTACTCCATTTTTCTATCATCTATACCAGCAATTGCCCACTTTTCAATTGATAAGCTAACTTTATCTGGATATGTTTTCACAATTACTCTATCTTCAAGAACTTCGTCTACTTTCCCCGTTAAACCAGAAAAAGTAATGATAGAATCTCCGTTTTTTTATATTCTCTTGCATTTTTTTTACTTCTTTTTGCTGTTTTCTTCTTTGCCATGTTGCAAAATAAAATATTACAAGAATAATGAAAACTATAACTATTGTTGAAATTATTTCTTCAGCATTCATTGTTTATTTCCTTTCATTCTCTAATTAACAAATTGAGAATACTGTAAAAACTGTTGTTCTGTTTGTTGCTGTTGCTGTTGTTGTTGCTGTTCCAATTGTTGCTGTTCCAATTGTTGTTGTTGCAATTGTTGTTGTTGCAATTGTTGCTGTTGCAATTGTTGTTGTTCTAATTGTTGCTGTTGCAATTGTTGTTGTTCTAATTGTTGCTGTTGCAATTGTTGCTGTTCTAATTGTTGCTGTTGCAATTGTTGCTGTTCTAATTGTTGCTGTTCCTGAGATTGCTGTTGTGGATTTTCTGTTTGATTATTATTACCATATTTATACTTATTCCAAAACTCAACAATATCAATCATCTGATTATCCACAGATAAATAATATGTAACCTTATTATCTATAGTAATTGCATATGCTGAATCTGCAGCAATATCAGTAATCTTTTCTCCTTTAGAATTTACAATTCCATATTTTTTCACTACCGAATTGCCATCTGCCTTTTTCATATCCTGTTCAACAACAATAGCTTCCATATCTGGTATTAAAACAATTCCAGTAGTATTTGCTTGAGTTGAAGAAAGTTTACATCCTATACCATCATATTCTATATTTAATATCTTATTTCCATTTTTATCAATCAACCCCCATTTTTTATCTAATTTAACAGGAATACAATTGCCATACAATAAATATCTATTTTTAACATTTTTGTCTCCATTATCAGCATCTAAACCAATTTGATCATATTCTTGATATACAATATCATTTCCATTTTGATTTACAACACCTTGTTTTCCATTACTTGTTACTAAATACAATCCCAAATCCTTATCAAGTTCTTGTATTTCGTCATAAGCAGGTTTTATTTTTGGAAATCCCTCATTTCCAATAATTCCATATTTATTATCTTCAGTCTTTACAATAAAATCATTCGCTCCCTCAATAAATTCAATCACCTTATATCTTTCTGAAATAATACTATTCATTTCACCATTTGTTGTTTTTGTAACTCCAAACAACTTTGTACTATCATTTTGTGTAACAACTAAATTAGCTAATAATGCTTTTTGATTATTAAACAAAATAGATTCTGTCATTTCATTATTTTCAGTTTCACCTTCTTTTTTTATTAAATACGCATTTTTAACTTGAGTAGTAACATTAGTTGTTAAATATCCTAAGGTAGTTAATGAAATTGTATTATTATCCTTTGTATACTTAACTATTGTATTAAATGCTCTTTCCATTCCTTTTTCACTTAAGTAAAGGCTATTCTTTCTATCCTGAACTTCTTCATCTAAATCAAATAATTGTGACTCAGACTTAGAAAGCTGAGGATATTTTCTTATTTCTTTTGACCCTGCAGTAAAAGTTACTAATTCTTTTTGATTAGTAACATAGCAACTTGATTCATCCTCTGTATATTGTTGATATTCACCTGGATAAAACTTATAACCTATAGCATCTGCTATCAGTTTTATAGAAGTATATACTTTATCATTTTCAACAATAAAAACATCCTCATCATTTGCAAGTTTTGTATTACTTGTCCCATCAATTAATACCTTACGTTGTACAGTAGCTACATTAATAGAATAAACATAAATTACAATTGCTACGATAATTAGTAAAAAAGCAAAAATAATAATAACAATTAAACTATGTTTTAAACTCTTGACTTTATTTTCGTTATTATTTGATTCTTCTTGGATTAAAGCCATATTTCATTTCCTCCTATTTTCATTTGTATAACCATATTTCTTATAAAAATTTTGCGAAAATTCAACAAGACTATCATTTTCAATCTCTATTCTAACTCTTTCCATCAAATTAGTCAAGAACTTTATGTTATGAATTGATAATAATCTTGCTCCCAAAATTTCTTTACACTTAATCAAATGTCTTATATATGCTTTGGTATAATTCTTACAAGTATAGCAATCACATTCATCATCTAATGGCGTAAAATCATGTTCATAAGTCGCATTCCTAACAACAACTTTTCCATGAGATGTCATTGCAGTTCCATTTCTTGCAATTCTAGTTGGTAAAACACAATCACACATATCAATTCCTGCTAAAGCTGCTTCAATTAAATAATCAGGACTTCCTACTCCCATTAAATACCTAGGTTTATTCTCTGGCATTTTTGGTGTTGTATATCTTAAAATATCTAAAAATTCTTCTTTAGGTTCACCAACACTTATTCCTCCTATTGCATATCCAGGAAAATCTAGATCAATTAAATCTTGAGTTGACTTATCTCTTAAATCTTTGTAAAAACCTCCCTGAATTATTCCAAATAAAGCTTGATTAGTTTTATGTGATTTTTTACATCTTACAGCCCATCTAGTCGTCCTTTCCATAGAATCTTTAGTATATTCATAAGATGATGGATATGGACAACACTCATCAAAAGACATTATTATATCTGCTCCAAGATTTTCTTGAATTTCCATAACTTTTTCAGGAGAAAAAAAATGTTTACTTCCATCTAATTCAGATTTAAATTCAACACCCTCTTCATGGATTTTTCGAAGTTCACTTAAACTAAAAACTTGAAAACCACCACAGTCTGTTAATATTGGTTTATGCCAATTCATAAAACTATGAAGCCCACCAGCTTTTTTAACAAGTTCATCTCCAGGTCTAAAATATAAATGATAAGTATTACCTAAAACAATTTGTCCACCATTTTCTTCAACCTCTTCAGGGGTCATTGACTTAACCGTAGCCTGAGTTCCTACAGGCATAAAAATTGGCGTTTGAATATCTCCATGAGGTGTATGAATAACCCCTCTTCTAGCATCACTATTTTTATCCCTATGTAATAATTCATATGTAATCATAAAAACTCTTCCTTTCTCACCTTTTGCAGTTTGGAACGACCCTTTTTTGCAAAACTTTTGCAGTTTTGGCCCCCTCTCAGTAAATCATTTGTTTTATTATTTAATAAGCATTGCATCACCGAAACTAAAAAATCTATACTTTTCATTCACAGCATACCTATATGCTTCCATTACATACTCTCTTCCCGCAAATGCAGAAACTAACATTATCAATGTTGATTCTGGTAAATGAAAATTAGTTATTAAAGAATCAACACATTTAAATTTATATCCAGGATATATATAAATACCGGTATCTCCCTCACATTCTTTTACAATTCCATTTACATCTGCAACAGATTCCAAAGTTCTACAAGATGTTGTTCCAACTGCAATTACTTTTTTTCCATCTCTTTTTGCTTTATTAATTTTATCAGCATCTTCCTTTTTTATTTGATAATGCTCAGTATGCATTTTATGATCTTCAATATTCTCTTCTTTAACAGGTCTAAAAGTCCCAATCCCAACATGCAAAGTTACATTTGCAATTTCAACTCCCTTTTTTTTAATTTTATCAATAAGCTCTGGAGTAAAATGAAGTCCTGCTGTTGGAGCCGCTGCAGATCCATTATATTTAGCATAAACTGTCTGATATCTATCTTTTTCCTTTAAAGATTCGTGAATATATGGTGGTAATGGCATTAACCCAATTTGATCAAGAATTTCATTAAAAATTCCATTATAAGAAAACTTTACAATTCTTGTTCCATCATCAGTGGAACTAAGAATTTTTGCAACTAACAATGTTTTAGAACTTTTCTCTACATTATCTATATTCTTATTAGATATTTTGTTTTCAGACTCTCTAAGCTCCACTTTCTGTTTGTTTTCTATTTCGAAGAACACCTTAGCACCAGAATGAAGTTTATTTCCCGGTCTTACCATCGCTTCCCAAATATCACCTTCTATATTTTTTAAAAGGACAAACTCAACATTTGCACCAGTTTCTTTTTTTCCATATAATCTTGCAGGAATAACTTTAGTATTATTTCTTACCAAACAGTCTCCTGGCTCTAAATATTCAATTATCTCTTTAAAAATTCTATCTTCAATTTTTTTACTCTTTCTATCTAATACCATCAATCTTGACTGGTCTCTATTCTGAATTGGAACTTGAGCAATCAGTTCTTCAGGCAAATCATAATTAAATTCACTAAGTTTCATTTCCACGTCCTCTTTGTCATTTAGAACAGCCCTTTTTAGCAAAAAATTGCAATTTGGGACGACCTATTTTAGCAAACTTTCGTTAAAATAGCCCATCTTTTTTATCAAACTTTTTCTAAAAGGTCCCCCTCTATTTTAAAATATATCTTATTTTTTCTCTACTAACATCTAAATATTTACCATTTTTTTCATTTGAGAGACCATAGATATTTTTTAATCTTTTAGCAATTGGTTTCAATAATTCCTTATCCGCTTTTAACTCTATTTTATTTCTTTTATTTAATCTAAGGTACTCCGTAATTTCGCTCACAATTTCTCTTTTTACATCGTCTTCATCTTCTATTAAATAGACTTTTCTAATAGCCCTCTTATGCGCCATATTATATTCATTAAGATTTTTAAACAATCTTTTAAAGATATTATTGTTTTCTTTATAGAAATAATAATAGCTAGAAAACTTATATTGCTTAGCATTTTCACAAATTCCTGCTTTGACAGGATTATTGTGTATATATAGTATACAGTTATGCAAATAACTAATATTTATGATTGGCTGAGTTTCAAATCTATTCCTAAAAACATAACCTATTCTATCTAAACTTTTATTATAATAAATTCCATATAGTGTATTTAATTTGTGCATAAACTCAGTCATACTTTTTATTTTACTTGTATTAATTAATATATGCGCATGATTATCCATCATACAATATGAAATCAATTTTATATTATAATCATCTTTTAGTTTTTTCATTAGTTTAATATATTCATATTTTTTTCTTTCATATTTAAAAATGTTCTCTTTTTTTATTCCCTGTGTCATAACATGAAAAACATTTTTCCCTATTAATGATTCTCTAGAAATTCTAGGCATACTATTACCTCCAATCTTTGATTAGAATAATACCCCCACTTATTTACTAATCATTAATTAATATTATTTATAAACATATATCATAATCATATTTTAAGTTTTTTCAAAATTCTTGCAAAAAATGGTCGTCCCAAATTGCAAAAATTGCGCTCCCTCTAACTGCAAACTTTTGCACAACGATTACACAATCCTTCTTTTGTTAAATGTTCATGATATTGCCAACATCTTTCACATTTTTCACCATTTGCATGTGCAACTGATACTTCAATCTCCTTTAAATTATCCTTTGCTACTAGTTTTAATTCTGAAACTATTAATGATTCTTTAACTAGTTTTTCATTTTCTTTCAAAAATTTATATTCTTCTTGATTAGCTCTTATTGTTACTTGAGCATCCAATGCATTTCCTATCATTTTTTCTGCTCTTGATAATTCTAATTGCTTAGATACTATATTTTTTATCTCAATAATCTTTTCCCATTTTTTAGCTAACTTTTCATCACTCCATTTAAAATTTACTTCTGGATAATCTGTTAGCATTGGACTTTCAACTTTTTCTTCTTTAGTATGTTTCATTTCTTTCCATATTTCTTCTGCAGTAAAGCAAGTCATAGGTGTTAATATTTTTACTAAAGCATCTAAAATATAATACATTGTTGTTTGTGCAGACTTTCTTAATATTGAATCTGCTTTTTCAGTATATAATCTATCTTTTATTATATCTAGATAAAAACTACTCATATCAACTACGCAAAATTGGTTTACATGATGATAACATGCTTTAAAATTAAATCTATCATATTCTTTTATACAATTATCTATTAATCTATTTAATCTTGTTAGTGCCCACCTGTCTATTTCTTCTAAATCTTCATAATCAACAGGCTCATCTGGATTATAATCAAATGTATTTCCTAAAATATATCTTGCAGTATTTCTAATTTTTCTATATACATCTGAAATACCTTTTAATATATCATCTGATAAGTTAACATCTAATGCATAATCAGATGATAAAGCCCAAAGTCTCATTATATCTGCACCATACTTGCTACAAACTACCTCAGGCGCAATTCCATTCCCTAAACTTTTAGACATTTTCTTTCCTTCACCATCTACAACCATTCCACAACATAAAACCTCTTTATATGGAGCTTTATTCTTTGTTGCAACTGAAGTAAGTAATGAAGATTGGAACCATCCTCTATATTGGTCATTTCCTTCTAAATATAAGTCAGCTGGATAGTCTAGTCCTCTTTCAACTAATACACTTTGATGTGTTGATCCTGAGTCAAACCATACATCCATAATATCTTTTTCTTTTATAAATTCTGTACAACCACATTTTGCACATTTTGCTCCTGTTGGCATTAAGTCTTTTGCATCTTTATCCCACCATACATTTGTGCCTTCATCTTTTACTATATTTTGAATTTTGTTAATTGATTCCTCTGTTACATAAGGCTCATTGCAATCTTTACAATAGAATATTGGAAGTGGAACTCCCCATGTACGTTGTCTTGATATACACCAATCATTTCTTCCCTTTATCATTTCAGTCATTCTGTCTTCACCCCAGTCTGGGTGCCATGTAACAGTTTTTATAGCTTTCAAAACATCATCTCTAAACCCATCAATTGAAGCAAACCATTGATCTGTTGCTCTGAATATAACAGGTTTCTTACATCTCCAACAATGTGGATATGAATGCTCTATTTTTGTTTCTTTAAGTAAATAATTGTTTTCTTCAAGCCACTTTACAATTTCTTTATTTGATTTAGCATAAAACATTCCATTAAATGGACCAGCTCCTTCTCCTTGAATTCCTTTTCCATTTACAGTAACTATAATTGGTAAATTATCCTTCAATCCCTGTGCATAGTCTTCTTTACCATAGCTAGGTGCTGTATGAACACAACCCGTTCCTTCTTCTAAATCAACATTTACTGTTACTTCGCTTCCCATAACAACTTTTGAAGTTCTATCTAAAAATGGATGTTTACAAAGAATTCCCTCAAGTTCACTTCCCTTATATGTTTTTACTGTTCTATATTCTTCAATTCCTGCTAATTCCATTACTTTTCCAAGCAATTCTGTTGCAATAATTAATTTCTCTGAATCAGTTCCATCTAGAGCTTTTAGTCCTTCTGGATATGTAACCTTTACTAAGCTATATTCAAAATCTTTTCCTATCGTAATACCTGTGTTTCCTGGCAAAGTCCATGGTGTTGTGGTCCAAATTACAAATGAAACATCTTTACATTCAAATACACCTTTTGCGTCATCAACTAGAAATTTTACATATGCAGATGTTGATGTTAAATCTTTATATTCAATCTCTGCTTCTGCTAATGCAGTTTCGCAGTCAGTACACCAGTACACTGGTTTCAATCCTTTATAGATGTATCCCTTTTTGTACATATCACCAAAAATACCAATTTGCCTTGCTTCCATTTTTGTATCATAAGTTATATATGGATTATCCCAGTCTGCTAGAACACCAAGTCTTTTAAATCCTTCTGTTTGAACATCCTTGTAGTTAGCCGTAAATTCCTTACAAGTATCTCTAAATTTTGTTACAGGAATTTTATTTCTATCTAATCCTAATTTTTCAATTGCTTTCTTTTCAGTTGGCATTCCATGAGTATCATACCCTGGAATAAAAGGAGAATAATATCCTCTCATTGATTTATATCTAATTATAGTATCTTTTAAAACTTTATTTAATGCATGCCCTGCATGAATTTCTCCATTTGCATATGGAGGTCCATCATGCAACACATAATGATCATGTCCTGCATTTTTCTTTAATACTTTTTCATATAATCCATTCTCAAAAACTTCTTTTTGAATTTCAGGCTCTTTTTTAGGAAGCCCTCCTCTCATTGGAAAATCAGTTTTTGGCAAGTTTAAAGTTTCACCATAATTTTTCTTTTCTTCACTCATAGCAATTCTCCTCTCTCTGTCTAAAGTTGTTTTTTTACTATATTCGCCATTATATTTTATCATTTTTTACCTTTCGTGGCAATACTTTAAGAAAGATTTGTGAAAAAAGTATTTTAGGTGATGTTTCTGGAGACACCTTTCACAAACAGCAATGACCTGTTTTCGGAAAGTGTCCCTCAAAACACAAAATAAAATGTCAATATGTAGCAATTAGCTTTTTTAGTTATTGCTATATATTGACATATCTAATTATGTTAAGTCAAAAAGTAGGTGTCACTCTTCGCATCCTTCTTCGCACAGTCGCACCACACTAAACTTGACAAGCTCAAATTCTAGTGTTATCTATTCTGCAACTTGAAAAATTTACTAATTCCATTATTTATCCTTCCCATGTCTAAAATAATATTTGTCTCTTAAATAGTTTGCTTGCTCTTCTGAAATTTCATTATCCCAATATGCTGAATTAGTCGAGCCATAAATCTCATCAAGCAAGCAATAACAGTACATGCTGGATCATCTTGATATTTCATATATTCGTCTATATCATGTTTTAAATATTCTGGCATAATTTTTTCAAAGCGCTATCCCTTAGTCATATTTGTTTTATACCTTCTTTGATTTTTATTGTATTATATAACTACACACAAAGAGTCATCCCTTACTATACACATTAAAATTCTATTTTCTCACTTATATATCTCTCTACTTCAACAATAGGCATTCTGATTTGTTCCATTGTGTCTCTATCTCTTACTGTTACTTGATTGTCCTCTAGTGTATCAAAATCTACTGTTACACAGAAAGGCGTACCTATTTCATCTTCTCTTCTATATCTTTTTCCAATTGAGCCTGTTTCATCATAGTCGCAATTAAATTTCTTTGATAATTTTTCATGAACTTCGTTTGCTTTATCACTCAATTTTTTAGATAATGGTAAAACTGCTAATTTGAAAGGTGATAGTACTGGATGTAAATGCATTACAACCCTGCTATCTCCATCTTCTAACTCTTGCAACTCATATGCGTTACATAGTATTGCAAGCATTGCTCTATCAACTCCAAGTGATGGTTCAATTACATACGGAATATACTTTTCGTTTGTTGTTGGATCTAAGTATGATAAGTCTTGCTTTGAATATTCTGCATGCTGTTTTAAATCATAATCCGTTCTATCAGCAATTCCCCAAAGTTCTCCCCATCCAAACGGGAATGCAAATTCTATATCTGTTGTAGCATTACTGTAAAATGACAATTCCTCTTTTGAATGGTCACGAAGTCTAATATTTCCTTCTTCTATACCTAAACTTAATAACCAATTTTTACAAAACTCTTTCCAGTATTTATGCCATTCTAAATCTGTTCCTGGTTTGCAGAAAAATTCAAGTTCCATTTGTTCAAATTCACGAGTTCTAAAAATAAAATTTCCAGGAGTTATTTCATTTCTGAATGCTTTTCCAATTTGAGCAATACCCATTGGAACTTTTTTTCTTGAAGTTCTAATAATATTTTTAAAATTAACAAAAATTCCTTGACAAGTTTCACCTCTTAAATAAACTTCAGACTTATTATCTTCTGTAACACCAATAGATGTTTTAAACAATAAATTAAATTTGCGAATATCTGTAAAATTTGTTTTCCCGCAATTAGGACATGGAATAGAATTTTCCTTGATAAAGTTAATTAGTTCTTCATTACTCATTCCATCAGCAATCATATCATTACCATTTTCGTGAGCCCATTCTTCTATTAATTTATCCGCTCTATGTCTGGTTTTGCAATTTTTACAATCAATTAGTGGATCTGAAAATCCTCCAACATGACCTGATGCAACCCATACCTCTGGATTCATTATAATTGCAGAATCTAATCCAACAATATTTTTTTGTTCCTGTACAAATTTCTTTCTCCAAGCTTCCTTAATATTGTTTTTAAGTTCAACCCCTAGAGGTCCATAATCCCATGAATTTGCTAATCCCCCATAGATTTCTGACCCTGGATAAACAAATCCTCTATTTTTGCAAAGTGATACCAAAGTTTCCATATTTTCTACCATAACTGTTTATAACTCCTTTTTATTTCATTATACATAAATTTACAATACCATTCAATCAATACAATTATCCTATCCTATAATAATACTTTTATTTTTTTATTATTTATTATTTATTATTTTCTATATTTTCATCTCTTTGTTATGCAATTTCTTTAAATTATCATCTGAATTATATCTCTATTTTTTTAACAGCTTATAATTAAATCGGCGAGCATTGCTCGCCTTAATTTATTTAATACAGACTTTATTCTATAGTTTTATATTAACTGTTCCACCATCATAATATTCATCCATTGTAAAGCTTATAGTTTTTTCTGTTTTACCATCAACTTTGACTTCTACCTCTTTCTTTTCATCAGCTGTTCCATATACTTTACCACAATCAATTGTTTCTCCAGGTTTTGATAGTCTATCAAATAATTTGTTTCCATTTACCAAAACTAAAACTCTAACATCCTTAGAATCACCTCCCACAGAAGTATTAGTTGTAGATGAATCAGATGAAGATGATTTTGGAACCTCAACTTCGATTTTAACGCTTCTTTGTTTCTTCTCCTCTATTTTATTAACAACAATATCAACAGTACTTCCCTCTACAACTTCCTTGCCTTGATCTATACTTTGTGATATTACTTTTCCATTTTCTTTACTATCATCACTCTTATAACTTACATTAGCTTTCAGATTAGCATTTTTTAATGTTGCAGTAGCTGTTCCTTCATCCATTCCTATAACTGTTGGAACTTTTGTTTTCTTAGTTCCAGCACTTACAACTACTTTAATTTTATCTCCTGCTTTAACTTCAGTTCCCGCTTTTGGATCCTGACTAATTATCAAACCTTCATTAACTGTAGAGCTATTCTCCTTTGTTTCCTCCAATTCAATACCTAGTTCTTTTGCTTTTTTTCTAGTATCATCTATATTCTGATCTACAAAATTCGGCAATTCACTTGTTTCAGGTCCTTTGCTCAATACAATCTTTATTTTTGAGCCTTCCTCAATTTGTGCACCCATTTTATACTCTGGATCCTGCGAAATAATTTTTCCTTCCTCAACAGTACTACTTGGTTGTGGATCTCCTATTTCAAGTGATAGTTTCAAATCATCCACTATTTTTTGAGCCTGTGCTTGAGTCTTTCCTTTCAAATCTGGAACATCAACTTTTTTCTTTCCACCACCATCAAGCACTAATTTTGTAATTAAAAATACTACAACAAATAAAGCAATCAATCCTAAAATAATAATCGCTATTTTAGCCTTAGGATGTTGTTTAAAAAAACCATCTTTTTCTTTAGTCCTTGTTCTATCTTTTTTCCTTTCAATATCATCATCAGATACAGCTGGCATTATCCTTGTATATCCACCATCTTTGTTTTCTATAATAACAAAATCACCATCTGGATCTTTTAATGCCTCACTTAAATCAGCTAACATTTCAGTAGCAGATTGATACCTATTTATAGGATCTTTTTGCATTGCCTTCATTACAATATCATTAACAGCAGTTGGAATTTCATCATTTATTTCAATTGGTTCTATTGGGTCTTCCTGCATATGTTTTAGGGCAACTGCAACAGGTGTATCCGCATCAAACGGCACCTTTCCAGTAATCATTTCATACATAACAACACCTAATGAATAAATGTCTGACCTTTCATCAGTTGTTACACTCCCCTTTGCCTGCTCTGGTGAGAAATAATGAGCAGAACCTATAGTATTTCCAAATGCAGTTATAGTTGAATTTGAAACAGCTTTTGCAATTCCAAAATCAGTTACCTTAGCAACTCCATCTTCAGTGATAATTATATTATGAGGTTTAATATCCCTATGTACTATACTATTTTTATGTGCTAATTCCAAAGCAGATGCAATTTGAATTGCAATATTAACTGACCATTTCCAAGAAAGAACACCATCTTTACTAATTATTTGTTTTAAAGTTTTCCCTTTAATCAACTCCATTACAATATAATAAAGATTACTTTCCTCTTCATGACCAACATCATAAATTGAAACAATATTAGGATGTTGCATATTAGCAGCAGCCTGAGCTTCTGTATTAAATCTTTTTATAAAGTCAGCATCTGTTGTATACTCATCTCTCAATATTTTAACAGCAACATTTCTATTCAGCACATGATCTTTAGCCTTATATACAGTTGCCATACCACCTGATCCAACTTCCTTAATAATTTCATACCTATTTCCTATGATTTTTCCTATCACATTCATTTTTTTTATTTCCTTTCATTAAGGTTAAACATGCAATTAAATACAGGCTTTATGCAAAAAAATGCAGTTTTTTTGCAGACCTTTTTAATTACTCAATTATTTTTTCAATTTTACACAATAAGGAGTGTCCTAAATTGCAATTTTTTTGCTGAAAAAGGTCGTCCCAAATTGCAAAATTACTGACTTCTTAGCAACACTGCAGTTATATTGTCTCTTCCTCCATTATCATTTGCTGTTTGAACAAGCATTTTTGTAGCATCTGTTGGATTTTCTTTAATAATTCTCACAATATCTTTTTCAGATACCATATTTGATAATCCATCTGAACACATTAATATTACATCACCTTTTAGAAATCCTTTTACCATTGCATCTGGTTCAATAAAAGATGATACCCCTAATGCTTTCATCAACATATTTTTATCTGGATGATTTAAGCTTTCTTGTTTAGAAATTTTTCCTTCATCAACTAACTGTTGTACATAAGAATGATCTTTAGTTAATCTTCTAAAAAACTCTTTTCTTAATCTATAAATTCTACTATCCCCAATATGTGAAATAAAAGCTCTATTTTGATGAATCAAGCAAACATCCAAAGTTGTTCCCATTTTATTTAGCTCTTTTCTAGATTGAGCCTTTTCATACACAACCATATTAGCATATTGAGTACTATTCTTAACTAATTCAATTAAAGATTCTCTATTTTTATTAACCTTTTCATAATTACTTAAAATATATTTTTTGGCAGTATCAACAGCTAGTCTGCTAGCAACTTCTCCACCATTATATCCACCCATTCCATCTGCTACTATATATATTTGAACTGGATCATCTGGAAAGCTAATAAAAAAGTAATCTTCATTTATTTCTCGGGCTTTTCCCACATCTGAGGTCGCAAAAGCTAATGTCATTAAAATTCTCCTTTTTTAATTTTTATCTCATACAAAAATACATTTTTCTTTAGTGGATTATATTTTGTATCACTAGAATTTATTTCTTCATAAACTACCATTTCTTTTACTCTTTTAAATTCTTCCTTCGTAACTGTCCACAAGCAGCATCTATATCTGAACCTAGTTCTCTTCTAATTGTTGCTACAATACCATTATTATTCAGATAATCTCTAAACTTCATAATATTATATAATGAACTTTTTTTGTAATTTCCATTTTCAACTTTATTAATTGGAATTAGGTTAACATGACACAACATTCCTTTTAGCAAATCAACTAATTCCTTTGCATCTTTCAAATTATCATTATTATCCTTTGCTAACGCATATTCAAAAGAAATTCTTCTATTAGTTTTATTAATATAATATTTACAAGCTTTCATTAACTCACCTATATTATACAATTTGTTTATTGGCATCATACTTGAGCGAATTCTATCATTTGCACTATGAAGTGATATTGAAAGCGTACATTGAATATTTTTATCTGCAAATTCATATATTTTGGGAACTATTCCACTTGTTGATACACTTATATGCCTAGCTCCAATATTCATTCCTTTATGATTATTCAAAATTGCAATTGCATTAATTACATTTTCAAAATTGTCCATTGGTTCGCCAATTCCCATAAATACAACATTTGAAACTTTGCAATTATTATCTTGTTCTATTGCAATAATTTGTTCAACTATTTCTCCTGATGTTATATTTCTTACAAATGGAATACCTGTTGAAGCGCAAAACTTACATCCCATTTTACATCCTATTTGTGTTGATACACATACAGATTTTCCATGATGATATTCCATAAGTACAGTTTCTATTGCATTTCCATCATTTAGACCAAATAAATATTTTTTTGTTCCATCTTTAGATTCTAGCTTTCTTTCTATTGTAAAATTACAAATGTCATAGTTTTCTTTAAGTTTTTCCCTTAGTTCTAAAGACAAGTTAGTCATTTCGTTAAATGATTTTACTTTGTCCACATATAACCATTTAAAAATTTGTTCTGCTCTAAAAGGCTTTTCTTCAAGTTGTTTCATTTCTTCTTTTAAAGCATCTAAATCATAGTCTTTTATATTTTTCATTTATTGCCTCAACTAATAAATCTTTATTCCATTACACAATATATTTTACTATACCCCCATAAAAAAAGCAAGAAATTTTAAAAAATTCTTGCTTTTGTTTGTTGGTTTGTTACAATTCACAGCCGCTCAAGTTAGCAGGAATGAAACAACATCATTTAAATTAATCTATTTTAACACCTCTAAAATTTGCTCCTTTTGTGTTAACCCAACAAATTGTTTAACTACATTTCCATCTTTAAAAGCAATTATTGTTGGTATGCTCATTATATCATATTTATCTGCTAATTCTGCATTTTTATCAACATCAACTTTTACAAATTTAATATTATCATTCTCCTTGTCCATTTCTTCTAAAATTGGACTTTGTGCCTTACATGGTCCACACCATGTTGCAAAAAAATCAACAACAACAGGCTTGTCCTCTTTCATAACTTCATTTTCAAAATTTTCACTATTTACTTCAATCATTTTTTCTCCTTACCTTTAAATAACTTTAACAACATTCCATTTAATATAAGCCTAAAACAATAATAGAATATTTAGTTCTTATCTACTTAATTAATCTTTAAGCAAATTAACAATTAATTGTGTTTCTTAATCTTTAGAAACCAGTTCCAAAATCTGTTATAGTATAATCATTATCAGCATTATATCTAACAATTCCGCAATTATATTTATTTTTTACCCATTGGCCATCTATCTCACCAGTTCCTGCTGTAAATTGCATTATATCTCCATTATATCCATCTAAAAGTTTTAAACTATAATTAACTTCAAAAACAATATCTTCTGGTTTCAAATCATAATCTTTAAGTAACTCATTATTTTCAATTTCCTCTTTTGTATAAATCTTTACTTCATCAAAATTTACTTCTTCTATAGAACTTTCATTTGCATTTTTAATATACTTTTCTAATTCTTTTTTTACTGTTTCTTCTTTATCTGAAAAAATTGATACACTTTCATTATCTTTTTTAGTCAACTTATCATCAGAATTAGAAAACGAAAAATAAACTCCCACTCCAATTAAAGCCACAGCTATTACAACAACTATTACTCCAATTATTAAATTCTTTGATTCTCCCATAAAATACCTCCATGATTTCTTCATTTATTTTACCATAAAAATACTACATAATCAATATATTTGAACATTATTTGTACAATCAGGAATAAATACTTTCACACAAAACACTTGCACTTTTTTTAATTATAGTGTATAAAATATGTTAGGTCACAAAATAATATCAAGCGCCAGAGCTGAGAAAATTAGGTCACTGGGGACGGAGCATTTGGCCCACTTTTGGGTCATTAGGGACAGAGCTTTTTAATTAAATCTGTCCCAACAAGTCAATAAATATAATAAAACAAATCTACTTATTGCTTTATTGTTCTAATTTTAACTAAAATGCTCCGTCCCTAATGACCCAAAAGTGGGCCAAGTGCTCCGTCCCCAGTGACCTAATTTTCTCAGCTGACGAGGATAGAATTTATCGAAATATTCGGCGGATGATTCTATGGCATGCTACTGTCAAGAGATGTTGGCAAAAAGCAAACTACAATAAAAAAATTATTTCTCAAATTGAAAATAGTTTGTAACAAATTCAACATCACCTAGCTGTGAACCTATATAAAGGAGGTTTTCACATGTGTGGAATCGTTGGATACATTGGTACAAAGAAAGCTGTACCAGTGCTTATTAATGGATTGCTTTCACTTGAGTACAGAGGATATGATTCAGCAGGGCTTGCTGTTTTAAACAATGACAATTCTCTAAAAATAGTTAAGGATATGGGAAGAGTAAAGAAATTACAAGATAACTCAGAACTCGAATCTCTAACAGGTTCAATTGGCATTGCTCATACAAGATGGGCAACAAGAGGTATGCCCTCTAAAATTAACTCTCATCCTCATACTGATAACAACAATACATTTACTGTTGTTCATAATGGTATAATAGAAAACTATGATGAGCTAAAATCATTCATTGAAAAAAAGGGATATGCACTTCATTCTGAAACTGATACTGAACTAATACCTAACTTAATCCACTACTTTTACAATAAAAACACCAAAAAAGGAGTATTATTTGCTGTTACTGAAGCCTTAAAAAAACTTGAAGGTAGCTATGCACTCGAAATCACTTCACCTTTACTTAAAGATGAAATAATAGTAGTAAAAAAAGATAGCCCAGTAGTAATAGGCGTTGGTAAAAACGAAAACTACATAGCATCTGACATTCCTGCAATACTTTCATATACAAAAGATTTTTATTTTATGGAAGATTATGAAATTGCAGAAGTAAAAAAAGACTCCATTACTTTTTATAATTATGATTTAAACATAATTGAAAAAGAAATAAAAAACATTGAATGGGATGCTATAGCAAGTGAAAAAAATGGATATGATGATTATATGCTTAAAGAAATTTATGAACAGCCAACTGCTATTCGTGAAACAATTGGAACTTCATTTAATAAAGAAGGAAACATTAATTTACCATTAAACAGCTTAGATGTAAATAAATATAATAAAATATATATAGTCGCATGCGGAACTGCAATGCACGCTGGGATTGCAACAAAATATATTTTTGAAAAATTTACTCAAATTCCTTGTGAAGTTGATATGGCTTCAGAATTTAGATATAGAAATCCCTTAATTAATGAAAAAACTCTATGTATATTTATTAGCCAATCAGGAGAAACAGCTGATACAATAGCTGCTCTAAAACTAGCAAAAAAATCTGGCTCAACTACACTTTCAATTGTAAATGTAATAGGAAGTTCCATTACAAGAATATCAGATTTTGTTTTATATACACATGCAGGACCTGAAATAGCAGTTGCATCAACTAAAGCTTACACTTGTCAAGTAACATTACTTACAATACTAGCTTTATTCATATCTGAAAAGCTTGGACTATCAAATACAGCTGATTTTGAAAAATTAAAAAATGATCTTAATCAATTACCTGACAAAATAAAATATATACTAGATAATTGTGATAAAGTAAAAAACATAGCTAATCAAATTTATCAAGATAAAAATATGTTCTTTATTGGTAGAATAAATGATTATGCAGTTGCTATGGAAGGTTCTTTAAAAGTTAAAGAAATAACTTATATTCATTCAGAAGCCTATGCTGCTGGTGAACTTAAACATGGACCTATTGCACTAATTGAAGATGGTGTTTCAGTAATTGGAATAATAACAAATCCTTCAATAAGCAGTAAAACATTGAGTAATCTAGATGAAGTTGTAACAAGAGGAGCTAATATAATTCTTATATCAAATCAAGATATTGACATAAATTCAAGCAATATTAATGAAGAATCAATTGTTAAAATACCTGATTGCTCTTCTCTAATTTCACCTGTATTATCTGTAATTCCTTTACAATTACTAGCATACCACATTGCAAAATGTAAAAAACTTGATGTTGACAAGCCACGTAATTTAGCTAAATCAGTAACCGTAGAATAATTATATGAACTATTAATAATTGATAAAAACAGGTCTTTACCCAAGACCTGTTTTTTATTATACTATTTTATTAAATAAATTATTTAATATTTCTTAGCATTAATTAATTACCTCTATCTATAATATAATTATAATCCATTATTTTTTCATTAAACTTTTAATATACTCAATCTCTTCATTAGCATCAACTCTTTGAAATAATGGTTCTCCTTTTTCAATTACTCTTATATCTTTTAATTCTTTATAATTTTGCAATTGATTCCACACTATATCTTCACTTAACAAACCTAATTGTCTAAGCATATTATCAGAAGTTTCTTCCATCAAGGGTCTTATTAAAATAGCAATTTGTTTTAATGTTGCAATCAAATGATATATCACTGATTTTAGCTTTTCTTGATTATCTTCTGATTCCATATCTTTTGCAAGTTTCCATGGTTCAGTTTCATCAATATATTTATTAGTTCTTGAAACTAATTTCCAAATAATTTTCAGTGAATTAGCAAATTCAAAATTACTAAAAGCTAAGTCAAAATTTTCAATTGTAGTTTTAACCATTTCTTCCAATGATAAATCTACATCATTTTTTAATCCATTATATCCATCAAGTTTTCCATCAAAATATTTGTTACACATTGCGATACTTCTATTTAATAAGTTTCCTAAATCATTACATAAATCTGAATTAAATCTTTCAACAAATCCCTCAGGAGTAAATAATCCATCTGAAGATGTGGGTACTTCCCTAATTAAATAATATTTAGTAGCATCTAGTCCATATCTGTCAATTAATTGCTCTGGATAAATTACATTTCCCACTGATTTAGACATTTTTCCATCTTTCATAGTAACCCAATTATGAACAAAAATAGTTTTAGGAAGTGGTAAATCTAAAGCCATCAAAAATATTGGCCAATATATCAAATGAAATCTTGCAATGTCCTTTCCAACAATTTGAGCATCGGCAGGCCAAAACTTTTTAAACAAACTATCATCTTCTGATTCATAGCCTAATGCAGTTATATAATTTGTCAATGCATCAAGCCATACATAAATAACATGTTTAGGATCACTTTTAACTTGAATCCCCCAATCAAAAGAAGTCCTAGTAACACATAAATCCTCTAAGCCTGGCTTAATAAAATTATTAATCATCTCCTGCTTTCTGTATGATGGTTTTATTAAATCAGGATTTTCATCATAATATTTAACTAATCTACCAACATATTTACTCATTTTAAAGAAATATGCTTCTTCTTTCATCTTATATACAGTTCTACCACAATCAGGGCAATTACCATCTACTAATTGAGTTTCTGTAAAATAACTTTCACAAGGTTCACAATACCAGCCTTCATATTCTCCCTTATAAATATCACCTTGTTTCAAGAATTTTTCAAATATTTTTTGAACTGCCTCTATATGAAAATCATCCGTTGTTCTAATATATTTATCATAATCAATTTTCATTTTTTTCCAAAGTTCTATTGCTTTTTCAGCTTGAATATCTACATACTCCTTTGGTTCCATTCCAGCCTCTCTAGCCTTATTCTCTATTTTTTGTCCATGTTCATCTGTTCCTGTAAGCAAAAACGATTCTTCTCCCTTTAAAACATGATATCTCTTAACCATATCTGCTAAAACTTCAGTATAAGCGGTTCCAATATGAAACTTTCCACTTGGGTAATAAATTGGTGTTGTAACATAAAACTTATTCATAAAAAAATAATCCTTTCAAGTCAAATTAATCTTACGTCATTATATCACATTTTTCCCTAAAAAAATACCTATTCATTTCAATTTATGTATATTTTTTCTAATTTTAGTAATAATATTTATATAATTTAAAAATATTTTAGAAAGGATTTATATATGATGAAAGCAACTGGAGTAGTTAGAAGAATAGATGATTTAGGTAGAATAGTTATACCAAAAGAAATACGAAAAACTTTAAGGATAAAAGAAGGAACTCCTTTAGAAATCTTTACAGAAAAGGAAGGAAACATTATTTTAAAAAAATATTCACCAATAGGTGAATTAACAAATTTTTCTGAACAATACGTTAACAGTCTATATAATACAACAAACTTAATTTCAATAGTTACTGACAAAGATTCCGTTGTTGCAGTATCCGGAACATCAAAAAAAGACTTACTTGAAGTTCCAATAAGTGAAGAACTTGAAAAAATAATTGATAGTAGAAAAACGGCAATCGATGAAGGAACTAAAAAAATTTCAATTATTAAAGACGGACCAATTAATGAAAAACATAAAATAATAACACCTATAATATCAGATAGCGAAGTTATTGGAAGTGTTATTTTAATTTCAAAAGAACAAAATCGAAAAATAAGCAATGCAGAAATTGAAATAGCAAAAGTTGCTAGTAATTTTTTAGGATGTCAGTTAGAAATATAAAATAAACAAAGTAGAGGGGAGGGAGCTTTTGATATTTTTTTTGTTCAAAAACTCCATTTCCACTACTTTATCTATTTATTAGTTAAATAGTTTCTCCAATACTTGTTTATATCTCTTAAAAATAGGATGATTTTCATCTTGACCATAAATACAACTCTCATAAACACTTGTATAATACCATTTTTGTTTATCTTTTCCTCTTTTTAATGAACCTATAGACTTCTCTTCACCATACAATTCAATACAATCTGATAAATCTTCTAAATTACTTATTTTATCACAAGCAACTATTAACTTTGATCCTAGTGGTGCATTTTTTATATGTTCGATTGTATGTTTTTTTCGTTCTTCCCAATCTAAAGATTTATCTGGTTCTGATGCATCATAAACATAATCTCTTACCGTTTTTCCAAATTCTTTTTCTATATCATCAAACTCATGAGGAGTATCTTCTACAACATCATGCAAAATACCTGCAGTTACTACATCATCATCACACCCATTTCTTTTCAATATCATACCTACAGTAAACGGATGGAATATCATATCAACATCCTCAACCTTTCGAGTTTGCCCTTTATGAGCTTTTGTAGCATAATAAATTGCATATTCAATTTTATCTTTCCCTCTATACATTTCTACATCCTCCAATTCAATTTTTTATCTTTTTATCATCAACAATTATATATCAAACATTAATAAATTTCAATAAAAGTATTTACTTTTGCGCCATAAAATGATACTATATGCACAACAGCTAACCTTCTATTATGAAATGAGGGATTTGTATGAATATACAACCATCTACACCCTACATGATTGAATTTTTGGGTACACCAGAAGCAGGAAAAACATCAGTGATACATCAGTTAAAAAAAGAACTTTCTAAAAGTTTTTCGGTAGAGATAATTCGGGAATCTGCTGAAATAGTTCCTGAAATTATTCCTAAAGGAAGTATTGAAGCACATTTTTGGATGAAATATCGCACCTTGACTAAACTATTAGAAGCTAAATTCTGCACAGAGTATGATGTTATCCTCATTGATAGAGGAATTGTTGATTCAATGGTTTGGAACCAATACTATTACAGCATAAAAGCTATATCTCGAGAAATCCTTGAAATATGCAACGCATTTTTTACACATTCAGGAGTTCCAAACCCTGATCAAATTGTCTATCTTACTACTACACCTGAAGAAGCAATCAAACGACGAGGTGGAGAAGGTAGAATTGTAACCTACAGATTTGTGAGTCACTTTAACAATATTGTAAACAGTTTTATGCAACAATATAGTCAGCCTTTCTTTAAATTGGATACAACCAACCTTACAAAACAAGAAAAGTTTGACATTGTTCTTAGTGAAATTACAAAAAACTTACAACTACCTTATCTATAATTACGTTCAAATGCACGTTGTTTAACTACATGTATAAAACGAGGGATGCTTCACAGCATTCCTCGTTTTAACACTCATATTATTTAAATCATTTGTATTATTTTAGGTTAATTATCTTAATTGAGATTCTGCTTGTTTAATCATTTTCTTAACCATGTTTCCACCAACTTTTCCAGCATCTCTTGCAGAAATATCACCATTATATCCATCTTTTAGAGAAACTCCTACTTCGTTAGCAACCTCATACTTAAACTTCTTTAAAGCTTCTGGTTCATTATTTCTTGTTGCCATGATATACACCTCCTAAAATATTTTTGAAAAAGCTTAAGCATTATTCTAATAAAACAATTTAATTAACAAATTACTCTATAAGAATTTTTACCTAATGTAATTCATTATTATGAATTAATTCTTTTTCAATATTTAGGATGTTCATTTTTTAATTTTTTACACTGGAAATTTATTGAATTTTTTTGCAATTTGGGACGACCCTTTTTTGCAAAACATTTGCAGTTTGGGACGACCCTTTTTCGCAAAACGTTTGCAGTTTGGGATGACCCTTTTTCGCAAAACGTTTGCAACTTGGAACAACCTTTTTTGCAAAATATTTGCAACTTTGGACAATCTTTCTCCAAAACCTTTGCAATTTTGGACAGTCCTTAATGGCTAAAACTCAATTATTTTTTTAATTCTTCTAAAAACATCTTATTAAGCATTTGAGGATTTGCTTTTCCTTTAGTTGCTTTCATTGCTTGGCCAACTAAAAATCCTAAGGCTCTATCTTTTCCCGCTTTGAAATCAACAATTGACTGAGGATTTGCCTCTAGCACTGTCATTACTACTTCTTTAATTTCAGATTCATCCGAAATCTGAACCCAACCTTTCTCTTCTATTATTTTTTTAGGAGAACGTGGTTCTTTAAATAATTCTTCTAAAACCTTCTTCCCAATTTTAGAACTAATCGTTCCATCATTAATCAAACTTACTAATTCTGCTAATTCTTTTGCCTTAAAAGGAATTTCCTCTGGATCCATTTCTCCTTCATTTAGTATTCTTGATATATCCGAAGTTAGCCAATTACAAACAGATTTATAATCATTACATATTTTTCCCGCTTCTTCAAAAATATCAGAAAACCTTCTTGAGCTAACTAAAGCATCAGCATCTTTTTCTGATAGACCAATCTCTTCCATATACCTAACTTTTCTTGATTCTGGAAGTTCTGGTAAGTTTTCCTTTATATTATTAATATATTCATCTGACAATTTAATAGCAACTAAATCAGGATCAGGAAAATATCTATAATCTTGAGCATCTTCCTTACTTCTCATAGGAAAAGTTCTTCCCTCTAAGTCATCCCACCTCATAGTTTCCTGTTGAATAACTTTACCATTTTCTGCATCATCTATTTGACTATCTATCTCATATTCAATTGCTCTTTGAATTGCTTTAAAAGAATTAATATTTTTCATCTCATGTCTAGTTCCTAATTCTGTTCCTGGTTTATGAATAGAAACATTAACATCAGCTCTCAAAGAACCTTCTTCCATTTTACAATCAGATACATTTATGTATTGAAGAATAGATTTCAATTTTTTTAAATATCTATCTGCTTCTCCTGATGAACGCAAATCTGGCTCTGAAACAATTTCAATCAAAGGTACTCCAGCTCTGTTTAAATCAACTAAACTTCCACTTGAATATTCATCATGATTTAATTTTCCAGCATCTTCTTCAATATGAATTCTCAAAATTCTAACTTTTTTCTTATTTCCATCATCATCTTCAATCTCAACATATCCATGATTACAAAGTGGTTTGTCAAATTGAGAAATCTGATATGATTTTGGTAAATCCGGATAAAAGTAATTCTTTCTATCATTTTTACTATCTTGTGATATACTACAATTTGTAGCTAATCCAGCCTTAACTGCATACTCAACCACTTTTTCATTTAACTTTGGTAAAGCTCCAGGCATTGCTGTACAAATTGGGCACACGTGTGTATTTTCATTTGCTCCAAATTCTGTTGAACATGAGCAAAATATTTTTGTTCTTGTTGAAAGCTCCGCGTGTACTTCCAATCCAATAACAACTTCATAATCTTCTCTTGACATATAAAACTTCATTCCTTTCTATTAATAACTAAACTTTTAGCAAATTCTCAAAAATCTCTCTCAAAAATCACAAATCATTTTGATATTTTAGCACATTCAAAACTTCTAACAACTTGGCTTATAGTTCTCTCTAAATTCTATTTTTTGTTCAAATGCATAAGCAACATTAAGAATCGTTTCTTCATTAAATCTATTACCAATCAACTGCATACCAATCGGCATACCTTTACTATCAACACCACATGGAATTGATATTGCAGGAACACTTGCAATATTAATTGAAACAGTACAAATATCTGCTAAATACATTTCCATTGGATTATTTAATTTTGAGCCAATTTCAAATGCTGTTGTTGGAGCAACAGGAGTTAGAAGTACATCATATTTCTTAAAACATTCATCAAACTTATTTTTTACAAGAGTCCTAACTTTCTGAGCTTTTTTATAATATGCATCATAATATCCTGATGAAAGCACATAAGTACCTAATATAATTCTTCGCTTAACTTCATCTCCAAAAGCCTCAGTTCTAGAATTAGTAAACAATTCTTTAAGATTTGAAAAATCTTTAGCTCTATAACCATATCTAATTCCATCAAATCTACCTAAGTTTGAACTAGCTTCCGCACAAGCAATTATATAGTATGTTGCTAGAGAATATTCTGCTACATCTAATGAACAATCTTCAACAACAGCACCTAATTCTTTATATATTTCAATAGCCTCTCTTAATTTTGTTTTTACTTCTTCATTTATTCCTTCTCCAAAAAATTCCTTAGGAACTCCAATCTTCTTTCCTTTAATATCATTTTTTAATGATGCTGTATAATCTATTTTTGGAATATCATATGAAGTAGAATCCATTTCATCATGGCCAGCTATCATATTTAGTAAAATTGCACTATCTTCAACATCCTTTGTTATAGGACCAATTTGATCTAGAGATGATGCAAAAGCAACTAATCCATATCTCGAAACCAAACCATAAGTAGGTTTTAACCCCACAACTCCACAAAAAGATGCAGGCTCACGAATTGAACCACCAGTATCTGATCCTAAAGCCCATGGAACCATATTTGCAGCAACAGCAGCTGCAGAACCACCTGATGACCCTCCAGGAACCTTATTTAAATCCCATGGATTATGAGTTACCTTTATCGCTGAGTTTTCAGTAGAACTTCCCATAGCAAATTCATCCATATTTAGTTTTCCTAAACTTGGTAGCATTTCACTATTTATTTTTTGAGTAACTGTTGCATCATAAGGAGCAACAAAGTTTTCAAGCATTTTTGATGAACAAGTTGTTTTAACTCCTTTTGTACATATATTATCCTTAATTCCTATCGGTATACCTGCATATTTATTATTTTCTCTATCTATATTTTCAGAGTCAATTCTTTTAGCTTCTTCTAAAGCTTGTTGCGCCGTAACTGTTACAAAAGCACCTACATCCTTTTCTTTTTCTTCAATCCTTTTTGCATAAGCCTCAACAATTTTCTCTGAAGTTAATTCTTTATTCTCTAGTTTTTTCGAAAGCTCATGAACAGTTAATGTCGTAATTTCTTCCATTTAATATCTCCTTCCATACTTTTAACCATGACAATTTTTCAGTAATAATTACCTATACCAAAGTCTAATTATTTTATATTTTAAAATCTAATTAATCACCTTTGGAATTCTAAACATATCATCTTCTAAATCAGGTGCATTTTGCAATAAAGCATCTCTACCCTCAAATTCTTTGATTTCATCTTTTCTAAAAACATTTTCATTATCATTTGCACCAATCGTTTCATCTAATTCCTCAATAGATGCACTTTCAAGCACATTTGTATATTCCAAAATGTCTTCTAAATTTTCTAAATATTTATCAATTTCACTTTCCGAAATCTTTAAATCTGATAAATTCGCAATATGTAACAACTCTTCTTTACTTATCTTCATATAAATCACCACTCCTTCCACTTATAATACACATTTTTTTATTAAATATCTATATATAACAATTTCTATCTTTTGCTACCTATTAACTTTAATTTTCCAGTTCTTGTTCAATATCATCATACTTCACATTATATACCAATATTACTTTTTTATCAAACAACTATTTAAGTAATTGTTTAATTTCATCAAATGTAATTTCAATCTCCCTACTAGTATCATAATTAACAACATTAATTATACTATATTTTGATTTAATCTCCTCAGCCATTTTCAAATAAGCATTTTGCTGATTAATACTACTTTGAATATCAAATTCAGCATATTTAATATTTGCCTTTCCTTCTCTTTGAAGTCTTTTTTTGTACTCATCAGTATTTTTCAAGTAAAGTGTAATATAAAAAATTTCAAAATCCATTTTACTCAGTCTTTCTAAAAGCTTTTCATATTCATCTGTAAAAGAATATGCTTTAAACCCAAGCCTACAATAAATTTCTTCTGTAAAAAAAGTTCTATCAAATAATAAATTTATACTCATATTTTCAAGATTTTCCATATAGTTCATCAAATCTTCATACATTTTTACTGCTTTTACTTTACCTTGTTTACTTGAATCTGATGTTCCACTTAATCTATATAAGTTTGTATATGGAACTACATTTCTAATATAATCAGTAATCGTAGTTTTACCTGCCCCTTGTGGTCCTTCAACAATTATAATTTTAGAATTTGCCATTTTAATCTTTCTCCTTATTACAAAATTTATATTATCCATAGTATCATAAAAACCTACTTTTATAAATAGACCTTTAATTATTATTTTCAATTATTTTTATATTAGCTTCCTTTAACTGTTTTTCAGATACAACACTAGGTGCTCCAACCAATAAGTCTTCAGCCTTACTATTCATTGGAAAAGCAATCACTTCACGAATTGATTCTTCTTCAGCAAGTAACATTAGCATTCTATCTAATCCAGGTGCAACTCCTGCATGAGGAGGAGCTCCATAATGAAAAGCATTAAATAATGCTGAGAATTTACGTTTCAGCTCTTCCTCACTATAACCAGCTATTTCAAATGCTTTTACCATTATTTCCGGATCATGATTTCTTACAGCCCCTGAAGAAAGTTCTACTCCATTGCAAACTATATCATATTGGTAAGCTAATATATCTAAAGGATTTTTTTCACTTAAAGCTTTTAAACCTCCTTGTGGCATCGAAAATGGATTATGACTAAATTTAATTTTTCCATTTTCATCAGCTTCAAACATTGGAAAATCAACTATCCAACAAAATCTAAAACAATCTTTTTCAAGCAAATCAGCCAATATTCCTAACTTTTCACGAACAGGGCCAGCAATTTTTTCTAATATTCCCTTTCTCTCTGCAATAAAGAAAATACTATCTCCTGGCTTAGTTCCAGTTTGCTTTAATAATTTATCTCTTGATTCATCATCTATTAGTTTTGCTATTGGTCCTTGCAAAGTACCATCAGACAATACTTTTAGCCAAGCTAATCCTTTTGCATGACATTTATCTATAGCAAAATTAGTAATTGTATCATAGAAAGTCCTCGTCTGTTTTGCTCCATCTGGTAAAGTAATTGTTCTAACAATCTTTTTATTAAAAACTTTTATATCCAATTTTTTAAAAATATTAGTTACATCTTTAATTTCCAATGGATTTCTCAAATCAGGTTTATCTGTTCCATATTTAATCATTGCATCCTCATAAGAAATTCGTTCAAAAACTTCATCAACTTTCTTACTAGAAAATTTCTTAAAAGTATTATAAATAACTTTTTCCATAACTTCAAAAACATCTTCTTGAGTCGCAAAAGCCATTTCCATATCTAACTGATAAAACTCCCCAGGTGATCTATCTGCCCTTGCATCTTCATCCCTAAAACATGGAGCTATTTGAAAATATTTATCAACTCCAGAAACCATAAGTAATTGTTTAAACTGTTGCGGTGCTTGAGGGAGTGCATAAAATTTACCAGGATACACTCTACTAGGTACTAAGTAATCTCTTGCACCTTCTGGTGACGAACTTGTTAGTATTGGAGTTTGAACTTCTAAAAAACCTTGTCCTATCATTTGATTTCTTAAAAATTGTATTAATTCAGCTCTTAGTTTTAAATTTTCAATTGATTTTCTTGCACGTAAGTCTAGAAATCTATATTCAAGTCTTAGATCTTCTTTAACTCTTTTATTATTTTCAATATCAAAAGGCAACAATTTAGTTCTTTTTCCCAAAATTTCAAAACTATCTACAAACAATTCAACCATACCTGTTGGTATTTTTTTATTGACTGTTTCATCTTCCCTTAATCTTACAATTCCACTTACAGTAATCGTAGATTCAATTGGTATTCTTTGTGCAGTATTAACTTTTTCTTCATCTCCAGAAAAAACAACTTGAGTTACTCCATATTGATCACGTAAATCCATAAATAAAATTCCACCTAAATCACGGATTGTGTCAACCCACCCTGCAAGCTTAATTTCTTCACCAATATTTTCCTCTCTTATTTCTGAACAATTATAAGTTCTATACTTATTCATAATAAAATCCCTTCTCTATACATAAAATTCCCTTTTATTTTGTTGTACCATTAGTATCATAAAAACATATAAATAAAAATCCCTGTAATATTCTAAATCTTAAAACTAAGTACTTTTTACTACCTAATTTTTAATAATTAAAACATTACAGGGACGAAAAACATTCCGCGGTACCACCCTATTTGAAAATATAATTTCCACTCTAATAAAACTCTAGCTCCAATGTGTTTCATAAATTTAAGTTTTTAAGTACTTCCAGCCACGATACTTATTCTCTCATAAAACTTTTACACAAATTTACTTTCATCTTCAACGCCATACAATAGTATTATGCCACTATTTAACAAGTAAAGTCAATTATTTTGCTTTTTTAATTGATAAGATCCTGAATTGAGCTGTTGTTCCATTTGGTAATTCAGCTTCAACAATCTTACCTCTTCTAGCACCAATTAAGGCAGAACCAATTGGTGATTCATTTGATATTTTATTCTGTGCTAAATCAACTTCAGTTGACCCAACAATAGTGTATTCAACATCCTCATCAAAAGCTATATCATGTACTTTAACCATATTTCCTACTTGAACTTTTGATGTATCAACCTCTGATGCATCAATAATCTTAGCACGTCTAATTTTATTTTCTAGCTCAAGAATTTTATTTTCATTTAGCTCCTGAGCGGACTTAGCCTCATCATATTCTGAATTCTCAGATAAGTCACCATAACCAAGTGCAATTTTAATCCTTTCAGCTATTTCTGTTCTTTCAACTGTTTTTAATTGTTCTAACTCACTTTCTAATTTATTATATCCTTCTTGAGTTAATAGTACTTCTTCACTTTCCATATAAAAATCCTCCCTTGTGTATATCTTATTAATTTCAGTTTACTTATATTACCTCAAAAAATATATTTTGTCAATATATTTTTTTATTTTTCACATTATTTTCACATAAGTGTAATTACAACCACAAAAAAGAACGACCAGAGGCCGCCCTTTTTTGAATATTTTTATTATTACTCAATTATATCAGCAACAACACCTGAACCTACTGTTCTTCCACCTTCACGGATAGCGAATCTTAATCCTTTTTCAATTGCAATAGGAGTAATTAATTCGATTTCCATATCAATGTTGTCACCAGGCATAACCATTTCTGTTCCTTCTGGAAGCTTGATTGTTCCTGTAACATCAGTTGTTCTGAAGTAGAATTGTGGTCTATATCCATTGAAAAATGGAGTATGACGTCCACCTTCATCAGCTGTTAATACATAAACTTGAGATGTAAATTTAGTATGTGGGTTGATTGTTCCTGGTTTTGCAAGAACTTGACCTCTTTCAACTTCATCTCTTTGTGTTCCTCTTAATAGAACACCAACATTATCACCAGCTTCTGCATGATCTAATGTTTTTCTGAACATTTCTAGTCCAGTAACAACCGTTTTCTTTCTTTCTTGACTTAGTCCAACCATTTCAACTTCTTCTTGAACATTTAGTTGTCCTCTTTCAACTCTACCTGTAACAACTGTACCACGTCCTGAAATTGTCATAACATCCTCAATTGGCATTAAGAATGGTTGATCAACTGGTCTTTCAGGTGTTGGAATATAGCTATCTACAGCTTCCATTAATTCTTTTATACATTTATATTCCTCAGCTTCTGGATCTTTAGAGCTACTTTCTAGAGCAACTAAAGCAGAACCTTTAACTATTGGAATTTCATCTCCAGGGAAATCATAGCTTGATAATAAGTCTCTAACTTCCATTTCAACTAATTCTAATAATTCTGGATCGTCAACCATATCACATTTATTTAGGAATACAACAATATGTTTAACACCAACTTGCCTTGCAAGTAGTATATGTTCTCTTGTTTGAGGCATTGGGCCATCAGCTGCTGAAACTATTAATATAGCTCCATCCATTTGAGCAGCACCAGTAATCATATTCTTAACATAGTCAGCATGTCCTGGGCAGTCAACATGAGCATAGTGTCTATTCTCTGTTTCGTACTCAACATGAGCTGTATTAATTGTAATTCCTCTTTCTTTTTCTTCTGGAGCACTATCAATTGCTGCATAATCTTCAAATTGTGCCTTTCCTTGTAAACTTAACCATTTTGTAATGGCAGCTGTCGTTGTTGTCTTACCATGGTCAACGTGACCAATTGTACCAATATTTACGTGTGGCTTACTTCTAACAAATACTTCTTTAGCCATAATTTAAATTCCTCCTTAAAACTTTAAAAATTTATTAATAAAAATTAATACCAATTTTATTGCCTTACATTTTATAACATTTCTTTAAAAAATGCAAGTATTATAAATAAATTTATTATTATTTAACCTATTTTATAAGTATAATCAACTTATCACAGAGACATATAACTTAACCTCAATTAATCTTCTTTCTTGCTTCTAGCAGAAACAATTTGATCAAGAACAGATTTTGGAACTTCTTCATAATGAGATGGTTCCATAGAATATGTTCCTCTACCTTGTGTTTTCGAACGTAGATCTGTTGCATATCCAAACATCTCTGATAAAGGAATAAATCCTCTAATTACTTGATTTCCAGATTGTGCTTCCATACCTTCCATTCTACCACGTCTAGCATTAATATCTCCTATAACATCTCCCATATATTCTTCAGGAACAGTTACTTCAATTTTCATAATAGGTTCTAATAGAGCTGATTTAGCTTGCTTACAACCTTCTTTAAAAGCAATAGATGCTGCAACTTTGAAGGCCATTTCTGATGAGTCAACTTCATGGTATGATCCATCAACTAATGTAACCTTGAAATCAATAACAGGATATCCAGCAAGAATACCTGTTAAAGCAGCTTCTCTCATTCCTTCCTCAACTGGTTTAATGTATTCTTTAGGAACAGCACCACCAACGATTTTGTTCTCAAATACAATTCCTGAACCTGGCTCTAATGGTTCCATTTCAAACCAAACATCACCATATTGTCCATGTCCACCAGATTGACGTACAAACTTACCTTGTACTCTAGCTTTATTTCTAATTGTTTCTTTATACGAAACTTGAGGCTTTCCTTCTGTACATTCAACTTTAAACTCTCTTTTAAGTCTATCAACTATAATGTCTAGATGAAGCTCACCCATACCAGCTATAATTGTTTGACCTGATTCTTTATCAGTCCACGTTTTGAATGTTGGATCCTCCTCTGCAAGTTTTGCTAATGCAATACCAAGTTTTTCACTATTTGCCTTATCTTTAGGCTCAATAGCAATATCTATAACAGGTTCTGGAAATTCCATTGATTCAAGTATAACTGGGTTTTCAGCATCACATAAAGTATCTCCAGTTCCAACTTCTTTAAGTCCAACTGCAGCAGCAATATCTCCAGCATAAACTTTATCAATATCTTGCCTGTTATTAGCATGCATTAATAGAATTCTTCCAATTCTATCTTTCTTTTGCTTTGTAGCATTATAAATTGTTGAACCAGAATCACATGTTCCAGAATAAACTCTGAAGAAACATAATTTTCCTACAAATGGGTCAGTCATAATCTTGAATGCTAAAGCTGAGAATGGTGCATTATCATCAGTTGCTCTTGTAACTTCATTTCCATCTTCATCAACACCCTTAACGTCTTCAATATCTGTTGGTGCTGGTAAGTAGTCAATAATAGCATCAAGCAATTCTTGAACACCTTTATTTTTATATGATGAACCACAAGTCATTGGAACTATTTTATTTGCAATTGTTCCTTTTCTAAGACCCAATCTGATTTCCTCTTCAGTTAGTTCTTCACCTTCCAAATACTTCATCATTAACTCATCATCTTGTTCTGATACAACTTCGATCATCTCATCTCTATATTTTTGAGCTTCTTCAAGCATATCAGCTGGAATGTCTTGCTCTTTGATTTCTTTTCCTTGGTCTTCGTCAGATTGAATATAAGCTTTCATCTTAATTAAATCAACGATCCCTTGGAAATAATCCTCTTTACCTACTGGTAATTGTATTGGAACAGGATGACATCCTAATCTATCTCTCATTTGATCAATACAAAGATAGAAATCTGCTCCTGTAATATCCATTTTATTAACATATACGATTCTTGGAACCTTATATTTATCAGCTTGTCTCCAAACTGTTTCTGATTGTGGTTGCACACCACCTTTAGCTGCTAATACTAGCACTGAACCATCAAGAACTCTAAGAGATCTTTCAACTTCAACTGTAAAATCAACATGACCTGGAGTATCAATTATATTAATTCTATGTTCTCTCCAATGGCAAGTTGTTGCAGCAGAAGTAATTGTAATACCTCTTTCTTGCTCTTGAGCCATCCAGTCCATTGTTGCCTGACCATCATGAACTTCACCAATTTTGTGAGTTCTACCAGTATAAAATAAAATTCTTTCTGTTGTAGTGGTCTTTCCAGCATCAATGTGAGCCATTATTCCTATATTTCTTGTTTTCTCTAAAGGAAACTCTCTTCCACTGTTAGCCATTTATTTTCTCCTCTCTTCTAATTTTCGTGAAAAACTTCGTCTTGCTTCGTTAGAAAAATCTTTTAAGCCCTCAATGTACCTCAAATACTATTTCACACTTAAAACCTTTTTCTGCCTCGCAATACTCGTTTTTGGCGAAAATGTTATTTTCACTATGATATTTTTGGAAGCTAGAAGCAAGTTATACAAGGCAAAATAATTTTTAAGGACAAAACTATACATCTGTATGTCGAGATCTTAGAAAATTATTTTAACGCAGTAGAACATAGCTTTTTACTTCTTATTTTTTTATAAAATTAGAGTCAAAAGCAAGTTATACAAAAGAACGACACTTTTCACCGCAATTTTAAAATTTGTAGTGTGCAAAAGCTTTGTTAGCCTCAGCCATCTTATGCATATCTTCTTTCTTCTTGAAAGCTCCACCATTACCTTCAAGTGAATCCATTATTTCAGCTGCTAATCTCTCTGCCATAGTTTTTTCATTTCTTTTTCTAGCAAATAAAACTAACCATCTTAAACCTAATGTTTGTCTTCTTTCAGGTCTTATTTCAAGTGGAACTTGATATGTTGCACCACCAATTCTTCTAGCTTTAACTTCAAGAACTGGCATAATTTGATTTAATGATTCTTCAAATACTTCAAGTGGATCTTTTCCAGTTTTTTCTTTGATAATTTCAAATGCATCATAAACTATTTTTTGTGCAACAGTCTTTTTACCATCTAACATAACATTGTTAATAAGCTTTGTAACTTTAACACTGTTATATATAGGATCTGGTAAAATTTCTCTTTTTGCTACATATCCTTTTCTTGGCACTATTCTTCCCTCCTTTTAAAATGATACACTTCACATTACTGTGTCAGATTTCTTCGCTCCTCCTCAACATATATCAATATAGTTTTCGTAGTAGCTCATCATCTTCCTTGTTCTGCTCGTGTCTAATTTTAAATTCTTAAAATCTTATTTGTAATGTTTATAAAAACATCAAGGTACTCTTAGAAATTTAATACTTTAATATCTTCTCAAATTTCTCCGTCTAGTGCAATCTATTTTCAAATTTAAGTACTAACCAAATTATCAATTATATTGCACCAAATTTCCTAAGAAGCTAGAAACTTCTCTTTTCAATATTTTTGTTGTCAAAAACAAATATTACTAAGAAAAATAAAATAAAAAAGATGAGACTGTACGTGGTGTACGTCGAAGTTTTTTTTTATTTTATTTTGACAACATAAGATGCAGTTTTTCACAACAAACAGTTTGTTGTCAAAAGCAAGTTATACAAGGCAAAATAATTTTAAAAGGACGAGACTATACATCTGTATGTCGAGGTCTTAGAAAATTATTTTAACGCAGTAGAATGACACTTTTCACAACAAAAACTATTTTTTAGGTTTCTTAGCTCCATACTTCGAGCGAGCTTGCATCCTATCCTTAACACCAGCTGTATCAAGAGTTCCCCTTATAATATGGTATCTCACACCAGGAAGATCTTTAACCCTTCCACCTCTTATAAGAACAACACTATGCTCTTGTAAGTTATGACCAATACCTGGAATATAAGAAGTAACTTCATATCCATTTGAAAGTCTAACTCTCGCAACTTTTCTTAAAGCTGAGTTTGGTTTCTTAGGTGTTACAGTCTTTACTACAGTACAAACACCTCTTTTTTGTGGTGACTTAGCATTAGTTTGTCTGTTTTTCATAGAGTTGAAGCCATGTTGCAAAGCTGGTGATTTTGACTTAGCTTTTGAAGTTTTTCTTCCTTTTCTAACTAATTGATTAATTGTTGGCACTTAAATTTCACCTCCGTTCTATAATTAAAAATTACTTGTAGAAATTTTCATCAAAGATGATTTATTTTCTACATAAAAATAATACTGTTACATATAATTTGCAACAGTATTATTTTATCATCTATTTACCGTAAAGTCAAGTGATTTTAGTTGTTTTTTATTGGTATCTATGTATATTCCCCAAAAAACGTCAATGCTTATTCTACTATTTAAATTCCAATATTGCACTTGCAATCACAAATCATCATATCACTATAAAAATCCTCTAATTTACTTTGGTCAAAAAAATACATCCTCATTAAAGATCATTTCATTCATCACATTTTTTTAGCAAATTCAATGTTATCATCAAGTATATCCCCTGTAGTTTGTATAGCATTCATTCCATTTCTTTTTGCAGATTCAATATTTTCTAATTTATCATCAAAAAAGCACATTTCTTTTGGGTCATCATGTATTTTATTAATTACATATTGATAAATACTATTATCAGGCTTTATCATTCCTATCTCATAAGACAAAAAAAGCTTATCAAAAACACTAGTATCAAAAATTTTTGAGAAATCTTTAAAACTAACTTCATGAAGATTTGATAGTAAATAAACTTTATACCCTTCGTCTTTTAATTTTCTTAATTCACTGTATGCATTTTCAAAAGTTCCACCATATTTTTTTCCTATATCATAATATGTTTTTTCATATTCTTCAGGAGTAATATTATTTTTATTGAAATATGGCTGAAGTTTATGTACATATTCTTTAGTATTTAAATTACCTTTTTCATACTCAAAAAATGTATTCCAAAAAAAATCTTTCATTTCTTCTGTGTCGCATTTAACATAACTTATTTCGTCTTTAACTAATTCATGAGGAATTGGCTTTACAAGAACTCCTCCCATATCAAAAATAAAATGCTTCATATTCACTCCTTATCAAAAGAGGATTTGTCCAACATAACAAACCCTCTTAAACGTATTATCTTTCATCATCTCTATCATTTGAATTATTTCTATTTCTTCGCATTTCTCTAGCTTGCTTTCTATATTCTTCTTCTCTTTGTGCAACCAAATCATTAACGATATCATATTTAAATATATTTTCACGAATTTTTTGTTGAGCCTGTTCTCGACTATTTCCTTGTCTTCCATCTCTTCCTTCTATAACTGTAGTATCTCCCAAATCAGTTCCACTTCCTTCAGGTTCATCACTTTCTTCTAAATATGATTCCTCAATTCTTCTCTCTTCTCTTTTTGCTTTTCTCTCTGCTCTCCATCTTTTAAATCTCTTTATTAATTGCCATGGTTTAATATCTTCACTAGGTAAATTACTCTGACCTTGAGCTTGTTGTGTTACACTATATGAAGGATCTATTTGTCTAATAGCATTATCAAAATGAGCAATTTGCTTATCATATCCTTTCATCTGCCTGTTCAATGTTTTTTCAACATCAATACGACCATTACCATCTAATTTATAGCCTTTATTAGTCATTTTCATTATATCTGAAATATCTATGTCAACATCATTTCTAGAAAGAAAAGCTTTTAGTTCTGCTTTACTCTTATCAAGTATATCCTTTTTATCTTTGATATTTGACTTTGTAGCATCTATTAAATCATGATCAGCTACTGGGTCTAGTGTCATTAACACCTTAGTTAATTCTTTAATGCTTTTTATAGATTCAAACATTCCTCTAAGAGGACCTTTTATTGAAGGATGCTCTTGGATTAATGCTAATAAAGTTTCAGTTTTGACTTTTTTCTCCTGAACCTTTTTCACCTTTTTTGCATAACCCCTAACTAGATGTTTATCAACCGCCTGTTTAATAGCAGGATCTCTTGATATTTCCTCTATCATACTCTTAACTTTTTCAGGAATCTTTCTTTGTTGAATTGTTTCTTCTCTAATACTTTTAATAGTAACATCACAGTCTTTAATCCCAGTTTTAATACTATCTCTTTCAGAATCAGACAATCCTTTTCTTTTTAATTCAAGCTTAAGTTGTTCTTTTCTAAGATTAATTTGTTCTAACGAAATACCTAAATTATGAATTTTAGTTTTAGCTAATTCAAGTTGCTTTTTAATTTTTACATATTCTTCATTTCTATCCTTAAAATCTCTATAAGTTTGTTCACTCATATCTTATTCCCCTCCATTTTTAATTATTCTAAGAATTAAGTGCTTCATCACATTCTGCAATTAACTCATCTGCTTCCATAATAACTTCTTCACTTTCAATTTTCAAATCGGCTAATTCTTCTGAAGACATTGTTTTAAATACATCTATTAATTTTTCATCCATTTTAATTCTCCTTTCTTAATCCATCTAATATTAATTATACCATTTTTTGTATTTTATGTCAACTTAGATATTATCTTTTTTAGCAATATAGCATTACTTTTTCTTATTGTCATAATATACAATATTACAAAATAATTATATACAAAATTCACTAGTAATTTCAAGCAGTTTTCTATTTTTTAATATAATTTTAATATAATTGTAATATTATTGTAACAATCATTACATATCACTCATAGTTATATACATATCTTAAAATATATATTTTAAAAATGCTACTCACTTATCTACTACATAAAGCATACCGTGAATTATTTTTAAACTTCTTTCGCTTAATGTTTTGTACCTTAACTTTTTATCTCTTATTTTTTCTTTCAAAGGTGGTAAAATTCCATAGTTTGCATTCATTGGTTGGAACTTGTCGTTAGGTGTTGATATATATTTTGCTAATGCTCCTAACATAGTTTGTTCATCAAATATTATTTTTTCTTCTTCTTTATAGCTTCTTACAGCATTTATACCAGATACTAATCCTGATGCAATTGATTCTACATACCCTTCTACTCCTGTAATTTGTCCAGCAAAGTAAATGTTTTTATTTTCCTTAAAATTATATGTATTATCTAATAATCTAGTTGAATTAATAAATGTATTTCTGTGCATCACACCATATTTCACAAAATTAGCACTCTCTAATCCTGGTATCATACTAAATACCCTCTTTTGTTCTCCAAATTTCAAATTTGTTTGGAATCCTACAATATTATATAGTGAACCTTGAGAATTGTCTTGTCTTAATTGAACCACTGCATAAGGCCTTCTTCCTGTTCGTGGATCATCAAAACCAACTGGCTTAAGTGGCCCAAATCTTAAAGTATCTATCCCTCTCTTAGCCATTATTTCAACTGGCATACATCCCTCAAAGATTTCTCGTTTTTCAAAATCTCTTAGTGTTACAACTTCTGCATTAATTAATTCATTATAAAATTTATTATATTCTTCTTCATTCATAAGTAGGTTTATATAACTTTGTGTTTCTTCTGATTGATTAGTTAATCTCTCTTTCCATTGTTCAATAGTTTCATCTTTTTTCTTTTCTTGTTCATATCTGTTTCCATAAAAAGCTATATTAAAGTCAATTGAATCTTTTTCAACTATTGGAGCTTGAGCATCGTAGAAGTGTAAATCTTCCTCTCCTGTTAGATTCCTAATTCCTTCTGATAAGGCATCTGATGTTAATGGACCTGTTGCAATTATTACGATTCCTTCTCCTATTAATTCTTCCAAGCATCTGCCATTAGGGACGGAGGTTTTTGGCAGATTCCTGCCATTAGTGCCATTAGGGACGGGGGTTTTTGGCAAGTCTGCAGTTTTATTTTGTAAAATTGGGGAAGTATCTCCAAATCTTAGAGATTCGTTTTGTAAGATTTGAGAAGCGTCTCCAAATCTTTCTTTTGATGTAATCTCTTGATTTATCACTTCAATTAATGGATTGTTTTTTATCTCTTCTGTAACTTTTTTAGCAAATTCCTCTCTATCTACTGCTAGTGCTTGTCCTGCAGGGACTTTTGTTTGATCTGCTATTTTTATTAGGAGTGAATCCATCATTCGTAGTTCTTCTTTTAATAGTCCACATGCATTTGTTAGCAAGTCTGACTTAAATGAATTGCTACACACAATTTCAGCTAAATTTTCATTACTATGAGCTGGTGAAAACTTAGCTGGTTTCATCTCATACAATTTCACCTTTATTCCTCTTTTTGCAATTTGATAAGCCGCTTCACACCCAGCTAAACCTCCACCTATTATCGTTATATAATCTACCATTTAAATCTCCTCTTATATTAAATGTACCGCATATAAAGGCACAGATTTTATATTATTGCTAAACCCAAAGTTTTTCGTTGATACTCTAATACTATACTTAGGCTTATATTTACTTATATAGTGATTTAAGCTTCTTGAAGTAGTATTGTCTCCTGCTTTAACTTCAATTGGAATTATGTCTCCTTCCATATTGATTAGAAAATCAACTTCATACTGATTTCCTTGTTGCCAATAAAACAATTCATGATGTTTTGCATATAATACTTGTGCTACATAATTTTCTGTAATTGCACCTTTATAAATCATATTTTTATTTAATAAGATTTCAGTTTTGTCTATATTAGCTAGAACTCTTAAAAGCCCCATGTCACTTAAGTATATCTTAAAATTATCCACTTTGTTTGCTTTTAATGGTGATTTAGGATTTTCAACCCCATCGCATTTTAATATCATATTGCTTGAGAGCAACCAATTTAAAGATGAATCATATTCTCTACTTCTTGCCGATTTTTCTACTAATGAATACTTGAATTTTTTATTTTCTTTGCCTAGCTGCGATGGAATGGAATTGTAAATTTTTGTGTTTTTTATGCTCTCTGTATTTTCTGTGTATTTTGCCATATCTGCTAAATATGAAGTTATTATTATTCTAAGCAAGTCATCATCTATATTGGCAATGCTTTTACCATTCTCAATATACTGTAAAATAGATGCAGGCATTCCTCCTATGCAGATATAATCATAGTATAATTTTAAAGCTTTTTTATGATTGACCTCTATTATAGGTTCCATATCTTTATATCCATTTTCTATCAAATCAAGTAATTTTTCTTCTCCTATAGCCAGCAAAAATTCATTAAATTTCATAGGATATAAGTAGTCTATCCAAACCTTTCCAACTGGAAATGAACTTTTAAATCTATTTATTTTAACACCTAATAAGCTTCCAGCACAAACTATTTTGTATGGTTTTTCACTCTCACAAAAATACTTTAATGAACTAATTGCTCTTTCACTTACTTGAATTTCATCTAAAAAGACTATAGTGTTGTTTATATCTATTGATATGTTTTTTAAAGCTTCAATATTTTGTATTATTGTATCTGGCTCAAGTGTTTCCTCAAATATTTCTCTAATATCTTCTGATTTGTCAAGATTAATATACAGATTTTTTTCAAATTCATTATTGCAAAATTCATTTAAAATATAGGTTTTCCCTGTTTGTCTAGCACCTACAAGCATAAATGGCATATTTATATTATTATTTTTCCATTCTATTAACTTATTATATATCTCTCTTTTCATTAATCATTACACTCCTTATAAACATTATACCTTAAATTATATATTCAGTCAAGCTTTTCGTGATTTTTTCACGTTTTTTATTGCTGTTTTCGTGATTTTTTCACGTTTTTTATATGTTTAAAAATCTAAAAGAGAGGTATTTACAATCCATAGATTAATAATTACCTCTCTTTATTCTTCTTAATTAATATGGAGCTCTAAGTCTAATATTCCTTATCTATCAGTTCCTTCTCTTTCTTGTGAATCAATGTATTGCGTTTTTCCATCTTCAATGCAGTATAATGCTAGTTTTCCACCATACCAACCACTTGGACATGCTGCATCAATTCTCACAAAACCTTTATCAGGATTTTTTACAATCTTTCCTATTGTTGGTTCATGTCCACAAATTGTTGTAAATCCATGTCTTTTAGCAAGCCCATAAGTATAAGTACCTATTTTCTTTTCTCTTCCCTCCAACATTGTATGAGCATCATCATTTAGTGTTCTTTGATCAATATTATCTAGATTAACTTCGTTTCCATTCATTAAACATTGAAGAAGCTCTTCTCTTTCTGGAGGCATTGCATGAACAAATAAATATTTTTTTCCTTCTATTTCCTGTGATAGTGCAAGTGGCGAATTAGATAAAAAGTATACTATATTATCTTGCTGTTTTTTATCTAGTTCTAGAAAATCTGGCAAAGTTTTTCTGCCTCCATTATATAAATACCAAGCATAAAACCAAGATATATCATTTTTATCAACACCTTTTTTTGCTGCACTAATAGAACTAGAAAAATAACAATCTCTAAAAGTTTGTTTATCAACTCCACCGTTTTCAAAGTGTCTCCACATTGCTAATGCTTCAACTTCTTGTTCTGTTAAGTCAAAATGTTGCATTAAAGCTAAACAATGTAAAAATTGCCATTCATGATTTCCTAATAAGAAAGTTATTTCTGGATTATTACGTGTATCATTTTTTCTTCTGATTATGTCTTGAAGAATTTTTATTCCTTCACTTCCTCTGTCTATAGCATCTCCAATTATATATAAATGGTCATTTGGTGACATTCTTTTAATTGCTTCGTCATATGAACCATACATTCCGTGAACGTCTGATATTGCATAGTGTTTACCTTTTCCATTTAATTTTTGAGCTGGTGTCGTTGAACTATACCTTGTATATTCTCGTGTTTCAACTCCATTACTCCTTCTACTAGCTTGCTGGCATTCTATTGCTTGAACTTGTAATTGTGTTCTAAATAAATTGTCTTCAAATAAATCCAGTTTTGTTCTTGTTTTGCCATCATAAATAGGATAATAAATATCGTTCCATCCGCAAGAAAAGTTTCCTCTATATATATAATCATCTCTCCCCTGTTGATTCATTAGACCATCCCTGCCCACTAATTGCATGCCAATAACTTCAGTTAAATTGCTATCAAAAGCTTCATACCATGCCTCTTGCTCTTTGTGTTTTTTTGTATAAGGTTCAGGAATTGAGCCTTTATCACAAAACACCCTAACTGTTTTTGATGTTCCATCTTTCATCTTAAAATTAACATAATACATATCATACTGGTCTAAATGTACTATGTTTTTAGAAATCTCATAATCATCAAAATCATCCCAATCAATATAACTCATTCAAATTCTCCTTTATATAAGCTATCTACAATTAATGCAACTATTAGTATTATACCATAAATTATGTAAAATTACAAATTTATGTAAACACAAAAAAATCTCACAATATACCATTATGAGATTTTTTCTTGTTTAAATCTATTTGTTCTTTCCCCTTCTTCTTTAGATAACTCTTTTATCCATTCTGCTAAACCATCTTCGTCTTGATTTCTTAGTAGTTCAAAGTATTTTACTCTATCATCTTTAGCTATTACAGCAGGTGGTATATTATTTTTTAGTAGGCTGTTGTCATTATATAGCACAGCATAGGTTTCTGCATAAGTTAAAGTTGACCCCTCTATTGCATTTGAATGATAAGTGCTCCTAGTTATAAAGTCTTCCAAATATTGTTTATTATTTCTGATAAAATTTAATATCTCCAATTTAATCATTTTTTCACCTCTATTGGTTCTATTAAATAATAATTATACTATATTGTCTAGTTTTTTCATTCAATCAGCCTTGTTCCAATTACAAGATACCGTACACTTCTATTACCTAAAAATTTCTCTCTCCTTATGTAGCCTTTTATCAAAAGCTAAACAAATTATTTGCTCTTGATCCTCTTGTATAACTCGAGCATTTATAAATCTAAGATTTTTTCTTTTTAGTTCATATGCTTCTCTATCATTATGAGCTCTGTTAGGTAAAACTATATGATTTATATTTATTCCCATATTTTTTAATATCATTATAGTTCTTTCAGCTCTTTCAAATAAAGCTTGCCCCAACTTTTTTCTTTGAGCCTCTCCTATATCAGAAGGAACACTTCTTTCAAAATAACTCATGTCATGCATAGGAGCTAAATCTCCATATTCATCAGTTCTATCTAAAGACTTTGTTTCACATTCTAAACTTCCAACATAATAATTAAATAGTATTTTTTTGTATTCTCTAATATTAAACTCTTTTCCAAATAATTCTTCGTAGTTTTTTATACCTAAAGGATAATCCAAATCTGTTGTTGGTATTGGAATACTTCCACTTGCCCCACCTATGCAAACTTTTTCCACAAGCTCTGGATGAATTAAAGAAAATCTTTGAGCAAATACTCCAGATGAAGAATAACCATTTAAAAATATTTTTTTGTTTAATTCAACATTATATTTATTTTTTATAATTTCTTTTGCTTTGTTTATAGAATCTATCACATCTAAATCTGGCCTATCTCCATTTTCAAAACATTCTGCTGATAATTGTTGATAATACGGTGCTGTAGCAGATGGACTTGGTAATATTGGAATTAATATTGGATTTTTGCCTTTCAAAATATCACTTAAATACTTTCCTGTATCTATTCCTTGCCTTAACAAGTTTTGAATATTATTTGTTTCAAAATTATTTGACTCCATTACTAATGTTTGACCATTTTTTAAAACTGATGGAGTAATTAATATAAATGGAATTTTAGATTCTAAAATAACATGTATATTTTGTTTTGACATTTAATTTCCTTCTTTATTTCAATTTAACCTGTAAAAAAAGATTATATATTATTTAGTCAATTTCTTTTGCACATCTTTATTCAAATAATTTCATTATTTCATCTTCACTTAATTTACTAATAAATGTTTGGTTTGTTGATAAAATATCATTTACTAATTTAGCTTTCTTTTCTTGCAAATTATATATTTTCTCTTCTATAGAGTTCTTTGTGATTAGTTTATACACTTGAACATTTCTCTTTTGCCCTATTCTATATGCCCTATCTGTTGCTTGATTTTCAATTGAAATGTTCCACCATGGATCATAATGAATTACAACATCAGCACCAATTAAGTTTAATCCAGTTCCACCTGCCTTTAAAGATATTAAAAATACTTTTACTTCATCATTATTGTTGAATTCATTTACCAAATCCATTCGATCTGAAACTTTAGTTTGTCCTGTTAAAGTAAAGTATTTTATTCCCTCATCTTTAAGATTTTCTTTTATATAAGGAAACATTGATGCATATCCTGAAAAAAGCAAAATTTTATGACCTGATGCAACTGCATCTTTTACTATTTCAATACATTGAGATAATTTTCTACTTCCATCTTTATAGTTTTCAATAAACAATCCTGGATGACAACATATTTGTCTTAATCTCATAAGCAATGCTAATATTTTAATTTGGCTATTTTGGACTCCATTTGCCTCTAGTTCTTCTTTTGCTTGCTTACGAGCTGACCTTATATATGATAAATAAATATTTAGCTGCTCTCCATCCATTTCATTGTTTAATACTGATATTGTTTTATCTGGAAGTTCAGTCAAAACCTTTTCTTTTACTCTTCTTAAAATAAATGGGCTTATCATTTCTTTTAATCTTTTGGTTACGTTTTCATTTTCTTCTCGTACTATAGGAGTTTCGTATTGGGCCTTAAATTTAGTATATGAGTATAAATATCCTGGCATAATAAAGTCAAATATTGACCACAATTCAGCCAACGAATTTTCAATTGGAGTTCCAGTTAACGCATATCTTGTTTTAGCGTTAATTTTCTTTATTGCTTTTGCATTCTGTGTGTTATTGTTCTTTATATACTGTGCTTCATCTGCTATTAAATACCTAAAAGAATAATTAAACTCTTCATATATTTCTATATCTCTCTTTAATAAATCATATGATGTTATTATTAAATCATAATCATTTATTTTTTCAATTCGTTCTCTTCTCTCTTCAAGCGTTCCAGAAATCACCATGGTTTTTATTGTTGGAGTAAATTTATTAGATTCATCTTGCCAGTTTAAAGATAATGAACTCGGACATATTACTAAACTAGGTCTTTTGTTTTTCACATTTTCAATATATGATAAAATGATAGCTAAAATTTGAATAGTTTTTCCTAATCCCATATCATCAGCTAAAATCCCTCCAAGCTTATATTCATCTAAGTTTTTTAGCCAATTATATCCTACTAATTGATACTCTCTTAATTCAGTTTTCAAATTACTTGGAGTTACTACACTATCTGCTATTTTCCTTTCACTTATATCATCTATAAGTTTTTTATAATCCTCATTTTGCTTAATTAAAATATTATTTTGTTTTAAAATTTTATCTAGATATAAGCTTCTATTTATTGGCACTCTAATAATTCCATTTGATAATTCTTTAAAGGTAACGTCTGTACTTTCAAAAATTTTTTCTATTGTATCTAAAGATTCATTATTATCTAAATCAACAAACACACCATTCTTTAATCTATGAAATTTTTTCTTCAATTTATATTTCTTCATTATTTCTTCAAGTTCTGATCTATCTAAATCTATATTTGATAAATCAATTTCAAGTAAATTATTCTCAATTTTCACACCAATTGAAGACATTTTGGGAGAAATAATCTCTCTTTTTTTAAATTCATCAGTTGCAAGAATTTCAAATTTATTTATTAAATCAAATATTCCATACTTTAAAAAATTATATATTTTATTCTCATCAGTCAAAATAAGCTTTTCATTTACAGAATCAAACATAAACCCATTATTACTAAATAGATCTAAAGCTCTAGATTCTTCAACAATATTTCTAGGAATTTTTAATTCAACATCGTGAAATGGACTAAACTCAATATTATCATATCCAAATTTAATATCTGCAACAATATAATTATGTCTATTTACATCTAAAAATACTTTAACCTTTAGTTTTTTGGGAATATAGTTTTCAATTTCTTCAATATCAATATTACTTATAGAAATATTTTCTTTCATTTCAGGTATAATCAAAGAATAAATCTCTGAAAATTCTGATTTTTTGAATGGAATTTCATTTGTAAAATTTACTCTAAAGACATTTAATAATTTTAAAACTGTATTGTCAAATTTTTTAGAGCACCTATACATTTTATCATTTTGTAAAAAATAAACAAAATCTTTTCCATTTATTATACTAAAATCAAAACTATTTGCTTTTGTAGTTATTACATATTCCTGTTCATTATTTTCAGTAATATCAAACTTTATCTCTGGTTCCATATCAACTAATTCAACTTGATTATCTTTTCCATCTATTCTTGTTTCAATTTTTTCACCATTTACTATATCAAAAAACTCATCTATACCACTCTCGGTAAGTAAAATAGTATTATCACTATTATATGTATGATAATGATTTAATGTCTCATTTGAATATTTTATTATTTCGGCATATTTCATTATAAAATTTAAAATTTTTATTGACTTTTCTTCAAATACTTCGCTAGAATGGGTAAATTCAAGTTTAACACCATATTTATAATCTTCATTTTTTTTCATTCTGTCATAAAAATCAGTTATTTTTTTTATTTTATACATTTGATTGATGCCAATCTTAAATCCTACTTTGATTTTTTTTTGTATTGATTCTATAATCAAAATTGGTTCAAGCTTTACTTCATGTTTATAATTTAAACTAAGTCTCTTGCTTTTTTGTTCTTCATTATAAAAAGACCTAATCATTTGATCATAAATTCTATATTTTTCATTGTTATTTTGCTTCACATGACTCATTATAAAATATTTCTCCTTGCAAAAAATCACTATTTTTCTATTATATACTGAAATTATAATAATTACAAGTAATTTAAAATAAAAAGATAAAACATTCATAATTTGTGCAATTAGGGACAGGCACTTTCTGCACAAAACTTTATCTTACAGTAAAAGAAGAGGAGAAGTCTGTTGACTTCTCCCCCATTGAAAGGCTGTTCGTTTTAGCTTAATGCTCCAACATAGTCATTGAGGGAACACAGTAAATACCACGTCATTGCAATTGTAATAATCGCAATAACCACTATTATCCCCACAAAAATAATCTCTCGGCGTGTAAGCATTTTAGTTCCTTTCTTCTTCATTTATCCAACAATACCGAAGATATAATTATTATATCATATTTTTCTAAAAAAATCAATTATTCTAAATTTGCTTTTATCTAAAATAACAATATAACTATATTTTTTAGAACTTTAAATCAAATTATTTTATTTTCATATGTACATCATTCAATTGTTCTTCTGTTACTTCACTAGGTGAATCCATCATCACATCTCTAGCCTTTTTATTTTTTGGGAAAGCTATAACATCACGAATTGTATCTGTATCAGTTATAAGCATTATCATTCTATCTAGCCCTTCTGCAATTCCAGCATGAGGTGGAGTTCCATATTGGAAAGCCGTATAAAGAGCACCAAATTTTTCTTTTACATCTTGCTCTGAGTATCCTGCTATTTCAAAAGCTTTTATCATTGTTTCTGGATTATGATTTCTTACAGCTCCTGATGCAACTTCATATCCATTACAAACTAAGTCATATTGATATGCTAAAATATCTAATGGTTCTGCTTTTTCTAATGCTTCTAAACCTCCCTGTGGCATTGAAAACGGATTATGACTAAAATCTATTTTCTCTAAATCTTCATTGTATTCATACATTGGAAAATCAACTATCCAACAGAATTTAAAAACACTCTTCTCTAATAAATCTAATCTTTTCCCTAACTCAATCCTTACTAGACCTGCAATTTTTTGAGCTGTTTTTAGTTCATCAGCTATAAAGAAAATTGCATCTCCTGCTTTTGCTCCAATCTCTGTTTTTATTTCGTCTGAAATAAATTTTGAAATACCTCCTGAAAGATTGTTTTCATTATCAACTTTGACCCAAGCTAATCCCTTAGCTCCTGCATTTTCAATAGCAAACTCTCCCATTGAATCAAAGAATTTTCTTCCTTGCTCAGCACCTCCTGGAACTATTATGACTTTTATTGTTTTACCTTTAAATGCATTAAATTCTGTATTAACAAACAATTCTGTTGCATCCTGTATTATAAGAGGATTTCTTAAGTCTGGTTTATCTATTCCGTATTTTTCCATTGCTTCTTTATAAGGAATTCTTACAAAAGGACCCTCATCAACTTTCCAATTTGAGTTTTCTTTATATACAGCAGGTATAACTTTCTCTGTTACTTCAAAAACATCTTCTTGTGTTGCAAAACTCATTTCCATATCTAATTGATAAAATTCCCCTGGTGCTCTGTCTGCTCTTGGATCTTCATCTCTAAAACAAGGTGCTATCTGATAGTACTTATCAAATCCTGATACCATTAAAAGTTGCTTAAATTGTTGTGGAGCCTGTGGTAAAGCATAAAACTTACCTTCATGTAATCTACTAGGTACTAAATAATCTCTCGCTCCTTCTGGTGATGAATTAGCTAAAATAGGAGTTTGAATTTCTGTAAAATCAAGTTTGTCCATTTCTTCTCTAATCGATTTCATTATTTTAGAACGCATTAAAATTTTATTATGTATCTCGTCATTTCTTAAATCAAGATACCTATATTTAAGTCTTAAATCTTCTCTAACACTTTCTCTATCAATCTTTTCTGAATTGATTTCAAAAGGAAGTTCACTTTTACATTTACCGAGAATCTCAATTTTAGTTGCAACAACTTCAATTTCACCTGTTTTCATTTTTAAATTTTTATTAGAACGCTCAACAACATCACCTTCAACAGCTAAAACTGTTTCAGAATATACTCCATTCATTTTTTCCTTTAATTTCTCTGAAGAAATAACTATTTGTGTAATTCCATGTTCATCTCTTAAATCTACAAACTGCATTGAGCCCAAATTTCTAATTTTTTGAACCCATCCTGCAAGTTTCACTGTTTCATTTACATTATTTACACTTAACTCTCCGCAATTATAATCTCTGTACATTTTTTACTTCCTTTCTATTCATTTTAGTAACATATATCAAAAAATCATATTTTATTTTAATTCTTTTATCTAAATTATCATTTTCTTATAACTAAAATTTAGTAAAAAGATTAAATCTATAATAATCTATTAATACATTTTACTACAAATACAGTAAAAACGCAAGACAATTAGATTTATCTTGCACCTTTGTAATTACAGATTCTTACTATTCACAATTAAACCAAATCCTCAAAAGGAGTAAATATAAAGTGGAGTAATTATGCCTAGCGATCAACTTGATAGGTACACTTTTAAATGCAAAATATCTAGAAAGTATTAAAGTACTATTAATAATCGCACCACATACTTTATATTTCTCTCTCTTCGTTTTTATCTTTTCTATGATTTCTACTTATTTCTTTTATTACTTCATTCGTTTCCTCAATGCCAATTCCAGCATCTACAGTTTCTCTACTTATATCTTCACTAATCATTGTTCTTGACATTGCTTCATCTCTTAAATCTCTAAACTCTTCATCAGTAAATTCTGCATCTGTCCAGTTTTCTCTTACCAATCCAATTAATTCAGTTAAATTTTCTTCAGAATAATCACCATTTTCAACAATTTTATCTATGATATCATTTTGCACAATAGCATACAAAAAGTCCAAGTCATTTTCATGTGGTGTTCTAGAATCATTAAAATCTATCACCGTATTCTCTAAACAATCTTGAGTTTTTTGAGCAACCACTTCTACATCTTCTTTAGGTATTCCCAAATATTCAAAAAATTCCTTTCCATATGCTAATAATCTAATTTTACTGTAACAATAACCTCTTAACATTGACATCTTAGGAGCTAAATCCTGTGAAGCATTGCAAACCCTATAATATGTTTCAATTGTATCATCAATTTTTGGAAATTCATTATTAAAAAAATTTATATAGTAATTTTTAACATCTTCATTCAAAAGCAATCCAATTCTATTCTTTTGTTCATCATTTATTGGCAAATCAACCCTTTTTCCATCTTCATTTGATACAATCTCAAATTGATCCTCATCGTCCATAATTAGCCATCCATTAATATTTGCCCTCTGCTTAATATCATCAACTATATTTGAAAAATTAGTATCTCCTTCTTTTGTACCAATATAATCTAGCAAAAAACCGAATCTTTGAACTGTCTCATCAATAAAATCTCCATACACTTTCGGTACCATTCCATATTTATTTAATATTCTTAATTTCAAATATTCTTCTTTTTCTTCTTGTAATTCTTCCAAAAAAGAATCTACAGGCATAAATCTCCTTCTTCTATCCCTATCATAATTCCTAAACTCACTCACATATCTTTCTCTCTTATTAATAGCATCTCTAATTACATCATAATTTTCTCTCAATTCTTGGTCTGTAAAAGTTGCTAAATCAAAAACAGTTTCTTGTTTATCTCTTGCAATCTGATGCCCATGCTTTTGATAGAATTCTGGATCACGCCCAAAATTATAGAAAGAACATTGTTGCGTTTTATCATCCGTACAATCAAAAGTTACATCTACACCTCTAAGCTTTCCATCTAGTTCTACAACATTAAAATCATGAACTCTAATTTGATTTTGATAATAACATTTAATTCCAATTCTATCCATCATTTCCTTAAATGTTAGTGCAAATCCAGCACAAGTTAATTGTCCATAAAGCACTCCATTTAAACCTCTTTCAGTAACTCCTTCTGTTAATATATCTTGTTCTAAATCTCGTACATATTCAATATCAGTAGCTAAAGCATTATAAGCATACATACATTTTTGTACATCTGTCCATTCAGGATTCATTTCTGATTCAATTTTTTCAAAATACTTCAACACTTTTGATAAACCAAGTGGATTTAACTCTGTTCTTTGCTTATACTGTTCAGAATTATATTTACTTTTTTCATAATAATCTAATCCACCTAGTACACTAAAGTATGCAATATTTGGATTTATCCTTCCTATTACCTCGCTAGACTGTTTTTTTGTATTTTGCAAAACCAATTTAGTTCTTATTGGAAAAGCATTTATTCTATCAACATCTTCTTGTGTTATCTCTCCTTCAATCCTATATGTTCCATCTTCAATTAATTCAAATGTAGCCATTTCTTTCTTGTCCTCTCCTTGACTATATACCTATATCTATTTTTTAAATAACAACTTAATTTTCTTGATAATCTTTTTTATAAAGCTATCTTCTTTAATTTCAGTAAGAGCTATATTCTCTTTATTTATTATTTCATCTTTTTCAACATCTTCTCTTACTTTTTTCACTTTATTTTTGAACAAATCATCAGAATTATATTTTTGGTTTAATTCTTCTTGATGTTTTTTATCATTATTCGAATAAGCCTTCAACAACTCTTGTTTTTCTACTTCATTTTCACACCAATACTGTAAATCAAGCATCGCCAAAATTGCAAAGGTTTTTCTTTCTAATTTTTGTTCATTTAAAGGAATATCTTTACTAATTATAGGATTATACCCTTTTAACCTATTATATTTAAAAATATCTCTTAACTTTTTAGGTACTTTATCAACATATCGTGTTTCCATGCAAGATAATATATTATCTACTTCAGCATAAGCCCTAGCTAAGCTCATATCCATATACATACACCATCCATTCTTTTGTTATCTAATTTTACCAGTTTATCCTATTACATTTTATTACAAACAAAAAAAAATCGCAAGACATTATCTTGCAAATTTTATATTATTAGTCTTATAATTTTTAGTGATTCAAGAATTGTCTTACATATTCATAAATCATAAGACCTGTTGCTACTGAAGCATTCAAACTCTCTGCCTTTCCTGGCATTGGAATTTTCACCTTATGATCTGATATTTCTTGAACTGCGTCACTAACTCCATTCGCTTCATTGCCTATTACTACTATTTTTTTATTATAAACTACATCATAAAAACTCTTTTTTCCATCAAGTTGAGTAGTAACAATTTCAAATCCACATTTTTTCATATTTTTTAAAGTTTCATACAAATTATCCACTTCAATAATATTTACTCTAAATATTGCTCCCATTGTAGATCTAATCACCTTTGGAGAATAAGAATCTACTGTGTCTTTTGATACAATAATTTGTTTAATATTCGCAGCATCAGCTGTCCTTATTATTGTCCCCAAATTTCCTGGATCTTGGATTCCGTTTAATGCAATAATATAATTATCACTGGTATCTATATTGTGGGTATTCTTATTTTTATTTATAACAGCAAGTATTCCTTGAGGTGAAACTACATCAGTTAATTCATTAAAAACAGTTTCTGTTGTTTCTATTATATCATATTTTGAAACATCTATCTCAAAATTGTATCCGCTTCTAAATACAATAACATCAATATCTAAGTTTTCTGCTATTGCTTCTTGAATCATTTTAGCACCTTCAACAATATATTTATCAGTTCGATACTTTTTTTGTTTAAGCTTCTTAATTTCTTTAATTCTATTATTATCTTTACTTGTAATTATCATTCCTACTCCTTCTAATGTAATCAAAACATTTTTTCGTTTCATTCCTTCAAATTAATTTTAAAAAAGTAAATTTTTAAAAGTGTACTCCATATCTTTTGACTAAGCAAATGATCCTATTTTTAGACAATGGCTCTGTCCCCAGTGACCCACTTTCGGGTCAAATGCTCTGTCCCCAGTGACCCACTTTTGGGCCAAATGCTCCGTCCCCAGTGACCCAAAATTAATTAAAAAATTTCAAAAACTCTTTTATTTCTTTAATTTTGTTTGACTTGCTTACTTTAAGTGTTATATAAGGTTTTCCTGAAGCTGAAAAACTAATATCATTTCCGTATTTTTGTAATAATGGTGTTAATTTAGAATCATCAAATTTGCTAAATCCAAATAAAATTCCCATTTGTTTTTCTTGAATTTTTATGACATTTGCTTTTCTAGCTAATTGCTTAATTCTTGAAACTTCAAGTAAATTTTCAACTTCACTAGGTATATTTCCAAATCTATCAATTATTTCATCAACCACATCTCTTACGTCTTCCTCTGTTTTACAATCTGCTATATCTTGATAAATCTCAATTTTCTGTGCTTGATCTTTTATATAACTATCTGGAATAAAAGAAGACATTTTTACATCTATTGTAATTTCTTGTTCTTCTTCTAAATCTTCACCCTTAATTTCTTTAACAACCTCATTCAATAGTCTATTGTACATATCATATCCAACTTGTTCCATGTGACCACTTTGCACTTCTCCAAATAAACTTCCAGCACCTCTTATTTGCAAATCTCTTGTGGCAATTTTAAATCCTGAACCAAATTCAGTAAATTCTTTGATAGCTTTTAGCCTTTGAGCTGCATCTTCACTTATCATCTTGTCTTTTCTATAAGTAATATACGCATAAGCTTGCCTATTGCTTCTTCCAACTCTTCCTCTAATTTGATATAGCTGTGCTAATCCAAATCTATCGGCATTTTCTACAATTATTGTATTAGCATTAGGAATATCGATTCCAGATTCAAGTATTGTTGTACATACAAGAACATTAATCTCTTTATTAATAAATGACTGCATTATTTCTTCAATTTGGTCACCAGACATTTGCCCATTAGCATATCCAACCTTTGCTTCAGGTACTAATGATTCAATCTCCATTGCCTTTTCAGCTGTTCTTTTAACATTATTAAATATGTAAAAAACTTGACCTTCTCTTTCAAGCTCTTTTGTTATTGCCTCTCTAATAATCTCTTTATCATACTCCAATACATAAGTTTGAATTGGCTTTCTATTCTGAGGTGGTTCATAAATTACAGACATATCTCTGATTCCAACAATCGACATTTGCAAAGTTCTTGGTATTGGTGTTGCAGTCATTGTTAAAACATCAACATTTGCTTTATACTGCTTTATCTTTTCTTTTGCTTTAACACCAAAACGGTGTTCTTCATCTATAATTAACATGCCTAAATTTTTGAATTTTACATCTTTACTTAATAATCTATGAGTTCCAACAACAACATCAACTTTGCCCTCATTTATAGCTTTTACCGTTTTCTTTTGCTGAGTTTGTGTTCTAAATCTATTAAGTAAATCAACTTTAATAGGAAAAGCTTTCATCCTTTCTTTAAATTCTTGATATTGTTGATCTGCAAGTATCGTTGTCGGAGCTAAATATGCAACTTGCTTACCATCCATTATAGCTTTGAAAGCTCCTCTAATAGCTACCTCAGTCTTGCCATATCCGACATCACCGCAAAGTAATCTATCCATCGGTCTTTCATTTTCCATATCTTTTTTCACTTCATCAATACAACGAAGTTGATCATCTGTTTCTTGATATGGAAAACTATCTTCAAATTCTTGTTGCCATGGAGTATCTTTTGAAAACGCAAATCCTTTAGATTTTTCTCTTTTCGCATAAAGTTCAATTAGCTCTTTTGCAACTGTCCTTAAATTACCTTTAACACGAGCCTTAGTTTCTTTCCACTCTTTACCCCCAAGTTTATTTAACTGAACTCCTGCTTCTGTTCCAATATACTTACGTACATTTTCTAAATTATTGGTTGGAACAAATAAAGTATCATCATCCCTATATTTAATTCCCATATAGTCTTTAGTTACTCTATCAGTTGTAATAGTTTTTACACCTGTGAAAATTCCAATTCCATAGTTTCTATGAACTACTAAATCTCCAACTTTTAAATCTGCAAAAACAATCTTCTCACTACTCTTAAATGTATTAGTTGCTTTTGCTCTTCTTTTAGCATTCTTTGCATTGCCAAATTCATCATTACTTATTAATAAAAAATTTGTTTCTTTGTCTTCAAATCCACTAGAAAGTGAACCTGTTGAGATTACTACTTGGCTTTTTTTCAAAACAATATTATCTACATCATTTACCTTAGTTGCACCTTCTATTAGTTTTGCAATTTTATCTCTATTTTCTTTAGTACCTGCTAATACTATTACTTTCTTTTCATCTTTTATTGCATTATTAATCTCTGTTTCAACAGATTTAAGATTATCACCTAAAACATTAACTTCTCTTAGTTTAAAGCAATTCTTTGTGCTGTCAGCTTCTTTTAAATTAATTACATTATCTTCTTTAAGTTCAAATTTAGCAATATTATTTATTGAATCAGGAATTGTTTTTCCTTTTTCCAAAAGCTCTGTTGTCAAATTATCATAGCTTTCTTTTATACTGTCAATTCTTTGTTTTATTTTTTCAGGCTCATCTAAAAAAATCTTATATTTTTTTACATAGTCTAAAATGTCATTCTGTTCTTGATAGAAGTCATTGAAATATTTATCTATTTTTGTAATATAATTCCCATTTTTTATTTCTTCAATATCTCTTAATATTTCCTGCCTTTTTTCATCGCTCTTTCCTTCAAGTCTTTCTTCAATTTTTTTGCAAATTGACTCGATTTTCTTTTCTAATATTTTTTCTATAACAGGATAGATTTCCACATTTTTTAACATATCTGTGGATCTTTGTGATGAAAATTTGAATCTTCTAATGCTATCTACTTCATCACCCCAAAGTTCAATTCTCACACCCTCAGTATTATTAACACCAATATCAATAATGTTTCCTCTAACACTAAATTCTCCAATATTTTCAACTAAATCAGTTCTTTTATATCCAAGTAGAACAAGTTTTTCCTTTATATCTTCTAAGTTTACCTCACCAACTGTTTTCACTTTAATTGCATTTTCATAAAGTGACTTTTTAGATATCATACTTTGCATAACAGCTTCTATTGTTGTTACTACTATTGGTGCTTTGCCTTTTTTTATTCTGTTAAGAACATTTATTCTTTCTATTTCAATTTCATTTCCCTCTGCATCATAATCATAAGCTGAAATCTCCCTCTTTGGAAAATAGCACACTGAATCTGTAAAATATTTTATATCATGAATAAGTCTTTTAGCTTGCATTTCATTATATGTAACTATAATTGATTTTTCTTTATTATTTGTATTTAAAGCTGATACAAGCGTACTCTTTGCAACGCAAACAAGACCCGATATTGTAATCGGGTAAGTTTCATTTTTTACTATTTTTTTATATATTCGCGAAGCTACCATGTTCCTTAAAATGTAGTTCATAATTTAAACCCTTCATTTCTTTAAGATGCATATATTATATCATAAAAATTGCTCCATTACTAGCAAATGTAGCAATTTTTCTCTCTTATTTAAATTATTTGTTACAATTCACAGCCTAGTGTGATTATAACATTTTTTGTACTTATTATTGTATTTGTTAAACATTTTTTTAATTTTAACAAATTATCCATTTAACCCTATTATTCTCTTAAGAGTTTTTACAACTTTTCTAATCAGTCCATTGCCTAAGCTATTTTTAAATTTATTTGTCTCAAATATTTCTTTAAAAGTGTTTATATCTTTAATTGCTGAAATTCTTGGAACTGTTAAATTATCTATTCCTTTAGTTGCCATTTCCTCTTCACCAGCAAAAGCTAATTTGTAATTCTCTTGTTCTAATGATTTTACAAAATCTTTACTATAAGTATAAAAAGGATATGCTAAATATTTTGCATCAAATAAATTATTTCTAAAATTCTTAGCATCTTGTCTTAGATCTTCAAGTGATTTTTTATACATCATTGGCTTTCCATCATCAGCTTCATCATGTAAATTATAAGTATGTGAACCATATGCAACATTTTCAATATGATTATTTACCTCGTCCATTCCAATAGTTCCATATACGCCTTCATGATATTCAGGTGTTTTTTCTCCGGTTACATTTCCTATTAAAAAACAAGCTGCCTTATAATCATATTTTTGTAATATTGGCTGAACTAAATATTTAAATGAATAATAACCATCATCAAAAGTTAAGACAACTGATTTTTCTGGAATGTCTGACTTTCCAATCTTCCAATCATATAATTCATCTAATGATATTGAAGTATAACCAACATCTTTAAGATACTTTACTTGTTCTTCAAAATCTGTTGTTGTTAAATTATCTCTATTTTTTGCCTTCAATTCATCATTTTCCACAATATCATGATAAACTAAAACAGCAACTTGTTTTTGATTGATATTATAAATCTTCCATATTTCGAATATTCCAATAAATAATAAAATACTAATTAGAATAATAACAATTTTTTTCATAAAGCATCCTCCATAGCTATATAATAGCATTTTATTTAACTTTTATCAAGCTACAATAATCTAATTGCAATACTTATTTTTGTAACATAATATTTAAAATCAATAGGCAGGAAAACTCAATTCCTGCCTATTATTCAAAGATTAAATATTCGGATTAACTGATAACCATATTAGTTATTTCTGGTAAGTGAAATAGTAAAAGGTATTCGATTTTCTCTAATCACTGTCTTTATAAAAATAGTGATTGCAGTTGAAGCATTAATTCCTAATTCTTGACAAATACTAGTAAAAGCATCTTTTTCAGATTTGTCAAGTCTAATAGTAAAATTTGTTTTTTCACTTTTCATTGCTTTTCCTCTCTAATAGACAATAGTATGAATATTTAATCTTTGTTTTTAATTATTCATCTAAAAATATAGATATAAAAGTAAATATATACTCAATTATATATTATTATTCTTAAAATGTCAAAAAGAACGAGCTTAGCTCGTCCTTACACCCTTTTATTTTTTCATTTGCAATTATTTATAATTGTTGTATTCTTCTTCATCAGCATTTCCTGTAATCAATTTCTTCAAATATCCAAAAAATTGAGAAATCTTTGATTTCTTTACTTCCATTAAACTCACATTGCTATCTGCTCTACGTTCATATATAGCATCAAGTGCAGCCATCTTCTTTATATAGTAATCATTAAAGAAAGAATAATTACTTGTTGTTCCAATTAAATTACTAAAGCTATATAAGTATTTTCTGTAATTTTCAATTTGTTGTACTGTTTTTAGTTTTGGTAATCTAGAATCAAAAAATGATGATATTATTGTACTTTGAGTTGCCAAAAATATTCTTTGTATATCATTTTTACATTTTTCAATAGCATCTGTACTATTTTTAAAACCATAGTAAGACATTTCTTTATTTTGTATTTTTGTATTAATTTTTATAATTTTTGATTCCAGTGAAAGTATTTTTTCAAAATTCTTTTGAATATTATATGAATTGCCTTCTCCAAAAGCATTTTTTATCTTTTCATAAAATGCATCATTTGAATAAAATGTACTTTCAAACATTGTTGAAAATCCTACTAAAAATCCAATTTGCTTAACCAAATTACATAGTAAAGGATAGTATGATGGACTATCAGTTGGTAAGGTTATACCATAATATGTTACAACATCTCTTCTTTCTCCAGTTGCATATGCTGACATTAATTGAACTGATGCTTCATTCAAAGCATTTCCATATGCTCTATTCCCAAAATAAGTACATAATCCTAATCTATGAAGTTTCCCTTTGGCATCTTTTACTTCTTGAAAATAATGTATACATTCATGTATAGCTAATTTTTTTATATTATTTAAGCTTAAACCTTTTTGAAAATATATTGTTGAATTTTTATAAAAGTAACATGCTCCAGACATATTTGCCATATCTGCAATATACATTTTTAATCTTGAAACACTTTCAAAAAGTGTGTTATAATTTAATTTCAAATCTGGAAATTTAGTACATAATGTTCTTGCAACATATGCTGATATTTGATTTACACTCTGTGGATCAATTGGGCCTATAACATTTATTCCATTTTTTATTAATTCTTTTTCTATTGCACTCATTCATAATCTCCTTAGTTTATTACACAATATATATTATACACTATATTTTGCTTTTTTATATTACAATTTGATTAAATTTTTGTAATATTTTTGTAACATTTCTATTCACAATAAAAGAACAATAGCAGTCATTAATAAAATTGAAAAAGCAAATACTCTCTGCAAAAATCCGCGTTTAATTGTTCGTCATGCTAAATTTTATGAACTAAAATTTAGTCGCATTATAATTTTAAATAGTAGGAAAGTAGAACTTTCTTAAATAATCTTGTAAAATTTTAATTGCTACTTCTCTTCCATTATTTGCTGCAAATGCTACTGTAGCTTTTGATCCAGCAACATCTCCACCTGCATAAATATTCTTTACTGATGTTTGAAACTTTTCATTAGTTTTTATATATCCCCATCGATTTAGTTCAAAACCCTCATTCTTTAGTAATTCAGATTCTGGCTTAGATCCTGTAGCTAAAACAACATAATCAAAATTTAGTGCAAAGTCAGTTCCTTCTATGTCAACTGGACTTAATCTATTATTACCTTCTTTTTTTACAAGTTCAGTTTTTATGCAATGCAATTTTTTATTTTCTGAATCAAATGATTTTATATTAGATTTTACCAAAAACCTCACTCCTTCTTCTTTTGCCTTTCTAATTTCATGCTCTTCAGCTGGCATTTGTTCTTCATCTCTTCTATATACTATAGTTACATTTGCTCCCATTCTAATAAATGTTCTTGCACAGTCCATTGCTACATTTCCACCACCAGATATTGCAATATTTTTATCTTTATATTTTCCATATATTTCACTACTATATTTATCAATCTTTATTTTTTCTTCTACATTCTCACTTTCCTTACCATTTTTATTTTTTCCTTGCTCACTTAATACATTTAGATGTTCCAAGAATTCATTTCCTTTAATTACATTCTCTCCCTTTAATGTTTCATTAGACATATTAGCTCCAATTGATATAAAAATAACATCAAACTCTTTTTGCAAATTTTTTATAAATATATTCTTCCCTAATTCCCTTCCTGTTTCAACTTTAATTCCCAAATCAAGAATTTTTTCAATTGTTTTATCTACAATTTTTCTATCAAGTCTAAAGTCAGGAATTCCATGTCTTAATAATCCTCCCAGTTTTTCATATTTTTCGTAAATAGTAACTTTTGCACCATACCTTGCTAAAAATCCTGCACAGGTTAATCCACATGGTCCGCTTCCTATAACTGCTACTTTAAGCATACATTTACCTTCATTAAAACTATTGTAATCAATTTTATCCATAGTTTTTTGTTTAATAAATTCGTCATCTCTCTTTTTATAATGAGAAGCTTCTTCATTTTCTTTTTTTATTAATTCATTTAAATCTAATCTTGGAATTTTATAGTTTTCCTTTAAGCTAATATCCCCTATATATGCTTCAGCATCACCAATTTTTACTGGCTCACCTTTTATTCCTCTTATGCAAAAGCCTTGACACTGTTTAGAGTGAGGACAAACTCTTCCACAAATTGCTGGAAGTAGCGTTGTTCTGCTTATTATTTCAAATGCTTTTTTTGGATTTCTTTCATGAATAAAAGCAGGAATGTCATTTCCAAGTGGACATCCTCTATTACTACATGGTTTATTTATACAATTTAAACAATAATTTCTAATTTCTTCAATATTTTTCATAATAAATTCCTTATTATTTTTAATATATTTTTTATATAAATTCACTTTATACTAAATCTCATAAAATCTTAATGCATCAAAAACAAAAGTGTAACTCTATTAGTATATAACAAAGGGAGGAGCTATTGCCCCTCCCCAGTATGAAGCTTGTTCTGCAACTTACCTCTCACACTCAACCCTGACCTTCTCAAGGTCTTTTTCGCGCTGGTTTGGGATAAAAATCAGTATCCCACCATCTTCAGAGGTTCCCATAAAGACACAAATCGAACTTTCAACAAGCTCTGCAACTTTTTTTGGATCCTCTTTACTCATTATCGCTACCATACTTATTCCTTTCTTACGAAAGTTTACCTTAATACTTATTATACTATATATCGACATTTTTATCAAGCCTTTATCATAACAATCCACAATTTTGTTATATGTTAGTTACAAAAAAACATATTATTAATCCTATTTATATAATAAATCTAAAAAATACTAATAAAACTTATGTTTTTAATGACTCTTTTTGAGCTTTATCTTTTACAAGTTTTAAATCCTTCCAAAACTGAATTTTCTTTGTTTCATCTCTAAGTAGAGCAGCTGGGTGCCAAGTCGGCATATATAAAATATCACCACTCTTTATCCAATTGCCTCTCTCTCTAGTAATTGAACGATCCTCACTTAAAATATTTTTTAAAGCAGTACTTCCTAATAAAACAATAATTTTGGGCTTAACCAGTATTACTTGATTTCTTAAATAGTCCATACACGCAAAGGCTTCATCTTTTTCTGGAACTCTATTTTGAGGAGGCCTACACTTTACTATGTTTGCTATATAAACATTTTCTCTTTTGATTCCTAAACCAAAAAAAGCCTTATTCATAAGCTGTCCAGCTTTTCCTACAAAAGGCTCTCCTAATCTATCTTCATCTGCTCCTGGTCCTTCACCAATAAACATTATATCAGCACTTTTATTTCCAACACCAAAAACTATATTAGTTCGTCCATTACACAATTTACATTTTTGGCAGTTATTTATTGCTTTTTCAAGTTCTTCCCAAGTATTGTACATTTTAAAATTCCATTCCCTTCTCTTAGCTCAAAGACACATATGAATAACTATATTTCAAACTAATCAGCCTCTTAGAATTATACTAATTTATTTAATATTTAATCTATTTAATATTTTATATTGATAATTATCGTATGTCAATACTATTTAGCAAATATCTTATTGGTAGAAATTTCTATTTGTATTGTTTTTAGTATATTTTGTTATATAGTATTTTTTAATTCTATTTTAAAAATTTTTCCAATATTTGAATTTTAATATTTTGATTAGTATCTATTTCTGCTTCTACACCTATTGGAATAACTATCTTCTTTTCTGCATGACCAAAGTTTTCCGACTTAATTATTGGTTTATCAAACCTAATATCGTCTATTGTATCCAGTAGGATTTTTTCTAGTGGAATTTCTCCTTCATAGTTTCCTACCCAAATACCTGAGATTTGATCAAATATTCCATTCTGTTTAATTCTGTATAAATCATGTGAAACTTTTTCTGCTGGTGATTCCCAAACCAAATCTTCCAACAATAAAATTTTATCCTTAAAATCAATTTTATAATTCCCCGATATTAGGTCTGTTGTTAGTGATAAATTGCCACCAACTAGTTTTCCTGTTGCCTTTCCACTTCTTATTACTTTAATCTCATCCAAATCTTCATCATAAAATAAATTGTTTTTCCCATTTACAAATCTATCAATCACTGCTTTAAATCTGTAATCAGTTTCTCCAGAAGCTATGGATTTAAAAGATGGTCCAGAATATGTTACTAAACCTGTTTGTTCATTTATTTCATTAACTAACGAAGTAGTGTCTGAGAAACCACAAAAAATTTTGGGATTTTGTTTTATTATTTTCCAATTAATATAATCAAAAGTAGAAAGACAGTTATTGCCTCCTGTAATTGAAAAAATTGCTTTTATATCTTTATCAGCAAACATATTGTTAATATCCTCGGCTTTATGTTGTGCTGTAGTGCCATATCCTGTTTCATCACAAAAAGAATATTTTCCTTTTTTTATTTTAAACCCTTGCTGTTCCATCATTTTAACAGCTTTATTAACCATCTCTAAATCTTCTTTTTCATCTAAAATATGTGAAGGTGATATAATTCCAATTGTATCACCTTTTTTTAATTTATTAGCTACCATAAAAACTCCTTTTACATTATTCTTATACCTAAATTTATTTATTTTACTATAATTTTCATTCAATTAATTAGTTAAATAAACATATAAAGATTTATTTTAACATCATTAATCCCCCACCTTTTTGGAAATTTTCTCCTTCTGCTCTTCTTGAATGAAAATCATCTGAATTACATACAGTACAGATTTCACTATCTATTATATTGTTTTTCAATATTCCATTTTCTTTTAATAATACTTCTAAAAGTAAATTATTATCTATTTTATACTGCTTTCCTTTTTCATTATATATATTAGTTTCCTCTATTATTGGATATTTCTTAATATATTCATCAAATTGTATTTTATAAATGTCAACTAAATCTTTATTTACTAAAAAACATTCTTTTCTAATATTGGGTCCAATACAAACTATCAGATCAGACGCTTTTGAATTATATTTCTTTATTAGTGTTTTAATTGCTTTTATAGAAATTTGATTTACTATACCCCTCCATCCAGAATGAATATTTGCATATACATTATTTTTAGGATCATATATAAATATAGGGATACAATCAGCAAAAGTAATTAATGTTGCTATATCTTTTCTATTACAAATATATCCATCATATTTTTTTAATACATTTTTTTCAATTGCACTTTGTTCATTGTACTCTTTTATATTATCAGAGTGAGTTTGATGTGATTGAACAATTCTATTTTTATTAATATTAAATTCTTTACATATAACAATAATTGACTTATCTCTTATTTCAATATTATCTAGTAAATTAAAACCTACATTATGATTTTTCAAAAAAATAGCATGAGTTAATTTATCTTCAAATTCAAGAAGCTTAGTAAATTGAAAAAAATCAATTTTTGTTGTTCTCGTTATTATAATATTTTCCATAAAAAATTGCTCCCCTATTAATAACTAGCTTAAAATAATTATATATATACTATCATAAAAAAAATCTTAAAGCAAGAAAAAAGTAAGCAGTTAAACAAAATGAGATTTTCAATCCGGATTTTGGCTTACCTTTTTTTTCAAATTTTACTATATGTATAGTCAATCTGACGCTTCTTACGAAGTTTCTCTCAAATTGACTATTGTCGTGTTATTTGCATAACATTTAGACTTATTTCTAATTTTTTACAAAATTAGAAAGTCGCACTCAGGCGCATATAGCCAGTGTAGAATACACGTTTGTAGCCAGCACACACATTTATGTAGACGGCGAACCATACAAACTCATCATTGCACTGCAAAGAGCCCAGTAGTCCCAGTAAAATTACTCCATTTGCTTGTATCCATCATTAGAGCTGTTGCTCTTAGGCTTAGAAAGTCTTTTCCTCTATTTGCTTCTTGTAATGGCCATTGTAAGTATTTTTGATTGAATGAATTATTGGATATATCACTTGCTATTACATAACAATATTCTGCATCATCATAAAATAGTTGCCATTGTACTCCACTTATACTTGTGAAGTCTGTCATTTCTCCATAGTGTGCCTTTAATGCTTCATCTGTATTTAAATTTGATACTGAGCTTATTGTTGTAGTTCCTACTTTTGTTAATGCATGACTTGGATTGTTTACCTCATTTATCTCTATTTCTATTTCTTCAAACATTAATGTCTCGTTTTTTGTTTGACTGCTTACATAAATTTTCTATTAAAGTGTATAAATCAAAAAAAAGCCTATTTACATAGACTTAAAAATAAAAAAAAACTGGCAATACCTATTTTCCAGGAAGGGTAACCCTCGAGTATCGTCGGCATAATTAGGCTTGACTTCCGTGTTCGGGATGGGAACGGGTATTTCCCTAATTATAATCATCACCAGAAAATTGTAATTAAATATTTAAAGCACACTCAAAAATATACAGTAATTATTCAATTCTTTTCCATAATTGCTCTTGTTATCTTCTACTTAACTCTTGTGGTTAAGCCCTCGATTTATTAGTATTGGTCAGCTAAATGGCTCTCACCACTTACACCTCCAACC
>JAFWMA010000009.1 GCA_017510825.1 Clostridia bacterium | reverse complement strand
AGATTGAATTTTCATTTCAGTTTCATAGCTAAGTGATGATGTAACCTCATCTAAAAGGATTATGTCTGGATTTGTTATCATTATCCTTGCAAAACATAGTAATTGTTTTTCTCCACTTGACAATATGTCTCCATCATTTTTCAAAGTAGTTTTATATCCATCTGGTAATTTCATTATATGTTCATGTAGTCCAATTTTTTTACAAGCATTTATTATAGTATCTTCTTTTAAACTTAAATTAGCATAATTAATGTTCTCTAATACAGTACCATCAAATATAGTGTTTTCTTGCATTACATAGCCTATTCTACTACGTAAGTCTTTAAATTTATACGTATTTATATTTTTACCATTAACTAATATTTCACCTTTTGTTACATCATAAAATCTGCATAGTAAATTTATAATTGTCGACTTTCCTGAGCCTGTTTTTCCTACTAATGCTACTTTATCATTTGAATTTATTGATAATGAAAAGTCTTTAATTACATTTTCAGTATTGTATGCAAAATCAATATTTCTAAATTCAATACTTTCTATTTTGTCTAAAGGTTCTCCCTTTTCTAAGTCTTCTTGATTACTACTTTCTAAGTAATCTAGTACTCTTTCAAATGCAACTTTTTGATTATTATAATCTGGCATTCCAGTAACAACCCAACTAATATAATTGCTTGCATACTATATAAATTATATGACTTATTTCTAATTTGCTTATAGTTTGCATTTAAATAATTTAATTGTTCTATTAATAATTTTTGATATTTCTGTTCCTGAAATGTTAAAGTTAACTGCTTCGAGTTCACCATTTTTTATTTTTAGGAAATCCACCATATTTTTCATTTTAACATGTTTTTGTTTTGGGCTTGACAATTGTGCAAAATATTCTATATTTTCAATATTAAATAATATACCTATAAATGGTCTTAGTTCTTTTCCATCTTTATTATAAGATACCTTATTATCAAATTTTCTTAAATAATCACAATATTCTGAATCAACTCTTACTATTTTTAATTTCAAAATCATTATTATTCCAATTGTTTATATTATATAACAATATTCAATATATTTTAAATTTAAAGTGAAAGATTAGGGCTTTTATACCCTAATCTCTTTTGGTTCTATAATAAATGTTGGAGTGATTAAATAAGCTTCAGCATTTTTTTTGTAAAAAATAATGCACTTATCTAAAATACCTGATAAAATGTAATTGTGACAAAACATTTAAGGAGGTATTGATAAGTGCATAGTAATTGTATCAAAGATTTATTAGATTTAAAAGGGGTTATTATAAAAAGTATAAAAAATGTATGTGTCAAGTAAATGTAGGCAATTTTTTTATCTTTTTATTTTTAATCCTCAAATGCCTTTGCTATCAACTATTTATTTTATTTTGGTTCTCTTAATAAATATAGTCATTTAACTATATTTCACTAAAGCTTTTTATTTTTGCTATTTCTTTCATAAACTTATATTCTATTCCTCCTGTTTTTACTCCTGTATATAAGCTTGCTTTTTCCTTTTCTTTTGCACAATGATATTTCTTTGTTGCTCTTACTTGTTTTTCAATTTCTTTTATCCAATCTTCTACACTTGTATCTATTGGTATTGCTTCTTCTAATTCATCTATTTTTATCTTTTCACTTAATACACAAATCTTTGCTAATGCATTTGCTCCTTTTTTACTAAATGCTTTTCTTCCACTACAAAATACCTTCTTTAATTTACTAAATATTTGACTTTCTTGTGTTCCCATTGTTCTATATTCTATTCCTTCTGGGGCTTCTGGTACTTCTAGTACATCTTGGTAGCTTCCTAAATCTTTACTTAAATACTTTTCTAACTTTTTTAATTTTTTTATTGCTTCATATTCTCCTCCTACTTCATATTTGATTCCCTCTATTGCTTTTGGTATTTTTTTATATTCCTTTGTATTTACTAGTTCCTTTATTATGTTTTGATATTCTTTTGGTACATCTCTTACTATTTCTTGCATTATATGATATTCATCTTTTTGATAAAATCCTCCTTTTGCTGTTGTTCCTTTTGTCCATTGTGCTCCGTCTCCATTTGTTACTATTATTTTTATTTTGCTTTCATCATATTGCTGATATACTCTGGCATCTCTTAATTTTGATATTTCTTTTGGTTTCATTATTCCTGCTATATATTGCTTATTTATTAAGCTATGTCTTGGATCATCCTTTTTCCATCCTTCATACATAACATGCAATTTCAGCTCTGTTTTTATCTTCATTTTTGGATTGAATTCTTTGTTTTCTTTTTCTGCTTTCTTTTTATTTTTTTCTAGTTTTTCTTTCCTGTCTTTTCCTTGTAAATTTATCCATATTCCATCTACTTCTTCAAATAATGCAGTCACTTCTTTAAGCCCTGCTATCAATTGTCCTTTATCTAATAATTTGCTTTCCTCTTTTTCTTTTTTTGTTATTTTTTCTCCAACATCTACTATTATATTTCTTATTTTTTCATGGCTTATGGTTGTGTTTGTTGTTTCTTCTATTACTGTTTCACTTTTTCTATATGAATCTGTTATTGGTACTACTTCAACTACTTTTTCTACTAAATTGCTTGATACTTTTCCACTTCCACTTATTTTTAATTTTTCATCTAACAAGTATACTGTTTTTGTAATTCCTTCTTCTTTTACTTCATACATTGCTCTTTTAAATTTTATTTCTCCCATTACTGTATTTACATGGGTTGTTCTTAATCCTTTATGTCTATATTTCTTACTGTCTCGAACTTTCATTAATTTCTTGTCGTATGATTCTAACATTAACTTTATTATTAAACATCCAAAAAAACATACAAATTTATAAACTTTTTTCTCTAAATCATTGAATTTTATTTCATTACTTGTTATAATTTCTTCAAACATGGTTATTATCCTTTACTATTTGTTTTTTTGCAATTAACATTGTATCGGATTAACCATGTTTTTTCAATATTCAATAAAAAAAATATTTAGATAAATTTTTTATTTTTTTGCCTACATAAATTTTACACTAACGTATTTAATTTACAAAATTTGCTATTATTTTAATCTATACATTGCAAATCTATAGATTAAAATATATTAAATTAATTTTACATTATTTTCTTTTAAAATATCTTCTAATGTTTCATTTTCATTAAGTATATATAATTTTTCATAGTTTCTTTGTATTGCATCTTTATAATAAGGTTTAAAAACTTCTTTTAGTCTAGTTATAAAAGCATTATTATTGCCTCTTTCTTTGCATCTTTTTTCAATTACATTCCAATTGTCAATATTTGGATATGCTATTGAATATTTAATATTACTTTTATCAAAGTAATCAAAATGTTCAGGTTTTAATTGAACTAAAACTATATCATACTTATCTATAGCTTTAAGAATTTCATCATAATAATTTTGAGGCCAGTTTGTATTTAATTCTTTTTTAGTTCCTTTTCTTTCTTCTACTGTTAAATTATCATTAGCAATTTTATACTTATAATAACTAGATTCTAAATCTAACACATTTTTATATTTTTTCCCTAAAATGCTTTTACCACAAGCTGCAAAAGTGGCTATTATAATTCCTTTACTCATATTTTCTCCTATAACTTGTACTCTTTATTACTAATATCCTTTATTTTTATAAACAGGAACTCCTTGCTTTTTTATATTTTTTAAATACTCATATATTTCTCTACCTAAATTTCCAAACAGCCTGTTATTTCCTTCTTTATCTTTAGAATCATATACAGAAATTCCAACATAGTATAATTTATCATTAATATTCATAACACCAACATCATGACCTAAATAGTCTAATGCTCCTCCTTTATGTGCAAATTTTACTGGTTCATAAATATATCTCATAATTCTATACTGTCCACGCTGATTATAAAGTATATTAACTGCTTTTTCACATAAATCATCATTTAAAATTTTTTTATTAAAAAGCTTAGTAAATATTATGAGCATATCTTCTTGACTCATGTAATTATTTAATCCCTCTTTTACTGCTTCAAAATCCAACATATATCTTTGTAAACTCGTTGATTTTACTTTTAACTCGTTTAAAATATAGCTATTTATTTTGTCCATACCTATTTTTCTAATTAATACATTTGTAGCTGTATTATCAGAATTAATAATCATCCAATTAATTAGCTCATAAATTGAATAACGCTTTTCTCCATTTTCAAATACTTTTGTATTATATGTTACATCTTCACTTTTAACTAAAAGTTCAGCATCTAGACTAATATTTCCTTGTCTTACCTCTTCTAATATTGCTAGCATTATGGGTACTTTTATTGTCGATGCAGATATAAGCTTTGTATCGCTATTAAATTTATATATGTATTCTTGACTGTTTATATCTTTTATTATTGCAGAAACATTTTCTCCTGAATATTTTATAATACTATCTAAATTATCAATTATATTCTCCATTTTCTACTCCTGACTTTTCTTAAATTTATACCTATTATAAGGTGAGTCATATTCAAATCCCAATTTTTCTGCAAGCTTAACTGAATTCATATCTTTTGCATCCCAGCTAATCTTTTTGTTTTGATTAATACATTCTAATATTAAGTTAGCACACATTGCTGTTGCTATACCTTTTCTTCTGTATTTTTCTTTTACTCTAACATTAACTTCTATTCCATCTTTATAAAATATATTTGAAGAAGCACTTCCTATTATTTCATTATTGTATATACAACAAAATCCTATGCCATTTTTTTCATAGTTTTCTGTTGTAATATTAAACCCTTCTTCTCTAACTTTATCTATTAAATCATCTTTTATTTTTTCAATTTTGTATTCTTGGGATAAATTATTTGTCATTTTTTTAAGTTTTGATATATTAAAGGAAGGGTTCTTCTTTATTGAGTACCTTTGTGTTTTTACTATTCTTTCTCCATATATTTCTTCAATTTGCACGCATATTTCATCACTTGGTATTATACTTTTATTTTTAAAATTATTGTTAATTATTTCTCTTAGTTCTTCTTTTTCTATAATACCACTTATAAAACAAAATGATTTTACAAGCAGAATTGCAAATTTGGGACTCAAAGCATTATCAGTATATACTTCTCCCATTATCCCTTCTAAAACACTTTTTCCCATATAAAATCTAATGTCTGTAAATAATGGTTCTATTCTTTTCAAATCTTCCTTGCTTGTGATTTTACTTAACAATTTACCTTTCTCCTATTATTTCATATACATATGAATTTTATCATAGTGTCATAGTTATTGCAATATTTTTGAATATCTTATATAATGAGTTTAAATTAATTATTATTAAAGATCGGAAATTATATAAATGGCTAAAAAAATAAATAGATTTATAAAAATATATCCTGTATATTATAGTTTATCAGGTGGATTATTATTTTTTAATATTATAAACACATTGTTTTTGACAACAGTAAAAGGATTATCTGCATCCGAGTTTTCCTTACTTACAACAATTTCTATCACTACAAGTATATTATTGCAAGTTCCCTTACTTAAGGTTATAAAAAAGATTGGAAATACATTTTCTGTTAGATTAGGAAACTTTATTTTTATATTTTCTGCATTACTATTGACATTTAGTACAACATTATTTGGTCTTGCTATTGGTGAAATTTTATATGAAGTTTCATTTATGTTTAAAGCTATGGTAGTTGTAGAATTACGAAGAAATTTAGTTTATGCTAATCGCGAAAATAGTTTTATTAAAATTTTTAACACAGCTTGTATGTTATATGCAATTGTTGGCACTATAGCTGGATTGGTTGTTGGTCCATTATTTAATATTAATGCTTATCTACCTATGTATATTGCAATTTTTTCTACTTTAATTTCCTTTGTTTTATCATTTAATCTATTTGATGTTTCTGAAAATGTTGATGTTTCCATTAAGGAAAAAGTAGAAAAGAAGAGTCACAAAAAAGTATGGTCAATTTTATTAATATTACTACCTTTATTATATGGATTAGAAACTGGAATAGTTGACATTGGTCAAAACCAAGCAAAACTATTTATTCAATATGAATTAGAAAATGGTATAAGTCAAGGAATTATGGCAACAATTTTCAGTGTTTTGGTTGCATTTTCAAATATTCCATCAATATTTTCTAATATTGTGTTTCCTAGTATTTATAATAAATTAAAGGATAAATCTGGATATTTGCTTGAAGGCATATTGGTTTCTGCCTTTACTTTGTTATTACTTGGT
>JAFWMA010000021.1 GCA_017510825.1 Clostridia bacterium | reverse complement strand
TTTGATTTAAGTGAACTTCAAGAAAGATTAAGAGAAAAAGATATATTCAGTTTACAAGATGTTGACTATGTGATATTAGAAACAAATGGAGAAATATCAGTAATACTAAAACCTGAAAAAAACAAACCTACACTTAAAGACCTTAATATTACTCCCGTAAAAACTGGAGTGTCTTATAATCTAGTTCTTGATGGCAGAATAATGGAAGATAATATAAAACAAATAGGAAAAAATAAAACTTGGCTAAATAAACAATTAAAAAAATACAAAGCTAAACCAAAAGAAATACTAATTGCAACAATAGACGAGTCTGGAAATTTCTTTTGCCAAAAAAAAGACTGATTTTTAACTAATGATTTTAAAAATAGTTTTAAACAAAAAATATAGAAGTGTTTGACTGTAGCTAGTATAAGACAAATTCAAATATCAAAATTAAATATTATAGAGCTATTATTATTTAAAGAGAAAGGCAATTTTAAGAATGAAAAAAGAAATTATTATTACAATTGTCACCATCATAGTAATAATCATAGGAGACATTATTACACAAAAATATACCAATAAATGCGTTAGTGAGACAAATCAAAATCTTTTAGAACTAAAGGAAAAAATATTAGCAAAAGAAGTAGAAGAAGAAGAATTAAAAAACAAATCAGAAGAAGTATATAATAAATGGAGAGAGGACAGCAAAGGATTAGCCTATTATATTGAACATGATGAACTTGAAAAAGTTGATGTACAAATTCAAATAATTACTGCTAATTTAGAAGCGGAAACACCAGAGGATTCAATTCCAGAAATAGAACAAGCAGTATATCTTCTTCATCATATAGAAGAAAAAAGAGCATTGAAATTAAAAAATATTTTTTAAACTAAGGAATTGAATGAGTTTGCCTGCAAAATATTTCATATATGTTACAAAAATGTAATATAAAAATAATTGTATTATTTTGTTTAATATGCTAAAATAAAATTGCAATGAATAGTTTATTAAAATAAAAGAAATAAGGAAAATAATGAAAAATGAAAAAAAAAAAGGAACGTGAGAAACCGAATTAAACTATATTCATCAGCAATATATCAAAAATGGAAATGGAATACTCAACAAAGCAAGCTCATAAGACAAGAAAAAACAAAGAATGAACAATTGGGGAGTAGATTGAAAAATAATACTTTTTTTTATAAAAATGCCACTTCAGGAATCACACTTTTAGCACTTATAGTAACAATTATAACCCTCCTAATTCTAGCAGGAGTAACCCTAAACCTAGCCCTTGGAAGCAATGGACTATTGGACAAAGCAACACTAGCATCAAACACATGGGCAAATGAAACAAAAGAGGAAACAGCGCAAATGGACAATGCAATTAGTTTCATAGATAAAACTGCAAAGCTACTTCCAACAGAGTATCAAAAGGTTGAATATATAGAAAGTTTAGGAACGCAGTATATTAATACAAATAAATACCCATCAGAGAGTATGAAAATAAATATGGAATTAACTTTGACTGCTCCATCTGAAAATTATAAAGGAATAATTTGTGGTACTTGGAATTATGGAGGATTTTTACTTGAACAAATAACTAAAGGATTCAAATGGCACGGTCAAAAAGTTATGCAAAAAAGTAATTGCATTGAAGAGGAAACTAAATATGAATTAAACTTGTCATTTTATGACTTTAATATCGATTCTACTCAAATTGTAAATAGCTCAAATACTACATATACATTGATAAATAAAAATCCAATAACAATATTTGCTGGTGTTGTAGGAAATAGAAGTGGCTATAGTAAGATGAAATTATATAGTTTTAAGATATATGATGGTGACTATGAAAATTTAATTATGAATTTAGTTCCTTGCTACAACAAATTAGACAATGTTAAAGGATTATATGATCTTATTGAAGGAAATTTTTATACTAATCAAGGTAAAGGAGATGATTTTATAGCTGGACCAGATATATAAAGCTTTATTTTTACAAAAAAATGCTCTGCGAGGAATGTAATAAGAAGGTACAGAATTTTTGGTGACTTTTGAGAACACTTAACAAAAACAGATTGCTTTAATTAGAACAACCTATTATAACATATCTAATAATGAATAAATATGTAAAATAAGATATAGGAGGCGAAAAATGGAAAATGAAGAACCCATTGAGAGAAACTTAAGATCTTCGAAAAGAGAAATAAATAGAGATAAAGTATACTTCAGAGCATCAAAAACAGTGTTTTTGATAAGGTGCGAAGAGATAATAAAGAAAAACGATCAAAAGAAAGAAGAACTAAAACAATCTGGAATAACTCTAGTAGCACTTGTAGTCACGATTATTATTATAATAATTCTTGCAGGGATAACATTAAATTTAACATTGAATAACAATGGATTGCTATATAGGGCACAAGAGACAAGCAAAAAAACGGAATCTTCTAAAGCACAAGAAGAACTACAACTAGCTATTACTGATTTAAATATTGAAAACCTTCAAAAAAATGAAACTCCTTTTTTGGATTATTTGATAGATTATGAAGAATATCTACAAGTGAAACTAAATACTACCGAATTACATATAGACAGAGAAAACAAAAAAATACTATATAAAGGAAGGCTTTTCACGGTAAATGAAAGTGGATTGTTATCTCTAGAAGAAAAAGGCATAGCATTAAGCACAAATAGTTTATACATGCAAGTAATGGATGAAACAAAAGAAGAAAAAACAATTCAAGCAATTCCTATCAACATTGAAGGTAACATAAATTGGCAATCATCTGATGAATCTATAGCAAAAGTTAAAAATGGAACCATTATGCCAGAAAAAGAAGGAATAGCTACAATAACAGCTTCATGCAATGATGGAACTGAGTATAGAGCAAGCTGCACAGTCAATGTTGAAGCTTTTGTAGATGATAGTTATATACAGTATGATGTGGAATATGATGACGTGTATTCTGGAAAAAGATTTACAAAAAATACAGGATGGAGATTAATTACAAAGGAACAAAATGATGATGAAACTTATAATATTGAATTTATAAGCACAGGAATTCCGTGCAAACTATGTTATGGATGGTATGAAATTAATGGCGCAAATTGGAAACCAACCGTAGCAGAGAAAAATGAATATTTTAATAAATTTTATAACTCTTCTTCAAATGGAAATGCGGCTTATGCTTCTGCTGGACTATACTATCATTTTGAAAAAATAATATTCAAAAAGAGTTTAACCGATAGCAATCGTAATATGGGTGGATATAGAAAGATTATTAAAAGAAACAATGATATGATAAAAGAAGAAGCGAGTGGAGATATAACAGGTGATTTCTTCATAAATAGAGAAGGTGCAACAGTAAGAAATGTAACATTATCTGATGTTAGAGGGTATGATAAGATTCAAGGAGTTGCAAATAATGTTACAGCATACAATTCAGAAAATGAAACCGCAGATAAAAGAAAAGGACTATATAAACTAAATGACTATACACCAGACAGATCAGCCTCTAAAATGTATTTTGTTGCAAATCCTACTTCAGTAACAAATTTTTATCACTTATTAATAATAGTATCAGCTGGAACTAATAATTCATCAAACGGTAGTAGGATTGCAGGGCTACGCCCAATAATAAAAGTAAAAAATGTCAAACTAGAAAAAGATGGGGCAGTATGGAAAATCATTAGCAGTTGATACAAGAATAGAATTCAGTATTGAGAAGATTTCTAATTTTAAAGCTAGTTAGAAGAACAACTTGATTGACGTAACATAATTAAATGATTATTAATAAGAAAGGAAGCTAACTTAGTTAGTTTCCTTTTTTGAGTAATCTTCATGTTATTTAGTGCAATTTGGGACGGGCTATTTTTGCAAATTGCAAAATAGAGGAGTAGAAGATGCTTGTAACTTATATTAGATCGATTGTGCTGTATGTTATTGTTTTAATTGTAACAAGACTAATGGGAGAAAGAGAAATAGGTCAATTACAACCGTTTGAATTTGTAATTTCTATAATGATAGCAGATTTAGCAACAATACCAATGAGTGAAATAGGAGTACCAATTTTTGATGGAATAATTCCTATATTTAGCTTATTAATTATGCATT
>JAFWMA010000008.1 GCA_017510825.1 Clostridia bacterium | reverse complement strand
TCTTGGCTTGCATTTATTCCTGCTTCATATCTTGCTAAATAATATCCATGGTTGGTGTTTGCGCTACTTACAAACTCACTTATATTCTTTGCCTTTGTATTTCCATAACTTGATCCACTTGTTGCATTATATTCATAAAAATAACTATTGATTACTGTTTCTGCATTTGATGTTGTAGTTCCATTAAAATTACTTCTTATTAAATCTATTGTTTTTGAAGCTCCAGAACTATTTGTTATTGTTCCTACTGGTATCCATACATACTGATTATGGCTTGTGTCTTCTATTACAACTCCATCTGCTACATTGTCCCCTGAATCAAACGCTATTCCAAAATTCTTTGGAACCTTTATTTCGTTATTTTTATTATCTTTTACAGTCGTTGTTCCTGTTGTTGATAGTGGTGTTACTTCTCCATCTGCACTTGCTGTTTTATATATTGTTTCATTACTTGTTGCATTTTTCATTCCTGTTGGTGTCCCCAGAATTACTTCTTTTGCTGATCTTACTTCATATATGTTTGCCATGTCTCCATCATAAGCAAGTTTTAGCTCTTGTAATTCTACTTGTTGTGATTTTCTTTTTAATGTTATTGTTGTAAATATTGTTGCTAATATTATTAAAATAAATGTTACTGTTGCAAATACTACTACTGTTATTGATCCTAATTCTGATTTAAACTTTCTCATAAGTATTCTCCTCTTTTTACTTACTTTCTTTATCTATAATGCTCTGAAGATCTTTTTTTAGTTTTTGTATGTCATTTTCTATTATGTACCAAATGCTCTTCAAACTTATTTTTCATATACAACTACTCCTGTCTTTTTTATTTCCTCAATTGAATATATTTTTTCACTCATATTTTTACTCTTTTTTATTTGTTGCAGTTTTTTTGGTCGTTTTCTTTTTTGTTGTGGATTTTTTTATAGTTTTCTTTTTTGTTGTTTTTCTTTTTGAAGGTTTTGGTGCTTCGCCTTCTTTTGGTGGTTCCCACTTTTCTCCTGGTTTTGGTTTGTTCCATGAGATGTATGGGCAAGCTCCTTCTTCGTTTTGTTTGTTTTTTGAACAAATATAGAAGTTTCTTCCTCTTCTTGATTTTCTTATATATACCTCTGAACCGCAAACTGGGCATGGTACATCGATTTTTTGTTCAAATGGTTTGATATTTCTACAGTCTGGGTATCCTGGGCATGCTAGAAATTTTCCATATCTTCCGTATTTTACTACCATCATTCTTCCACATTTTTCACACTGGATGTCGCTTTCTTCATCTTTAATTTCTACATGCTCTAATTCTGCGTCTACCTTTTCCACAATTTGTTCAAAAGGTGTGTAAAAATCTCTTATAACTTGTTTCCAAGGTTCTTTTCCTTCTGCAACTTGGTCAAATTGATTTTCAATTCCTGCTGTAAATTCAACGTTTACTACATCTGAAAAATTCTCAACTAATAGTTTGTTTACTACTTTTCCAAGGTCTGTTGGTGTTAGTTGTTTTTGGTTTCTTTCAATATAATGTCTATCAATTATTGTTGAAATAATTGCTGAATATGTTGATGGTCTTCCAATTCCTTTTTCTTCAAGAGTCCTTACTAAACTTGCTTCTGTATATCTTGGTGGTGGCTCTGTGAAGCTTTGTTTTGGATCTATTTTTTCTTTTTTAACTTCTTCATTTTCTTCCAATTCAGGAATATCTAAATCTTTGTCTTCATTCTTTTTGTCATCTCTATCTTCAACATATAATGTCATAAATCCTTTGAATTTTAGCTTTTGGCCATTTGCTTTAAAGTTGTATACATCAATACTATTTGAATTTGTATCTATTTGTGCAGATATGGTATCAAAAATTGCTGGTGCCATTTGACTTGCTATAAATCTATTAAATATCAGTTTGTATAATTTGTATTGATCTGGTGTTAATGAGTCTTTTATTTCTTCTGGCACTAGGTCTATATATGTTGGTCTAATACCTTCGTGTGCATCTTGAGCTCCTTCTTTTGTTTTATAATATCTATTTTCATAGTAGTTTTCACCATATTTTCCTACAATATGTGCTTTTGCTCCTACTCTTGCTTCTTCTGAAATTCTGGTTGAGTCTGTTCTCATATATGTGATTAAACCAACTGAGCCTCTTTCTGGTATTTTTACCCCTTCATATAAGCTTTGTGCAACACTCATTGTTTTTCTAATTGCAAATCCTAATTTCCTTGATGATTCTTGTTGCATTGTACTTGTTGTAAATGGTGGAGCTGGTGTACGCTTCCTTTCTCCTTTTTTTACTTTTGATACAATATACTTGGCACCATCTATATCTTTTAAGATTTTGTCTACTTCCTCTTTTTTGTATAGTTCTATTTTTTCTCCATTTTTTCCTGTTAGTTTTGCTGTAAATTGTTCTTTATTTTTTGATAATGTTGCGTATATGTTCCAATATTCTTCTGGTACGAAATTTTCAATTTCAGTTTCTCTATCGACAATTAGTTTTACTGCTACAGATTGAACTCTTCCTGCTGATAAACCTCTTTTGACCTTTTTCCAAAGTATTGGGCTTATTTTGTATCCAACTATTCTGTCCATTACTCTTCTTGCTTGTTGAGCATCTGTTAGGTTCATATCAATTGTGCGTGGTTTTTTCATAGATTTTTGAACGGTTTCTTTTGTTATTTCATTAAATGTTACTCTGCAAAGCTCGTCCTCTGGAATGTCTAAAATATATGCTAAGTGCCATGCTATTGCTTCTCCTTCACGGTCGGGGTCAGTTGCCAAATAGACTTTTTTAGCCTTTTTTGCTTCTTTTTTTAATTCATTTATTACTCCTGCTTTTCCTCTTATATTTATGTATTGTGGTTCAAAATCGTTTTCGATGTCTATTCCCATTCTTGATTTTGGTAGGTCACGTATGTGTCCTACAGATGCTACTACTTTGTAGTTTTTGTTTAGGAATTTTTCGATTGTGTGAGCCTTTGAGGGTGACTCTACTATTATTAGGTTGTCTGCCATTTTAGATTCCTTTCTTTTCTTATTATGGTATTAACATTTGTATAATATATAACGTTTGCTCTTGTTGGTCGCTACGCGAGCTCCACTATATATATTATATAAATTTTTTTCATTAATTAAGTACTTGCTTAATTTCTGTATAAATTCTATCTTCAACATTATTAATTGATAATGATTTGCTTTTTTTACTCATTTCTTTTAATTTTTTAGGTTCACTAACTAATTCATTAATCATATCATTTAAGCCACCAAATTTTAATTCTCTATCTAGTATTACTCTTGCTGCTCCTTCATTTTCTAGTGCTCTTGCATTGTATTCTTGATGGTTTTCTGCTGCATATGGGAATGGAATTAAAATTGATGCTTTGCCTATTTTTTCAAGTTCTGTTACTGTCATCGCTCCGCTTCGACATACTATTAAATCTGCAACATTCATTATCTCTCCCATATTATATATGTATGGTTCTATTTTAATTCCTGGTAAGTTTTCTATATTAAGTTCTTCTTTGTTTAGTTCTTGCTTTACTTCACCATATTGTGTTGGTCCTGTCGCCCAAATTATTTGATAGTTGTTGTAGTTTTCATGGTTCTTTATTTGTGAGTTTGTTTCTTCATTTTTATGTTTTAGTCTGTTTATAATGATATCAATTATTGCTCCATTTATGCTTTTAGAGCCTTGACTTCCTCCAAATACTAAAACTAATGGTTTTTTAGCGTCAAATCCTATTTCTTGCTTTTTTAGTTCTTTTGTTTCTATATCATAATGTAAATCTTCTCCTTTGGTTGGAGTTCCTGTTACTACAACATTTTTTGCATTTGGTAGCTTTTCTTCAGCTTCTTTAAATCCAACTAGTATTTTTTCTGCATCTGGCGATAGTATTTTTGTTGCTTTACCTGGAAGTACATTGCTTTCGTGTATTATAAATGGGACTTTAAGTCCTTTTGCTGCACCACATACAGAGATGCATATGTATCCTCCTGTTCCTATTACTATATCTGGGTTGAATTCTTTGATTATTTTTTTTACTTTTCTAATTGAACCTAGAGTTTTTAATATTTTTTTTATATTATCAAATGTTATCTTTTTTGAAAATCCATAGCTTTCTATTGTTTTTAGTTCATATCCTGCTCTTGGAACTAAATCTTTCTCAATTCCTCTTTTTGTTCCAATGAAGATTATTTTTGAATTTGGTTCTTCTTCTTTTATTTTATTTGCTATTGCTATTCCTGGATTTATGTGTCCTCCAGTTCCTGCAGCTGCTATTATTACTTTCAAAATATCCTCCTATACTTTTATAGTTTCTTTGCTGAGCGTGAAATATTTAGTAAAATTCCTATACTTCCTAATAAAATGATTAGTGAAGTTCCTCCATAACTTAAAAATGGAAGTGAAATTCCTGTGTTTGGAATTGTGTTTGTAACAACTGCTATGTTTAAAACTGCTTGAACAGTTATTAAGGCTGTAATTCCAATTGCAATTAGACTTCCAAACATATCACTAGCATTTACTGCAATTATTGATCCTCTAATTGCTAGTGTTGCAAATAAAAACAGTATAAGTGCACATCCTACGAATCCAAGTTCTTCTGCTAATATTGCGAATATAAAGTCATTGTGTGCCTCTGGTATGTATAAATATTTTTGTTTACTTTGCCCTAATCCAACTCCAAATAATCCTCCAGATCCTATAGCATATAATCCTTGTAGTGTTTGATATGCTTTATCGCTTGAATTTTCGATAGGATTTAACCATGCTTCGATTCTATCTGATCTAAAGCTTCCCATTATTTTGTCTTTTATAAATGGAAATGCTAGTAACAACATTGCTATTCCTGATCCAGCTAGTACTGCATAATTTTTTAATTTGCATCCTGACATTAGTATCATTATTATTGTTACAATTGAAATTACTATTCCGGCACTCATGTGGTTTTGTATTAATAGTAATATTCCTATTGGAAGTAACAGGGCTAATATTGGTATTATTGTATTTCCCATTTTTGTATCTAATTTGTTTTTTGGATCAGTAAAGTACCCTGCATAGAAGATAATTAATCCTATTTTAGTTATTTCTGATGGTTGCATTTGTTGTCCTAGGAAGTGAATCCATCTTCTTGCTCCATTTGTTTCAAATCCTAATCCAGGAATTAATACTGTAAATAATACTAGTATCGAACCGATATAAATTATTTTATAGTATTTGTTGAGTAATTGATATGGTAATCTTGACATTGCAATCATAAGTAATATTCCAATAAATGCTGCAAGACCTTGAGTTTTAACATTTCTGTAGCTATCTCCATATTTGGCTAAAGCAGATGGTGCACTTGCTGATAAAACCATAACTATTCCAATTGCTAATAGCATTAGTACAGTTATGAGTAGTGGCATGTCAATAGTGTTACTATTCTTTATTTTATTTATTTTTCTTGTATTAGTAACTTTTTGCATTTATCCTTTCCTTTCAGTTTTTTTCTTTTCTTTTGTATTATTTATATTGCTAGTACACCGATTATTGATGCAATTAATGTTATAAAACTAAATGTTGTTACTACTTTGTTTTCATTCCACCCACTTAATTCATAGTGATGGTGTAGTGGTGCCATTTTGAAAAATCTTTTCTTTGTCCTTTTGTAATATACCACTTGTATTATAACAGATAGTGTTTCTATAACTGGGATTATTGCAACTATTAAAAGTAGTAATGGCAATTTTAGATATAGTGAAATACCTGCTATTGCTCCACCTAATAATAGTGAACCTGTATCGCCCATAAAAATATGAGCTGGATGAAGGTTAAATAATAAAAATCCTAAGGCACATCCTATTACAATACATCCAAAAATTGTTGTTTCTTTTATGTTTAGTATTATTGATATTACAGTGAATGCTGTTAGTATTATTGTTGTTACACTTGTTGATAGTCCATCTATCCCATCTGTTAGATTAACTGCATTTGTTGTTCCTAATATTACGGTTAAAGCAAATGGTATATAAATATATATTGGTAAATCAATGTATATATCCATAAAAGGAATATATATATTACATCCGTTTTTGAACACAAATGTTAACATACATACATAAACTATTGAAATGATTAGTAGTCCAGCCATTTTTGCTTTTGGACTTAGTCCATCTGTGTTGTGTAAAATTACTTTTTTAAAGTCATCTATAAATCCGATAATTCCAAATCCTAATGTTACGAATATCATTGGTAGTAGTCTTGTTGCTATTTCTGGTTCATCTCCTGAGTAATCAAAGTAAAGAAAAGCGCTTAGTACTAATGTTGATATTATTAGTATAATTCCTCCCATTGTAGGTGTTCCACTTTTTCCTAAATGTGATTTCGGTCCAAGTTCCCTTTCAGATTGACCTACTTTTAATTTTCTTAATATTGGTATTGCGATCATTGAAATAAATGTACTTGTTGCAAAAGATAGTAGTAATATTTTTACTTGAAAACTCATTTTTTATCCTTTCATTTTAACTCTGTTTTTTCTTTTTCATTTGAGATATTATTTCTTTTATAATTACTCTTTCGTCATATGGATTTTTAATATGATTTATTTCTTGATATGTTTCATGACCTTTTCCGGCCATTACAACTATATCTTTATTTTTTGCTATTTCTATAGCTTTTCTAATTGCTTCTGTTCTATCAACTATGCATTCATATTTTCCATTTGTTTTTTTTATTCCATCTTCAATTTGTTTTATTATACTTTCTGGATCTTCTGTACGTGGGTTGTCTGATGTTATGATTGTGTAGTCTGCAATTTTACCTGAAATTTCTCCCATTTGAGGTCTTTTGCTTGTATCTCTATCTCCTCCACATCCGAATACAGAAATAACTTTTCCTCTTGTATATGATTTTACTGCTTGTAAGATGCTTTGTAGACTTTCTGGTGAATGGGCATAATCTATCATTAGCGTTAGGTCTAGGTCATTGTCAACAAGTTCACTTCTTCCAGGAACTCGTACTTCTTCTAATGCTTGTTTAATACACTCAGTTGAGCAACCCATTTTTTCGGCAATGCATATAGCAGACAAGCAGTTGTATACACTAAATCTTCCTGGTATAAATGCTTTTATTCTTTCGTTTTTTCCATTTATTTTAACTCTAAAATCAACGTATGAATTAGTTATTGTGATGTCTTTTGCTAATAAATCGCATTGATTATCAATTCCATATGTTTTTATATTACAGTTAGGTGCTAATTTAGGAATTCTTAGTGCATATAAGTCATCTGCATTTATAAATCCTTCATTACATTTTTGAAATAACAATAATTTTGAATTAAAATAATCTTCCATATTGGGATGTTCTCTTTTTCCAATATGGTCTTCTGAAAAGTTTGTGAATATTGCCATGTCAAATTCACAGCCATCCACTCTGTGAAGTTTTAAGCTTTGCGAAGATACTTCCATTACTACTGCTTGGCATCCGTCATTTACCATTTGTGATAATAGATACTGCAAATGAATTGCATCTGGAGAAGTTCTGTCACTATCTTCTATTTTTCTATCACCACTATATTCTGCTATAGTGCCTATTATTCCTGTTTTAATTCCTTGCTTTTCAAGAATTTTTTTTATCATGAATGTTGTTGTTGTTTTTCCTTTTGTACCAGTAACACCTATTAGTTTAACTTTTCTTGATGGTTGATCATAAAAATTACAAGCACAAATTGACTCTGCTTTTCTTGTATCTTGCGTTGCAAGTAATGTAACATCAGGAGGTATTATTGGAGCAACATCATTAACTTTTGTTTCTTCTATTAAAATAACTTTAGCTCCCTTTTTTAATGCCATTGGAATATATCTATGTCCATCAACTTCAAATCCATTTATTGCTATAAACATATCGCCTTGTCCTACTGCTCTTGAGTCGATTGTAACATTTGGTACATCTAAGTCTAGATTTCCCTTAGCTTTTAGTCCATCTATTCCAGTTAAAATTCTTTTTAATTCCATATTTTATTCTCCTGATTAATATAATATATATTACTAAATAAAAAAAATTATTTTTCCACCTAGTTGTAGATATTTTAACATATTATATTATATACCTAATTTTATTAAAAAAACAAGATAATATGAGAAAAAAATTAAATTTGTTAAAATTTTGCCATTTGGGACGCCCCTTTTTTGCAATTTGCAATTTGGGACGAGCTTTTTTTGCAAATACTTTTTCCTCTCTTTGAACAATGTTCTTCTCATATTTTTTTGATTTGTTTTGCATTTTTATTGTATTTTTATTTAACAGCTTATGTAAGTCAAATGGTTACCCTATAGCTTACTAAATTATAATTGAATATTTTTTTTTATTTTGGGCATACTTATTTTATATTTTGTGAGGAGGTTCTTTTTTTGATTAACAAGGTTGAAATTTCTGGAGTTAACACTTCAACTTTGCCTGTCTTATCAAATGAAGAAAAAAGTGAACTTTTATTTAAAATAAAAAATGGGGATGTTGATGCAAGGCAAAAATTTATTAATGGAAATCTTAAATTAGTTTTAAGTGTTATAAAAAAGTTTAGAAATAGTAATGATAATGCTGATGATCTTTTTCAAATTGGTTGTGTTGGTTTAATAAAAGCAATTGATAATTTTGATATCTCTCAAAATGTACAATTTTCTACTTATGCAGTTCCCATGATTATTGGTGAAATTCGTAGATATCTTAGAGATAACAATCCTATCAGAGTTAGTCGTTCTGTTAGAAATTTAGCATATAAGGCTTTGATGGCTAAGGAACAATTGCTTAAAAAGACACAAGATGAACCAACTATTGAGCAAATTGCTCAAATTGTAGGAGTAGAAAAAGAGCAAATTGCTGCAAGCTTAGATGCTATACAAGATCCAGTATCATTGCACGACTCTGTTCATGGAAGCACAGATTCTGAAAACTTGTTTTTAATTGATCAAATTAGTGATAAAAAAGCTAATGACGAAAGATGGACTGATTCTATTGCTATTAGTGAAGCTATGAAAAAACTTTCTAAAAGAGAAAAAGATATTATTAAAAGGAGATTTTTTGATTGTAAAACTCAAATGGAGGTTGCTGATGAAATTGGAATTTCACAAGCTCAAGTTTCTAGGCTTGAAAAAAATGCTATTAAGAATATAAAGAAAAATTATATTTAGTTGGAGTTGGGTATTTGTGATTCTATCTTATCGCTAATGTGTTTGTAATTTATACAAGCCTTTTCACATATAATTTCCTAGGAGGAAATTATGGCTCATAAAGGTATGGATTTTAAGCATAAAGAAGTTATTAATATTAATGATGGACGAAGATTGGGTTATGTGCAAGATGTTTGTGCAGATTTAAAGTCTGGATGTATTACTTCTATAATTGTTCCTGGTACATCTAAGTCTTTGAGCTTTTTATCGCCAAGTAATGATATTGTTATTCCTTGGGAAAAAATCAAGTGTATTGGTGAAAATGTGATTTTGGTGTGTATTTAATGTTTGTTTTAAAGGTTGCCCCAAATTGCAAATTTGAAAAACTTTTGCAAAAAAGGGGCGTCCCAAATTGCAAAAATTTTGCAAAAAAAGGGCGTCCCAAATTGCAAATTTGAAAATTATCCCGTTTTACTTAGTATTTCTTTTTTCATTTTCCCAATTATTTTCTTTTCAAGCCTTGATATGTAGCTTTGTGATATTCCTAACATATCTGCAACTTCTTTTTGAGTTTTTTCATTTTTGTTTCCAAATCCAAATCTTAATTCCATTATTGTTTTTTCTCTGCTGTTTAGTCTTGAAATTGATGTTTTAAGTAATTTTTTATCTACTTCATCTTCTATTCTTTGTGAGGTTGTATCTCCAGCTGTTCCTAAAATATCTGATAGTAATAGCTCATTTCCATCGCTATCTTTGTTAAGTGGCTCATCAATTGAAATCTCACTTTTTAATTTTGTGCTTCTTCTTAAATACATTAAAATTTCATTTTCTATGCATCTTGATGCATACGTTGCTAGTTTTATTTTTTTTTCAGGATTAAATGTGTTTATTGCTTTCATTAACCCTATTGTTCCTATTGATACTAGGTCTTCAATACCTACTCCAGTATTTTCAAATTTTTTGGCTATGTATACAACTAATCTTAAATTGTGTTCAACTAGTAATTGCCTTGCTTCTATTTCTCCTTTTGCAAGTCTCTCTATTGCTTCTGCTTCTTTTTCTGCTTCAAGTGGTGCTGGTAAATCTTCACTTCCTCCCACATAAAATAATTCATTAAATTGTTTGTCATCTTTGACTATGTTGTAATATATTTTTTTTAGTATTGATACTAAGTTCATTTTCGTTACCTCCATTTAATAAATTTAGGCCTACTAATGCGGAATAATTTTTGCTTATTTTATCGTCATATAATCCTAAAATTACATTTTCAACAATCGTTGTTTCTGTATCATATTTGATTTCTACGTACTCTGCTTTTATTCCCATTAGTAATCCATTCTGTTTTCCTATTGCTTTAAAAGGAATTATTCTTATTTTTAATCTTTCATCACCTCCTTCAATTGATTTAATATCTAAAGTTTTATCAATTATGCTTTTTTCTATTATTACAACTGGTGCTTTTGTTAACGGATCTGTAAGATTGTTCCCGGAGTCTAAAAATGCTTTTGTTTGTATTAGTTTTCCACATATTTTTATTTTTATATAACATATTAAATCTTGTTTTTTTAGTTTCATCTTGTTTAATTTAAATGAATATTGTATTATTAAAAAACCTAGAACTCCTGCTATGAGTGTGATTTTCATTGGATATGTTCCAACTAGAACTCCTTTTTTTAACGATATGCTTTCGGGTGATATTAAATACAAAAGTGCTAAAGCACACCCTCCTGTGACAAATGAGATTAGATAAAATAGCAATAGTGTTTTCAACATTTTTTTAACATTTTGTGGATTGAATGCTATGTATGTCATTATTATGGATAATAGTATCTTCATAAATATGTTTGAGTATATTGGTATTATGTTTAAATAAGTTATTATTGCATAAATCGCTCCTACTGAACTGGATAGTATAAGTTTATGATTTTTCATTTTTATTTTTTGGCTAAAGCCTGTTCCATATAGAATTATGTAGTTCATTAAAATGTTTTCTATTAAAACCATATCTATGTATATTTTCATGCTCTTATTTTAATTTGTATAAAATAAAAAAACTGTCAAAGTTTGTAATCATTGTCTTAAAACTTTTCGACAGCATTTGCAATTATGTTTAATTTATGTTATATTTGTGTTGTTTTAATAGCTATTGTATTTGATTGGGGTATTCTATGTGTATTTCAAAACCTTTTAATTCAGATGAGGATAAATTGAGCATCAGCTTACAATCTCAAATTGAAGATCAAAAATGCGTTGATGAAGAGACATCTTCATTATCTGGAGCTTTAAAATATGCTAAAAATATGGCAAGAGTCTCTAAATTATTAGAGGAGAATCAAAGCTTTGTTGATTTGTTTAAGGAGTAATTTTTTTCTTGTATATAATTTGAGAGGTTATTATGAATAAGATTAAATCTATAAATTCTAGAAGAGTTAAGGCTATTTCTCAGAACATCATGGATTTTGATACTCGTGTATTCAGTGCCAACCATTTATGTGGTGAGCCTGGTGCTTGGGGATATCGTATATATGTAGAAAAGCTTTTGTGTTTTGTTAGCAAAAATCCAAGAATAGCTCGAATAGTAAGAGGATAATTTCTCTTTTACTAATGTTTACAATAATATTATAACTTTTTTTATTGTAACATAAAAGAAAAGACGACTTTTAAGCCGTCTTTTTATTTTTATTTATATTTTTATTTTTTATGTTTTTGTAAAAATGGTGGTATATCTATATTCTCAAGTCCGCCTTTGGTTGGAACTGGTGTTTTATTTGGAGTATCCCAAGCTCTTCTATTTATTGTTGTTTCTTTTGCTCCTGGTTCTTTATCAAATCCTGTTGCAATTACTGTTATAACTATGTCTTCATCTAAACTCTTATCTATTACGGCTCCAAATATAATATTTGCTTCTGGGTCAACACTTCTTTGAACTAATTCTGCTGCTGTGTTAACTTCGTGTAATCCTAGTGACTCTCCACCTGTTACATTTATTATAACTCCTCTTGCTCCATCTATTGTTGTTTCAAGCATTGGACTTTGGATTGCTTGCTTAGCAGCATCTTCTGCTCTGTTTTCTCCTGATGCTCTACCAATTCCCATATGTGCCATTCCAGTATTTAGCATAATTGTTTTTACATCTGCAAAGTCAAGGTTTACTAGTCCAGGTACTTTAATTAAATCTGATATACCTTGAACACCTTGTCTTAGTACATCATCAGCCATTTTGAATGCTTCCATCATTGTTGTTTTTCTGTCAATGATTTGTAGTAATTTATCATTTGGGATTACCACTAATGTATCTACTTTACCTTTTAGGCTATCTATTCCACGTTCTGCTTGAGTTAAACGTTTCTTTCCTTCGAATGTAAATGGTTTTGTAACAACGGCTATTGTTAATATTCCCATCTCTTTTGCTATGCTTGCAACTGTTGGTGCTGCTCCTGTTCCTGTTCCTCCACCCATTCCAGATGTAACGAAAACCATATCTGCACCTTTAATTGCATCTGATATTTCTTGTCTGCTTTCTTCTGCAGCTTGAGCCCCAATGTCAGGATTCGCTCCTGCACCAAGTCCTCTTGTTATCTTTTCTCCAATTTGAATTTTTGTTCCTGCTTTTGAAAGCATTAGAGCTTGTCTATCTGTATTAACGGCTACAAATTCTACTCCTTCTATCCCAGAGTCAACCATTCTATTTACAGCATTATTCCCTGCTCCTCCAACTCCAATTACTTTTATAATAGCTGTATCATCTGTACCATAATTTTCTTCATAATTATTATTACTACTATCCATTAACATTTAGTTTTCCTCCCAATCTTATTTTTATGAATAAAAAAATTCTTTAATTTTTTCTAATATATTTTTTATAAATCCACCTTCAGAATTGGTGTCTAGACTACTTGAAACAGTTTTCGCAAAGGGTCTAGTGGCTATATATCTAACTAATGCATATGAAGTTATAAACGATGGATCTATTATGTCTGTAGCCTTATTATTAGATATTTTTGCTGGTATGTTCAATGTTATTTTTGCTACTATGTCACTTTTACTAATGTTTGTAATTCCTCTTCCTGTGAGTATTACATTGTTGATGTTTTGTTTTATACCTTGTCCACTAATATCTTCATTAACTAGTTCAAATATTTGTTCAACTCTTGCTTCTATTATTTCTACAATGTTTGAACTTTTTATAACTCTTTCAAAACCTTCTTTTACTGTGTTAAGTACTACTTCATTATCATTATCAATATATGATTTTAGAGCTAATCCGTATTGTTTTTTAAGTTTCTCTGCTTCTTCGTGAGCTATGTTTAATACAATTTCAATATCGTTTGTAATATTATTACCTCCTATTGGAATTGAATTTGTATAAACAAATTTGTCTCCATCAAAGATTCCAATATCTGTATTTTCTGCTCCAATGTCTAATAGCATTACATAGTCTTTTTGGTCGTATTCATCTAAAACTAAGTTTTTTTCTGCTAGTGTTATAGGCACAATTCCATCTACATCAATATCAACTTTTTTAAAAATATTTGATAGTACATTTATGTAGTCTCTATCCGCAAAAATTAATTGAGCATTTAAAGTGAAAGATGAACTAAACGCTCCAACTGGATCTTCAATTACTTTTCCATTGTCTAGTATAAAATTGTTTGTAACAACATCTATTAATGTTTTTCCTTCAGGTGTTTCAATATCTTTGGCTTGCATTAGTGCATTTGATACATCCTTTGAAGATATTCCTGAATATTTATCTTTAGCTTCTTTTGTAACACTATTTTGAACTATTGTTATGTATTTCCCTTGAACTGTTATGTATGCAGAATTAATACTCATGTCCATTTCTTTTTCTGCTTCTTTAACAACGTTTTTTATTGATTCAGCTAGTTTGTGTTCATTAATTATTTTGTCCTTTTGAATCCCTTCAGTTTTTCCACTAGTATTACAAATGACTTCAATTTGATTAAAATTATTGACTTCACCGACAACTAAACTTATCTTAGATGCACCTATGTCAATGCCGACAATCACATCACCTATAGCCAAAGTAAACTCCTCCTAATTTGTCTTATTTGATTTTCTTGCTTAAGTCTATATTATTTTAAAAAAAAAGTCAATAGGATTTGAAATATTTTTGTAACATTTTTGTAATATTTGTTACATTTTGTAAAAATATTAAAGGTAAAAAATTGTTATACCCTTGTTATCCCTTTATAATCGTTGTTTTAGATTTTTTTTACTTTTTTCTTAATTTCATTTCCTGCTTTTTTTTCTAATTTTTCTAAATAGTATCTTCTGATTATTCCTAAATTGTTAAACATCCTTCCTATAAATACGATTATTGCTGCCAAATATATATCTACATTTAGTTTTTGTCCTAAAAATGTTAATAGCATCGCTAATATTGCATTTACAAAAAATCCTGAAACAAATACTTTAATATCAAATATTTTATTAATATTTGATGCAATTCCTCCGAATACAGAATCTAATGCAGCAACAATTGCAATTGCTAAGTAATTTGAAACAGAATATGGTATTGTTGGTATTAAAAAGCCAAATATTACTCCTAGTAAGCACCCTATAGTTATAAACAATATAGTCATTTATTTAACCTCCTTCATGTAATCATTTTTTAAAGTTCCGTTATATTTATTTATTGTAACATTGTCTGATTCTTTAACTTGTATTTCAAGATTACTACTTTTCATTAAATCAACAAATCCACTATTTTTCATATTTAATGTACTAGTTAGATATTTCCTATCACCTATCGCTTTTACTTCATATGGAGAATCTAGTCTAGTCCTTCCTCCATCCATTACAATAAAAGTATTATTAATTGTAACTATATCCATTAAGTTTATTATTCTGTTTCCATTGATAGATATTGCTTCTGCTCCTCCATATTTTAGTTCATTTATTAAATCTCTAATATTTTCAGAAGTATATTGATTATCTTTAGTATTGTTTAGTGTAATTATTACACCTTCCCCTTTCATGTCTGTTAGCCCTATTAATGCTTCTGATTGTTTTAATTCTTCATCTATTAAACTTGAAGCTTTTTGGTTTTCGTTTTGAGTGTTTTGATATTCTGATATTTTGTTCTGATTGTTTTTGTATTGTTCTTCTGCTTCTTCATATTTGTCTTTATACATTGAAATTTGCGTTTTGACTTCATCTTCTCTTAAGTTCTCAATATCTGATTTTTTATATTCATCTACACTTTTTACTTGAATTAGAATTGTACTAACAAGTAGCATACTAATAATTCCAATTGTAAACTCTAAGACGGTTTTATTTTTGTCTAATTTTAATTTCAATTTTATGAGACTCCTTTCTTACATATTTTAGAATAAAGTGTCTATAATTAATAATCATGGCTAATTGTAAGCTTAATTTATTGTTTTGGCATATTTATAATTTAAAGCTCCATTAAACTTTTCAATTTCTACATTGTTAGATTTTTTTATTTCTACTGAAGTATAATCTTTCATAATGCTTAAATATCCTCCAGGTCTATTTATTCCATATAGTCTTTCTTGATTTCCTATAGCTTTAATGATAAATGGAGATGTTACTTTCTCTCCATTTATTGAAATTACATTTCCTGCACATACAATACATGTTGAGTTTACTATTCTTTGATTATTAATTGATATCGCTTCTGCTCCTGCATTGCAAAGCTCACTTACAATTCCTCTTAAATCTGCATCATGAACTAAGTAATCACTTAAACTATCTGTTGCTTTTGTTGCTTGTCCATCTTTTGCTGTTATCACAACTCCTTCTCCAGCAACTTTTGATAATCCTATTAATGTGTTATTGTTTTTTAATTCTTCACTTTTTGCTTGAGAGTTTGTGTCGTATGTAGATGCCGATGTTCTCATCTTTTCCAGTTGTTTATTTGATTGATTTAAGTTTTCAGCCATAGAATTATATTTTTCTTCCCATTGTAAAAGTGAATCTTTTAACTCATCATTTCTTAAAATTTGAGATGCATTTGAATCTTTTCCAGCCATTGTCCTTAACTGAACTGTTATTGCCATTGCTAATATTGCAACTAATCCCATGTAAACTAATAAAGTTTTTTTTGATGGTTTCAAATTTTTACCTCCTATACTTTTTGTTTAAAATATGCATTTTTCTTGTTTAAATCCATGTTTACAAATATTTCTCCTTCAATTTCTTTTTCTCTTTCTAGTATTGCTTTTATATATAACATTTTTGTTTCAATTGCGATATTATTTCCGAGGTGTACTGTTTTTTTCTCACTATCTAAATATAATATATAATCATTATCATCTTCTATATTAATAGATGTGATTTTGCTATCTATGCCATAATTTTGAGCAATCTTTGTTATTTGCATTATGTCATTTATTTTTAAAATATCTCTGTCTTCTAATTTGTTTCCAGGTTTTATTTTTTCGTTTGAAGTTTTATATCCTAATATTTTTATTTTATTTTCTAAGCTTTTAGGTGAAATTTCCAGTATATTTCCATATTTATCTATATATGCAAATGAACTTCCAAATTCAAGTTGAAAATCTGCACTTCTTTCTTTTATATGGACTTCGATTGTTTCAGGAAATATTTTTCTTGAAATTGTTTCATCAATATCTATATATGCATTTTCTTTTAGTTTTTCTTTTACATAATTGTCTGTTACTTTAAAAATGTTTGTATCTTTTCCAATCTTAAGCAGACTTAATATTTCTTGTCTTGATATTTTATTGTTCCCCTCAATTTTAACTTCTTTAATATTAAATATTGGGGATAAAAGTAGTAGTAATATTGCTACTATAGCTATGCATATTAATAATACAGTCTTTATAGTTTTATTAATTCTTTGTTTTTTTCTAATTTCATTTATTGTTAATTTACGAGCAACTTTTTTATTTTCAATTTTATTTATAGCTTTTATTTCTTTATTTTTTTTAGAATTTTCTATTTTCTTTTTCTTTTGTATTTGTTTTATTTTTTTGTTTCTTTCTTTTTTTATATTATTTTTTATTTCTTTTTTTATATTATTTTTTATTTCTTTTTTTCTAGTTTCAATTCTTTTTTTAGTTTCTTTTTTCTTTTTATCTTGATTTCTTTTTTTAGTTTCATATTTTTTTTTATCTTCGTTTTTATTCTTTGAATTAGCTTTTCTCGTAAGTTTTTCCGGTCTTTGCTTCGTTTCTTGATCATAGTCAAAGATTCTATTTTTATTATTAATTTGATTTTGAGTTTTTTTCTCTTTGGTTGCTTTTTTCATAGAAAATCACATTCCTTTCTCTCTTACTTGAAAGCATTTTATTTTTTTAAATAATTGGCTATATTTCCAATTATTTTTAACTATCTACTCCTATTTTTTATTTATTAGTTTTATTTCTGCTCCTAGTTTTCTTAGTTTTTTGTCTAAGTTTTCATATCCTCTTAAAATATATTCTGCATCTTCTACTATAGTTGTACCATTAGCTATTAATCCTTCAAGCACTAAGCTTGCTCCTCCCCTTAAATCTTTTGATTTAACTGTTTTTCCTTTTATTTCATTTGTTTCTTTAATACTAATCTCTCTTTCATTATTCTCAATTTTAATTTTAGCACCCATTTTGTTTAATTCTTTGCAAAATTCAAATCTATTTTCAAAAATATTTTCCCTTATTCTAGAACCTCCCTTTGCCTTTGTCAATAATGCTGTAAATATTGGTTCTAAATCAGTTGGAAATCCTGGATATGGTTGAGTTTCAATTGATATTGCTTTAAGTTGTTTAGGTGCTATTAGTCTTATAGTGTTGTTTGAAATGCTGATTTTGCATCCTATTTCTTTTAGAGTAAGTAGCACATTAACCAAACTACTAGGGTTTGCTTGTAAAATTCTTATTTTTCCATTTGTTATTGCTGTAGCACATAAAAATGTTCCAGCTTCAATTCTATCTGGCATTATTCTATAATTTATTGGTTTTAATTTATTTACTCCAACTATTGTAATCTTGTTTGTTCCTGCGCCATAAACTTTTGCTCCCATTTTATTCAAACAATTTGCTAAATCTATTATTTCTGGCTCTCTAGCTGAATTATATATTTTTGTTGTTCCATTTGCATATACTGAAGCAAGTATTATGTTTTCTGTTGCTCCAACACTTGGAAAATCTAAATTAATCTTTGTTCCATAAATGTTTTTTGACTTACATATGATGTTGTTTTTATTTTCATTAAACCTTACTCCTAATTTTTTTAATGCTTTAATATGTAAATCAATAGGTCTAGCTCCAATATTACATCCTCCGGGAAATGAAAAGCTAGCTTTTTTAAATCTCCCTATTAGTGCGCCAGCTAAGATAACTGTTGATCTACATTTGTGCATAAGCTCCTCGGGTATCTCTGTTTTATTAATGTCACAACTCGATATTGTAATTTTATCACAAACCTTATCTATTTTGCAACCTAAAAACCTTAATATTTTAATTGTTGTTTTTATATCTTCAATTTCTGGAACATTATAAAAAGTTACAGGATTTGGATTTAATATTGATGTTGCAAGAATTGGTAGAGCAGAATTCTTAGAACCTGAATTTATTACCTCTCCATTTAACTTGTTTCCACCTTTAATAACATAGCTTAACATATTAAACACCTCTATTTGTTGAAATATTTTATTTAGCTAACAATCATTATATATTTGTAAGCTATTTCAACAATTTTTTTATATAATATGTTAATTAGATTGAATAAGTTACATATCATAATTTTTATAGAACAATAGCTGACATTAATAAAATTGAAAAAGAAAATACTCTCTTCAAAGTCCGCATTTAATTGTTCGTCGTGCTAAATTTTATGAAATAAAATTTAGTCGCAATATAATTTTATATAATAGGGAAGCAGAACTTTCTTATTATATAAAAAAAGAGCCATTATGGGCTCAATCTTTATAATATCATTGTTCTCTACAACATCATCACAATACTTTTTAAGGTTTTGTCTAGTTTAACTTACACTTATAGCTTGCATAACCTTCATCCTCTTTCTTATTTTGTACGTTATCTTGTACTTATTATTGTGCTATATTATTATATTTAAGTCAAGAGATTTTATGTATTATTTCTTTATTATTTACTTTAAGTTTAAATCATGCTATAATTTCTTTGACAAGGAGGTTATTTATGAGTAATGATTTTAGAGAAAGTATGAAAGTTGATATTTCAAGTCAAGATTCAGAAGTTTCAAATGTTGATATTCAGGCTCTTGCAGAAAAAAATGCACTAAATTATACTATATTATTTAATATACCTGAAGTTAGAGAATATTTTGTTTATGTTGCATCTGCACTTACTTTAGTACATTATTCACAATATAGAAAATCTAATGAAATGCCTGGGCTAAAGGTTAAATTTCGTTTTAAATCTTTTAACAGTTTATATAATAAATCAATAGAAAACTACATTAAGTATGGTTCTGTTGATTTCCCTATTTCTGATGCTTTTGCAATGACAATGATAACAGATGTTTTGCCGGTTGTTCCAACTATAACTGATACACCAGTTAGGTATACATCTGAAGATTCTCGTTTAAAAAAATTGATTGATAAAAAAATAGAAGATGATGAATTTTCAAAAAGTATGCGAAGTTTTAAAGATAGATTTGTAGAAGATGATTCATTTGAACCCATTGTTTATCAAAGTAACACAGATGTAACACAAGAAGAATATTATTCCAACTGCTTAAAAGTTTTAAATAGAACTAAAAGCTTGATTAATCCTGTTGAAACAGAAATAATAGCTCCTATTGAGGAATCAATTTTACTAATTGAAAATAAACTTGATGTAGTTAGAAGTCTAGGAACTGAAAAACTTATAATACCTAATAGTGAACTTATGGATGAAAGTACTAGTTTTGCAAATTTTTTTCGTAATTATGAAAGACGAAAGGATAGAGAACTTGCTATAACTCTTCTTACTAGAGAAATTAAATTATTATTTCAAAACCCTAGAAATTCTGATATTTTTTCTAAATTAGGTATAAAACTTTCTGAAGATAAGAAACAAAAAATAAAGGCAAAGCCAAATGGATATGAATCTATTTTTAATTATTTGGATTTTTTATTTTTAACTGTGGAAAATCAAACTCAAACTAATGGACAATATCTTCAAGGAAAAACAGGAACTGCTGCCCATGGTCAGTATAAGATTACTCAGGCAAAAAAAATTGGAGATTTTCCACTTAAAGAAACGCATTACCCTATTCCAATTCCATCTCCTGAGCAAATGGCTATTCCTGAAATCTCTGAAAATTTTTTGCAAGAAGTTAAAAATATGTCTCCTAGGAAGTATAAGCTTGAAATTGAGAGGGGTCGAGCTGTCGTAATTGAAAATGGATTGTTAGATAATTATAGATTAAATTTTCAGGAAACAACTGATTCTATGACTGAATTATTTAATCAATATCTTTCAATATTAGAATCTAGAACAGATTCACCTCTTAACAAATACCCAACTAAGAATATTCAATATTACACATTAGCAAGTGTTGAAAATTATTTAGCTAGCCCTAACTTTGAAAAAGTAAAAAAAATTCATGAATTATGGACTTCTCATCCTAAAGATTTTGCAGAAAAATATTTTTCTTCTCAATTAAGTTTTGACAAAACTGTTGAAGGTACGATTAATCTTCCTGGACAAATGCAAATAGATTTTTTTCAGAGTCATGATGATAATGATGGAGGAAGAGAATAAAGGAATACTTCTAAAAAATGATGAATGGGTACCCCATTCATCATTTTTCATATAATAGGAAAATTCTACTTTCTTATTATATAAAATTATAATTCGACTAAATTTTATTTCATAAAATTTAGCGTGACGAACAATTAAACGCGGACTTTGCAGTGATTATTTGCCTTTTCAATTTATTTAATGTCCTCTATTGTTCTTTCAAATTTATTTACTTAAGTTTATTGATAACAGTTTACTAATTCCGTTTTCTTCCATCGTTATTCCATAGACTGTGTTTGCAACTTCCATTGAACCTTTTCTGTGTGTTATTATTAAGAATTGTGTTTTTGGGCTAAATCTCTTTAAATAGTCTGCGTATCTATACACATTAACATCATCTAATGCTGCTTCAATCTCGTCTAATATACAGAATGGTGCTGGATTGATTTTTAGTATAGCAAATAATAATGCAATCGCAGTTAGTGCTTTTTCTCCTCCTGATAAAAGCATCATGTTTTGTAATTTTTTTCCAGTCGGTTGAACTTTTATGCTTATTCCTGTTTCAAGAATGTTTTCTTCATCATCTAGAATTAATTCTGCTTTTCCTCCTCCAAATAATTCTACAAATACTTCATTAAAGTTCTTTTGTATTTTTTTGAATTGTTGTTTAAATTGATTTTTCATAGTTGATGTCATTTCTTGAATTACATTTCTTAGCTTTGTCATCGTTGTTTCTAAATCTAATCTCTGTTCACACATTGTTTCATATCTTTCTTCTGTTTTTTTGTATTCTTCTATTGCTGATATGTTTACATCTCCTAGTTCTTTCATTTCTTGATGAAGTCTATTTACATTTTTCTGTGTTTCTTGAATGTTTGTTGGCTTTTCAAAGTTCTCTTTTGCATTGTTTGGAGTTACTTCGTAATCTTCCCATAGTTTTTCTATTGTATCATTTAAGTTTTGGTTTGTTGTTGTTATCTTTGATTCAGCTTTTATTATTCCTTCTTTTACATTTTGAATTATTTCAAATTGTTTTTCAATGTCTTTTTCGACTTCATTTAATTTTTCATTTTTTTCATCTCTTGAAGTTTTAAGTTCTTCTGATTTGTTTCCACTATTTTCAACTTCTGCATTTATACTATTTATTTTCTCTTCCAGTTCAATAATCTTTTTATTTAATTCAATTTTTTGTTGTTTTATTTTTTCTATCTCTGTTTTTTTGTTTTCAATCGTTTTTTCTTCAAGGTTAATGTCATCTATTATTCTTTTCATCATTTCTTCAATTGATGTATTGCTTTCATCAAAAGATGATACAGAAATTTTAAGATTTGTTATGTCTTCATTTAAGTTGTTAATATAATCTTGTTCATCCTTATTTAGTTTTGCGAATTCATTTATTTCATTTTGTAACTCATATGATGTCTCTGTTAATTCATTGATTTGTTTTTCATAGTCTTTTTTATGTTCTTTAATTAAATCTTCTTTTTCTTTTATAGAAGAAATGCGATTTTTAATTTTTTCTTTATTTGATTCTATTTTTTCAATTTCATTTTCAATCGAATTTTTCTTTTCTTCTATTTTTGCAAATTCTATTTCTGATTTTTGTAATTTTTCATTTGCTTCATTTATTTTATTTATTATGTGTTGATTTCCATTAATAAATTCTTCTTTTTCACTAACTACTTTTTCAAGTTTTTTATCTATATTTTTTATTTCTTTTTCTAATTTTTGAATTTCTGCTTTTCTTCCTAAAATGTTTACTGTTCTTTTTTGTACAGAACCTCCTGTCATTGCTCCTGATGAATTTATTATGTCTCCCTCTAATGTTACTATTCTGAAAGAATAATTGTTGCACTTAGCAAGTTTTATTGCATTTTCTATTGTTTCAACTACTATAGTTCTTCCTAATAAATTTGATACTATATTCTCATATTTTTTATCTGATTTTACTAAATCTGATGCAGGTCCAATTACTCCATCTACTTGATTAAACTTTTCTATCCTCTTTCCTTTAATTGATGAAATAGGTAAAAATGATGCTCGTCCTAATCTATTTTTTCTTAAATATTCAATTAACTTTTTAGCATCTTGCTCTGTATCAGTTACAATATTTTGCATTGCTGAACCTAAAATCATTTCGATTGCGGTTTGATATTTTGAATCTGTTGATATAATATTAGCTACTACTCCATTTACTCCTTTTTTTAATTCTTGATTATTGTCACATGCAATTAAAATATCTTTAACTGATTTTACATATCCTTCTTTTTCTCTTTCTGTTTCCACTAGAAAATTGTGTCTTGATGTTATTATTCTTTTTTTATCTGTTAAATCTGCTATTAAATCTTCGTATTTCTTAGTTTTATTATCTATTTCTTTTTTTCTGTTTTGAATTTCTTCTAATGTTTTTATGTTTTTGTTCTTTTCTATTTCGATTTTATTTAGTTCATTAGTAACTTCATTTTTTAATGTTCTAGTGTTATCTAACTCTGATATTAATTTTGATAATTCTTTTTGTTCTTGTTTTATTCTTTCTTCATAATTTTCACAATTTGTTTCTATCATTGTAATTTCATTTTGAATTCTATATTTGTGATCAATAATTTCCTCGTTCTGTTTTTTCTTTTTTTCTATTTCAAGCTGTTTTGTACTTAATTTTTTTGTTAATTCGCTTAGCTCTTCTTCTTTTTCTTTTAATTCTCTTGCAAACTTTTCTTTATTCTTGTTTAGATTTTCTTTTCGTAATTCTTTGTTCTTTTTTTCTTCTTCTAATTCTTTTATGGTGTTTTTTGAATTTTCAATTTCTTTTTCTAGTCTTTCTTTATTCTCTGAATTATTTGTTATTCTTTCTTTACTAATATTTATTTCTGAATTGATTTTTTCAATTTGATTTTTACTTTCAAAGTTTAAGTTCTGCATTCTTTCTATTTCTTGATTGATGTTATTTAATTCTATCTTTATCTGCTCTTTTAACCTTTGTAATTCGTTTAATTTTAAATTTTCATTTTGATTTTGTTCATCAAGTATTTCTTTGTCATTTGTTAACCTTTCAATTTTATCTTTGAAATCATCTATTTTGTGTAAATATAGCCCAACTTCTATTTTTTTTAATACATCTCTTAACTCAAGATATTTTCTTGCTTTATCTGATTGCTCTTTTAAAGGTTCTAAATTTGATTCGATCTCAGTTATAATATCATTAATTCTAACTAAATTAACTTTTGTTTGTTCTAATTTTTTTTCAGTTTCATCTCTTCTAACTCTGTATTTTACAATTCCTGCTGCTTCTTCAAATATTTTTCTTCTATCTTCAGATTTATTGCTTAATATCTCATCAATTCTTCCTTGTCCTATTATTGAATATCCATCTTTGCCTATTCCTGTATCTAGAAATAATTCTGTAACATCCTTTAATCTGCAGGGAACTTTGTTAATAAAATATCCTGACTCTCCAGTTCTATATAATCTTCTAGTTACTGTAACTTCATTATACTCAATTGGCAAACTTCCATCTGAATTGTCTAGAATAATTGAGACTTCGGCAAATCCTAATGATTTTCTGTTTTGAGTTCCAGCAAAAATAATGTCTTCAGATTTTGTTCCTCTAAGTGATTTCATACTTTGTTCACCTAAAACCCAGCGAATTGCATCAGAAATGTTGCTTTTTCCAGAACCATTTGGTCCAATAACTGCTGTGATACCTTGTTTGAATTCTAATACAGTTCTATTTGCAAATGATTTAAATCCTTGCATCTCAATGCTTTTTAAGTACATAATTTTGCTCCTTTTTTTCTCTATGTTGTAATATTATCATAAAATATGGTTGTTGTAAAGGAGTAGGCATTTGAGTTCGTCCCACTTAGCAGATTTCTGTTACAATTCAGTAAGATTAAGTATTTGACCTATTGATCAATTTAATAGATTTCTAATTGCTGTTTAAACAGTTTGTCTCTTGCTGTATATATTTGTATATTTTTATTTTTTCTTAGTATTTGTCGAACTTTCCAAAGTCCAAGCCCATGGTTTATTTTTTCTCTTTTACTAGAAAAACCTTTTTCATATATTTTGTTTATATCAATTAAACAATTTTTGCACGAGTTCTCTACTATTATTAAATCTCTATTATTAATTTTATCATGGAGAAATTTGATAGATATGAATTTATCTTCACATTCTCTTGAAGCTTCTATTGCATTATCTATTAGAATTCCTAAAACTCTGCACAAATCTAAATCATTTACTTTTAGTTTTTTTAAGTTTATTAGCACTTCCACTTTCATTCGAATTCCATGTTTTAGTGCTTCTTCATATTTATGATTAATTAAATTGTAAAGTGCTGGATTGTTAATTACATTTTCATTAATTCCTTGAACATCGTTTATTTCTTGACATTCTTTTACAATTGATTTATACATTTTTTCTAGTCCGTCCATATCTTTTAATGCTATGTAACCTCCCATTGATTGCATAATATTATTAAAATCATGTTTAAAAGATCTGATACTGTCATAGTTTTTTTGTAGTCTTCTATTGCTGATTTCTAATTGTTCAATTCTATTCTTTGCCTTTCTCATTTTTATTAATTCTTTTATTGATATAATTAGATATGTCAATATTGCAATGTAAATTAAATATTTTAATTTTTGCATTTTTTATTCTTCCCTTCTTTTATAATTTCGACTTTTCCATTTTATACCATTTTTTGACATTTTGCAACCCCTTTTTTTATTTTTTTTATAATTATAAATTGTAGTTTTACAATTTACAGCCTAGTTTAATTATATAATAAATATTTTTCTTTGCTTAAAAGAGTAATAATGCAAATGGAGACTTATTAAAAAACTCAAATATTGAGATGAGTTTTTTAATAAGTCTCCATTTAATGCCTTTTTAAATAAATATCGTTCCTAATTCCCAAAATGGCAAATTATATTATTATTTTAAAGTTTATCATTTTGTCTTTTGTTATTTCTGCTGATATTTTTCCATTATGCAAATCTACAATTGATTTGGCTATTGATAATCCTATTCCATATCCTTCTTTTTTTTGGTTTCTTGATTTATCTTCTCTATAAAATCTTTCAAAAAGTTTGTTAACTTTAATTGTATCTGGATTATCACATTCATTTGCTATTTCTATTTTTGTTTTCTTTCCTTGTTTACTTGTTTTTATTAGAATCCTTCCACCTTCTGGTGTGTATTTTCTTGCGTTATCTAGTAATATTATTATTAGTTGTTTTATCATATCAATATCTGCATTCATTTTGATCTTGTTTTTGTTATCAAATTTAATTTTTTTATCTTGAAGAAGTGCTTTAAAGTCTTTTATTTGTTCATCGATTACATCTGCTATGAAAAATTCTGTTTTTTCTATACTTACTACTCCCTCTTCTGTGTTAGCTAAATTTAATAGGTTTCTTATTAATGTGTTTAATCTATTTGATTGATTTTTTATGCTAGTTATCCATTCGTTTTCTTCTCCAACTGTCATTTCTAGGACATCTATGTCTGCTTTAATAACTGCAAGTGGAGTTTTTAATTCATGACCTGCATTTGTTACAAATTGCCTTTGCCTTTCAATGTTTTCTATCATAGGTTTTAATATCTTTTTTGAAAATGTTGTTACTCCAATAAATATTATTGTTACTGCAACAAGAATAAATAATGTAGATCTATTAATTGTTGTAACAAGATAGTTAATCATTCTATCACAGTCTAAGAATACCATCATTTTGCTTTCACCTTGATTAATTATTTTATATCTATATCCTTTATAGAATCCTAATTCTTGTTTTTCTTTTATTGAGTGTTTAATCATTTGGTCTATTTCTTCGTTTGAAAGTTTATTAATGAATTGTGTGTTTCTATCTACTATTTCTCCTTTTTCATTTATTTTTGCCGTAAAATACTGTGTTGAATATTTGCTAATTTTTGAAGTAAAATTCTCATCTATTTTTTCTTTATATTCAGGTATTATACCATCATTTTCAATTATAAATCCAATCAATTCATCTATTTGTCTTTCTGTAGATTTTAATAGTTCAATAACTGTGATTCCAAATACGATTAGAGATATTGTAATTACTGAAAGCATTGCTAAAGCGACAAATTTTATTTGTAGTTTTCTTATCATTTAAACTATATCCTTTCTTATTATTTATTAATGGACATATTATTGATGCTTAGTGTTTTGAGTTAAATTTTGCTTTATTTAATATATAGATGTTTGTAGATTTAATGTTTTTTTATCCAACTTATTAAATCAGATTAAGATTTTTCTATCCTATTTTTTCAAGTTTGTATTCGCCTTCTCCAGTAATTTTTATATTTGCATCTAATGCTCCTAATTTTTCTTGTAAATATGATATATACATGTCTACAACTTCATCATATTCACTTTTTTCTGGCCAAACTTTTTTCCCTATTTCATTTTGAGATATTGTTCTTTCTTGATTTTTTACTAATATTTGCATTATTTTACTTTCTTCATTGTTTAAGCATAGAGTTGTTTTATTGTTTGATATTTCACTACTTTCCGAGTTAAATATGATATTTCCAACTTCAAAACTCATTTTGTTGATATCATCAACTCTTGTTAAAGCTCTTATTCTTGCTAATAGTTCTTTTGTTTCAAATGGTTTTGTAATATAATCATTTGCTCCAGAATCTAGTCCTTCAACTTTATCATTAATTTGTGATTTTGCTGTTAACATTATTATTGGTGTTTTTAGCCCATTTCTTCTCATTTCTTTTAAAGCATCTATTCCGTTCATTACTGGCATCATAACATCCATTATTATTAAATCAAAACTATCTTCCCTTGTTTTGTTTAAGGCGTCTTTACCATTATATACAACTGTAACATCATATTCACTATATTTCAAAATTGTACTTATTGCTTTTGCTAAATCCTTTTCATCTTCTGATAATAATATTTTTTTGTTCATTTATTTTTCCTCTCATTACTTTAAAAATTATTTTTTAGATTGTAAATTGTGTCTATTCTTCTTTATTTATCATCTTTCTTATGGTTTGCATTTTGATATCTGTAGTTGCTATTTCACTCGCACATTTTGCTAATTCTTCAACAATTAATTCTTGATTTTTTATATCTTTTTTATACTTCATTTGATGTTCCAAGCTTGACCAAAAGTCCATTGCAATTGTCCTGATTTGTATTTCAACAAATACTGGATGTGTTTCTCCTGCTAAATCAAGAGAAAGTTCAAAAATAATATGGTAGCTTCTATATCCATTTGGTTTTGGATTTTTTATATAATCTTTTTCTTTTATCAATTTTAGGTCTTTATATTTTTTTAGCATATCAACAATTGTATATACATCATCTATGTATGCACAAATTATTCTCATTCCAACTGCATCATATACTTTTGTTAAAGCATTTTCTAGTGTTACTTCTAATCCTTTTCTTGTTAGTTTTTCCTTCATACTATCTTCTGATTTTATTCTAGATGATATGTATTCTATTGGATCTCTGTCATTTTGTGCTATTTTGTATTTTCTTATTAAATTTAATTTTGCTGTTACATTCTCAATTGCGCCTTCTAATAACACCATAGAGTCTTTATAAAAATCAATTTTCAACTTTATCACCTCATTTTATTTATATTTCAACAATGTAATCGTTATTTTTTAATTTTTCCTTTTTTAGCTTTTATCGGTGTTTTTATTATACTATATATATAATTAAATATCAACATACCAATAATAATGCAATATTAACAAATGGAGAGCTGTTTCTTTTATCTGAAACAGCTCTCCATTTCTTTTATATTTTAGACATCATTAAGTTGCTTGAACTATATTTTTTTAATCCTTTATAAAAAATTATAAAGGCTAGTATTGTTGTTATTATTGTTACAGTTAATATTACAATAGTGTATAGTAAATTAAATTCACTTATTAGTTTTACTGGTATATAGATGATAAATCCAATTGGTACAAGACTATACATTAGTGCTTTAGGAATTCCACTAAATATTCCATCTGGGTATGTAGCAAAATTAGTTATTAGTCCATTTCCTGTATCAGCTATGTAATCACTTCTTCCGAACCAAAAACTAAGGCTTCCTAAAATAATAGCAAAATTTATTGTTATTATGCTTCCTGCTATTAATAACACTGTGAATAATAATAATTTACCTAATGTTACTCCACTTATAAATAATAGAATATATGCATAAATAATATCTCCTAAAGCTTCAGTGTCTGATTCTCCTGTTATAATAGATAATAATACATTTTTGGGTTGAACTAAGTAACAGTCTAGTTTTCCATTTGTAATATGGTCTGATAAGCTAAATGCATTTTTAAACAAAAATCTTGTTATCCCAAATGTTCCTGCTGCAAATCCCCATAATAGTAGTATTTGTTCAAAAGTGTATCCACCTATATCACTCTTAATACTGTATAAAATAATCCATTGAACTATAAATGATGCATCATTTAGTAACATAAATATTACTTTCATAATAAATGTTCCTTTATTTAACATTTCTCTCATTATTGCATATTTTATTGACAATGATGTAATTTTTAGTTGATTTTTAACCTCCGTTAACATTTAGCTTTTTCACCCCTTTCATGTAAACTAACTTACATAAACCTAAACTAATTAGTACATAAGCTATTTGTGATAGAATTGTTATTATAGCCATATTATAGTCAAATTCTATAAATAATTTTGCAGGGCCATAACTTATTGCATATATTGGACTAAAAGTAATAATTGGCTGTAAAAACTCTGGAAAAAATTCTATTGGTAAAAGTGTTCCTAAAATTAGAATCATTTTGCTGTACAACCAATATAATGGATTTGAATCTTCCATTATGAAAGCTAGTAATCCAATAAATATTAAGAACAATAGATTAATTGTGATGGCTAAAATGCATGCTAATAATACTATTAAACCTTTTATAATTGTTATTTCTGGAATAGTTTGTAAATATAATAATCCTAATGAAAAGCCTATAAAAGCTAGAACTACTACTCTTATTGTTGATTTTCCTAAATTGTTAAATAATAAATATCCTATGTAACTATATGGTTTATTTATGTTATAAGCTACATTGCCACTTCTAACTTCATTACAAATTTCTCTTACCAATGATCTGCCGGCAACACAGCAACATATTATTTCTGTAATTATTACATACCAAATCATTTGGCTTTTGTTGTAACCATGTATTAAATTTGATGTATCATTATAAACATAATTCCATACTTGTATAAATATAAAAACATGCATAAAATATCCAATTGAGTTTGCAACTATGTTTGTGATATACTGTAAGTTACTCATTAAATTAGCTTTGTATATTACCCAATACTTTCTCATGATGTTTTTCCTCCCCTTTGTAAATTCTACTGATGATTTCTTCTAATGTTCCTTCTTCTTTTTTTAAATTAGACATTGAATCATCTACAACAATTTTTCCGTGGTTAACTATTATAACCCTTTTGCATAATTTCTCTATGTCTGCAATATCATGACTTGTTAAAAAAACTGTTGTATTAAATTTTTTGTTCATGTTTCTAATAAGCTTTCGTATAGATTGTTTTACTACTGGATCAAGTCCTATTGTTGGTTCATCTAAAAACAATATTTTGGGATTATGAATTAGAGATGCGGATATTTCGCATAGTATTCTTTGACCAAGACTTAAATTTCTTACTGGTGTATTTATAAATTTGTCTAAGTCAAATAGTGTTTTTAATTCTTTGATTCTTTTATCAGTTTCTTCTTTACTTAAATCATATATAGCTCCAAAAAATTTAAAATTATCTAGTGGTGTTAGATGCATCCATAATTGCTCTTTTTGTCCAAATACTGTTCCTATTTCATAAGCCAATTTTTTTCTTTGTTTTGTTGGATCTATATTTAGTACTCTTATGCTTCCACTATCTGGATAAAGTATTCCTGTTAACATTTTTATTGTTGTTGATTTACCTGCTCCATTTGGTCCAATAAAGGCAAGCATTTCGCCTTCTTTTACATTAAAACTAATATTATTTACGGCCCTAATGTTCTGATACTTTGTTTTGAAGATAGATTTAATACTTCCTTTTAATCCACTTTCTTTTTCTTTTACTCTAAAATTTTTCTTTAAATTATTTACTTCTATTACATTTTGTTTTTCCATTTTATTTTATCCCCCTTTCTTTTCTGTTTTATTGAGTTTTTAGTCTTTATAATTTAAATCGCTATGTTACTAATCAACAAATATCAATATTTTATTCTTCTAATTCGTTTTTTGTTAATAATTACTAATGGTATTTGTTAATTATTTTTATAAGTAGACAAAAAGAGCCACAATAAGAAAACTCTTAATCGTGACTCCGTTATAATTCTTAATAACGTGTAAAGTTTTTGACTTCTATGTAGCTTGATTTAACATCTATACATACTCACTTTTATTAACATATTTTTATAATAACATCAATTTACATAATTGTCAAGTTTTTTTATATTAGTTTTGTTTTTAATAATTGCATTTACAATTTCAATTGACGAGTTTTGCTTTTAGATGATTCTTGCTTGTAGCACACATTCTATGGCAATAATATTTGTAAAGTATAACTTATGTTGTGACCAAGTGAAGAACGCATAGGAGTGGATGTTAGTTTAGGTATTGAAATATTTCATTTAAGATATTTCCTGCTAATGGTGCTGCAACACCTCCTCCTGTGTGTCCTCCCTCACCTTTTGGATTGTATAATGTTACTAAAATAACTATTTGAGGGTTTTCTGTTGGTCCAATTCCTATAAATGAAGCTATGTATTTGTTTGTATTTACTCCATCTTCTGATGTACCTGTTTTTCCTCCAATTCCTATTCCTTCAACTTTAGCTTTTTTTCCTGTTCCTTCATCAACAACACTTTGCATCATACTTAGAATATTTTTTGCAGTCTCTTCTGAAATCACTCTATCACCTTCTTCTTTTTCTATTACTGTAGTTTTTCGCTCTCCATTTTCATCTTTTTCAGTATTACTTATTATTTCTTTTATAAGGTGTGGTTTTACATATACTCCTTTGTTTCCAATACTTGACAGCATTGTTGCCATTTGTATTGGTGTAACCTCAAATCTTTGCCCAAATGATATTGTTGCTAACTCAACAGGTCCAACTTTTCCTTCATCTAAAAAAATTGAATTTGCTTCTCCTGGTAAATCAATTCCTGTTCTATTAAAAAATCCAAATTTTCTTATGTATTTGTAATATTTCTGTACTCCAATTTTTTGTCCTAATCCAATAAATACTGGATTGCATGAATTCATTAGAGCTTCTCTTAAACTTTCAGATCCATGTGGTTTATAATATCTCCAGCATTTCATTTTAACTCCTGCAACTTCTATATGACCGGTACAACAAAACTCACCTGGTTTATCTGGAGTTGTGATTCCTTCTTCTAATGATGCTGAAGCAGTAACTATTTTAAAAGTTGAACCTGGCTCATATGTATCAGATATAGCTTTATTTCTCCATAATAACTGCATTTGATTTGTTTGTTCCTCTTTACTAAGTGATTCGTCTACAGCAAATGGGTCATTCAAATTATAATTAGGGTAACCTGCTAGTGCGAGAATATCTCCATTTTGAGGATTCATTATTATAACATTTCCACCATCTTCACATTTATTATCTATACAAGCTTCCTTTAAATATTTTTCTGCTATTGATTGAATATTATAGTCTATAGTTAAAACTAAGTCATCTCCCTCTGTAGGATTATTGTATTCTTCATACGTATTTTTTATTCTTTTGCCAGAAGCATCAGTCATTTTGCTAATACTTCCTTGTTGTCCTTTTAAATTTTCTTCATATATTGCTTCTATGCCATTAAGTCCTTGGTTGTCACCACCGCAAAATCCTATAACTTGTGAGGCAAAATTATTTAATGGATAATATCTTTTGGTGTCTTCATCAATATTAATTCCTTCTTTTATATTGCTTTCTTGCATCCATTTCCTTAGTTCATTTGATTTTTCTTTCTCAACCTTTTTAGCTATGGAAACTATTGAGGTTCTTTTACTTATTTTCTTTAATACTTCCTCATAGTTTAATTCAAATAGATTGGATAATTCTTTCGCAACTTTTTCTTTTTCTTGAATGTTTACTGGATTTACTGTTATTGTTTCAACTGTTGAACTTTCTGCTAATATTTGTTTTTTAGTCGAATCATAAATCGTTCCTCTTTTTGGATTAACTTTTCTATCTGCTGTTTGTTGCTCATATGCATAGTCTGACAATTCTTTTCCTTGTACAAACTGAATAAATCCAATTCTTACAATTAGCCCTGCTATTACTATAGACGAAGCAATTGCACCTCTAATCATTCTTTTCTTTACCGTAATTCTTCCAATCATAAAATCCCCTCCACTTTTAACATAGATTTATTAATAATCTTATGTTAAAAATAGAGGGGTATTACTTTTGAAAACTAAAGCAAACAATTTTATTTTGTTTATTTTTGAAATTTTTGTTTGTCTTTTTCTATTAGCTATATTATTAATCCTCGTAATTATATGTTGGTATAATATTTTTTATTGCATCATTTCCACTTTCAATCGAAATTAATCTCCATTCATTTTCATTTCCACGGTAATTGACTACTGATAAAGATGAACAACTTGAAAATGCACCATATTTTATTGTTTTTAAATTATTTGATATTGTTATATTTGTTATACCACTAGCATAAAACGCTCCTTTTCCTATTGTCGTTATACTCTCTGGTAAATATATCTCCATAGGTCCTGGACATCTTGAAAATATAGAAGCTGGTATTATTTCTGTTCCTTCTTCAAATGTTACATTCTTTAAGTTTGTGCATCCTGT
>JAFWMA010000001.1 GCA_017510825.1 Clostridia bacterium | reverse complement strand
TAAATAAAAAAATAAGATAATAAAAATAATGTTTCAAAAAATAAATAATTACTATTTATTATTAGTAAATAATGGTTATAAAAAAAAATAAATATTATAAATAATATGAATGATTATATACAATAATTTGGTAATTAATTTGTTTGAAAAAAATATTAAAAAAATTATTTTTTTAATTATATTTATATATTTTATTTCATTAAAAATTATTAAAAAAATAAAATAATTATTCAAAATAAATTATTATTTTTTTTTAATTTAATTAATTTATTTTTTTAATATTTAAAAATAATTCTTTTAATTTATTTATTTTTTTTATTAAATAAAAATATTTTTTATATTTTTTCTTTTTTTTAATTAATTATTTTTTAATTTATTTATTATTTTTTTTATTTATATTTTTATTTATTTTAATTTTCTAAAAATTAATTATTTATTTTTTGAATTATTATTTTTATTATCTTATTTTTTTATTTATTTTATATTTATTTTTTTTAATATTAATTAAAATTTTTTAATTTTATTTTATAATTTTTTTTATTATTTTTGTGAATTTTTTTTAATTTTTTAATCAATATTTTTTTCTATTTTTTTATATAAGGAGATTTTATTTTTTTAATATTTAGAATATTGGCTAATAGAAAAAAATGCTTTAAAATAAAAAATAAATGAAAATAATTAAGTATAATAGTTTAAAAAATATATGAATTAAAATATTCAATAGCCCCTAGGAGAAAAATGTATTTTTATGTTATAAAAACTTTTTTTATATTATATAATAATTAGTATATTTAAAATAAAAAATTGCTAATTATGCAATATTTATTTATTAAAAATTATAAGTTCAAATAGGAATAATTAAAAAATAATTACTATTTATCATTAGTAAATAATGGTTATAAGAAAAAATAAATATTATAAAAAATATGAATGATTATATACAATAATTTGGTAATTAATTTGTTTGAAAAAAATATTAAAAAAATTATTTTTTTAATTATATTTATATATTTTATTTCATTAAAAATAATTAAAAAAAATTAAAATAAATATTTAAAATAAATTATTATTTTTTTTAATTTAATTAATTTATTTTTTTAATATTTAAAAATAATTCTTTTAATTTATTTATTTTTTTTATTAAATAAAAATATTTTTTATATTTTTCTATTTTTTATATAAGGAGATTTTATTTTTTTAATATTTAGAATATTGGCTAATAGAAAAAAATGCTTAAAAATAAAAAATAAATGAAAATGGCTAAGTATAATAATTTAAAAAATATATGAATTAAAATATTCAATAGCCCCTAGGAGAAAAATGTATTTTTATGTTATAAAAAATAAACAGCAAAAATATGCTGTTTTGTGTTTGGCGGAGGCGAGAAGATTCGAACTTCCGCGGCACTTAAACGGTACCCTAACTGTTTAGCAAACAGTCCCCTTCAGCCTCTTGGGTACGCCTCCAAATTTTGATATTAAATTAATTTTTTATATTTAGGTTTGTGTGTGATTTACTTATTGTTTATAAAAAAATGGCGGAGAGGGTGGGATTCGAACCCACGGTAGACTCACGCCTACGCCAATTTTCAAGACTGGTGCCTTAAACCACTCGACCACCTCTCCAATTATTCTTTTCTTTAACACTAATTATAATACCATATTTTATGCTGTTCTGTCAATACAAATTGTTTAAAACTTTTATTATTGTTGTATATGTGTCAATGATGTGAAACAAAAAAATATTTTGTTTAAATTTTTTTTATTAAGTTGCACACTTTATCATTCCAAATGCTTCTAATTCTTCTCGTTTTTCTTTTGGTGTTAAATATTTTAATACTGCCATCGGAATATCATTGGAGCTTTTTACACATCTTTTTCTTGCTCTCTTAAATTTTCTATACTATAAATTTTTAAATAACTATAAAATTTTTCATTGTCGTTTCTATGACTTCTTTGTACTTTTCCATTATGTTGTGGTGTTTGTGATTGTATCTTATGATGCTTTATTCCTAATTCCCTTAATATCTTTGTTACTGGATGTGCCTTTTTTATTTTTGATTGATTGTATGTAAATTCCATTCCATTATCTCTTTGTATTTCTTTTGGCTTATATCGATAATATTTTATTACTCTTTTTATAAAGTCTACTTTATCCATTGGTGTATGTTCTTCATACCAATATAAGTATCTTTCTCTCGTTGTCTCATCATATATATGTATATTGATAAGATCTCTTGTCTTCTGCTAATCTTACTTTGCATTCATTTGGAACATACTTTACATCCATTTGTTCTTTTTCATCTACATTCTTCGGTGTTTCATATTTTTTGTTTTGCTTTTTCTTTGATGTTTTTTTTATATTTGTTCCTTTATAAAATAATATATTTAATCTCCTTATTACTCTTTATTACTCTATATAATGCTGTTTATTGTTTTTGTGTATCTTTTTTCGCGTTTTAACTTTGCTCACAATTCGCATAATGTTATTCTTTGATTTCTCCTTACATAATTCTTTATCCATCTTATCTCTTTATTTGTGTGTGCATTTTGATGCTTGCTTTTGGGTCTATGTGATTTATTTGTTATACTTTCTTTTGTTCCATCTCCACAATGAAACTCTTGATATATGGTACTTTCTACACACGTAATTTATTTTCTATACATTTCTATTGCATATTTTCTTGTATTAATTTCGTGTGGAAGATATTTTTTTTGCTTTTTTCTGTTATAATATTATCCATAAGTGATTTATATTTCCTTTATGTAATTTTGTTTTGTCAGCTTAATTATATATGATTTAAATCACTTATTCAATTATTATTTTTGTTTCACATTAATTGTAACACTACAAACTGTGCCACATCTATTGTAAATCTGTGAATTGTTTGTTTTACATCAATTGTAACACTACAAATTGTTTAATACTTTTATTATTGTAACAAGCTTGTCTTTTAATTTTTTTTACAAAGTTTTTGTGTTAATAGTTAATATTAGAATTGTAATTTTTAGTGTTGTTTTAATATGTATGTTGGTTTTGTTGATTTTCTTTGAATTTTGTAATTTTTATTTTGTTCTTTTGTAATAAAGCTATGAATTTATTTTAAATTTAAATTCATAGCCTTTGTTTAACTTTAAGGGTAAACTACGGGTGTTAATGTCATTACAAAAATCTACAATTTTTCAAATTTATTGATGTAAAAAATTGTAGATTTTTAAATTTGATTTTTTGTACATTCTTATTTTTTTATTAACACTCGGGTTTTACCCGTGGATTATTATGTTTCTGTTATATCTTTGGGTGAAAATATAATTTAATCTATATGTTTTATTCCTATGTGCTTTAGATTTTTGGATATTTTTCTTTTATATAGAAAACTGTTCATGTTTTGGATATAAATTGAATACATTCCTGCTCTATTTGCTCCTAGTATGTCTGATATTCTGTTATTTCCTATTACAGCTATTTTTTGTGGTGGTAGCTTCATTCTTTTGGCCATTTTCAAGAATGGTTGTTTTAGTGGTTTGAAGGCAAATTTTTTAATAGTATTAATTGACAATATTTTTATTAGGGCTTTACTTAAATGTATATTATTGCTTAATACTGATATTTTTAAACCTCTTTCTTTTGATTTTTTTATAAAGTTAAGTGTTTCAATTGATATTTTTTTCCTAATTGAAAGTGTTCCGTCAAAGTCAAATATTAGTCCTTTAATTTTTTTGTCATTTATTAGATAGTCTAGACTTATATCTGAAATTTTTTGATATGTTTCACTTGGTACAAAATATTTCATAATGCCTCCATAATTTTAGATTGTGTATTTTTTGTTGTTATTAATTTGTAGTTGCTTTATTTGCATTATTTTCGTATGGGGATTCAGGTTTTGGGTCTTGAATACTATCTTGTTCTTTTAATTTATTCTTTAAGTTATCTTTTGCAACTGCCATTAACAATTTTAGTCTGTTTGTTTGATTTGTTTCGCTTGCTCCAGGGTCGTAATCAATCGGTGTAATATTTGCTTCTGGATATTTATCTCTTATCGTTTTTATAACACCTTTTCCTACTACGTGGTTTGGTAAGCATGCAAAGGGTTGTACACATACAATATTGTCTATTCCATTTTCAATGTATTCTACCATTTCTGCAGTTAAAAACCATCCCTCTCCTGTTTGATTTCCTATGGATAAAATTTCTTTTACATTATTTTCTAATTCGAAAATATTGCATGGTAGCAAATAATTTTTATATGAGTTTGATAATGCTATTGTTGCATCTTCTTCTATTAATTCTATAAATTTAATTACCATTTTAAATATTTTTGCTTTTGCTGTATCAATATTTATTAATTTGTTAAATGTTATTTTGTGTGTGCAAATAAATTTTAAGAATCCCATAAAGTCCGGATATACTACTTCAGCTCCTTCTGCTTCTAGTTTTTCTCCTACGTAGTTATTTCCAAATGGCTGATATTTTATTAATACCTCACCTACTATTCCAACTTTAGGCTTTGGGATTGACATATCTACTTCAATTTTTTCGAATTCATTTACCATATCGTAAATGCTTTTTTTGAATTCTTTCATTGAAGTGTCTTTGACTAATCTCTTACAGTTCAATAGCCATTTTTGATATAATTCTTCAGTATCACCTGGATTTAATTCATATGCTCTATTTTTAGCTGATAATTTTTGTAGTAAGTCACCATAAATTACTGATTTCATTAATCTTTCTACTAATTTTGGAGTTATTTTAAATCCTGGCATTTTTTCCATACCAACTACATTAAACGATATTACTGGGACATTTTGATATCCAGCGTCTTTTAAAGCTTTTCTGATAAATCCAATGTAATTTGTTGCTCTACATCCACCACCAGTTTGTGACATTATCAAAGCTGTTTTATTAATATCATATTTTCCCGATTGTAATGCTTCAATGAATTGACCTGTTGTTAAAATTGAGGGATAACATGCATCATTGTTAACATATTTTAAGCCTATGTCTACGGTTTTGGGGGTACATTCTCTTAATAAATGAAAGTTGTATCCACATGATTGCACAGCTGATTCAATTATTTCAAAATGAATTGGGGCCATTTGAGGGCATAAGATTGTATATTGATTTTTGTTCATTTCTTTACTATATACAACTCTCTTTAATTTGTAATCTCCTTTGTTTTCAGATTCATTTTTTTTAGATTCTATTCGCTTGTTCATGCTTGCTAGTAGAGAGCGAATTCGAATTCTTACTGCACCAAGATTATTTACTTCGTCTATTTTAATTAGTGTGTACATTTTATCATAGCTTGTTAGTATTTCTTCAACTTGATCTGTTGTTACTGCATCGACTCCGCAACCAAATGAATTTAGTTGAACTAATTCAAGGTTATCTTGCTGACCTACGAAGTCTGCGGCTGAGTATAGTCTAGAGTGGTATGTCCATTGGTTTACAACTCTTATTCTATGTCTTATTTCTCCTAAATTTGATATGCTATCTTCTGATAAAACGCATAGACCAAGACTTGTAATTAAAGTGTCGATTCCATGATTAACTTCAGGGTCGACATGATATGGCCTTCCTGCTAAAACTATTCCTCGTAAATCATTTTCTTTTATATATTTTATTGTTTCTTTACCTTTTTTTTGAACATCTTCTTTAAAGTGTTGGTATTCTTTTTCTGCTGAAGTTGCTGCATCCATTAATTCTCTTTTAGAGAATTTATATTCTTTAAACTCTGGTAGAGACAATAATGTTTTAGTTAAATTTTTAGCTTCAAAAGGTAAGAATGGATTTAAGAATTTAACTTGTTTTAATTCTTCAACATTGTTTTTTAGTACTTCTGAGTAAGAAATTACAATTGGACAGTTATAGTGATTATCTGCTTTTTCTGTTTCCTTTCTAGAGTAAGGTACACATGGATAAAATATTGTTTTTATTCCTTGTTTTAGTAAACTGACTATATGACCATGTGATAGTTTGGCTGGATAGCAAACTGATTCTGAAGGCATTGATTCTATTCCTTTTTCGTATGTTTTTCGAGTACTTTTTTCTGAAATTATTACTCTAAATCCTAGTTTTGTTAAGAAGGTAAACCAGAATGGAAAATCTTCGTACATATTTAATACTCTTGGAATACCGATTGTTCCTCTTGGTGCATCTTTTTCTTCTAGAGGAATGTAGTAATTGAATAATCTGTCTTCTTTGTATTTATATATGTTTGGTAAATCTGTTTTTTTAGTGTTATTTCCTGCCCCTTTTTCACATCTGTTTCCAGAAATATGTCTTTGACCGTTGCTGAATTTACTAATTGTTAATAGGCAATTATTTTCACATCTACCACAACGAACATGATTAGTTTCAATTTTTAATTCATTAATTTGTTGCTGATTAGAAATTGTTGACTTGTATTCCATATCCATATTTGATTCATATTGTTGTCTTGCTAAGATTGCTACTCCATAGGCGCCCATTAGTCCCGCAATATCTGGTCGTATTACTTCTTTACCAACTATTAATTCAAATGCTCTTAAAATCGCGTTGTTATAAAAAGTTCCACCCTGTACAACTATTTTGTCTCCTAATGTTTCTATATCTCTAATTTTCATAACTTTTTGTATGGCATTTTTTATTATTGAATAAGATAAACCAGCAGATATATCCCCTACTGATGCTCCTTCTTTCTGTGCTTGTTTTATTTTTGAGTTCATAAATACGGTACATCTTGAGCCTAAGTCAACGGGATTACGAGAGTCTAATGCTGATTTTACAAAATCTTGTATTGATATATTTAAACTTTTAGCAAATGTTTCTATAAAGGAACCACACCCTGAAGAACATGCTTCATTTAACATTATATTGTTTATAGTACCATCTTTAATTTTTATGTATTTCATATCTTGACCACCAATGTCAACGATACTTGTAACTTCTGGAAGAAATGATTTTGCTGCTGTATAGTGTGCTATTGTTTCAATTTCTCCTAAATCAACATTTAAAGCTGTTTTTATTAAACTTTCTCCATATCCTGTAACTCCACTAAATCTTATTTTTGCTTTTGATGGTTTTTTTTCATATAAAGTTTTTAGCATTTTTATTACGCTTTGTAGAGGATTCCCCTCATTGCTACCATAAGATGAGTATAATAAGTTATCTTCATTATCAGTTACAACAAGTTTTGTTGTAGTTGAGCCTGCATCAATTCCAATGAAACAGTCGCCTTCAAAATTTTCTAATTCTTTTTTTGTAACTTTATCTTTGTCATGCCTCTTTTTAAATTCTTTGTATTCAGTATTAGTTACAAATAATGGGTTTAAAGGCTTTGAAGTGGTATCATGAGATGCTTTTAAAACATTAATTTTTGCTGATAATTTTTCACTTGAAATGGGTTTGTTTTCTTTAGAATCAAGTGCTGCTCCTTTAGCTACTAATAGATGTGCGTCTTTTGGAATGATAGTTTGTTCACTTGTTAAGTGTAATGTTTCTATAAATCTTTTTGTTAATTCTGATAAATAGTTAAGTGGACCTCCTAAAAAGGCAACATTTCCTCTAATGGGTCTACCACATGCTAATCCAGAAATGGTCTGGTTTACGACTGCTTGAAAAATTGAGGCTGCTATATCTTCGGGATTAGCTCCTTCATTTATAAGTGGTTGAATATCTGTTTTAGCGAAAACTCCGCAACGAGATGCAATTGGATAAATCATTTTATGTCTTTTTGCTAATTCGTTTAGTCCCTCTGAATCTGTGTTTAGAAGTGATGCCATTTGGTCGATAAAAGCACCAGTTCCTCCTGCGCAGGTTCCGTTCATTCGTTGTTCTATTGATTTTCCAAAGTATATTATTTTAGCATCTTCACCGCCAAGTTCAATTACAACATCTGTTTTTGGAATGTATTTTTCAACGGATCTTTTACATGCAACTACTTCTTGAATAAAAGGTAAATCTAAGAATTTTGCTGCACTCATTGCTCCTGAGCCGGTTAATGCTATTGTATATGTATTTTCATTATAATTTTTTAAAAACTCAGTCAAAACTTTACATACTGTATTTTTTGTGTCTGAGAAGTGTCTTTGGTAATTTTCATATATTGTGTTGAGATTGTTGTCCATTACTACAATCTTAACTGTAGTTGAACCAACATCAAGTCCTACATGCAATAAATTACTCATAAGATATCCTCCTTAATGATAATAATCCTATGATATATTGTATATTGAAAAGTCAAATTTGTCAACCAGTACATAATATTATTAAGTGGTAATTGGTGCCATGTTTTGTATAAATTGGATAGTGGAATTTTTGGATTTTATTTACATAGAATTTAATTAATATTATTAGAGAAAGAGGAATGAAATGAAGAAAAAAGTTATTATTATGTTATTTAGTTCAATGTTGATTTTTGTTACATTGTTTCTTGTATTAAACTTTTCCACAGAATTTGAGCAAATTGTGGAAAATGAAAATTTTAATGAAACTGTGATAGAACCTGAAGAGGAAGTTTCAGAAGATATAAATTTTGATACTAAAGTTAGGTTATATTTTGTTGATGAAACCTCAGGAATACTATCCTACGAAGATAGAGTTGTTGATGCAAGAGAGTTGATTGATAATCCCTATATGTTTGTGGTTAATTTATTAATTAATGGACCTGAAAAGCCTGGATTGAAAAATGCTATTCCAGATGGAACTAAATTGAATAAAGCTAATATAGAAAATGGAACAGTAAGAGTTGATTTTTCAGATGAATTTTTGAATGGAAGCGGAACTGATGCTATATATATGATTGTTGATACTTTGTATGAATTTAATGAGGTAAGTAGTGTTAAGTTTACAATTAATGGAGAAGAAAGAGAAGGATTAAAGGAAAAGTTTTTAAAGAAGGTGTAAGGGAAAAGTTTACAAGTGAGATTGAGATGTTGGGATTGTTTTTTGTGTCTTAATGTAGGTTATAAAAATTATGGTTTTATTTTATAGTTACAATTCACGGCTAATAGTCCCAAATGGTATTTCCATATAGTTTGACGTTGTTGGTTGCGAGCACGAATGCAATTTGCCTAAATAGTAATTAGGGCTCCTCTTCACAAGCTTCAGTCCCAAATTACTATTTAGCTGGCAAATTCATTCTAACTGTTAGCCGCTCCCAGCTTTAGCTTTTAACGAACCGTAGGTGAGTTTTAGAGATAAAAATCTCGTACGGAGCAATAAAAACGAAGTTTTTATGATTAGCGGAGTAGAGTGAGGGCTACGCTTGGTCACTACGCCATCTGCACTTTTATGGAAATACTATTTGGGACTTTTAATCGTGAATTGTAATGTATTATAAGAAAACTTTAAAGAATTATTATGTAAATCAATTGAAAAAATATCTTTTTTATAGTAAAATAGAGTGTATGGAAAGAATTGATGATTTACAATTTAAAAATTTAAAAATTATTCAGGATTCTAGTGGTTTTAGATTTGGGATTGATAGTGTTCTTCTTAGTGATTTTGCTCGTGATATTAGATTTGATTCTAAAATTGTTGATTTGGGAACTGGAACCGGCATAATTGGTATTTTGCTTACGGGTAAAGTTAGGCCTAGAAAAGTAATTGGTGTTGAATTGCAAAAAGAAGTTGCGGAAATGGCTGTAAGAAGTGTAAAGTTGAATCATTTAGAGAATGTTATGGAGATTATTAATTGTGATATTAATGAATTAAGGCTTGAAAACAATTCTTTTGATGCTGTTGTAACTAATCCACCATATAAAAAACTTGAAACAGGTATAGTTGCAAAAAATAATAAACAAATGATTTCAAGATTTGAGACTTCTGCAAATTTAGATGATTGGATTAAGATTTCTAGTGGTTTATTAAATAATAAAGGTAGTTTCTATATGGTTTATAGGACTGATAGGATGTCAGAATTGTTTTGTATATTAAAGAAGTACAAACTTGAAGTAAAAAAAATTAGGTTTGTTTATTCATTTCTTAATAAGCAGTCTAAAATGGTTTTATTAAAAGCTGTTAAATACGGAGGGGTATTTTTGAAGGTTGAAAGTCCTTTGATTATTTATAATGATGATGGGTCTTATACTGATGAAATTTTAAAAATTTATAATAAACTATAGATTGTATTTAGATAATTTGTAGTAGGTATGAATTGGTTATATTAATTAAAATGGATTTTATAGAGAGGGAATTTTTATATGGATAGTGGAACTTTATATCTAGTTGCTACACCTATTGGGAATTTAGAAGATATTACTTTTAGGGCACTTAGAATATTGAAAGATGTTGATTTGATTGCTGCTGAAGATACAAGGCAAACACTAAAATTATTGAATCATTTTGAAATATCTAAGCCTTTAATAAGTTATTATAGACATAATGAAGAAATTAGAAATGAAGAATTGTTGAAAAAGCTTAGGAATGGTAGTAATATTGCAATTGTTACTGATGCTGGAACTCCAGGAATCTCTGATCCTGGAGAAAAAATTGTTAAAGTTGCTATTGAGAAGGAAATAAATGTTGTACCTATTCCTGGAGCATGTGCAATGATTAATGCACTTATTGCTTCTGGACTTGATACAAATGAGTTTTGCTTTTATGGTTTTTTACCAATTAATAAAAAATTTAGAAAAGAAAAATTTGAAGAAGTGGGAAATGAAGGAAAAACTGTGATAATTTATGAAGCTCCTCATAGATTGATAGGAACATTAAAGGAAATTGAAGAAAAATTGGGGAATAGGCAAATTGTTGTTGCTAAGGAGCTTACAAAAATTCATGAAAGTTTTTATAGAGGTACTGTGTCAGATGTTTTGAAGATGATTAAGGAGCCTAAAGGGGAGTATATTGTATTGATTAAAGGTGAAAAAACTGAAAAAAAGAATGATTTGAGTTTTTTAACTTTGGAACAGCATTACGAGTTTTATGAAAAACAGGGATATAGTAAAAAGGAAATAATAAAAAAAATTGCAAAAGATAGAAATGTAAGTAAAAATGAAATTTATCAAAAATTTATTTAAGTAAAATAATTATTGTAAAAAGACGGATTTTTCTGTCTTTTTTTATATAATAGGAAAGTTATACTTTCCTATTATATAAATTTATAATGTGACTGAATTTTATTTCATAATATTTAGCGCGACGAACAATTAAACGCGGACTTTGCAGAGAGTATTTGCTTTTTCAATTTTATTAATGTCTGCTATTGTTCTTGTATAGAGAGTTTTTTAGAATATGTTTTTTTATAATTAAAGAAAGTTTATCTTATAGTTGTATTATTATTGATTTATAGTGATATTTTTTATTTAAAATAGTATATTTCTATTGAGGTGATTTTTGGTGAATTTTTTATGGCCAATATTAATTATTATTTCATATATTTTTGCTTTGATAACTGGAAATATGGGTAAGGTTAATGATTCCATTTTTTCATCTGTTTCTGATGTACTAACGTTGACTATAACTCTTTTAGGAAATATGTGCTTGTGGTGTGGAATAATGAATATAGTAAAAAATACAAATATTATTATTTGGTTAAAAAAAATTTTAAGGCCTTTACTTAATTGGTTATATCCTGAAGATAAGAATAATGAAGTAGTGATGGAAAATGTTTCTATAAACATGATTTCTAATATACTTGGGATTGGAAATGCTGCAACTCCTGCTGGTTTGAAAGCTATGGAAGAGATGCAGAAGGAAAATAAGAATAAAAATATAATTACTAATTCAATGTCTACTTTAATAGTTTTAAATACTTCATCTATTCAGTTAATTCCTACGACTGTTATAGCAATTCGTTCGTCGTTAAATTCTCAAAATCCTACTGAAATTATTATTCCAATTTGGATATCAACTATAGTAGGAACTTTGGTTGGTGTGTTGGTCAATAAGTTAATTTTAAAGATTGGAAAGACGTAGTGATAAATGAATTTAGAGGTTGTGAAATGGAGAGTAAAAGAATTATGATGCATTAAAAAATTAAGATTTTTACGAGTTTTGGAGTTTAAAATGGTTATTTTTTCAACTATTATTGTTCCAACAATTATTTTTATTATTGTGGTTGTTGGGATGGCAGAGAAAAAGGATGTTTTTGATATTTTTTGTGATGGTGCTAAAGATGGAATGAAAACTATGGTTAAAATGTTTCCAACTTTAATTGGGATTTTTTTAGCAGTCGGAATGTTAAGAAGTTCTGAGATTTTAGATTTTTTCTTTAATAGGATGAAGTCTTTTACACATTTGTTTAATATTCCAAATGAGATTTTACCATTGATGTTTATTAAACCAGTTTCTGGAAGTGCTTCTATGGCTTTGGCTACCGATTTGATGACTAAATTTGGTGTTGATTCTAAAATTGGTTCAATGGCGGGAACAATAATGAGCTCATCTGAAACAACTTTTTATGTCATTGCAGTATATTTGAGTTCTGTTAAAATAAGAAAAAGTAGGAAGGTTTTGATTCCAGCTTTAATTGCTGATTTTGTTTGTATGATTATTGCTGTATTATGGTTTTCTTTTACTTAATTGTTGTAGATTTTTTGTGATTTATTTAAAATTTTTAGTATTAATGATAAAAGGTTAAATAAATAATTATGGAGATATGTATAATTGCTGATGTGTTGGTTTAAACTATGGTTACTTTTTTATGTGATTTTTGCGAAAAAAATTGAAACAATGTTAGTAGTATCTTAAGAGTATTTTTTCAAGATGAGGGAGGAATGGATTTTTATATGGGAAAAATTAAAAATAAGTTGTACGATTGGAAAGATAGGTTAAGAAAAGGGAAAATGTTTACTTTAGTTGTGAGCTTAGTATCTATTATTATAACTTTAACTGTTTTTTCACTTAGTTTATTTAGAAAATATAGGGAATTATCTGAGAATAGTAATAATCAAGCTTTTTATGAGTTAATAGAGTATGTGAACAATACTGAGAAATTGTTAGCTAAGGCTACAATCTCAAATGATAGTAGGCATGGTGCTATGGTTTTGACTAGTACTTGGAAGATGGCATCTTTAGCACAATCTTATTTGTCAAGAATACCTATTGATGTACAAAATTTAGAGAATGTGAATAAGTTTTTGAATCAAGTTGGTGATTATTGTTATGTTTTGTCTAAAAAAAATATTAATGGAGAGAATCTTTCTCAAGAAGATTTAGATAATTTGACTTCACTACATTTGTATAGTATCCAATTGGAAAGTACTTTAAATCAACTACAAGAAGATTTGTATTCTCAAAATATAAAATGGGGTCGGATTGCAAAGTAAAGGTAAAAAAGCTTTTGAAGATGATAATGATAATTTAGAAAGAAGTAGTTTTTTAAGTATTGAAGAAGATTTACACCAATATACTGGTTTAATTTATGATGGTGCGTTTTCAGAAAATCAGAGTAATTTTAAAGGTGATGGTTTGACTGGTGAAGAAATAAATCGAGAAGAAGCGGAAAATAAAATTAGGTATTTTATTGGTGAAGATAGAATTAAAGAGGTAAGTAGCAATTTTGAAAATGAAAATGGTAGGATTATAGTTTATAATTTCGATATTCATCTTTCTAATGATAGCAGTACAATGATTAGTATATCAAAAAAAGGTGGTCATGTTGTTGAAATGAATAATAGTAGGGAAATTGGTAAATCTGAAATTAGTGAAGAAGAGGCTGTAAATAGAGGAAAAGAATTTTTAGATAGTAAATCTATTTATAATATGAAAGAAACATATTATATGAATAATAATAATGTTTTGACTGTTAATTATGCATATACACAAAATGATGTTATTATTTATCCAGATTTAATAAAGCTGAAAATTGCTTTAGATAATGGAGAAATATTAGGTTTTGAATCGACCAATTATTTGAACTCCCATAAAGAGAACAGAGAATTAAGTTCTGTTAATTTGCCAATGGAGGAGGCTTTGAAAAGAGTAAATCCTAAGATTCAAGTTATGGGAATTAATTTAGCTATTATTCCTACTGAGTATAATACTGAAATATTATGCTGGGAGATAAAAGGCAAAATAAAATCTGAGGCTAATGATTCAGAAGTAGAAAATGATTTTCTTGTTTATATAAATGTTAATAATGGAAAGGAAGAGGATATTTTGTTAATTGTTGATACACCTAATGGAACACTTACGGTGTAAAATAATAGTATGAAATTATGTTTTATTATTATGATTAAAGTGTTCAGATTTAAATAAAAAATATATTTAAGAAAAAATGAGCAAATTAAGGAAAAATGAGCAAAGTTTTTTTCTTTGCTCATTCATATATACCGATTGTTCTCATATAGTTTATATAGCTCTGGTCTATATTGCTCCAGATATTTATGTTTTTATCTAGTTTGTTAATATTTATTTTTGAGTTTTGTAAATCTTCATATGATTTAACTATGTTATTTTTAAACGAATCTGGACATCTTCCAATTATTCTAGATATATCGAAATACTTATTACCGTAGCCTCCAAATCCAAAATCTATTATTGCTGAAATATTGTTATTATCATCTAAAATAATATTACTAGAATTTAAGTCACCGTGTACTAAACAATAATCATTAGGTGACATAGTAAAATTATTAGATTTCCAGAATACTTTATCTACATTGCTTACATGTTCGTCTAGTAATTCTGTAATGAAATCATTAAGATTTAGGCCAATATTATCTATGGTAAATATATTGTCATTTTCGAAGTTTATATTATGTAGTTCGAACATAAATTGTGCAATTTGTTTTGAAATTTTTAATATTTCTGTTGTGGTAAGGTTATTCATTTTTTCTGCTAATGGTGTACCAGGGATTTCTTTATGGAATGAAAAAGGTCTGTTATTATCATAGTCTAATTGCAAATCAACTGTTGTAAAGCTAGTTTTTCCCTTTATGTATTGTGCAAATTGAAAGTCTTTTACTATTGTTTTTTCCCAAAATATGTCGCGTGGAAATCTAAAATAATAGTTTCCATTGTCTGTTTCAACTTTGTATACTATGTTGGTCCAGCCAGTTGAAATTGGGGAAAGTTTGTTAATTACATTTGAACTTGTTTTTGTTCTTAATGTTGATTTTATTATTTTATTAAAATCTTCATTTATTAAAAAATAGTTTTGCATATAATTATTTCCTTATTAAATTTTTTAGAAGATTATAACATACTTTTTTTAAAAATACAATAAAATTACTAAAAATTATTGACATAATTACTGGACTGTGGTATTATAATAAATGTGTTGTAAATATTTATGGGTCAGTAGCTCAGTTGGATAGAGCATCGGCCTTCTAAGCCGAGGGTCGGGGGTTCGAATCCCTCCTGGCTCACCATAATTTTTAAATGCAAGGTTTTACTTTTTTGCAGGAGGCTTTGCGGTAACATTTTATTCAATATCTCAGAGAGAAATTATCAGAAATTAATTTTAAAAGGCCTTTATGGGCTTTTTTTTATTTTCTTATTGATAAATCTTGAATATTGTGATATAAATATGTATGTGTTTATAGGTGTTCGAACAAATAACCTAAATATATAAAATATGATAAAAGGAAGTATTATGGTTAGTGATAATAAGAATAATACATATGAAGATGAGAAGAAAATGATTTTAGCAGTAGATGATGAAGAGGCAATTATAGATTTATTAAAATTTAATATAGAGAAAGAAGGATATAAATTTATCTCAGCAACAAATGGAGATGAGGGTTTTGAACTTGCAATGGGTGAAAGACCTGATTTAATAATATTAGATGTAATGCTTCCTCGTATGGATGGATTAAGTGTATGTCAAAAATTAAGGCAGGAAAAAAATACAGTTCCAGTTATTATGCTTTCAGCAAGAAGTGAGGAGATTGATAAAATATTAGGATTGGAAATTGGTGCAGATGACTATATGACTAAACCTTTTAGCACTAGAGAACTAATTGCTAGGATAAAGGCAAATTTAAGAAAAAATGATAAAATGGCAGTAGATGTTGACGATGTTCCAGAAGGAAGAATTGTTATAGGTTCTCTTTCACTTGACCCTGAAAAATTTGAAGTTGTTGTAAGAGGAAGAAATGTTACGGATTTAACAAGAAGAGAGTTTGAAGTTTTAAAGTATCTTGCTCAAAAGCCTGGCCAAGTTGTATCTAGGGAAGATTTACTAGAGAGAGTTTGGGGATATGAATATTTTGGAGATATAAGAACTGTTGATGTTACTGTGAGAAGAATTAGAGAAAAAATTGAGAGAAACACATCTAATCCTAAAATATTAATTACAAAAAGGGGAATAGGATATTATATAGCTAAACCATAAGAAGTGATGTTTAATATTTTTTAGATGCGGATTATATAAGTTTTATAAGTTTTGTGAAGAGCGAGGAGAGGAGAGAAATTTAAAATGAAAAATTATCATTTTAAATTAATACTCACATTTTACATTATAAGTATTATAATAATTTTAGGGATAGGTATTTCCTTTTTTTATATTCTTAACAATTATATTTCAAATAATGCAGAAGTTGATGTTTTAATTGGAATTATTATGTTTGTTGGCATAATTATTTTGGCAATTACAAGTATTGCAATGTCTGTAATTACTGTACAAAGAATAATTAAACCAATGTCTAGGATGTTAAAAAGTGCAGATTATATAGAGACGGATTATTTAAATACAGATAGTGAAGAGTTAGATGAAATAGTTGATGAGTTACAAGATAAATTATCTGAAGCAAATCAGCAAAAAGTTCAGACTGAGACAATTTTGAAACGAATGACAGATGGAGTAATATCTTTTAATATGGATGGTGTTGTTACATACATTAATCCTGCTGCTAAGTTTATGCTAGAGTTGAAAGATACAGATCAAGATTTTAAAAAGATTTTTTCAAAATATAAAGAAATTAATATGGAGAAAATAATATATCTTGAAGATTGGAAGTCAGGTGATGAGAAACCTGAGATTAGGATTGAAAACAATCAAGGGTCTATGAATTTATTTTTTGTATCATTTAGAAATGAATTTAATAGGCCAACAGGTCTTATGGTTGTTGTTCAGGATATAACTCAACAAGTTAAACTTGATCAAATGAGAAAGGAGTTTGTTGCTGATGTGTCTCATGAGTTGAAAACTCCTCTTACTTCAATTAAAGGTTTTTCTGAAACATTGTTAAGTGGTGTGGACAATAAAGAAGATCAGGAACATTTCCTAAAAATAATAAATGATAATGCTAACAGGATGGAAAAATTAGTTCAAGATTTGTTGATATTATCTAAGTATGATAATAATGTTAAGGAAAATAAAAAGATTGAATTTGATTTAGGAGAGCTTACAAAGAGTTCGGCAGAAAAATTTGAAATTGAGGTTAAAAAGAAAAAGCAAAATATGCAGTGTTATGTTACAGCAGATGTGCCACTAGTTTATGCTGATAAAGACGGAATTGAAAGAGTTATTATTAATATTATTAGTAATAGTGTTAAATATACTAAAGAAGGTGGAGTTATAGATATATATGTTGGATATGTTCATAATGATGCTTATGTAAAAATTAAAGATAATGGTATAGGAATTCCCAAAAGTGATTTAAATCGAATCTTTGAAAGATTTTATAGAGTTGATAAGGCTAGAACTAGACAATTTGGAGGAACGGGCTTGGGACTTTCTATTGCAAAAGAAATTATTGAGCAAAATGATGGTAATATAGATATTAAGAGTGAAGTTAACAAGGGTACTGAGGTTGTTCTTAGAATTCCTGTGAAAAAATAATAAATATATGGAAGGAATAGATATGAGTGAAAGAGCTAAAGATATTTTAGAATGGGTCTATTGTATAGTAATTGCAGTAGTAATTGCAATGTTAATAAAATATTTTGTTGGAACACCAACAGTTGTACAACAAGATTCTATGTATTCAACTCTTATGCAGGGTGATAGACTTATTCTTAATAGATTATCGAAGACATTCAATACTATGCCTAAAAGAGGGGATATTATAACTTTTGAAGCACCTTCAAAAGTGTTTTATAAAGAAGGTGAAGCAGATACTTCTAATCCTATTGCTAAATATGAAAAAGATCCTAATTCTATTATAGGCAAGTTTGGATACCATGTTTTGGAGATAAATAAAACGAGTTACATTAAAAGAGTAATTGGTATTCCTGGAGACCATATTGAGATTAAAGAAGGCGATGTGTATAGAAATGGTGAAAAACTAAATGAAGAATATTTAGATGAGGGAATGCGTACTGAAGCTACTGGTCAATTTTCTGATATTACTGTTCCTGAAAAGACAATTTTTGCAATGGGGGACAATAGGAGTGTTTCAATGGATTGTAGAGTTTTTGGTTGTGTTCCACTTGAAAGAATTGAAGGAAATGTAGTTATGAGATTTTGGCCTTTGAATAAAATTGGAGGAGTAGATTGAAATAAATAATTATCAAATGCTCTTTTTGAACATATGGGTACTTTGATACAAAAAAATAGTGATGTGAAATAGAAAAGGTAAGGAATGTTTGAAAATTTAGTAGGAAATAATGAAGTTAAGAAAATGTTTATGGATTCTTTAAAATCTAAAAGCATTTTACATAGTTATATTTTTTATGGTCCTGAAGGTGTTGGTAAAAAGCTATTTGCTTTGCAATATGCAAAGGCTATAATGTGCAATGAAGAAGGAAAGTGTAGTGATAAGTGTGAGTCTTGTGTTAAAATTAATAGTGGTAGCAATCCAGACTTAATGCTTGTGGATCCTGATGGAAAGACTGTAAAAATTGACCAAATTAGAAAGATGCAGGAAAAAATAGCTGAAAAACCTATTATTTCTGACAAAAAGGTATATATAATAGATAATGCTGATTTAATGACTGAAGAAAGTCAGAATTGTTTATTGAAAACCTTGGAAGAATGTCCTAAATATGCTATAATTATATTGGTTATTTCTAATGAAAGCAGATTATTAGCCACTATAAAATCAAGATGTGTAAAAATTAAGTTTAATAAGATATCAGATAATGAATTAAAAAAACATTTTATTGATTTTACAGATGAACAAATTAGCTTGATGAATGGTAGTTTTTTATATGCTGATACAATTAACAAGAGGCAAGAAGATTATAATAATATAGCTAGAATAGTTAATAAGCTTGAGAAGGGAACTTTTATTGAGTTAACTGAAGAGGCTGAAGTATTATATACTAATAAGGAAAATGCAATAGAATTGTTAGAGCATCTTAATGTAATTTTAATGAAAAAAAAACTTATTAATTCTATTATGTATGTTGAAAAGACAAAAAGAAAAATATGGGCAAATAATAATTATGAAATGTGTATTGATTATTTGCTTTTGAATTTATGGAAAGTTTCTAGAGGCTAATTATTATATAACATATGAATTTTTTACAAGAAAGAAAGGAGTCGTTATGACAAGAGTCATAGGTATCAACTTTAGAGAAAATGGAAAAATCTATTTCTTCAATCCAGCTGATTATAGTTTAAAGATTGGAGATAAAGTAATAGTTGAAACTAAACTAGGAAAAGAATTAGGTACTGTAAAAACAAGCTTGAGAGAAATAGATGAGAGTAAATTAAAAGAACCTGTTAAGAAAGTGCTTAGGATGGCCTCTAAAGAAGATGAAATGCATCAATTGGAAAATATAAAAAAAGAAAAAGAAGCTGAAGTTGTATTTAATAAAAAGGTGAAACAATATAAAATTGATATGAATTTAGTTGAAGTAAAATACTTATTTGATAATTCTAAATTGATTTTTTACTTTACTTCAGATAACAGGGTAGATTTTAGGGATTTAGTTAAAGATTTGGCTAGTGTGTACAGAACAAGAATTGAATTAAGACAAATTAGTAATAGAGATTATGTTAAGAGATTAGGTGGTAATGGAGTTTGTGGAAGGGAATTATGTTGTTGTTCTTTTTTAAATAAATTTGATAATGTTACTATTAAAATGGCAAAAGACCAAAATTTATCTTTAAATGTTTCTAAAATTGCTGGAAATTGTGGAAGATTGATGTGTTGTTTAAAATATGAACATAATGTTTATGAAGAAAAGCTGAAAAAACTTCCCCATTTAAGTGCAATAGTTAAAACAAAAGATGGAGAAGGAACTATAGATAACATTGAAGTTTTAAGAGAAGTAGCTAGGGTAAAACTAAATGATGAAAACGGAAATGTATATTATAGAAAATATCCAATTGAAGAAATTGAAGTTATAAAAGATACTAAAAAAAGACATACGAATGATCCTTTAAATGCGGATAGTAAGGAAGACATTAATGAATTGAAAAAGATTGAAGAAATGGACAAAAGAGATAAAAAGAATTCTAACGATGATGAATAAAATTAATATTTGAAAGGTGGTGAATAAAATGGCTTATAAAATTAGTGATGAATGTATTAAGTGTGGAGCATGTTCTCCAGCTTGCCCAGTTTCATGCATATCAGAAGGTGATTCTAAGTATGTAATTGATGAAGCAACTTGTATTAGCTGTGGTACATGTCAAGGTGTTTGTCCTGTTGGGGCTCCACAACCTGAATAAGAATAAAAGAATGTATGTTTATAAATAAATATACATTCTTTTATTATATTTTATTGTATGTATCAGGTGGAATTCTGTATTTACTCTTCCAGTAATATATAAAGTAAGGAGTGTTATTTTTTTCAAGTAATTTGTTGATGATTTCCTCTTGTGTTCTGAAATAATTGTAATGCAGTATTAGTTTTTGTTTTTTATTAAAAAATGCTTGAACTAACAGGAAATCGTCCATGCTAATGTTAAATGAAGTTGTTTTTTTTACGTATGAGCAAACAAAGAACTTGCAAGATAAATTATTTATTGAACATCTCTTTTTTTTCTTATCAAAGAATTTGCATTTTTGTAAATTTTCAGTAAAATGTGCAGACAATATTGAATGCTTAGGATATTCGAATGAGTAACAGCATCCATCAATATTACCTGGGGATTGTTTATGTTTAATACCTTCACAAATGTTATTACAAAATCCGCATGGATTTATATTTTTCCATATATCGTCAAGTTCATCAAAAATTGTATTATATAGAAATTCTATTCTTTTTCTTTCATCGTCCATATATAATGCTTCAAACCCTTTTAAAACCTCATCAGTATTATAGTTTGAAATAATGTATCTAATTTTTTTTCCATTGATTTCAGTACAAAAATTTATACCTGCATTTTTTAGTTTTATTAATTGTTTGAATATTCTAGTATTATGTTTTAAGTCATTTTTGAAATATATTCTTAATGCGGGGTTGTGTTTATCATAATTTGTTTTTTTAAAACTATAATTAATGAAATTATTACTTATAAAATCTTTGTAATCAACTACAAAACTTCCGTCATTTAATTTCAACATTTTTTTCCTTCCTTTAAAAAAATTTTATTATAAAGGTTTTTTTTTGTCAAGAAATTTTATGTAAAAAGGTATGTTTATTTTAAAAAGGAATAATATTATTTATTATTAAATAAAACCACTCTTCTTCTGGCATAAGAAACCAATTCCATGTTTCAAGTGGTTCGATTTTTTTATTATTACTGTTATAATAATAGTCTTTGAAAATATTTTTAGATTTAGGTTTTATGTGATCAATGATCTCTAGAAATCGATAAAAAATGCTTTGGTAATTGTAATAACTTGCTTCATGATGTGCTTAAAATTTATTTTCCCTCCAAAGAATTGGCTCTAACAGAATTCTATTAGTGCAAGTGATTTTTTACAAAAATTTATATCTTTTTTTTATTAAAAAGTCAAATTTTATTAAATGCCTTGACTTTACGGGGAATTATATATATACTAATAATGTTGAACTATAAAAATAATAAGAAATGGAGGAGAAAATGAAGGACTTAATTGAAATCAGATGGCATGGTAGAGGTGGCCAAGGTGCAAAAACGGCATCTTTATTGTTAGCTGATGCTGCATTTAATACAGGTAAGTATATTCAAGGATTTCCTGAATATGGACCTGAAAGAATGGGTGCGCCAATTACAGCTTATAATCGTATAAGCACTAAACCAATAAGACTACATAGTAATATTTATGAACCTGATTATGTAGTTGTTGTAGATGACACATTGCTAAGTTCAGTTGATGTAACAGCTGGATTAAAGGAAGATGGGGCTATTGTTATTAATACTACAAGAACAGCTGAAGAGATTAGACCATTGTTAAATGGCTATAATGGAAAGGTATATTCAATTGATGCTAAAACTATATCTGAAAGAGCACTAGGAAGATACTTTCCAAACACACCAATGCTTGCTGCAATTGTAAAAGTTACGGAGATTATGTTAGTTAAAGATTTCATTAAAGATATGGAAGGGTCTTTTAAGCATAAGTTTGCTAAAAAACTTGAGGTAGTTGATGGAAATATGAAAGCTTTAAAGATGGCTATTGAGGAAGTTAAAGAATTATAAAAAATTAGATTGAAAAAATTTGTACTTTAGGAAAGGAATGATAATAATTATGAATATTAATAAAGATTCTACTTGGGAAGAACTAACCCCAGGAGGAACTATTTATGATGCAGGAAATGCAAGAGAATTTAAGACAGGTGACTGGAGGAGTGCTAAACCAGTATTTAACTCTGATTTATGCAAACAATGTGGATTATGTTTTCCAGTTTGTCCTGATGATGCAATTCCAGTAGGAAAGGATATGGCTAGAGGGGATTTTAATTATGATTACTGCAAAGGATGTGGTGTATGTGCAAAGGTATGCCCATTTAAAGCAATAACTATGGAAGAGGAGGAAAAATAAATGAGTATTAGAGAACGTTTAAGTGGAAATGAAGCAACTGCATTTGCAATGAAACAAATTAATCCAGATGTTGTCGCTGCATTTCCAATTACACCTTCAACAGAAATTCCACAATATTTTTCAACTTATGTTGCAAATGGACAAGTTGATACAGAATTTGTTGCAGTTGAGGGAGAGCATAGTGCAATGGCTGCATGTATAGGTGCAGAAGCTGCAGGTGGAAGAGCTATGACAGCAACATCAAGTCAAGGTCTAGCTTATATGTGGGAAATGGTTCAAATAGCATCTAGTAGTAGACTTCCAATAGTAATGCCATTAATAAATAGGGCAATTTCAGGACCATTGAATATTCACTGTGATCATACAGATGCTATGGCATCAAGGGATTGCGGGTGGATAATGCTTTTTTCAGAAGACAATCAAGAAGCTTATGATAATATGATTATGGCTCACAGAATTGCTGAACACAAAGATGTTATGCTTCCTTTAATGGTTTGCCAAGATGGTTTTATTACATCACATAGTATTGAAAATATTGAATTAATTGAGGATGACATAGTTAAAGAATTTGTTGGAACATATAAACCAGCACATTATTTATTAAATAAAAAAGAACCGATTGCAGTTGGACCAATGGATTTACAACCATATCTAACTGAGCATAAAAAACAACAAGCTGTTGCTATGGAAAATGCTAAAATTGTTATTAAAGAAGTTAGTGAAGATTTTGAAAAAATGACTGGAAGAAAATATGACTTTTTTGAAGGATACAAATTAGAAGATGCAGAATATGTAATAGTTTGTATGAACTCAACAGCAGGAACCGTTAAGGAAACTATAGATAAACTTAGAGAACTAGGAGTTAAGGCTGGTTTATTGAAGATAAGAATGTTTAGACCATTCCCTGGAGAAGAAATTGCTAAAGCTTTATCTAATGCTAAATCTGTAGCAGTATTAGATAGAGTCCCATTAGTTAGTGCTACCGGTGGTCCTTTATATGAAGATGTAGTGTCTGGAATGTTTGTAGAAGGGATAAATGTGCCAACAATAAATTATACTTATGGAGTTGGTGGAAGAGATGTTACTGTTGAGCAAATTGAAAAAGTTTATGCTGATTTACAAGGTTTAAAAGATATGAAGGAACCATATAGATTTTTAGGGCTAAAGTCTAAATAAACAATTGTAGAGGAGCACAGTGTGTTTCATAAGGAGAAAATAATGCAGGAAATAAAAAAAAATAGAGTTTATAAACATTTTAAAGGTGATTATTATTTTGTTGAAGGAATTGGAATTCATTCTGAAACAAAAGAAGAGTGCGTTATATATAAGGCGCTTTACGGAGATGGACAAATTTATATTAGACCACTTGAAATGTTTGCTAGTGAAGTGGATCATGAGAAATATCCAAGCATTGAGCAAAAATATAGATTTGAATTACAAAAAATTGAGAGTGTAAATAAATAGAAAAGATTATTTAAAGATATGATAAGTTCGGAATTAATTTAATAATTGAGCTTTGTGTATTTAGTAATTTTGAACTTAATTATTTAATTAGCCAAAAAGGAAGGGAGAACTAAAATATGTATAATGTAAAAGAAGTTGTGGCTAATAAGCCATCAAGATTTACAGCAGGACATAGAATGTGTGCTGGATGTGGAGCTCCAGCATTAGCTAGAATGATACTAAGAGCAGTACATCCAGAAGATCATGTTGTAGTATCAAATGCTACGGGATGTATGGAAGTATCAACATTCATTTATCCATATACAGCATGGACAGATTCATATATTCATACAGCTTTTGAGTGTGCATCAGCAGCAGAATCTGGAGTTGAAGCAGCTTATAAAGCGATGAAAAGACAAGGAAAATTACCTGAAGATGAGGAAACAAGATTTATAACATTTGGTGGAGATGGTGGAACTTATGATATAGGAATCCAAAGCTTATCTGGTGCAATGGAAAGAGGTCATGATATGACCTATGTATGCTATGATAATGGAGCTTATATGAATACAGGAATCCAACGCTCATCAGCAACACCAAAATTTGCTGATACAACAACATCACCAGCTGGAAAAGTTATACTAGGAAAGATGCAGTCAAGAAAAGATTTAACAGAAATAATGGTATCACATCATTTACCTTATGTTGCTCAAACTGCAGCATATATGAATTTTAAGGATTTATATGAGAAATCTGAAAAAGCTATTTATACTAAAGGAGCAACTTTCTTAAATTGTCTAGCGCCTTGTCCAAGAGGATGGGGATATAAGACAGAGGATTTGATGGAAATTAATAAATTGGCTGTTGAAACATGTTATTGGCCTTTATATGAAGTTGAAAACGGTGTATATCATGTTAGTTATAAGCCAGTAAATAAAAAGCCAGTTGTTGAGTTCTTAAAAACACAAAAAAGATTTAAACATTTATTCAAAGAAGGTAATGAGTGGATGTTAGAAGCATTCCAAGAAGAAGTTGATAAGAGATGGAATGAACTACTAGCAAAGGAAGAAATAACAAATAAATAAAAAAATCCAATGAGTTTTCTCATTGGATTTTTTTATATAATGGGAAAGTTTTACTTTCCTATTATATAAAATTATAATGCTAATGCGACTAATTTTTATTTCATAAAATTTAGCACGACGAATCAAACATAAAAATATTAAAAATACTTGAAATTACTGGCTTTTTTTCCTAATTTATGGTATAATAGAAATGTGGTGTTATTGAAAATGCACCTTAGGAAAGGGAAAAAGTTTATGTCTGAAGAAAAGTTTATGTTTGAAATTGCAAATCTTAAACAAGATTTGGGAATTGAAGATATGGTTGTTACAAATGATGACATTGATATGCTTAAAAGATATAATAATAATGAATTTACAATGAATGAAATGATTGATAATATAAAAAAATCTTTTCAAATATAAAATAAACTCATTTACTATTAATAGTGTTAATTTTGTTGAGTCTGAAAAGGCTTTATCCATCAGACTTATTTTATTTTGCTTATTATTTGATAAGATAATCAGTTATAAAATTGTTATTCATATTTGTATGTGTTTTTTAGTAAAGAGAGAAGGAGTGTAGTTTCATGAAAGCAGATTTATATGAGGCTAGAAATTCTATATATTGTTATGAAGGAACAAATATATTGATTAATAAACTAGATTTAAAAAATAATGATTTATTATTAAAAGCTGAAAATAAAATAGTGCTTGCTAAATTATTTGAGCTAAGAAAAAATAAAATGATTGGAAATTTTGATACTGAGCATCTAGTCGGTATTCATAAGTATTTGTTCGAAGATATTTATTCTTTTGCTGGAAAGTTTAGAACCGAAAATATTGCAAAAGGTTTTTTTAGTTTTGCTGAGTGGGAATATATTGATGAACAGCTTGAAGAATTGTTATATAAACTAAAGCAAGAAGATTGCTTAAAGAATTCAACCAGGGATGAATTGATAAAAGGTTTAGCATATTATATGTCTGAACTTAATGTTCTTCATCCATTTAGAGAAGGCAATGGAAGAACTATTAGAGAATTTATTAGAGAACTTGCATATATTAATGGTTATTTGTTTGATTTGCAAAATACTACATCTAGAAAGATGCTAGATGCATGTATTAAATCTGTTATTGATACAACAGATTTGGAAAAAATATTATTACAGTGTTTAAGAAAAAATAAGTTTGATTAATATAAATACATAATAATAAAGGGAGGGAATATGTTAACAGTAACAGGAGTTTCCGTTAGATTTGGAAAAAGAAGCCTTTTTGAAAATGTAAATATAAAATTTAATAAAGGTTGTTGCTACGGAATTATAGGTGCTAATGGTGCTGGAAAGTCAACTTTTTTGAAGGTGATATCTGGCGAACTTGAACCTAGCAAAGGTGATGTGAGTAAAGATAAGACTGAAAGGATTTCTATTTTGGAGCAAAATCACTTTGCTTATGAGAGTTATACTGTAATTGATACAGTTGTTATGGGAAATAGAGAGCTATATGATATTAGGGTTGAAAAGGATGCTATATATGAAAAACCAGATTTTAATGAGCATGATGGAATGAAGGCTGCTAAGCTGGAAGAAAGATTTGCAGAATTAGATGGGTGGAATGCCGAATCTGATGCAGAAAGCTTGTTAAATGAACTAGGGATAGGGCCTGAAAAACATTATAAGTTAATGAACGAACTAGAAGCAAGAGATAAGGTTAAAGTTCTTTTAGCACAAGCTTTATTTGGGAACCCAGATATATTATTATTGGATGAGCCTACTAATGATTTGGATTTGAAAACGATATCATGGCTTGAGGAATTTTTAATTAATTTTGAGAATACAGTAATTGTAGTGTCACATGATAGATATTTTTTAAATAAAGTGTGTACTCATATTTGTGATGTTGATTTTGGAGAGATTAAAGTATATCCAGGAAATTATGATTTTTGGTATCATTCAAGTCAATTATTGCAAAAACAAATGAAAGAGCAGAATAAGAAGAAGGAAGAAAAAATAAAAGAGTTAAAGGATTTTATTGCTAGGTTTAGTGCTAATGCATCAAAATCAAAGCAAGCTACTTCTAGAAAGAAATCACTTGAAAAAATAGAACTAGATGAAATTAAACCTTCTAATAGAAAGTATCCATATATTAACTTTGAATGTGATAGATTACCAGGAAATGAAATTTTAGAAGTTAAAAATTTAACAAAAACAGTGAATGGTGAAAAGTTAATAAATAATGTTTCATTTAAATTAAAAGCAGATGATAAGATTGCAGTTTTGGCTGAAAATGAAAATGCTATTACTGTTTTACTTCAATTACTTGCGGGTGAATTAAAACCAGATTTTGGAGAAATAAAGTGGGGGACAACAATTAGTTATACATATTTTCCAAAAGATAACAATTATTTATTTAAAGAAGATAAAAGTATAACAGATTGGTTGAGACAATATTCAAAAGATCCAGATGAGACATATGTTAGGAGCTTTTTAGGTAGAATGTTGTTTTCTGGAGAAGAAGCACTAAAGGCAGTTAATGTTATATCAGGAGGAGAAAAGGTTCGTTGTGTATTATCAAAAATGATGCTTTCAGGAGCAAATTGTTTGATTATGGATGAACCTACAAATCATTTAGATATGGAATCTATTACTGCTTTGAATGAAGGAATGGAGAGATTTAAAGGTAATATAATTTTTACTTCTCATGACCATGAATTGACTCAAACGGTTGCAAATAGAATTTTTGAAATAACCGAAGATGGATTGATAGATAGAGAGTCTACTTATAATGATTATTTAGGAATAGAGTAAAAGGGGGAGTAAAAATGTGGATTATATTTTCAATATTAACAGTCCTATTATGGGGAACTTCAGAAACAATTTTTAAAAGTGTTTCAAATAACGAAAGAAATTCTGTTTTAAAACTTATAGCATACAACGGAATAATTTATGGAATAATTGCAATTATTTATATGTTTATTACTCAAACCGAGATTTCATTTGAAGTAATTACTGCATATTTGCCAATAGCACTTGTATATATAGCTTCAATGTTTTGTACATATAAAGCTATGAGAATGGTTAAAGTATCAATTTTATCACCTATTCAGAATTCTTCTTGTGTATTTGTAACAATTTTATGTATGGTTATATTACATCAGGAAGTTGAATGGTATCAATTAGTTGCTATAGGAATGATTATTTTAGGAATTATTTTATTATCTATAAATAAAGATGAAACTTTAATGCTTGCAAGACCAGATAATGAGAAAGCTATTTCAAAAGCTGCAGCATATAAATTATATTTAACTGGCTTAGCTTTTGCACTTGGGTATATGTTATTAGATGCTGTTGGTAGTTTTATGGATGAGAATGTTTTAGAGACCGATTTATCTGAAAATCAGGTTTTGGTTGCTTATGCGTTGATTTATATGGTTGTTGGAATAATTTGTTTAATATATTTATTGGCAACACATAAAACAGAAGGATTATTTAATTTTAAAGAAGATAAAAGAAAATTAGTTGGTTCTTTAGTTGAAACTGCAGGACAGTTTACATATATTTACGCATTTGCATTTGGAGATGCAGCATTAGCTTCTCCATTTATAGCGGCATATAGTGCTGTAACTATTATTTTGTCTAGAATTTTCTTGAAAGAAAAATTAAGAGTAAGACAATATGCAATGCTTGCATTGGTGTTTGTAGGAATAATTATTTTATCAATAGAAGTTTAGAAAGGTGAGCTTATGCTCACCTTTTTTTAATGCCAATAAAATATTTATTAGTAACTTGACAACAATTATAATCTTTGATTATAATTTAATGTATATTAATTATGGAGGATAAAAATATGAATAATACCTTAATGGCTCGAATTTGCAAGAGCCCTGAAATTGATGAAACTGGAGAATTACAATTAAAATACTATCTGGATGAAATATCTAAAAAGTGTGAAAATGATGATGAATATAGAGTAATGTTGGTAAATCCGTCTTTGCAATTGTTAATGGAATATGCAAAACAAAGAGGGAAAGATGTTCTTACTGATTATTTTACAAGAGAGTCAATGAAATCATTAGGCTCTACACAAAAAAAAATTATATATGCATTAGGAAATTTAACTCAGGAAGAGATTGGAAACATTGCTAATCAGGAATTTACTTCATTGATAAACAGTGATAATTCTAGAACTGAATTTGAAAAAGCATTAAATTCTGATTCTAGGGATCTAGTTTTAGAGGAATGTGTGAAAAGATTAAATAAATCTATAGATGAAATATCTAGTTTACCCTTTGAAGAATTATGGAACCAATATGTGAATAGTTATAAATTTAGTGAACTTAGTGACTCAGAGCTTGCTACTGTAGGCATGAAATTACCTGAAGGAGAACTAAAGGAAGCTTTAGGTGAAATGTATGAAGACTTTCATGATTATAAAGAAGGAACAATGGGATGGACTATGGAAAATATATTTAATTCAGATGAAAGGAGAAATAAGAGATTAATTGAAAGATATGGAAGTGAAAGTGTCAAAGAAGCCTTAAAGACACATTATGCTAAAAAAAGAATGCTGAAAATGCCGGAGGATGAATTAAGTAGCTTAATAGAACCAAAAGTAAGACAAGGAACAGAACAAAGCATGAAAAAAATGGAAGAAGCATACTTAGAACAAAATCGATTAACTTGGTTGGCTAGGGCAGAAAGTCATAAAGTAAGGCTAGAAATTGCACAGTTTGAATATGCACCTGAAGATGCATTGATATATTTGGCTCAGCATGCTGATATAGAGGAAAAGAAGGCTCTCAGAACAGAGGAAACTGATTCAAGGGGAATTAAAGATGCAAGAAGAAGTGATAGTAAAATTAAATTAGCTGTTGCTAGAAATGAAAGAACACCATCTTTAGCACTTTATGATTTAACAAGATTTGAAATAGATACGGTATTGAGAGGAGAAGAAACATTAAGAATAATTGAAAGTGCTAATAGATTTAATGGAACTAAAAAAAGAGTTGAAATGTTGGAAGAGCAATTAAATAGAACAGATAATTGGGAAGAAAGAAAAGTACTAGGTGAACAATTAGAGGAAGCAAAAGAAGAACAAAGAAATTCTGATACTGATTTAAGTGATGCGAAATCAAGATTAAGAATTAATTATATGGAGAGTGATGTTCTTGAAGCAATTGTATCAAATCCTAATACTCCTATGTGTAGTAGATTTGATATTTTAGAGGGTAAAAATGGTATTAATCCAGATATATATGATTTGAGTGAATTACATGTAAAGCTAATGGATACTATTAAAGAAGAGAAAAAGGTTAAGGAAACTATTAAAAGACGATATAGATATGGAGCAGAAGAGCTAGAGTGGAAAATGTTAAAGGAGAATCATGTTAAGAATCGTTCGAAATCAAATGAACAAAAAATGCAATTAGCTCATACTGAAGGATTATTAGAAGAGGGAAGTAAATTTATAGAGCTTAGTAGAGTAGATTTATTGAGAAAAGTGTTATATACTTCAGTATTAGATAGAGGAGAAGCTGGTATTGACTTAAGTGAGAAATTGATTAAACTAATGAGAGCAATTAGAAAAGGTGAACAAGTAGAATGTGAACCATTTTCTGAACCGGATTTTTTATTGACAGAGTTTGGATATGTAATTCAAAGAGATAAAGAGGAACAAAATGTTGAAAATAATAACAATCGTGAAACAGAAGAGGTTGGTCGTGAAGATGGAAGATAAAGTCGGTAGCAAATATTAGGTTATGTAAACAAGATGATAATAGTGAAACAAAAGAAATCGATAGCATTTTATTTTAAAATTATTAAAATGGAGTGAATATCAAAAGAATAAATTATTTATAAAAAATAGCAGGTAAGAGTTGCTTACCTGCTGATTTTTATCCTTGATATTTATTTTTTATATTTTCAATTTTATCATATTCATTTTCTAGAATATCTAGAAAAGCTTCTGCGCATTTAGGATCAAATTGCGTTCCAGAACATTTTTTTATTTCTGCTTTTACTACACCAATAGGCATTGCGTCTCTGTAGCTTCTTTTTGATGTCATGGCATCAAATGTATCAACAACAGCCGCAATTCTAGCTAAATAAGGAATGTTTTCACCTTCTAATTGAGAAGGATATCCTCTTCCATCAAATCTCTCATGGTGGTGAAGAACTATAGGTAAGATATCTTTAAATATTTCAGCATCTCCTAAAATATGTGCTCCAATTGATGGGTGATTTTTTATTTGAGAGTATTCTTCATCATCAAGCTTAGATTCTTTTAGAAGAATGCTATCAGGAATTCCTATTTTTCCAATATCATGGAATAGACCACCAATTTTTAAAACATGTAAAGATTTCTCATCTAACCCCAGTTTGGTTCCAAGCAAAACAGAGTATTCAGAGACTCTGTCTGAGTGACCTCTTGTATATGGATCTTTGGCTTCAACAGTTTGCCTTAATATTCCAATTGTGTCTAAATATGCTTTTTCAAGTTCTTCATTTTTATCTTTTAACTCTTCATTAATATCATTTATAATGTGCATTTGGTCTACAGATTTTAGACCAGATTCTATTAATAAAAATAATTGGTCAAAATTATTGCTTTTTTCACAATAGCCTTGAATATCTAATTTTTTTAGTGTTTCAAGTGGTGGTGCTAAATCTTTGTGACCTGTTAAAAGTAAAATATATAGACTTTTATCAAATGTTCTAATTTCTTCAACAACCTGGTCACCATGAAGTGGATCCATAATAAAGTCAAGTAAAAGTAAGTCATAGTGGTTGTTTTTTAGTTCATTAATTGCTTCAACTGGATTTGAAAAACAAGTTAAATCATATCCAGATCTTTTTAAAACAACTTTTAATGAATCTAAAATTCCTGCATCATCATCGACTGCCATTATTTTATATGGAAATATTTCTGCTTCTTGCATATATTTTCTCATAAATCTACCTCCATTGGGAAAGATATATATAATATATTATTTTTTGACGAAATAGTCAATAGGAAATTATAAACTGATAGTAATTTTTAATATCTCTAAAGATAATAAGGTTTAAGAATGAGAACAAAGATCAGTATTGTAAAATTATGTAAATTATGTTATAATATATATAAGTATTGTAAATCCTACTGACAATTTAAAACATAAAATATGTTGTTAGTAGGTCCCTCATGATGAGGGGTACAGGAAGGAGCTGATCATGGCAGATCAGGCTCAGCTAATGGCAAAAATTATATCTGGTGCAGTAATGCAGCAGATAAAGCATGTCCCATCTCGGGAGTGCTTCGTTGGCTATGTGGGGGCTGCTCCAAGGATGGGGCAGAATCTTAGGGTAACTTACCTTGAGATGTACCCCATCCCAGGTCACCCTGGGATGGCGAATGTCAAAGTCCGCCAAAGGCAGACGACACCTGTGTTTTCCGCAAAGCAGGTTTCCTACAATGTGTGGGAGGTGGAGACTAGGTCTGGCACCCGCTACTGGTTGGAAGTAGTTCATCTGTAGCGGGAAACAGCTCCAAAGGGAGGGGGATAACGTTTCGGCGTTGTTTCCCCCTTTCTAATTTATATAGTGTATGCTATTGCACTAATTTTTTTTGTAAGAGATTTAATGTTAAATAATATCGAAATTTTATATATATGTATTTACAAATATTGAATATATTTGATTTAACCTGTCACTATTAAAGTGGCAGTTTTTTATATAATAGGAAAGTTCTACTTTTCTACTATATAAAATTATAATGCGACTAAATTTTATTTCATAAAATTTAGCGCGACGAACAATTAAACGCGGACTTGGCAGAGAGTATTTGTTTTTCAATTTTATTAATGCCCGCTATTGTTAAAGCAATGAAAAATTTAAAGAAATTTGTAAAAATTATTCAGTTTTTCTTAGATTTGCACTATTTTTTTTCTTATGATATAATCCAGTCAAAAGTTGGGCTTTATATTCCAACAATAAAAAACTTGTGGAGGAATTTGATATGTCAAATCAGGCACTATACGAATTAACTAGTCCACAAAAGAATATATATATGCGAGAGCAGTTTTATAAGGGAACTTCTATTAATAATCTTACTTTTACTATGTACTATAAAAAGGGACTTAATGAGAAGATTTGTGTGAAGGCTCTAAATAAAATTATTGAGAGAAACGAAGGATTAAGACTTAGATTTAAAACAGTAGAAAATGAAGTAAAACAATATGTAGAAGAATTTGAGTATGAAAATTTTCAAATTAAACAATATGGAAGCAAAACTTTTGAAGATATTCAAAATGAAATAGACGAGGACTCTGTAATTCCATTTTTATTTGAAAATTCTAAGCTATATAAATTTGTGGTTTATAAGCTAAAAAATGGCGAAACAGTAATTTATGTAAAATTTCACCATATTATAAGTGATGCTTGGACAGGCACTACATTTTGCAATAGGTTTAATGAATATTACAGAGCGTTATTGGGTAAAAAAGTTTTAAATGAGAAGACTAAAAAGAGTGAAAAACCTGAAGAAGTGCTTGAAAAAGAATATCCTTCGTATATTAAATTTCTAGACAATGAGAAAAAATATTTTCAAAGTAGTAAGTTTGAAAAAGATAGAACATATTGGGAACAAAATGTGGAAAACTTACCTGAAGCAATTACTTTTAAGGAAATTTGTTCAAAGAAAACTAGTGTGTCAAAACGATATAAAAAAGTAATTGAAATTAGTGATGAGATAAATGAATATTGTAAAAACAATAACATAACCCAATTTACATTTTTTGTTGCAGTTTATTCTATATATTTGTATAAAGCACAATCAAAAACTGAGTTTACAATAGGAACGCCATTATTAAACAGAAAAAACTATATTGAAAAAAGTATGATTGGAGCTTTTATTTCAACAGTTCCACTAATAATTAGAATTGATGAAAATAAAAAAATTGGCAAGCTTATAAAAAGTATTTCAACACAATTAATGAGTGTATTAAGGCATGGAAGCTATCCATATAGTGAGATACAGAAAGTTGTTCATAATAAAAATGAAGCTAGTTCAAATTTGTTTGATACAATAATATCATTCCAAAATGCAATGATAAGTACATACAATGTTGATGGTAAATATAAAGTATCGTGGAATCCACCTGGAAATCAACAGAGTAGTTTTGAGTTTAATATTACAGACCATAATAATACTGGTAAATATACATTTTGCCTTGATTATAATGAAAATTACTGTGATGAAGAAGAGATAAAATATGTTTATGATAGATTAATAAATATTTCGGAGCAAATAATAAACTCAAATAGTATTGAGAATATTACGCCAAAAGAAATAAAACTTTTGGATAAAAAGGAAACAGAATTAGTTGTTGAAAAGTTTAACTCATTAAACAATTATGAACCTAATAAGACATTAATTAAAATGTTTAATGAGCAGGTAAAAAAATATCCTAATAATGTGGCTATTAAGTATAATGATGAGCAACTAACATATTCAGAATTGAATGATAGAGTTAATATTGTTGCAAATAAACTAATTCAAAATGGCTTAAAAGGTAATGATCCTATATGTATTTTACTAGAGAGAAGTCTTGAGATGATTATTGCAATGTTAGGGGTCTTAAAGGCAGGAGCATATTATGTTACAATAGATCCATTCTGGCCAAAGGATAGAGTCAGCTATATTATGGATGATATAAAAACTGATTTTGTAATAACACAAAAGAAGTATGAAAATGAGCATCCAAACTTAAAGAATATTGTTGTTGATGAAATAGATTTTGATGAGCAGGTAGATGAAATAAAAGCAGATAATAAAATGACAGATTATGTTTATGTTATTTATACATCGGGTTCAACAGGAAAACCTAAGGGAACTATGATGACAAATATAAACATTAACAACTTACTTAATTCAACTGACAAGCTATATAATCAAAATGAAAAAGATGTATGGACATTATTTCACACATATACATTTGACTTTTCAGCTTTTGAAATATATGGTTGTTTAACAAAGGGTGGTAAATTGATTATTGTACCAAAAGATACAACTTTGAATCCAAAAGCAATGATAGACTTATTAATTAAAGAAAAGGTAACAGTACTAAATCAAACTACAGCGTGTTTTTATAAATTATTAGATGCAGAGAAAATACAAAATGGAAGGCTTACAAAGCTAAGGTTAGTGAATGTTGGTGGAGAGACTGTGGCAGCAGGACCACTTAAATATTGGAAAAAGAAATATCCGAATATAGTATTAAATAATGTGTATGGACCAACAGAAACTACAATATTTGCTACATGTGGAGAAATAACAGATCAGGACATTAAAAATGATAGACTTCCAATTGGATATCCATTAGAAAACTATAAAATTACAATGGTGAATAAATGGGGAGAACCACTAGGAATTGGACTAGAAGGAGAATTGTGTATTACTAGCAAAAGCGTGTGTGGTGGTTATTTCAATAATGAGGAAATGACGAAGCAAAAGTTTGTAAAAACTGATGAGGGGATGTTGTATAAAACTGGAGATGTTGCTTATTGGCAATTAGATGGACGTATTAATTACATTGGAAGAAATGATAATCAGGTAAAAATTAGAGGTTTTAGAATTGAGCTTGGAGAGATTGAAAAAGAATTGCTAGCTTGTGAAGGAGTTACAAAAGCCATAGTTTTACCAGTGGAAAATAATAACTTTACTAAGACTTTAATTGGATTTATTGAAACTAAAAAGAAAAATTATACTAAAGATGTTATAGATCAGATAAGCAAGAATTTAACATCATATATGATACCAAAATTATATCAAGTTGAAGTAATGCCGTTAAATGATAATGGGAAGATAGACAGAAAAAAATTATTAGCAAGTATTGCAGATGATAATAATAATAAAAAAGTAGTAAAGCCAAAGAATAAACTAGAAGAAGAGATTTACGATATAATAAGTAAAGATAAGAAGATGACTGCGATTTCAACAACAGATGACTTTTTTCAAGATATTGGACTTGATTCACTAGATATAATGAAATTAGCAACAGCTCTTTCTAAATATAATGTTGAAATACAAAAAATTAATAATAATTCAACTATAGAAAAGCTTGCTTCATCTATATCAAACAATAAAAATGATGTAGAATATATTGACCAACTATATGATATTGATATTGTAGATAAAAAATTCAAATATAATATGTCTAATGTTTTTATCACTGGTTCAACTGGGTTTTTGGGAATACATATTTTAAAAGACTTAATTTTTAATAAAGATGTAAAAAAAATATATTGTTTAGTAAGGGCAAAAGGAAATTCTAAACCAGAAAACAGAACAAAGAATGCTTTAATTAATTATTTTAAAGAGTTTAACGAAACTTGGCTAAATAAAATTACAGTTTTAGAGGGCAACTTTGAAGAAGAGTTCTTAGGGCTTGATAATGACATATATTATGAAGTTAAAAACAGTATTACAACTATAATCCATTGTGGGGCAAATGTAAAACATTATGGAAAATTTGATTCGTTTTATCAAACAAATGTGGTCGGAACCGAAAACATTATTAAATTAGCCTATGATTCTGGGGCTAAACTTGCACATATTTCAACATTGTCAGTTGGAGGATTTTCAAAAATTGGACAAGATAATTTACTTACAGAAAGGAATATAAGTGTAAATCAAGAGTTTAAAAACAATGTTTATATGATTACAAAATATGAAGCGGAATGTAAGGTTTTGGATGCAATTAGCAAAGGATGGATATCAGCTAAAATCTTTAGATTAGGCAATATAATGCCAAGATTAAGTGATGGAGTTTTCCAAAGCAATAAATATAATAATGGATTTTTAGCTAGAATACAAACAATACTTGATGTAAAAGCTATTCCAAAGGAGTATGCAGATTTAAAATTTGATTTGAGTCCTGTTGATTTATGCTCAAAGGCAATTATAAAAATAATGATGGTTAGTTCATCAAGGACGATTTTACACATTTATAATAAAAATGTTATACAGATTAGAAGAATATTCAAAAAAATGAATATTAAAGAAGTTTCAATAGAAGAGGAAATTAAAAAAATTAAAGAAAATGATAATGCATATGATGGACATTTGCTAAATGATTTAGTTAATTGGGGCTATATTGAAACTCCAGTAAGTTGTAAGCTTACTACGCAAGAGTTAATGAAAACAGGATTTCTATGGAATCATATAACATCAAGGTATATAGAAAAACTTTTTAATAATCTTGAAAAATAAGAATTATAGAATTTTTTGCAAAAAAAGTAGTCAAAAATTATGAAATAATAAAAACCAAAGAAAGGATTAAAAAATGAAGAATATTAAATTTAGAATTTACGCTAAAGCAGTAGGTTTACAAATAGCATTAATAGTAGCAATGAGATTTTTAATGCCATTACTTGCAAATTATCCACCGTTCTCTGAAACAACTGCTTTTCAAAATGAAGTTGAGGCTATGACACATAACCAGCAGTATTTAATGCTAGGATCTATTTTTATAATCACACAAATTATTCTAATACATTTTATATTTAAAAAGATATTTAAATATTTGGGAAAAGACAAGAAGAAAGTTACTAAAAAAGAAGTTGAAGAAATAAGAGAAATGTGTTTTAAAATTCCAATAAGACTTTTAATTAGCCAATCTACAATGCTTTTGGCTATGCTTATGGTTTTATTTTCATTAGTCTCAGCAAGTGTAGCTTTGTATTTCAAATTTATAATTATATATTTTGCATTTTTTACAGCAGGGTGGGTGCTTATAACTACGCTTCTACAAAGTGAGTTAGACAAAATAATTGAATCAACTTATAGAATAAATAAAAATGCAACAATACCAGAGCAAAGAAATAAGTTTTATATTTCTTTATTAAAAAGTTTAGTACCATTTTTTATGGTTATAATGGTTGCAATAACATTGTTGCAGTATTCAAAGATAATAGACTTGAATGGAGAAAATAGACACTCCTACTATAAGAAAACTTTTGGAAACATGAGACTTGATGGTATGTCTATTGAACAAATTAAAAATGAGTTAGAAGGAATTGACCTTTTTGATAGTAGTAATTATTATTTTATTATATCAAATAATAGTGAATATTTTTCTAAGAAAAATGGATATGCTACAGATTTCTTTAAAGCATATGCTAAGCATTTTATCAATGAAACAGATGGTAGAATATACGAATACTATGGTATTGAAGAGGAAGCTTTTGCTAAACAGATAAAATTAATAAATGGTGAGCAAGCACTAGTTGGAATTAAATACACAACTTCTAGCACATCAGTAATGTCATATTTAGTAATATCAGTTATCAGCTTTACCTTATTTTATTTTATTATATTACTTATTTGGACCAAAAATATAAGTAAAAATATTACAAGAGTTTCAGACAGATTATCTCAAATAGCTAAAAAATATGATGTTGATAATGATGTTAGTGTATTGCCGGTATTGTCTAATGATGAAATTGGTGAACTAGTAATGTCATTTAATGAAATTAGACAGCTAACAAAAGAAAATGTTGAAAAAATTAGAAACAGTCAAGATATATTAATGGAGAGAGAACGCTTAGCTACACTTGGACAAATGGTTGGTGGAATTGCTCATAACTTAAAAACTCCTATAATGTCAATTGCTGGTGCAATGGAAGGTTTGCAAGACTTGATTAAGGAATATGATCATTCAATTGAAGATCCAGATGTAACAGTAAAAGATCATCATGAAATTGCTAATGAGATGCAAGTATGGGTTGAAAAAGTAAATTCATATGATGCATATATGTCAGATATTATTAATACAGTAAAAGGACAAGCTGTTAACTTTAATGAAGTTTCAATGGAAGAATTCACAATTGATGAATTGTTAAAAAGAGTAAATATTTTAATGAAACATGAATTGAAAAATGCATTAGCTGTTTTAACAGTTGATTGTAAAATTCCAACAACGACAACTTTAAGGGGAAATGTAAATAGTTTAGTGCAAATTGTAAATAATTTAATTTCTAATGCAATTCAGGCTTATGAAGCAAAACAAGGTGAAAAACCGAAGTCACTAATTGGAAAAAATAATCTTCAAAATGAAAAGCATATAAACTTAATAATTACACAAGAGGAAAATGACATAGTTATCTCAGTTCAAGATTTTGCGACAGGAATACCAAAAGATGTTCAAGAAAAACTGTTTAAATCAATGGTAACTACAAAAGGACATAATGGAACAGGACTTGGATTGTTTATGTCATACTCAACAATAAAAGGTCATTTTAATGGAGATATGACATTTGAATCTGAGGTAGGAAAAGGAACAACATTTTATATAATTTTGCCAATATAAAAAGTGGATCCCCATGAAGATTATTATCTTCATGGGGAATGTTGTTTATTAGCTATGAAACACTGTTATTAAGAAAAATGAATGAATAATTGACGATATTGAGATGCAACTTTTAGATATAGTTGATATTTATCTTCTATATAAAAATCATAAGTCCATTTAACAAAGTAAGTGGACTTTTCTTTTGAAGGGTTGGTTTGGTAAATTCCTATTCTATCAACATAGTATGTGTTGAGAAACTTAAGTGCAGCTGATGGCAGGTCTGGACTTGCACTAATGTAAGCATAGTATGAATCTGATGAATATCGTTCACGGCGATTTGTTTGAATTTTTACAAGAATTGCCATAAGTGAGCTGACAAAAGCTCTGTCATTACTATGAAGTGAGGGAATCTCACGGGTGGGGTAAGATGGGTTACGCCATGATACTCTGGTCGAATTCTCATCAACTAGAAAACCATCATGATTGTCTAGTTCCCGGGCAACTTCATTTATAATTGTTTCCGGCCAAATTAATGAGAAGTTTCCAGTAGCAGTAGTTGCAATAACTGCTGTTTTGATTTCCTCATATTGATAAAGTGCTAAGCTGTTCATAATTCTCCCTTCTAGTGATGTTTACACAGCAAATAAATTCTTTATTCTGCAAACAAAAATAGTTGATTGCAGTATGAAAGAAAGTATTAATATATTTATAGCATACTAGAGTTTAAAAGTCAACTAATTATGCGAAATTATGTTGACTATTTTTATGTAAAGAGTTATAATAGTATTAAGTAAGTTTTAGCCTATTAAACTAGAAACGGAGTGAATAATGGGTGAAGATTAAGATTTTTTTGCCAAATAGAGCTGATAGATTGGAGCGATATGAGTGAAAAAACATTTGGAAAAAAGTTTTTAAGTGTGCTACCTTGGATAGTGTTTTTAGTATTGTTTTTTACATTATTTTTTTGGGCTTTTACGGGTGAATTTTTGTTTTCAGCAATTGCCCAAATGTTTTCCTGGTTCTTATAAATAAAGGCAAGTGGCGGAGACTTTGTTGTCTCCGCTAATTTTTTAGTTGATTTATAAGTAATAGTTCTTATAATGATAGATAATTTAGGTAGAAGATTAAAAACTAATTATTTTATTAAATGTATCTATTGCTTTGTTATCTGTCATTCCTGAAATGTATAGAATTATTGCCATATAATAGTTTTCCTTTTTAGAAATATCAAATATTTTTTTGTTTTTTAGTTTGGTTTTCTTATTATCATTTTTAACAAAATAGTCTTGTAAGCAATAGTCTTTTAACCAATTCAAAAATTCATTTATTACATCTGGATATAATTTAATATTATATGATAATTCAATTTTATTTGTATTTTGATTGTATAATGACTTTAGCAGGTAGTATATTTTATGGATAATTAATTTGAAGTATTCATTACTTTGACATAATTTTTCACTTTTATATATGTGCTCATAGTTGAATGCTTTTATCTTATTTAAGAGATTTAGTCCTTCTTCAGAAAATGAAAATCCTTTATCAATTGTTACATAATTTAATACTTCTCCGATTAAATTATTAATAATATTTGTGTTATTTAAGCAGATTTCTTTTTTTATTTTTAAAATATTTTTTAATTCGTTTAGTTCCTCTTTATCTAAAATATTAAATCTTATTGCATCTTCGATATCTCTTCCAATGTATGATATCTTATCTGATATTTTTACAACACAGCCTTCCCAGGTAAATGGTTCGTATTTTGCAACTTTATCATATTTTTTTGTTAAATCAATAAAGTTTTCTCTTGGCTTAATTTGTGATTGGTCTACTTCTCCACAATGTGATATTATACCATCACGAACAGCATATGTTAGATATAAATTTTGTTTATAACCATCACGATCATCTAATAACTCTATTTTGTCTACATATGTAAGTCCATTTTTTTCATGCCAAAAAGATTGATTAGTATCTTTAATAGATATTTCATTTAGTATTTTTTCTCCTTTGTGCCCAAAAGGACCATGACCTAAATCATGTGCAATAGCAATTGCTCTTGTTAATTCAACATTTAATCCTAATTCATTTGCGATTGTGTAGCTTATAGCTTCAACATGATTTACATGCTCTATTCTAGTGCAAATGTGGTCGTTCGATGGAGAAAAGAATACTTGAGTTTTACTTTTTAATCTTTTATAAGCATTAGAATAGAGTATTCTATTAAAATCTCGTTGAAAAGGGCTACGAATATCGTTTTTACTAGTATATAATTTATTTTCTCTTTTTATCATTTGATTCCATTTTGGATTTTGCTCATTGGCAGAAACATTATAGAGTAATCCATAATTTTGCCTTTCATATTTTTTGATCATAATAACTCCTTTACTTGTAAATATATTTTATTTTATCAAAAATATTATGATAGTTCAAGGATGATTTTACAAGATTGAAATTGTAAAAAAAATAATTGACGGTTTAAAATAATAATGATAGAATAAGGTGTATAATGTGGTTAGCAGAAAGGAATAAAAAATGAATATTTTATTAAATGGAGCAAGTGGAAATATGGGACGAGAAGTAATACAAGCAATCAACAGTGATTCTGAGTTAAAGATTGTTTGTGGGGTTGATCGTGAAAAAACGGAAATTGGATTTCCCATATATAATGATGTTAGTGATATTAAGGAAAATATTGATGTGATAATTGATTTTTCAGTACCAGTTGCAACTTTAAATATATTAAAATATGCAGTGGAAAAAAAAATTCCGATTGTTATTGCAACGACGGGATTTAGTAAAGGAGAACTTGAAATAATAGAAGACTATTCAAAACAAATACCGATATTTAAAAGCTCAAATATGTCATTAGATATAAATTTAATGGTTCAATTGGTTCAAAAAATTGCAAAAGTTTTATCAGATTCAGATATTGAGATAACGGAAACTCACCACAGAAGAAAGATTGATAGTCCAAGTGGTACTGCAATTCTTTTGGCAGATGCAATAAATGAAGTATTGGATAATAGAAAAGAATATAATTTTGAGAGAATGCAAAAAAGAGAAAGAAGAAATGAAAATGAAATAGGCTTTTCATCAATTAGAGGTGGAAATATTGTTGGTGAACATACCGTAGCTTTTTTCAGTGATAATGAAAAATTAGAAATAAAACATACTGCATATTCAAGACAAGTTTTTGCTCAAGGTGCATTAGAAGCTGCAAAGTTTCTTGTAAAGCAAGAACCTGGATTGTATGATATGAAATCGATTGTTTAAAATGAATTGTTGTTTTGTAAGTTATTTGTTATTATGAAATTAAAAAGTTTTGTATATAAGGAGGATTTAATTATGGAATATAAAATAATAGGGCAGACAGTACCAGTTGTTGAAATGAAATTGAATAGAGGAGAAACGGTTTATACCCAATCAGGTGGTATGGCTTATCAAACTGAAGGATTAACAATGACGACTAATGCTAGGGGTGGATTTATGCAAAGTTTAGGAAGAGCTTTTACTGGTGAATCAATTTTTATGGCTAATTATATTGCTGAGCAAGATGGAGTTTCAATTGGTTTTGCTTCAACAGTTCCAGGATCTGTTATGCCTATTAATATTAATTCTTTGCCTAATGGTTTAGTATTTCAAAAAGGTGCTTTTTTATGTGCTGAGAATACTGTTGAAACAAAGGTTGAATTTACTAAAAAAATTAGTGCAGGGTTATTTGGAGGAGAAGGTTTTATTCTTCAAAAGGCTACTGGAAGCGGAATGCTCTTTTTGGAAATTGATGGTGATGTAATTGAAAAGGTTTTAAAACCAGGTGAGGTATTAAAAATTAGTTCGGGAAATGTTGTTGCTTTTGATTCAAGTGTATCATACCAAATTGAGGTAGTAAAAGGATTAAAGAATATATTCCTAGGTGGAGAAGGTTTATTTTTAACTAAATTAGTTGGTCCAGGTAGGATAGTTCTACAATCTCAAAACTTTAGAGACTTTGCAAATAGATTAATTCCTTATATACCTATGCAGTCTAGCAATTAATATTTAGCAATAATTACAAATTTGTTTAAAGAAATAAGTGTAAATAAGAGATGTTTTTTAATAAAAAAAGTATTTACATTTATTTTTTTTATATTAGGATGAAGAAGTTTCGGAAAAATAATAAAATATAGTAAAATCAATAATTGAAAATTTGTCAAAGAGAACTTAGTAGATAAGTATTTAAGTTTTCTTTTATTTAAATATTGCTAATTATTATTTTTTTTTATATAATAAAGTTGCTATGGAGATTGGATGGATGGAAAATGGTAAGTATTAAAGAACTATTTGAATTGAGCAAAGTAAGGGAGAATAAGATTTTTTTTGTTAGTAAAATTATAGTTTCATTCTTGATTGCTTTGTCATTTTTTTTAGATTCTATTGAAGTATTTGGACATTGGCATGGAGCAACTTGTGAACAGGTATACTTTAAAGAAATTCATTTTTATAATTGCTTATTATTTTTGCTGATTGCAGTTATTACTTTTTTTATTTTATCAGTAGTTGGTTTTTTATATGGTAAAATAGAATCAAAGTTTTTCTACTTAACGAATAGAAAAAGTGGATTTGTTTTTTTGATTATATTTATTTTATTATTAATATGTTGGTTACCAATTGTTTTATCATATGTTCCTGGGGGATTGTTTGATGATACAATGGAAGCAATTTTATTGCTTAGAGATGGAGCAAAAATAGATAATCATCATCCTCTATTATTTAGTTATTTACTTAAGACTTTCATGGATTTAGGAGTGTCTTTTGGAGATATTAATATAGGATTAGTTATATATACTGTTTTACAAACACTTTTTTTAGCTGGAAGTATAGCTTATGGAATAGCTTGGCTATATAAAGTTGGAATTAATAAGTTATTTGTTTTTTCCTTATTTGTTTTTTTCATACTTTTTTATATAGTGCCTATGTATGCGGTTTCTATTTGGAAAGATACTCCTTTTTCTATTGCTATATTGTTTTATACAATAATTGTTGCTCAAATAGTATATTCAAAAGGAAAAATGTTAACAAAGGTTTCTGGGGTTTTTAAATATATTTGTGTATGCTTTTTTGTGACATTTCTGAGAAATAATGGTTTATTTATTGTTTGTTTTACAACAATTGCTATTTTTATTGCTTATAGAAGGGCAATAATAAAAGTTTATTTTAAACAGTTTAGTTCGATTATTATTTCAATATTATTGTTTATTATTATTCAAGGTCCGATATATAGAGCTTTTGGTGTGAGTTCAGAATTTAGAGAAAGTGTTGGAATAATGATTCAACAAATTTGTTATGTTGTGAAAAATGAGGGAAATATATCTGAGGATGAAATACTTTTTATTAATAATATTGAAAAAATAGAAAATATTAAAAAAAGATATTCACCTTATAATGTGGATATGATCAAATATTACGAGTTTAATGATGATTTTTTAGAAAAGAATAAAATAAAATTTTTTGAGGTTTGGTTAAGTTTGTTATTAAAAAATCCTACAATGTATCTTCAAGCACATTTATTAAATACAACTGGTTTCTGGGATTTAGTTAGAGCAGAGCAGTTTTATTCAAAAAATTATGTATATCCTAAATCATATGCTACGGAGTATTATGATTTTATATGGCAAGTAGATGTTCTAGAAGAGATAACAGGTAGATCAATAAGAGATTTTATATATCAAGAAAACAATAATATTGTGTATGCTTGGTTTGGATGCATAATAATTGTAAGTTTAATATATACACTTAGATTTAAAAGATATAGCAATATTTTAGTCTATTTACCAGCATTATTAACTTTGATAACTGTTTTTATTGCAGTACCGATTGCGTTTGCAATGAGATATGTTTTTCCATTAGCGTTAGTTATGCCGTTTTCAATTTGTTTTCCTTTCTTGGGAAAGAAAGAATAAATAAGTTATTTATTTTTTATATAATTGAAAGATTATATAAAATTTGTATGCGACTAAATTTTATTTCATAAAGTTTAGCGTGGTTGAACAATTAAATGTGAATTTTGTAGATATATTTGTTTTGATATTTATACTTATTTTCATTATTGTTCTAAAAAATATAAAAAAAGGAGGAATTATTATATGGATAGGAAGGTTAAGGTTGCACAATTTGGAACTGGAAAAATGTCTATTTATACGATGAGATATGTTTATGAAAAGGGGGGAGAAATAGTATCTGCTTTTGATATTAACCCAGAGGTTATAGGTAAAGATATTGGAGAAATAATAGGAAGCAATAGTAAAAATGTGTTTGTTTCTTCAGTGGAAGAGGCAAGAGATGTGTTATCAGCTAATAAGCCTGATATAGCAATTGTTACAACAATGAGTTTAATGAAAGATGTTGAGGAAGCTCTTACAATATGTGCGGAATTAGGGATAAATGCAATTACAACTTGTGAGGAAGCTTTTTTTCCATCTAATTCAAATCCTGGAATTACAAAAAAATTAGATGAAATTGCAAAAAGGACAAATTGCACTATAACAGGAAGCGGTTATCAAGATATTTATTGGGGACAACTAATTTCTTCATTAGCTGGATCAACGCAAAAAATTACAAAGATAAAAGGCAGTTCAAGTTATAATGTTGAAGATTATGGAATTGCATTGGCAAAGGCTCATGGAGCTGGATTATCTTTAGAAAATTTTGATAAGGAAATTGCTTCTGTTGACAGGATTTCTGATGAACAAAGACTGGAAATTATAGAAAAGGGAGAGTATCTACCATCATATATGTGGAATGTTAATGGATGGCTAGCTGATAAATTGGGATTACATGTTATATCACAAACTCAAAAATGTGTTCCACAAACGCATGAAAGTGATTTAGAATCTTCAACATTAGGAATGACAGTTAAAGCTGGAGATGCTACAGGAATGAGTGCTGTGGTAACAACTGATACTGAAGAAGGTATTACTATAGAAAGTGAATGTATAGGAAAAGTTTATTCACCAGAAGAATTTGACAAAAACGAGTGGACAATATGTGGAGAACCAGATACAACAATAGTTGTTGAAAGACCTGCAACTGTTGAGCTTACTTGTGCTAGTATTGTAAATAGAATTCCAGATGTTATTAATGCAAAGTCTGGTTATGTACCAACATCTGCCATTGGGGATTTACAATATAAAGTTAGAGAGTTGAATGAGTATGTTATTTAAGAATGTTATTCTACTATTTTTAAGTGATATTATTAAATAAAAGGTGGGTATAATGTATTGTTGTGATAATTGTGGAAAACCAATAACTAATATAACAGGTGAATGTCCATATTGCCATCAAAGTGTAGATAATAATAATCAAACACATAGCTCAGAATATAAACAGCCTAATATGTATAATAATAACTACAAAAGAAATAATAGTACTTCTACGTTGGGAAGTATTATAGCGGTGATTGTTACGTTGATTGGGATATATTTTACTGCAAAGGCTTTTTTAGGAACAGTTGATTTGGAAAAAGATTTTTTTGGATTATTTAAGGATTCAGGAATATCGTCTAGTTATGAATATAAATCAACACCTTCTAGTTCAAGTTATGATATAAATAAAAATTATGAATCTACGAAGCCAAGTGGAATTTTAAATACGAAAACTTCACATAAGAATTATCAAGAAATATATGATGAGTATTCAAAAAAGTTAATTGATGCAGGACCAACTTCTTCAATAAGTGAAATGGCTGAGATATGTAATGAAGGTGTAACTAAAATGGCGGAATATATGTATTTAGCTAGTGGAACAGATGGACAATATGAAACTTATGAGAGCTGGGCTGATAAATTATTTGATGTATATATGGAAAATTGTAGATAAAAATTACCTTGACTTATTGAATATGGTATAGTGAAATTACGTTGAAGATTAGGATTTAAATGAGTTTAAAAAAAGATTGAGGTGAATAATATAATGTATGATAATATTGATAGTGCAATAGATAGTGATGATATTAATGAAATTTTAAGTGGAATGAGTAAAGATCAATTTACAGATGATGAAAATTTTGGTGCAGAGTCCAAAGTTGTTTTTTCTACAGAAACATATAATTTTTTAAAAGGCTTAATTAGTCAATCAAAACAAACGAATATGGAGGCAGGTGCGTTTCTTTTAGGTAAAAAACAAGGTGAAAGTGAACAAATATGGATAGATGATTATTCATCTCAATTTGCACCTGATGAAGGAAATTATGGGTTTGGTTCAGCCTTAGATTCTCAGGTGCAAATACCAGAAATAATGAGAAAGATAAAAGATAATAATTATAATTGTTTAATTCATTTTCATGTTCACTATAAAGTTGGAGAACACTATGATGGATTTGCTAATCAAGATCGAAAATTATATAGTTGGTTAGCTAGAGATCCAGATTACCAATTTTTTAATAAAGAGGAATTGCAAGATATTTTTAATAAAAGTTTAACAGATGATGAATGCTTAACTATACTTAGAACACCTGAAAAGTATGATCAGCTAAAAAAAAGTATACCTAGTCATAGAAAAGTTTTTATATTTGGTATGTTAGCTACGCCTGATAGACCAGATGAAGGTAAAGAGAGTAGTAATTATCAATTATCGTTACTGTTTTGTGAACCTTATTTAGAGGGAGAACAATTAAGGACTAAATTCTATAGAATTCCTTATTTGTATTATTTGAATGACAATAATGATATTTGTTTAATAGGTAGTTTTGTTAGAAGGAATCCACCGATTTTAACTAATAATAGTGTTGTAAATAATGAAGATGTTTATGTCCAAGCAATAGGAGCTGACCCTAATAGTGGAGAACCTATTAAAGATATTATTGTTGGTAAGTATAAAGATGGACAGTTTTTATTTAATGATAAGAAAGTGACAGAAGATATTTCTACTATAGTTGTTGGTGAGTCACAAAATCAGTCTGGAGAATTATATACTGGAATTGAACAAAAAGGAAATTCGGATTTTAAAAACAGAGATGATGAAGAAGAAAGATAAAATGCATACGAAATATGTATGATTATTTAGATAGTACAATGACTAAAAATTTAGAATAATATTCATAAACTGACATGTAAAGTAGGGAGGCACTATGAAGTAATCAGGAGTTGATTTTTTCAGAATTAGAGATTCCTTTAGAAAGAAATAGAGTAATTTTTTTTACAGAAAGAACAATAAATTAAAGGTTATATAAAAAATAAATAATTGTTATAAAGATATAACAATTATTTTTGGGGATAAAAATATGTTTATATATAAAGAGTAATATTTTGAAGTGAACCCAAAATGTTAAACAAATTTGTTTAACATTTTGGGTTCACTTCATTACAAAAGTATAGACATATTTTTATTAAAAATGATATAATCTACATAGCAAAAAGAAAAGGAGGTTGTTTTATGGGATTAGAAGAAAAAAGCAAGGAGGAATTAATAGAATATATAAGGAAAATAAAAAATAACCCGAAAGTAGGATTAGTATGGGATAAAGAAACAGAAGAAACTAAAGAGAAAATAGTGAGTGATTGTGATAAAAACATTCCTGTATTAAAAGAAATCAAGGAAAAGGACATTGACAATGGTGGGTTGAACCATATTTTGATAGAGGGTGACAATTTTCATGCTTTAAGTGTTTTAAATTATACTCATAATGGAATGATTGATGTTATCTATATAGACCCTCCTTACAATACAGGAAATGATAAAGAATTTATGTATAATGATAAATGGGTTAATAATGAAGACTTATATAGACACAGCAAATGGCTAAATTTTATGGAAAAGAGATTACGATTAGCTCAAAATTTACTGAAGGAAAATGGTATTATTTTTATCTCGATTGATGATAATGAATATGCACGTTTAAAGCTTTTATGCGATAAAATATTTGGAGAGAATTCTTTTATTTCGACTTTAATTATTGAAACATCAGCTATTGCAGGACATAGGAGAGTACCAGCAATTAATGGAAGTATTGTAAAAACAGCAGAATATGTATTAGTATATTGTAATGGAATGGATTCAAAAATTATAAAAAACCCTATGTATGATTTTATACCTGGATATGATAAGCATTATTCTATATTTTGGGATAGAAATGAGGATAAAACTATTAAATTAATGGAGTACATAAAAAATAATGATGAGATAAGTAAAGAATTTAAATCCAATAATATGCAATTATCATTAGACAATTTAGGAATTTTAGTTGGTTTTAATGAAAAAGTAAGAAAATGGATATATAGTGATGAAATTTCAGAATGTATTTTTAGAAAAGGAGATGAAATAAAAAATATAAACGAACTAAGAATTTCTAAGAAAAAAAAGGGAATTATTGTGACAGAAGACGGAAAAAGAATTATTAAATGGAAGAATGGAAAGTATTATACTCTTTTTAGATATAAGGATAGAATAGGAAAATGTGATGATTACTTTTTAAACTATGGAGAACGCTCTATTAGAGGAAATTTATGGAAAGGGTTTTCGTCAGATGGTGGAAATTTAAATAAAGAAGGGGGAGTTTCATTTAAAAATGGAAAAAAACCTAAACGATTAATAAAGCAACTGATTAAATCAGTAATTAAGGAAGGTAAGAGTGCAACAATACTTGACTTTTTTGCAGGGTCTGGTACTACAGGTGAATCAGTAATGGAATTAAATGAAGAAGGGCAAAATAATTATAGATTTATTTTATGTACTAATAATGAGAACAATATATGTATAGAAAAAACATATCCTAGAATGTGCAATGTATTGAGAGGATATGGTAAAAACAAACCAAAAGAGGGGAGTTTAAAATATTATAAAACGGATTTCGTAAAAAATGAGGGTACAAGAGACCAAAAGATGTATAATTTAACACAAAAGTGTATTCCAATGCTATGCATGAAAAATGATACATATGAAACAGTTATTTCAACAGATGAATATATAATATATAGCAATAAAGACAAAAGTAAATATACTGCAATATATTTTGAATTAGATAATGGAAGTGCTTCCAAAATAGAATTTATAGAAAATTTAAAAAAGATAGGTGAAAAAAAATCTTTATATATATTTTCATTTTCAAACAATATAGAAGAAAGGCTCGATGATGTGGAAAACTATGAAATTGAGCCAATACCACAAAAAATATACAACTATTATATGCAAGTAGTAAATATAAGTGAGGAGGAGAATTAAATGAAACAGATACACTATCAAGAGGAAGCTATACAATATTTAAGTGATAAGGGAGTAGAGTTATTAAAATCAGATGAAAATGGAACTGTTTTACTTAAGGCGCCTACAGGCAGTGGAAAAACGTATATTATGTGTAGAACTATTGAAAGTATTATAGATGACTATAATGAAGAATGTTTATGCTTTATCTGGGCTAGCAAAAGCATTTTAATTGACCAAAGTATAAGGAGTATAAAAAAATATATAGGTGATAAGGTTATATGCTCAAAGGCAACTCCAGATTATTGTAATGGCAAAAACTATTTAGATAAAAACGAAATTCTTTGTGTAAGCTGGGAAAGTACAAATGAATTTGATAAAGATACAGGTGAACCAAATAATAAACTTACAAAAAAACAAGAAAAAAACAATTTATATGATATACTGGAAAATACAAGAAAAAGAAATGCAAAAATTGTATTAATCATAGATGAATGTCATGCTATGTCAAATACTGAAAATGCTATAAAACTTAAAGACGAAATATATAAAGCAAATTTAACTTTTGAAATGAGTGCTACCCCTTGTTTGGAAAAACATTTAGAACATTACAAATATAAAAAAGATATTACAGTAAATGAAGTTATGGCAGAACATATGATAAAAAAAGAAGTAATAATAAATTGTGATATTGATGATATAAAAGAAAATGTTGATTCACAAAAAGTTATATTAGAAAAAGCATTTCAAAAAAGAGAAAAATTGAAAAGAGCTTATGAATTAGAAGGTGAAAATATAAATCCTCTTGTTATTATACAAATAAAAAATGCAGAACTTGGAGAAGAGAATAAAGAATCAATACTAGGATTTTTAAGAGAAAAAGGTAAGACTATCGCTAATGGAAAGGTTAAAGTATGGTTATCTGAATCTTCTTTAAGCAAAGAAGAAAAAGAGGAATTATCCAAAAATGATAATGAAATAGAATTTCTAATATTTAAGATAAGTGTAAAAGAAGGATGGGATTGCCCAAGAGCACAAATCTTAGTAAGATTTAGAGAGGTAAAGAGTATTAGCTTTGACATTCAAACTGTAGGTAGGATATTAAGAATGCCAAATGCAAAGCATTATGATAATGAAATATTAAATACTGCATATATATATACAAATATAAATCATATAATAATTAAGAAAGAAGAATTTCTTAAGAATATAATAAAAAGCAAAAGAGCAATTAGAAAAGATATTTATACTTATACTCCTTTAAGGTCATATTATAAAAAAAGAATAGATTTTGGAGATATAACATCTACTTATGTAGAAAAAAGATGTTTTGAAACAAAATTTTGTCAAGAATTTGATATTAAATTAATTGATAATAATGATGAAGAGCTAAAGAAAAACTATAAAAATAATATAAAAAAATTAAAACAACATAATATAAAAATTGATGATAATGTAACAACTAGTATTATAGACAATGAAAGTATAGATACAAGATATATAGATGCGGGAATTGATATAGATGAAAGAAGTTCTAATATAAAAAATGTAACGATACCTAGCAATGACTTGGAAGAATTATATAAAAAAATAATTATAGATAATTTAAATGGATTTGCACCTAAAAGGTCATATAAAAAGGTTGCTGAATCAATAATTAATGTATTAAATTATTATTTAGGATTAAAATTACAAGGACAAGGAATTGATAAAATTAAAGAAATTGTAGTAAATAATGAAGAAATATTTAGTAATATAATAAGTGAATCTGTTGAGATGTATAGAATTTTGCATAACTTAGAAGTTGAAGCAAAAACATCAGAAGATTTTAATGATAATTGGGAAATACCAAAAGAGAGCTTTTATACTGATAATGTAGAAGAGAGGCATATTAATATGTCAGTATATCAGCCTTTATATTTACCTAAGAAATTAGGAAAAATAGTTAGATTAGAAGAAGACTTTATAAGGTTTTTAGAGTCAAAAGATGATTATATAGAGTGGTTTTGGAAAAATGGAGACAAAGGCAAATCAAATTTTGGAATAAAAATGGATGAATCAACTTTTTATCCAGATTTTATTATAAAGTTTAAAGACGGTAGAGTGGGAATATTTGATACAAAAGCAGAACGGTCATAATGAAAGTGAACACGAACAAAAATCAAATGCGTTAATACAATATATAGGAGATGAAAATAAAAAAGGAAAAAAATTAGTTGGGGGCATAGTTATTAAAAAAAAGAATAGTAAAAAGTTTTATTATTATGATAGAAATATTTATAAATCATTTAAAGAAGCACCAGGACTATGGAAAGATTTTAATGATTTGTTTACAACAAACAATCTGTGACCAGTTCCTTGAATTAATTTATTCAATTTGATATAGTTATATGCAAAGGAGACATAGCAATGGGAATATACCTATCAAAATCAAAATACTGTAAAGCAATACAATGCAATAAATTACTATGGCTTAGTCAAAACAAGCCAGAAGAAGCAACTGAAACATCAAGTGCAAGTGTGCTTGAAAATGGAATTATGGTTGGAGAATTAGCTAGAGGGATATTTGGAGAATATACAAATATAGAGTTTGATGAAGATGTATCAAAAATGCTGGATGCAACAAATGAGCAAATGAAGCAAGCACCTAATATAATAACCGAAGCCTCTTTTTCATATAACAATAGTTTTTGTAGTGTAGATATACTAAAAAATGAACCAGATGGAGTGGAAATATACGAAGTAAAAAGTACAGCAAATATTAAACCAATAAACCTAGATGATGTATCATATCAAGTATATGTCTTAAAACAACTAGGATATAATGTTAAATCAGCAAATCTAGTACATTTGAATACAAAATATATAAGGAAAGGTAAGTTAGAATTAGATAAACTATTTACAATAGAAGATGTTACAGAAATAGCAAATGACAAACAAAAAGAGGTGGAAAATAAAATTGCAGAAATAAACAAATATATGGAGCAAAAGGAAGTCCCAGGTGATGTAATAGGAAAGCAATGCTTTATGCACGATTATGACTGTCCATATTGGAAATACTGCTCTAAGAATTTGCCTGATAAGAATGTATTTGATATAGCAATAATGCGTAAGGAGCAAAAAGAAGAATTATATAAACAAGGTAAAATAAGTTTTGAAGATTTAAGAAATGAATCATTACAAGAAAAATATCATCAACAAATAGAAGTTGACTTTACAGATGAAGTTATAATGGACAAAGAAAGAATTCAAGAGTTTTTAAAACAAATTGAATATCCAATTTACTTTTTAGATTTTGAGGGTTATGAAAAGCCAATACCAGAATTTGATGACAGTTGGGCTTATGAACAGATACCATTTCAGTATTCTATACATTACATAGAAAATAAAGAAGCGGAAGTAAAACATTTGGAATTTTTAGCTGAAAGTGGAATAGATCCTAGAAGAATATTAGCCGAAAGCTTGATAAGAGATATTCCAGAAAATGCGAGTATTGTAGTATATCATAGCAGTTATGAAACAACAAGAATAAAGGAATTAGCAGAAATATTTCCAGACTTAAGAGAAAAATTGTTAAATATGAATAAACATATAGTTGATATAAAGAAGCCTTTTCAAAGTAGGTGGTATTACTGCAAAGCGATGGAAGGCTCTTATTCAATAAAATATGTGTTACCGGCATTATATCCAAATGAACCTGAATTAGATTATCATAATTTACCAGTAGTACATAACGGTATAGAAGCAAGTGACACATTTTTAAAACTTTCAAATTATACAAAAGAAGAACAAGAAAAAATACGAAAAGGTATGTTAATGTATTGTGGATTAGATACTTATGCATTAGTCAAAGTATGGGAAAAACTAAAAGAAGTTGTAGGCGATAAAAAATAAAATAATCAGATGTATCATAAATAATTTGACGAACAATGTTTACCAAATGTATATGCAATGGTATAATTTCAAAAAGATGTATTAAAAATGGATAAAATTTTTAAGAATAGTAGGTGAATAGCAAGGATGAAAAAGGATATACAAAAAAATTTAATTAAAAAAAATGTTGATGAAATAAAGTGTAAAAATAATATTGATAAGGAATACAAAGTTTCAACGTTTATATTGAATAATTTAATAGATTATTGTGAATTAGATAGAGAAAAAGCTGCTATTACTTTAGATAATGCATATATGGTTGAAACTTTATTAAAAATAGATTCTAATTATAAAAAAGCTAGTAAGATAAATGAAAAACCTTGTATTAAATTTATGAAACATATCGTAAAAGTAGATACTAATATAGATAAAAGTCCAGATGAAACAATTGAAAATTATGGTTCGAGAGCCTATTGGATAAATAGTTATATAGAAGCATTAAGAGATGGAGAGATAAAGCAAAAAATCTCAGGAACGATAAATAGAATTAAGAAAACTGAAACATTCACTATTACTCCTGATATAGCTCTAAAGGGCGTAATATGTGCAATTGATAGAGAAAATAGTACACACCTAACTGCTGATCATGTAGGAAGAAGATGTGTATTTGAAAAAATAAACAGATATGTAAATTATGATATTAGGAATTTGGAAAAAGGTTTAAAAAACTTTGATTTAATTGATGAAATTGCAACACCAATTGAACAAATTCCAAAAAGTATAAGTGGTGAAAAGAAAGGAAAAGTAAAGGAACGATACCATTTTTCATTTGCTACAAAGTTTTGCAGATATGTATGTTTACAATTATTTAATAATAAAGTAGAAGCTGATACATTTTATATTTATGATAATGTATTAAAAAATAATTTAGATTTTTATGCAGAAGAATATGAAGTTAATAAATTTAAATTTGAAAAATTTGATATAGGTAAAAACACACCAAAAAATCAATATATAAAATATACTGAATTTTTAGATAAGATTAAAGAAAATGCAAAGAAAAAACACAAGGATAGCGAAGAAATTTCTAGAAATGCTCTAGATCATATTATATGGTATTTTAATAAATAGGGAGTAAAATTATGGATTTATATGAAAAAAATGGTAACATACTATATATTTTAAATGTACTAAAAAAATATAGTGACGCAGACCATATGTTATCTGTTACAGAAATTCAAAGAAAAATAAAAGAAATATATAATGTTAAAATTGATCCGAGAACTATTAGAAGAAATATAAACTTATTAAAATACAAATTAGACTATGATATTAGTACAAGAGATGATAATGGAAAAGGATATTATCTTAATCGTGATCCTGAAACAGATTTTGAACCTGGAGAGGTTAGGGCTATACTTGATAATTTTAGTTATGCAAATTATATAGTTCCTTCAATAGCAAAAAACATTATAAAAAAATGCAAAAATATTCAAACAATATATGAGAATGAAAAATTAAAGGATTATCATATATATGCAAATGATTCAAAAACTGAAAATGTGGAGGTCATAAAAAATATAGAGGATATTTCTGAAAGTATTTTTAAACATAAAAAAATAGAATTTGAGTATTGGAAATATGCTATAACAGATAAATTAGAAAAGAAAATAGTAAGTACTCCTATTGTATCTCCTTATGCAATAGTTTATAGTAAGCAAGAGTTTTATTTGATAGGAATAAAAGAGGGACAAGTTGATTTCTACAATTACAGAATAGATAGAATGAAAAATATAGAAATATTAGAAGACAATATTTCTATAAAGAAAAACAAAAATGAAATACAAGATTTTGCTGAATCTTCAACAGAAATGTTTGGTGGTAAAAAAGAAGAAATAGAAGCAATATGCCACATTGGATTGTTAGATTCTATATTCGAAACCTTTGGAAGAAATGTTACTATTGAAAAAAAACAAGATGATGAGGAATATTTTAAATTATTAGTTGATACAAATACATTAGGGTTTAAAATGTGGGCAATGAGGAATATTGATTTAGTAGAAGTAAAAAGACCTAATGGTTTGCGAAATGAAATGCAAGAAGTTATAAAAAGTGCAATGAAAAGATATGAAATATAGACATTATATGACTAATCATATTGAATTAAAATACATATTACTATATACTTAATCTAATTGTTATGCTTTAGGAAAAAATGGAGTAAAATTTAACAAAAAAATCTATTTATAATAATCAAATAAGCAAATGCAGTTTAAAACTATGACTTATGTCAATAAATACTAGAAATGACATGGATTGGCGAAATAGGCAATACAAAATTTACGAAGAGAAAATGCTTAATTTATTGAAGAATGCAAATTAAAAAAGTTTGGGATGATTAATTAATAATTAATATAAATTAAAAAAGTTACTTATAAAGAGTTGAGGTAGAGATTTGGCTCTATGACCTCATACCAAAACGAGAGAAATCTCGCAGTGGTTCAGCCAAAAACTATAAGGAATAATAAAGTTAAAGCTTTGGATTATTCCAGAGCTTTGTTTTTACTTCTCTTTATAAGTAGGAAAAGAGGAAAAATTGAAAAAAAGATTAATAAATATTTCAGATATAGAAAATGAAATAATAGTAGAATTAAATAGGAGTAAAAAAAATGGTTTACAATTAACTTGCAATAATCTAACTCTAATACTTTTTACAAGAGGAAAAATGCGAAGTTTTAGATTAAGAATACTAGAACATTCAAAGATGAATTATATAAATAGAGGAATATATAATAAAGAAAGGAATTGTTATTATCCAAAGGCTTCATCAGATTATAAAAGTATTGCCGAAAGGAACAAATTAGAAAAACTATTTAAAAAGTGGGGGTTCAGAAGTTTATAATTATAATACATTAAATGACCAGTTGCCTTGAAATAATATCTAGATCATATTATAATCCCTATATAAAAAATGTATTTTACATAAAGATTCATACTATAACAAAGAAAACAAAAGTGATATTACAGATGTAATAGTTGCAAAAAATAATGACGAAGCTCTTGATACAATTAAATTAGTTTGGATGCCAGAATATTGTATGTTTGGTAATACAATAATAATAGAGGAGAATTTGTTGCTATACAAAGATGTCAATTTTACAAGGAATAAATGAGGCAGAAGATTAAATTGAAAAAGCCATAAAAAGGGGATATAAAGCTATTGCAATTGCAGATACTGATACTACTCAAGGATTTTTTTAAATAAATGATTATATAATTGACTTATGTAAAAAATTTGAAGAAATATTATAATTTAAATCTTTCGGAACAACATTATGTGACCATATAGGTTTTATAACTCATTATTTTAATGTATAATAAATGTATTGATAATGAGTTTTTTTGTTGGGAGGAAAAACTATGTTAAGTAATTATAAATTAGATTCAGAAGATGAAAAAATACTAAATGAATTAGATAACCTATGTGGTGTAGTTCAGAATAAAGAAGTTTTAAAAGATATTATACTTTATATTAAACTAAAGCAAAAGAATGAACTAGATTTTGGCAATTACAATATTATTATAAGAAATAGTTCTTCTTATAATTTATTAAATGATTTAATAAAAGTATGTTCTAAAGTTTTTTTAAAGTATAATATTATTGAAAATAACCAAATTTGTTATCTAGATAAAATACTTAATAGTAGAAGAGATTGTCCATTCGATAAAATTACAGGAATAGAAGATTCTATTATAGTTATTAATGATAGAAAATTAAGAATTAATTATAATGATGAACTAGACAACTTAAGTAGAATTGTAAATCAATTTAAAAATAAAGTTTTTATTTTTGAAGATACAAATTTTTGTGAGGGAGAAGCAGATGGAGAACTTGATGGACTAGCTCCTTTTAGAATGACTATAGATAAAATATCACTTGATGATAAAATTATGTATTGTATAAATTCTTTAGATGAATATGGTATAAAATATAAAAAACAAGATATTAAAAATTATGCTGACGTTCCTTTTTGGATTTTAAAAAACATGATAACAAAACTATTAATTGAAACTAAGATCAAAAATCTAGATTTTGTAGATAAACAAATGTTAAAAAAGAATAAAGAATTTTATTCAATTAACACAACTCGAAAAAGAAATAAAAGAAATAGCAAAAAAAACGAAGAAAAAAATGCAAAGGAAGAATTAAATGAATTAATTGGGTTAAATGATATTAAGAAGCAGATAGAAAAAATTCTTAACTATGTAAAACTTAATAAAGAAAGAGGACAAATGCCAGCACTTCATATGTGTTTTACAGGAAATCCAGGTACAGGCAAAACCAGTATTGCAAGAGTAATTGGAAAGATCTTTGAAGAGGAAAGTATTTTGAGTGGAAGTAGCGACTTTGTGGAAATACATGGTAGAGATTTAGTTGCTAGATATGTTGGATGGACTGCTCAAAAAGTTCACGAAACAGTAGAAAAAGCAATTGGTGGAGTATTATTCATTGATGAAGCATATAGTTTAGTTACAAATGATAGAGGTAGTTTTGAAGATGAAGCAATAGCAACATTAATAAAAGAAATGGAAGATCATAGAAGCGAAATTTGTATTATATTAGCAGGTTATACTGAAGGAATGAAAAATTTAATAGAACTAAATCCAGGGTTTGAAAGTAGAATACAATTTACTATTAATTTTCCAGATTATAGTTCAAAAGAATTATTAGATATCTTTAATGGTTTATGCAAAAAGGAAAATTACAAATTATCTGATAATTGTAAAGATACATTACTAAATAATTTTAATATTGCAAAAAATGAAAAAAATTTTGGAAATGGAAGATATGTTAGAAATCTTTTTGAAAAAGTAAAATTTGAACAAGCAGATAGAGTAATACAATCTAATAGTAAAGCAATTAATTCAATAACAAATAGAGACATCGAAAGTGCAATTAATGGTATACAACATAATGAAAAAGAAAAAAGAAAAATAGGCTTTTGTAGTTAAAGTTTATATATTTCGCAATCTGATTATACGAATAGTTTGAGCATTGGTATTTTATAATAAAATTAATGTTAGAATCATACGACAAGAAAATAATGAAAGCTCGAGACAGTAAGAAATATAGTAGTAGATGTTGGAGAAAAAATAAAAAGATAAAAAATTGCCTATATTTACTTGACACATACTTTGTAATAAAAATAGTGATAGCAACTATTCATATTATGTAAAGTTTGACAAATTAAAAATAATATGTTACAATTAAAAACAAAATTTAAGAGTTTATCTAGGATTATCAAATCCGAGCGATAAAGGACAATTAAAATAGATTGATTGTTTACACGAAAGTGAGATTATATAAAAGTCTTGCAAAGGAGTCTTAAAAGATTCCTTTGTGAGACTTTTTTTTATAAAAGGAAGGTGTTTAAATTGAATGAAGAAATATTAGAATTAATTATTCCAATAAATGAATTTAAAGATCAAGTAATGGAATACAGAAAGATATTTTTAGAAAATGAGGAATCTTTTGGTGGTTGTGCCGGATTAGAAGAATGTAATACATACGAAGAATGGATTGATTTTGACAATAGACTATCAAAAAAATATGGAGACAGCTATGTTCCATCAGATGTATATTTAGCGGTTAGAAAAAGTGATAATAAACTTATAGGAATTATTGATATTAGAAAAGGACTAACCGATTTTTTATACAATTATGGTGGAAATATTGGATATAGTGTTATTCCAGATGAAAGAAGAAAAGGCTATGCTACAGAAATGTTAAAACAGATTTTACCTAAATGCAAAGCTATGAATATTAATAGAGTTTTACTAGCTTGTGATAAAGAAAATATAGGATCTGCAAAAACCATTATAGCAAATGGCGGTGTACTAGAAAATGAAGTTATAGATGAAGTAGGTTTAAGTAAATCAGGAACAATTCAAAGATATTGGATTAGTTTAAAGAAAAGATATGCAGATAGATTTGTTGGAAATAGAGCAAATGCTGATTTAAAAATAATATCTATTTCAGATGACTATTTTAGTGGAGATATATATTTTTATAATTTTATTGATGTTAAAGATAAAATACTTATACCAAATGGAAAGTGTATAATGGATAATAATTATAAATGGCTAGAATTTTATGATTATTCTTCAAAAGTAAAATTAACTGCTATTTATGATGAAAACAGTGAAATTATTGAATGGTATTTTGATATAGCAAGAGAAATTGGTAAAGAAAATGGAATACCTTATGAAGATGACCTATATCTTGATGTTGTTGTAACACCAAGTGGAGAGGTTATATTACTTGATGAAGATGAACTGAAAGAGGCTTTTAACAAAAGAGAAATGACTAGAGAAGAATTTGAAAATGCTTATAAAGAAGCAGAACAATTAATGGATAAATTAAAAAATAATAAAGACAAATTAAAGGAATATACCGATAAGTATTTGTTTCAAATATTAGGAGTGAGTGAATAATGAAAATTGAAAGTAAAAGACTTATTTTAAGAAATTGGGAAGATGGCGATGTAGAAAATATAGTAGAAGGATTAAATAATATAGAGGTTGCAAAATGGATGGCTGGTGTTCCTTATCCATATACTGAAAATGATGCTAGAAATTTTATCGAAATAGCTAAGAATAATGATGAAAATGTAAAAATAGCATTAGCAATTGTTTTAAAAGAAAGCAATAAAGTAATTGGTGGTACTGAAATTAGAAACATTAATAAAAAAGATGGAACAGCAGGTGGTGGAATATGGCTTAATGAAAAATATCAAAAGAATGGTTATGGTACAGAGGCTTTTAGCATTAGAAATAAATATTGTTTTGATGTTTTAGGTTTAAGAAGAATTGAAAATGGCTACTTCCCAGATAATGAGAAATCAAGAAAAATGCAAATGAAATTAGGATATAAAGATGAGGGGATAAGAAGAAAAAAATTCTTATGTTTAGCAACAAATGAATATGTTGATGAATGTGTTACAGGATTATTAAAAGAAGAATTTATAGAATGGAGTGATAGAAATGAAATCTTTTAAAAAATTAATAGGAGACAGAATATATTTATCTCCAAAGGGTGTATCAGATGAAGAAATTGAAAAATTTACAGAATGGATGAATGATTTTCAAGTAACAGATTATACAGGAAGAAGTGGACAAATTACAACATTAGTTGGAGAGAAAGAATGGCTTGAAAATTCTGCAAGAAATAATGAAAATAGAAATTTTAATATTATTGACTTAAATGAAGATAATTTGGTTGGAACAATAGGCTTAGAACACTTAAATTGGATTGAAAGAAGTGCCGTACTTGGAATATTTATAGGAGATGAAGCCTATAGAAGTAATGGATATGGGACAGAAGCAATAAAACTTTTATTAGAATATGGATTTAAATATTTAAACTTACATAGCATAAGATTAGATCTTCTTGCTGTAAATGAAAGAGCACATAAGTGTTATTTAAAATGTGGATTTAAAGATACTGGAAAAAGTAGAGAAGAAATTTTTTTAAACGGAAAATATTACGACAAGTTACATATGGATATTCTTGAATATGAATTTAATGGAGATTATATTAGAAATAAAAATATAAAATAGTTAATAGCCTTCAATTAGTATGGATAATAAAATTTTAAGGAGCTTGTATAAAGCTCCTTTTATGGTCGAGGTGAACGCTTGGGTTAGCCGTTTAAGCCACTTATATAGCTAACTTCATTTTTTTGTCAAGCAGTTTGCAAACAGTTGTTTAACTGAAGCCCAGAAAGTCTGAGAAAGTCCAACAGATAAAAACAATTTGTTTCAGACACTGTCAGCTACTCTCAGGCATTCAAAGCTTTTGATATTTTTAATTCTATTTTATACTCCTAAAATAGTGAAATTTTATTACAAAAGAAACTGGTTATAGCTTAGATTTAATGCAATTTTATTAAAAGTTGCACAGGTTTTTTTACCATTGTGTTGCTTTAAGGAGGTTGGTTACAGAAAAAATGAACAAAGAAAAAATAAATAAGATACTTTTTTATCTATATAATTACTAAAATAAGGTGAAATGTTGACACTGATGGAAGTTGGTTACGATATGCAAAAGAAAAATTTGGAGAAAATTTAGAGGGGTTATATGCGAATATTAATAAAGGGAAGATATAGGAAGTCAAACGATTTAATTATTTTATTAAATATATAAAAATATCGAAGAGGAGCAGTTACTCCTCTTCGATATTTGGTGTTACTTGGCTAGATACATATCTGCCCCTGTCCATTTGCATAGGCACGGGCAGACCGTGCCATTTTCATATGGTGATGCTCCTGACATGCTGCTGTAAATCTTGCAGCACTTTCAGGGCACATCACCATATCGTCTGGCATGCTGGGAAGCCCACGTCTCTCGGAGCGGGGCTTCGCCAGCTCGGCCTTATATTCCTCGTATGTCATTTGAAAATCATGCTGCCGACGGGTCTTCGCCAAGTCAATGGTTCTGAGAGCCATTTTACACCTCTTTTGCATAATTCGAAGGTTTACATAGTATCTATTATACAATAGGTTATAAGATAAAACAAGCAAAAAGACTAAATTATACTGATTTAATATTATTTCTCTTTAAGATAGTATTATAGCTAATAATAAAAAAGTGCAAAAATATATAAATATTTTGTATATAAATTTATAAAAGTGAATAGTATTAACAGATTCTATAACAGGTTCTTATTCCAATTTATTTAAAAACCCAATAAATATAAAAGAAATAATCAGAATAGAGTTAAGTATATTAATTCTTTTTTTGGTGTTAAAAAAGGAGAGATATTTTATGAGTAGAAATCAAGGAGCAAGTTTATTTTATAGAAAAGAAAGAGATACATGGATTGTTCAATATTATACAAACGAAGATAAAAGAAGTAAGAAAAGTTTTAAAGAAAAACAGGAGGCTGAAATTTTTTTAGAAGAATTTATGTTAAAAAAAGATAATAAAAAAATTGTTAGAAATAATGGAATAACTTTAAGAACAATAATTATCAGCAATTCAGACAAAAAATTTGGATTAGGTATTATTTCTGAAGGACAGCTTATGAGAATAAATAAAACTATAAAATAAATGCTTGAAACCTGCTGATTTCAAGCGTTACAAAAGATTTCTTCTTTTGGTCGAGGTGTTGCTACGACACCTCGAGCTATTTTCTATGATATTTAGCGACTTCTAGCGATTTTAACTTGCTTTGCGGAACACTTTTACGGAACATTCTGTATCTTTAATTCCTTGAAATTCCGCACAATTCCTTTGTTTTTTCATAAATGTTTTTCGCTATGAATTGCTAATTACTTTGCATATTCAAATATATTTTTATTAATTAAATAGTCGACAACATTTTGATTCTCTGATTCAATAAAATCAGTATCAATATCAATATAATATTTCATTGTAACTGCTGTATCAGAATGACCAAGTATTTCTTTTAATACATTTGGATCAATTTTTGCTTCAGCACATCTTGTTGCAAAAGTACCTCTAAGCATGTGTGTATGTAAATCTGTTCTTGTAACTTTATTTCCTTTAGAATTAACTTCTTCATAAGTTCCAAGATTAAGTTTAATTCCTGCTCGTTTAAGTGCTGAATTTATACTTGATTCTTCATATAATCCAAACTGCTTATTTGTTGAATTATAGAATAGTAGGTGAAACTTATTTGGAATAATGTGTTTTACAGCTTCTTCTAATGCATTTTTGCTTATAGCATTAAGATTAATAATTCTTTGACCTGAAAAAGTTTTAGTTGAATCTCCAATTCTAGATTTACCATCAGTGTCTTTAGTTTGTGTTCTTCTAACAATTATAATTCCTTTTTCTAAGTCAATATCTTTTGTATAATCTAATACTAAAGCTTCACCAATTCTCATTCCTGTGCTCATTAATAGTAAAAATAAATATTTATGCTTGAATTTAGAATAATCTACATCAATCAAAAATTGTATTAGTTTCTTTTGTTCTTCAATAGTTAATGCGATTCTATGATGTCCAACATATTCACTTTTAGGCTTTTTAATTCTTTTATATCCAGCCATAAAGTTATCTTGTATAATTCCTTGATGATATGCTTCTCCAAATCCCATACATAATAATTCATAATTTTGTTTAATAGTAGTTTTGGAATAAGATTTTAGCTTTGCAAGATAGTTAACAACATCTTCTCTTGATATTTTTGCAATAGGTCTATTTGCAAATGAAGTCTTGGCTAATTGTTTCAAAGTATCTAGTTTTCTCTTATAAGTAGATTCCTTAATTTGTCCTAACTTGAATTGTTCTTCTATCATAGGCTCTACTAGCTCTTTTAAGGTTTTATTGGTTTTAGTAATTATTCTTGGACCACCTTCTTCATCTAGTTTAAGCTTACTTTGAAGTGCTTTACTAAATGCTTCTTCTTCGGTTTCACCAATAAAGGTTTTTCTTTTAACTTTACCTGTTGTTTGGTCTCTTCCAATAGTAAGTAAAGCTTTACAACTTTTAGATACATAGAATTTATCACAAGACTTGCAAATATTATATTGTTCTTCATTGTCAATGTTCTCTTTACCAGATTTGTTTAACTTACATTCAGCACATACTGATTTATTATACTTTTTATTACTACCTGTAACTTTTTTTGCTCTCTTATCATAATATGTACCACATGTAATCCCTTTAAAATTCATCATTTTACCTCCTTAAATAAATTCTAAAGGGGCTATCTGATATGATTTTATACAAAGTAATTATACCAATTTTATAAACAGATATCAATAGCCATCCCTTAGCAAAATTACTAAAAAAAGTTAATAGAAGGTTTAATTTTATATACTTTTTAATTTAATCATTAACTCTTCTAGTACTAAAATATTCTCTAAAATTATCTTCAGAAATCTTAAAAGCTCGTCCAACTTTTACACAAGGAAAGTCTGCTCTGTGGAATAAATCTAAACAAGATCTGTTTCCAATCTTAAGTATTTTCATTACATCTGATGTTGTATAAAATTTTGGATATGTGTTAATTGTTTTTTTTTCCATATAAATACCTCCTTTCAATTGTTTCCTCACTTAGAAGCGAAATGTTACCCCTTTTAATAAAATTTCTTGATATTAATCGAAATTTTGTAGTTGTATATAGAATTTATCCTTCTATATGTTTCCTCACTTGTAAACAAAGATACAACCCATTTCATTAAAATATTTTGAATTTTAAACCTTCTACCTATAAAGGAAAAACCAAAATCCAAAAGGTAACCCTTTTTTGAAATTTTTAACCTTCTTACAAATATAGGCGAAATAAAATCATAAAAAGTTACCATATTTTTGTAAGTTTTGTAAAAATATTACAAGTGGTATTGAATGTTCTAGCGTTTTTAAACCTTCTGTTAAGAACAGCACAAAAAAATTGAAAAAGGTGACAATTGATTTCTAATTTTTTATGCTCGTACTTATAAAGGCAAAATAAAATTCAAAAATCTTAACAAGTTTTGAAAAATTTTTATATATGCATATAAAATTTCCTTCTACTTGTTTCCTCACTTGTAAGTCAAAAAGCACCCCATTAAGCCAAAATTTTTTTAATTTTTTAACCTTCTATATATAAAAGCTTAAAAATTGTTAAAAACTGGACAACTTTTTTGAAAATTTTTTTATTTTTATATATCAAGAGAAAATATGACATAAAATCTAAAAATATTGAATGTTCGCTTTAATTTATTCTTAAAATATGATATAGTTATAAAGAATTTGGAGGAAAAAATGGAGATAGTAAAACCTTTTGTAAAATGGGCTGGAGGTAAAAACAGCTTAATACCACAATTAACTAAATATTATCCTTTGGAACTAAAAGATGGTACTATTGAAAGATATATAGAACCATTTGTTGGTGGTGGAGCTGTTCTAATTGATATTTTACAAAAATATGAAGTAAAAGAAGCTTATGCTTTTGATATAAATAAAGATTTAATTAATTGCTATAATGTTATAAAAACAAATGTAGAAAATTTAATTCAAGAACTAGATAAAAAAGAAAAGGAATTTTTAATTATAGATAATGATGCTAGACAACAATATTTTTATGACATCAGAGCTGAATATAATTCTTATACGTTAAGTGAAGATATTAATGTAAAACGAGCATCAGAATTTATATTCTTAAATAGGACATGTTTTAATGGATTATATAGAGTTAATAAAGATGGAAAATTTAATGTACCATGTGGCAAATACAAAAATCCAACAATATGTGATTCTAAAAATTTAAGAAATTTATCAGAGCTTATAAAAAATGTAACATTCGAATATGGTGACTATAAAAAAAGTGAAAGTTTTGTAAATGAAAATACTTTTGTATATTTTGATCCACCATATAGACCTCTATCAATTACATCTGGATTTACATCCTATACAAAAGAGGATTTTAACGATGATAATCAAAAAGAACTAGCAAATTATTTTTACAAATTAGACTTAAAAAATGCAAAATTAATGCTAAGTAACTCAAATCCAAAGAATGTTAATGAAGATGATAATTTCTTTGAAAATATTTATAAAGGTTTTGTTATAAACGAAGTTTCTGCAAAAAGAATGATAAATGCAAATGCAAAAGGACGTGGAGAAATTTCAGAATTATTGATAACAAATTATGAGGAGCAATCAAAATGGGAGTCTCAAAAAAATTCTACTATGAAAATGATAGCTTTAGCCTAATAAATGATGATACATTCAATGCTTTAAACTCATTTGAAGATAGTACATTTGATATGATATTCGCAGATCCACCATATTTTTTATCTGATGATGGAATAACATGTAGTGGTGGAAAAATGGTTAGTGTTAATAAAGGAGAATGGGACAAGTCCTTATCAATACAGGATAAACATAACTTTAATAAAAAATGGATAAAAGAATGTTATAGAGTATTAAAAGATAATGGAACAATTTGGATTAGTGGAACACTACACAACATTTATTCAATAGGTATGGCTCTTGAAGAAGAAGGGTTTAAGATAATAAATAATATAACTTGGCAAAAAACTAATCCACCACCTAACTTGGCATGCAAAACATTCACACATTCTACTGAAACAATACTATGGGCTAAAAAAGATTTAAAGAAGAATAAATATACTTTTAATTATGATTTAATGAAAGAGCTAAACAATAATAAACAGATGAAAGATGTTTGGACCACTTCTCTAACAAAACCTTCTGAAAAGAAACAAGGAAAACATCCTACACAAAAGCCTTTAGAAATATTAGATAGAATAATACTTGCATCTACAAATGAAAATGATTTAATTTTGGATCCGTTTTGTGGAAGTAGTACTACAGGTATTGCAGCATCAAAATTAAATAGAAAGTACATAGGAATTGATAATAATAAAGATTATTTAGATTTATCTATAAGAAGATTTGAAGAATTAGGAGGTTAATATGGCTGTACCAAAATATGATGAAATGTATAACGATTTCTTAATCACATTAGTTGATGGAAAAGAACATGATATAAAGGAAATTAGAGAAATAGTGGCTAAAAAGAAAAAACTTACTGATGAAGATTTAAAAGAAACTTTGAACAGCGGAAAGTGTAAGTACTTTAATAGAATAGGTTGGACGGCTACATATTTGAAAAAAGCAGGCTTAATAAATAGTATCAAAAGAGGAATGTTTAATATTACTGATGAAGGAAATAAAATCATCACGAATAATGAAAGAATAGATAATAATTTTCTATTGAACTATGATTCTTTTAAGGAATTTAAAGATAGAAATACTGAACCTATAAAAATAAAGGAAATGAATAGTTCTGAAAATGAAGTTGAATTAACTCCTCAAGAAAAAATTGAAAAAGCTATTCAGGAAATTAATAACGAATTAGAAGATAATTTACTTGAGGAAATTCTAAAACAATCAAGTGACTTTTTTGAAGAATTATCTGTAAAACTACTTTTGGCAATGGGATATGGAAAAGCTGAAAATGCTGTCGTCACTCCGAAAACTGGAGATTATGGCATTGATGGGTTTGTTTTGGAAGATGAATTAGGAATAAACACAATATTTATTCAAGCTAAAAGATATGATAAAGATAATTCTGTATCAAGACCAGAGATTCAAAAATTTGCAGGTGCTATGTTGGGAAAAAATGCGAAAAAAGGCGTTTTTATTACAACTAGTTATTTTGCAAAACCAGCCATAGACTATGCTAATAATCAGAATATCATTTTAATAGATGGCTCAAAGTTAGTTCAGCTTATGATAAAATATAATGTGGGTTGTTATACAGAAAATAGTTATAGCATAAAAAAATTAGATTTAGATTTCTTTGAAAATATATAGAGAGGTGACAAAGATGAAAAGAGATTTTGCAGAGTGGTTACTTACTTTTACTGATAGTATTGCAGATTATAAATATTACATAGACTTTGAAACAATATATAGAAATGCAGAAGAACATAAACTTGAACTAAATATGATGAATTCCTTAATCGGTAGTAAAAATATTGAAACTGATTTTGAAAATTTAGTAAGGAAATATCCTGAAGTTCTAAAGTGTATTCCAACACTATTAGCAGTTAGACAATATGAAATAATAGTTTTAGATAGTGACGGAAACAAATTTGAATACAATTTTAAGAAAATGAATTATGATGTAGCACAATATAAAGTATTTATGAAAGAAACAGGATTATTTGACTTAATACAAAATCATCTTGTAAATAATTTGTACGATTATGTTTTAGGCGTAGAGTCTGGATTAAATTCAAATGCTAGAAAAAATCGTGGTGGACATTTAATGGAAGATGTTGTAGAAAGATTTATTCAAAAAGCTGGATTTAAGAAAAATGAAACTTATTTTAGGGAAATGTACTTGCAGGACATAGAAGAAAAATGGAAGTTAGACATGTCATTTATTAGTAATCAGAACCAATCAACTAAAAGATTTGATTTTGTTGTGAAAACTGATAAATGTATATATGGCATTGAAACTAATTTCTATGCAGCAGGAGGATCAAAACTAAATGAAACTGCAAGAAGTTATAAAATGATTGCAGAAGAAGCAGAAAAAGTAGTTGGTTTTGAATTTGTATGGTTTACTGATGGAATGGGATGGATTTCTGCAAGGAACAACCTTAAAGAAACTTTTGATAAAATGGATAATATTTATAACATTGCAGATATGAAAAAAGGTGTTATGAAGGAAATATTTAGATAAAAAACTAATGAAAAGCAAAATATTATGTAATTAAATTACATTACTATTTTGCTTTTTAATAATAAAAAATATGTGATGTCAAAGGAGGGAATATAATGAAAAAATTGTTTTTTTTAATACAAACGTTTATGTTCTTTTTTGTCATTTTTATAGTTAAAAATATACAGTTTATAAATATCGACTGGGAAAACTCGGATTTATTATCAAAAGTTTTAAAAATTACAGATATAGTATTTGCTATTTGCGTACTTATTTCTGGAATGGTAATTATTTATTTTAGAAAAAGCATTATTGGAGCAAAAAAATTGCCATCGAAAGTAATAAGTATAAAACAAGAAAAAGAAGTAAGTTTAGTCTTTTTTGCAACTTATATATTACCTTTAGTATCTATAGATATAAATTGTTTTAATGATTTTTTAGCTTTTTTTATAATATTAATATTAATGTTTGTTTTATGTTTGAAAACAGAATTATGGTTTACTAATCCAATTTTATCAATATTGGGATATAAAATATATACAATAAAATGTGAAAAAGAAATTAATGAGGAGACAATAATATCACAGGATAATATAAAAATTGAAGACTTTATCGAAAAAAAGACTATAACAGATGAAGTCGTATATGCAAGAAAGAGGTAGAATAAATGGAAGAAAACAATATAAAAAAAGAAATAAATAATATCCTTACACACAAAAAAGGAATTGAAATATATGTCTATATAAAAGTGAATGCTAATGATGAAGAAAAACTTGAAATAAGGAAGCTAAATGCTCAAGATGATTTTAGAGATGCTTTGCAAAAAAGATTAGAAAGCAAATTAAATGAAAAATATTGCAATGAGGATGTAAAGTATGTTCCTATAGAAAACTACGATGAAATTAAAGATACATACTGTGTTATAGATAAATCAGAGTATGATGGATTAAATATGATTTGCGAATTTGATGAAATAGAAAAGTTTTATAAATATGATGAAGGAGATATACAAGGATTTATTTTTAGATATGGAACAGAAACAAATTATATTATACTTTATCAACAATTTTATCCAGTGAATCTACTGAAAAGAGATAAAACTATAATGGGATGCATAGAAATAATTGCAGGACAGCCTCAATTTAAATTAATAGAAAATAATATTATTAAAATTACTGATAACATTGATATTATCATATTAAGCCAATATATTATTTCTAACAATTTTAAAATATTAGAAAACAAATTTGGATTTCAAAAATATATTGAGAATATTTCAAATAATGTAGAAAATGAAATAAAAAATATAGGTATGATAGAAGAAACAGATACAATTAATAATTACTTAAATGATTATAAAATTAAAAAGAAGTTAGCAAAAATCAAAGGATCAAAGGTTTTGAAAATGGATAAGGAAATAATACTTAAGAGAATATCTGAGGATGATTATTATAAGCAAAACATTAAAATTGAAAACGGAAAGATAAAAATTGAATCAAAAAAAGATTTTGGTATTTTTCTAAAATTATTAAATGATGATATTTTAAAATCAAATATTACAAGTACAACATATGATACAAGCTCAAAAAAAGAAATGGAAAAAGAGAAGAAGTAAATATCTTCTCTTTTTTTAGTGGCTTCTATTCATCAAAACATCCTGTAGCTATTTGCACACCATCTACAAATCCATTCCTATAATACTTTTCATTCCAATAACTTAAGTAAGACATAAAATTTTTTTCAAGTTCATTTAATTGTTTCTCAACATATTTTTTATTTTGTTGTGGTACATTTTTCAAAACTTTTTCATATATTTCATCAATAAATAATTTATGCTTTTTATCTTCTTCATTGAGATAGCATAAAATATTTTCTTCTCTAAATTCTAACCATTCTTTTAATATATCATCATTTACTTCTCTAAAATTTTTCATCTATTATTCACCTCATATTCTAATTTTTTTATAAAAGGGATTGGGACTTGTCCCATTGAATAGAATGTGGAGCAAGCAGAATTCGTGTGAACGAATTCAGTGCTTGCTGGGACAGAAAATATAATTTTCGGTCTCCCACATTCAGTGCTTGCTAGGACAAAAATTGAATTATAAAATAATTTATTGTACCTATTTTGGTACCTTACTTTGTTACTAAAGCAGTTCTTATTTTTGATTTATTGTTCCTTTATTGGAACTTTTTTAGGCACATAAATTCATTTTATAGTACATTTTTAATTTCCTTTTTTGTACTTTTATTTTCTTAAAAATAATTTTTAGGCACAAAACTTATACATAAATTAGTTCTTTTAATACAATTTCTTCAGCTCTATTTTTAATATTATTCATACACCTAACCCATTCCATTTGATCTTTTGCTTTTAATTCTTCATTAACATTTTCCTCATCTGCAAGTTGTTTAATTATCTTTTTTATTCTCTCATTTGCAGCACTATCTACATTTCTTAATTCAAATGGAACAGAACCATTAATCATAAGGAAAGTATAATAACCTTTCTTATGTTCTTTCAAATACTCTAGTCTTAATAGTCCATATTTGCCTATATTTTCGATTTTTTCATCTTCAGCAGGTAAAGTTACCTTTGGCAAATAAAAATCTCCTGTTTTTTGGTATTCTAATTCTTTTCTACTCATAATATATTCACTCCTTTAATATTTTCCTTTTAGTATGTAATAAATATTAATATAATTATTTATATTATATTTAGTATTATTACATCGTAATTTTTCCGTTTCTAGTCTCGTAAAATTTCCGTATCATGAAGCGAAAAATTTACGATTCATACATTTTTACATGATTAATCTTACCAACATATATAATGTTGTTCTTCTTAAAACCTGTTCTAATTTCACGAATTAATTTCTTATTTTTTAATTCTTTGAATGCTTTTGTAACAGTTTTATCTGAAAGATTAAGTTTCTCCTGAGCTTCTTTTCTTGAAAATATAATATAAATATCTCCGTCTTTATCTGTCCATTTATTTTTTATAGATAAAGACAATCGATCTAGTAATAATCCATATAATACCTTACTTGCTAGGTTTAAATCTGTATAATATGGATTTACAAATAGTTCTTTTGGTACTTGGAAAAAACTATTTTCCAGAAACTCATTTGCCTTATATGGTATAAAATACATATCAATAGCCCTCCTTTTTGTGTTTTACTTTTCAACACTCAAAGTAGCTAAATATCAACGATTTTTGCTTTACGGAAATTTTCGGAACATTTTTTCCTTGCAAAAATTATTTTGCGGAACACTTTTCAGAACAAAAAATCAGAATTTTTTAGAATTTTTAGACATTTTTTAGAATAAATAAAAAAATGCTATTTTCTAAAAACTCTTAGAAAATAGCTTATTTAAAATCATTTGACTGTTTTTGAATTCTAGTGAATTTTCCTCAAAAACTGGTCTTTTATGGTCGAGGTGACAGGGATCGAACCTGCGACCTCATGGTCCCAAACCACGCGCGCTACCAACTGCGCTACACCTCGAAATTTAAATCGTACTTATATAATATACCACAAAAACAAAAGAAAATCAAGCATATTTGATAAAATCTTCAAAATGGCTTGATTTTTTTTTAGTTTTATATTGTATTATTGTTGAGAATTAAAATTATCAGATTCCGTTGGTGCGGAAAATGATGAATTATTGTTTATTTCTGGTTGAATAGGATTAACTTGTTCAGCTGGTGTTTGTGGTTGTTCAATAGGCTGAGTTGTAACTTGAGGTTGTTCATTTGGTTGAGATACTGGTTGTGATTGTTGAATAGGTGTTTGTATTTGCTCAGCTGTTTGAGTTGGATTTGTGTAGTTGGGTTGTGAGTTGTATTGTTGTGGTCCAGCTTGGTTATAGTTATTCATATTGTAGTTTTGTGTATTAGTGTAATTAGTAGAGTTTGTTTGGTTATTAAAATTGTTATTTGTGTAGCTTTGTGTATTTGTGTTTGTTTGTGGTCCTATATACTGATTGTTTCCAAATGCAAGCATTGGATAACCAACAAATGGGAAGAAAGCCATCATAACACCAAACCCCGTGCTTTTTCCAAATGATTTTGAAAGTGCGATACATCTCCAGAAGTTAAGTATAAGTATTGGAATCCATCCTAAAAACCATCCTATAAATGGAATTATAACAATATAGTTTAGAAAATACCAGTAAGATTCAATTCCTCCTAACTCAAATTCAACTATGTCACTATGAATTGGAATTAAAGAATCCCAAGGTTTCCTTCCAGCCTTTTTAAATAATTTCCACCTTGCTATTACAACAATAATTGCTACTACAAAAATTGCGATAAAGAAAAAAGCAAAACCAGCAAACATTGCACTAACTGCAGCACCTAATGAAGTAATAGCATCTGCATTAGCACTAGAAGGATAACTATCTAAATATGGACTATAATCAAAATCATAATAGTAATCGTACATAAAAATACCTCCTTTATATTATTTTCTACATTATAAATATACTATAATTATAAAATAAAATCAAGAAAAAAATAATATAAGTTGAAAAAAAATAATAGATGTGGTATAAAATCATTTATGGGAAAAAAATTATTATTAACGGAAAAGCCTTCTGTTGCTATGGAATTTGCAAAAGCAATAGGGGAAAAAAATCAAAGAAAAAATGGTTATTTGGAGTCTGAAAATTGGATAATAACTTGGTGTGTAGGACATCTGGTTACAATGTGTTATCCAGAAAAATATGATGAAAAGTTAAAATATTGGAGATTGGATACATTACCATTTATACCAAATCAGTGGAAATATGAAATAATTCCAGCTGTTGAAAATCAGTTTAATATCATTCGTGATTTGATGCAAAGAAATGATGTGGAAGAAATCTATAATGCAGGAGATGCTGGAAGGGAAGGAGAGTATATTCAGCGATTGGTTATTATGATGGCTAAGCCAAATCCAAATGTAAAATATAGAAGAGTATGGATTGATTCTCAAACTGAAGAAGAAATTAGAAGAGGAATTAAAGAGGCTAAAGATATGGCTGAATATGATAGCTTATCTGATAGTGCTTATTTACGCGCAAAGGAGGATTACTTGATTGGTATTAACTTTTCTAGAATGTTAAGTATTATTTATGGGAAAAGATTAGCTGAAAAAATAAATCAGGATAGAGTTTCTATTTCAGTTGGAAGAGTTATGACTTGTGTTTTAGGAATGATTGTTAATAGAGAAAGAGAAATTAAAAATTTTATAAGGAAAGATTTTTACAAAATTGAAGCTGACTTTAGTATTTTTAAAGCAGAGTGGAAAGTTTCAGAGAGCTCGAAACTTTGGCAATCTCCTAAGTTATATAATGATAACGGATTTAATAAAAAATCTGATGCTAATGATTTTATTGAATATTTGGCTGATAAAAAAGCGATTGTTGAAAGTGTAAAAAGAAGCAAACAAAAAGAAAAAGCACCTTTATTATTTAATTTGGCAGAGATTCAAAATGAGTGTACAAGAAGGTTTAAAATTAAACCAGATGAAACATTAGAAATGATTCAAAACTTATATGAAAAAAAATTGGTGACATATCCAAGAACAGATGCTAGAGTTTTGTCATCTGCTGTAGCAAAAGTGATATCTAATAATTTGAATGGAATTGCAATTGGATATAAAAATAATGAAATACAAAGAATACTAAAGAGAATGAAAGATGAAAAGTATTCTACTAATCTTATAAAAACAAAATATGTTAATGATAAAAAAATAACAGATCATTATGCAATAATTCCAACAGGAAAAGGTTATGAAAATTTAGAAAAGTTGCCTGAAATTCAAAAACGAATTTATGAATTAATTGTAAGAAGATTTTTGGCAATTTTCTATCCTCCAGCTGAGTATAGTAAAATGAATATTGTTGTAAGTGTTGAAAATGAAATGTTTTTTGCGAGTGCTAAACAATGTTTAAGCAGAGGGTATTTAGATGTGTGGAAAAAATCCACAGTTAGTGAAAAAAATGTGGAAAATGATTTAATGGAAAAACTAAATATTAAAATAAAAAAGGGAGATGTTTTGCAAGATAAAAAATTTATAATAAAAAAATCTGAAACTTCTCCTCCTGCTAGATATAATTCTGGAACATTAATTTTAGCAATGGAGAATGCAGGAAAACTAATTGAAGATGAAGCATTAAGGGAACAGATAAAAGGTGCAGGTATTGGGACAAGTGCTACAAGGGGGGAGATAATAAAAAAATTAGAAAAAATTAAATATATTTCAATCAATAGTAAAACTCAAATAGTAACGCCCACTCAAAAAGGAGAGTATATATATGATATAGTTAATGGATCAATTCCAGATTTACTTAATCCTAAACTTACAGCTAGTTGGGAAAAAGGTTTAGATATGGTTGCTAAAAAACAAATACAAGCTGATGAATTTATGAAAAAATTAACTAATTACATAAATCAAAAGTTTGATAAATTAGTTGTAAGATATTAGAAGGATGGTCTTAAACACTGTTGTCCGTAAATAGTTCTAAAAAACTAGACAAATTTTGAGTTTTATGATATATATATGTTGTAAAAGATAAAAGTAAGGAGGCTGATTAAAATAAGAATTAAAAGAACCGTTGGTAAATTAAGAAAAGTTGTGAAAATATCAGTGGTCGCAGTAGTAGCAGCTATAATTATAGCTGGACTAATTGAATTATTTTATAGGCAGACTTATAGTGTTAGTTTAAAAGGTGAAATAATAGGTTATACTACTGATAAAGTGGCACTTCAAAAACGTATTAATGATTATATTAAAACAGGAGATCATCAGAAAATTGCGTTTGTTGAAGTTGATGATTTGCCTACATATGCATCTTGTTTGTTAAAAAATGATGTTGAAACTAACGATGATGAGATTTTTGAAAAAGTTATTGAGAATGCTAAAGCTTATAGTAAATATTATGCAATAACTGATAATAATGAAGAGAAAGTTTATACAACTAGTTTTTCAGAAGCGGAAGATGCTGTTAATAAATTAAAGGAAAAAGATAGTGCGAATTCCGATTCATTAGGAATAGTTGAAAAATATGGTGTGGCTGACAAAAATGAAGAAGATGAAAATGAGATAAAGATAATGAATGATGATAATCAAGTTGAGATTTCATCAGTTGATACATGTGTTGATAAAGTTTATGTTGAAAAAGAAAAACCAAAAGTTGTTACGACAACTAAGAAAAGCTCTTCATCGTCTTCTGGTGCATATAAAAGTGTAGAGAAGACTGTATATAATGAATCTAGTGTATCTACTAACCTTGGTATTTCATTAATTAGGCCTGTTAGTGGAGGTACAATTAGTTCAAGATTTGGATATAGATCAAGAGATAATCATAAAGGCCTTGATATTGCTGCTCCGCAAGGAACCGCAATAAAAGCAGCTGCTTCAGGCACTGTAATTTTTGCAGGTAGTGGTGCTCCATATAGTGGGTATGGGAATATTGTTGTTGTTCAGAGTTCAGATTCTGTATCAATTAGATATGCACATTGTGTTGCTATATATGTAAGGACAGGAGAATATGTTGAACAAGGACAAGTAATTGCAGGAGTTGGTTCTACTGGAATTTCTACAGGTAATCATTTACACTTTGAAATTAGATATAATGGAAATGCAGTTGACCCTCAAAATTATGTGTATAATTAAAATGTTTTATATGTCATTATGATGCTAATGTAAAATAATATTGTTATAAATAATAAGAATAATGTTTTTATAAAAGATTAAAAGTCGATCCTATTGTATATGGAATCGACTTTTTTCGTATAGTAGTTGAGTTCAACATTCTTTTTATAAAAAGTTTTTATGCGACTTTTTTATATAATAGGAAAGTAGAACTTTCCTATTATATGAAATAATGCGACTAAATTTTGTTTTATAAAATTTAGCGCGACGAACAATTAAATGCGGACTTTGCAAAGAGTATTTGCTTTTTCAATTTTATTAATGTCCACTATTGTTCTTTCTTAAATTGTAGCGAGAGTGAATAATTAGATGCGAGCATTGTAATAAGCTAATTTTTTTTGTATAGCATTTATGATGTTTGTTTTTTCTTCTTTTAACAATTTTCTAATTCATGTTTTGTAACTGTAATTTGGCTTGCATCTGCTGATTGTGCTGGTTGATAATAACCTTTACTATTAGCTACTTTAAATAATTCGTATTGAAAACTTTCACTATCATCTCTAAGTTGCTGAAAAACTTGTCTTAGTTGCATATTTTCAGTTTCAGTGATAGCAGTTTGATAAGAGGATAATTCTGCTTTTACTCCTCCTAATACGTCGTTGACCATTACTTTTTCATCCATAACAATAATTCCTTTCTAAAAAAATAAATAGATTTGTTAATTGTCTAAAAAAGACATGAGAGTCTGTTTGGTATTTAAGCTATCTTGTGCTGCTTGAGTAAACATTTGCTTGATTTGTGGGTCAACAGCATTGTTGGCATAGTCTGTTAGTTTTGCATTACATGTTGCTGCTGTGCCAATAAAGTGTCTTAAGTTTTGTAGTTCAATTTGATTTAAATCTGACATTAAAAAACCTTCCTTTCAATAATATTTGTAATTATTCTTACCTAAATTATGGAAAATATACATTTTTATTAATAAGAAATAGTAACACATTGCTAAAGACAATCATATTCTGTAAATAGGAGGATATTATTATGGCAAAGATTATTGTATATAATAACAACACAAGAAAAATGGAAACATATAATAGAGATGAAAATGAAGCAATGCCTTATAATTCTAATCAAACACTTAAGGTTAAAGAATTTAGGGGCTCAAGTAATAGTAATATTATATGGACATCTAAAAAAACTATGGAATCTTGGAATAGCCAAAGAAGTAGATATGGAAAACCTATTCCTGTTGGATTTGCATTCAAAAGATCCTGGGAAGGAGGTCATTCAACTTTCTCACAACATTTTGCAGGTCAAGCATTTGATGTTGGGCAATATTTAAGTTCAACGGAGAGAGATGTATTATATCGTAGTGCAAAGAACTCTGGTTTATGGTCCTATGTTGAACCTCAAAATTTAACTCCAACTTGGGTGCACTTTGATATAAGATATGGTACTGCATCATGTTCAACAGTAACTTATCCACAATTGAGTTATGGCTCTGTTGGAACTTATGTTTTAATTGCACAAGATAATTTGAATACTCTTGGATATGGAACTGGTGGGTTAGATGGTATTTTTGGTAGTATTACACAAAGCTCTACCAAAGAGTATCAGAGAAGAGTTGGATTAAAAGTTGATGGAATAATTGGATGTAATACTTGGAAATCTTTACAAGAAAGTGTATTAGGTACAGGTAAAACAAGTACAACAATTGATTAGATTTTAATAAAATAACCATTGATAGACTTTTCAATGGTTATTTTTAAATTTGAAAATAGTGTTTAAGCAATAATTAGAAGTATTAATATAATGTAAAGAAACTGATCATTTACTTTTTCTAAGTATAGAATTGCTAATAAAACAATTAGTAGTAAATCATCTATAAATAATTCAAGTCCTAAAATTTTTATTTTTTCGTTATTTATAGGAAAAACTGTTTTTAGTAAATTAGAAATAATTTCCATGATAAAAAAATCCTTTTATTAAACTTAATTATCTGTGGTTTGATTTAAGTTTTCTACTACTTGTGCTATTTTTCCCATTTTTATAAGTTTAATATAATCATCTATTTTTTCTTTTTTTTCATTTCTAAGATAGGGCTTTAATGCAAATAGTAATTTGCTCATGTTATCATCTGTAGTTTGCTTGTTTATTGCATTAATCATATTAAGCATTTTAACTATATCAATGTTATTATTTAGATTTATTGAAGACTCATTATTATTATTATTATTTTTTGTTTGGGGCATATTTTGAATTATTTGACTTACTTCTTTAGGAATTTGATTGTTGTTAATCATCTCTTGAGCTTTCTTTATTAAAACATTCATATCATTTTTTTCATTCATATTTATTCCTCCTTTAAAGAAATTATTATGTATGCATATTATTATTATATGAAAGATGTATAAAAATGTTGCAAAATTTTTTTTACATGGGGTTGATCTTACGAAAGAAAGGCTTTAAGGTTTTTTATTTGTTATTTTTTATTATTGTATTACATAAATGTAATATAAAAATAAAATCTCTGTTAAAACTATAATTTCCCTAGTTTAAATGCGAAAATATAGTGCAAAACTATAAAAAAATCTACTTGAAAAATAATTAAATATAGTGTAAAAAATAGAGGAAAATAGTTTTTAAGGAGAATCGCCAAATGAAAAGTTTTTTTAGAAAATTATTAGTATCATCAATTATGTTTACATTGGTTGGTATGAATTTTATTGGAGACATTGCATATGCAACAAATCTAGTTAATGGAATTAATACTACAAATAATACTATTAATAATAATACTATCAATAATTCTGCAAATAATACTTCCAATGGTATTGTAGAAAAAAGTGAAAATGTAGAGCCTGTAGAATTTTCTGCAATTATTGGAGATTTAAATCAACCAATAATTGATATGAATAAGGAACAATTAATTAAAATGAATATTAAACTAAATAATGGGGCTTATTTAACTGATATTATTGTATCATTAAATGGTGGTAACTATGTTATTTCTAAAAACTTGAATGAAATTAATGGTAGTGCTAATACTGCTGAAAAAATGAAAAACAATAATACTAATGAAAATATTAAATCTATAGTTCAAAATAAAATAGAAGTAAATGAAATTGATGTTGGTGGTAATAGAGAAATACAGATACCTATAAAATTTAATAAAGAAGATATTGTTTCACAAACAAAAATAAATTCTAATTATGAAATAAGATTAGAAGGAACATATGTTGATGAAGTAGGAAATAAACAAAAGATTGAGAAAAAAGTTGTTGGTAAAGTTAACTGGGGAGCAAATGCTATTGAAAAAGTTGAACAAAGAGTGATTAGATTTGTAAAATATGAGAATAAAACTCTAGTTACATTAGAAATTAAAGATGGGATTGAAAATAACTTATTACCAGTAAAGAATAAAGAAATCATGATTTCAATTCCAAAAATAAATGGTCAAGTACCTGCAAAGACAATTGTTAGTGGTGACAATATAGAATATAAAAATAATGATAATACACTAGTAATAAATAAAAATGCTATCCCAAATGAAAATGGAGAGTATAAGTGGGATAGCCAAGATACATATACTGTAACATATATTTATAATACTCAATCTAATAATGAAGTTATTCAAATGCAATCGAGTTCAATAGTAACTACAATAAATAATTTGAAAATAGAAGGAAAAACTGAAGTTAATAGTTTTGAAACTGGAGAAAGTGTTGGGAATATTCTAGAATTGAATGTAGATGGTGTTGATGAATTAAATAAAGGATATATGTATACAAGTAGTAAGAGTGAAAACAGTTCAATTAATACAAACTATGTAGATAATTATAAAATTGATATTGGATACGCTGATGTATTGGATAGAGTTGTAGTAAAGGAAGATAGTTCAAAATTCTTAAATAGTCAAAATAACGAAATAAAGGATGCATCAAATTATATAAAGATAAATAAGGTAAGTGTTAATCCAAATGAGTTAAAAGATATTTTAGGAGATAATGGATTTGTTATATTAAAAGATGAAAGAGGAAATGAAATTGCAATACTAGATAAAGCTATAACGGATAAAGAGTTAAATACTGGAAAACTTATTATAGAAACGAGTAAACCTATTAAAGAAGGAATTTTGAATATTAAAACTGAAAAATCAATAGTAGGAAATGCTGACAGTAATCCAAGTGAAATAAATACTTTTCAAAAACTAAACACTGTTTTAAATATTACTGGATATACAGGAGAGGAAGAAATTTCTTCAATAAATACTTCTAAATCTATATTATTAAATAATCCTTCATCAAAAGCAAACTTGTCACTTAGTACAGACAGACTTTCAACAGTGGTTGAAAATAAAAATGTTGTATTTAATATAGTACTAAATAAAACTGACATATCAGATATGCTATATACTAATCCTACAATAAAACTAAGATTACCTAGTCAAATTGAAAAAATTGATATTAATTCAGCTAAAATCTTATATGAAGATGAAATGTCAGAAGGAAACATAGAAGTTAATGGAAATGAGATTATAGTAAAATTATTAGGTAATCAAACACAGTATAATAAGTTAAATACTACTGCAGGAACGTTGATTAGATTAGAAACAAATTTAACACTTAATAGTTTAGTTCCATCTAATTTAGAAAATGTTGAACTTGAATATTCAAATGAATTTTCTGGAGAAACAAATACTATACAGCATAAAGTTCAAATTATTGCACCAAGTGGATTTGTAACTACAAATGCTTTGAATATTGATGGTAAAGGTATTAATGCGATACAAAGTGACGAAGTATTAGAAATAGAAAGAAATTCAACTGCAAAAGTAGCAGAAGTATCAGCAAGCTTAATAAATAACCTAGGGCAAGATGCTAATGGATTTACAGTAATTGGTAGAATACCTTCTGCAGGAAATACAAGTATAGGAGGTGTAGATCTTTTATCAAATATTAATACAACATTATTAGGTCCTATTGAAATAGCAGGTTTAGAGGATGCATTAATATATTATAGTGATAATCCAAATGAAACAATAGATGGATTTACGTGGAATAGTGATGCAATTGCTAATGCAAAATCATTTAAAATAGTAAAAACTACTCCTTTAGCAGATAAAAGCATACTAGGATTTAGGTATAGAGTTAATATTCCTGAAGACTTACAGTATGATGCTAAAGCAAGTGAAAGTTATGGTGTTTATTATAATAATGATGCACAATCGGGAATTACTAGAACTTTAGTTGAGTCAAAAGTTGCATCTGTTTTTACAGGCACTGCACCACAATTACAAGTTGAAGCATCGGCAGAAGATACAAATGAAGGATTTAAAATAGAACAAGATGGAGATGTTACTGAGGGAGAATATGTTACATATAATCTAAAAGTAAAAAATACAGGAACAAGTGACATGCATAATGTTAGAGTAGCAGCTAGTATTCCAAAAGAATTGTCGCTAATTAATTATTTAGAAATAGGTGATTCAAGTGTTAAAAAAGTAAATGACTTTCAAGAAGATTCAGAAACAGCGTCTTTAAGTGAACAAATTGATGTAATTAAAGGTGGAGAGGAAGTAACGCTTCAGTTTTTAGCAAAGGTAAATCAGCTTATTTCAAATGTGATAGAAAAATTAGATAATGATCAATTAATTGGAATAGATGAAGATGGAAATTACATAGACCCAAGTTTAGCTAGAACAATTGATGTAGCTTATTCTGTAGATGCTGATGAGATTGAGGAACCAGTATTTTCTAATTTTTCTACAAAAAATAAGAAAGGTGATATAAATTTAAAACTATCATCAAATATTCAAACATCATTTATAGAACAAAATCAAGAAATACTATATAAGCTAAAACTACAAAATGTAAATTTTGATAATAAGAATAGTGTTAATATTAATTTGAATTTACCAGCAGGAATTGTTTTTAAAGAGATTGTTTCAGGTGGTGAGGTAAGTTATAACAATAATAGTAATGTTTTAAGTATAAAGGCTGGAGATTTTTCTAGTTTAGAAACAAAAGAATATTTAATTAAAGCTGAAAACAAGTCTAAAGATACTAATACATTAAAAACACAAGCTGTAGCAACATATGAAGGCTCAAATAAACAATTTAAGTCTAATGAAATTGAATTTAAAAATGAAAAGATAAATGATGCAATTGAAGTAATTCAATCTTCAAGTATTACAGGTGCAATAACAGATGTTGATAAAATTGAATTTTATATTGATATAAAGAACAAAGGAAATAGTGATAGAGAAATAACTGTAAATGATGACATTTCAAATTATTTAACTGTTAAAAACTGTTCAATTATTATAGATGGAGAAAAAATCTATGATAGTTCAGCAGACTATATTAGTAGGTCTATAAACATACCAGCAGGAAAATCAGCTAGAGTAAGCATATTATTAAATGCATATCCTCTTAACCAAGGAACTTCAGTAGACATAAAAAATAGACCATATATAACTACTGATAGTGGTGAAGTAATAAATGCAAATGAATTAGTATTAAAACTATCTGGAACAACACCAGTTTTAAGAGATAATAGTGAGAATATAGATGAAGTTATAGAAACCAAAGAAGTAAAAGAGGAACAACCATATTTCAAAATAAGAGGAACAGTATGGTTTGACGAAAAAAATGATGGAAAAAGAGATGGCTCAGAAGCAAGAATATCATCAGTTGAACTAAAATTATATGATAGCCAAATAAGACAATTTGTTAAAGATGCAACTAATAATGATATAGTCGTATCTTCAAATGAGAATGGAGAATATGAATTTTCAAATGTAAAATCTGGAGAATATGTAGTTGTAGCATTTTACAATAATGAAAGATATGAACTAGGAAGCTATAAAGTAAATGGATTATTAGCTTCTGAAGACTCTGATTTTATATCTGCAAAACTAGGTAACCAAGAAATTGCAGCTTCAGATGTATTAAAAGTAGTTCAAGATAGTATTTTCAATGTTGATTTAGGACTTGTAAAAAAAGAAATCTTTGATTTAGGAATACTTAAAAATATATCTAAAGTTACTGTAATTGGACAGGACACTGGTACAAAAGTATTTGAATATAACAATGAAAAGGCTAAAGTAGAACTTTCAGAGGAAGAAGCAAATAATTCAACAATTTTGGTCGAGTTTAATATTGATGTTGTTAATAATAGTGATATTGCAGGTTATGCAAAATCTATAGTAGATTATTTGCCAAAGGGAATGACATTTAATTCAGAACTAAATCCAGATTGGTTTTTATCTAAAGATGGAAACTTGAATTGTACAAGTATAGCTAATCAAAAGATAAATCCTGGTGAAAGAAAAAACATTAAGTTAGTTTTAGTTAAGAAAATGTTAGGCAATAATACTGGTTTAGTAAGAGGTAGAACGGAAATTAATGAAACATATAGTGAAAATGGTTTGACTGAAATAAATGCAGCAGGAGCAAATTATGCTGGAGGTAGCAACATGGCTACATCAGATATTGTAATCATAAAACAGTCAAATGTAAAATCAATTGTTGTAATAGGAATTAGTCTTGCAATTATTGCATTAGTCGGACTAGTTGGATTTGAAGTAAAAAAACATATAATTGATAATCTTTACAATTATGATCAAGTTGATTAACTACTAATTATAAAAGTGAAAGGAGGTTAAAATGAAAATAAGTAAATTAAAGTTTATTGTAACTATTTTACTAATTTTATTATTTAGCCTAATAATAGGACTTAATGTATATGCTTCAACTGAAGTGGAGCAGTTTAATGCTAATGTATTTACAAGTGGTTCATTACCAGGAGATAATATACCAAATGCTTATTGTGTTGAACCTGGAGATGCATATGGTTTAAACACATGGATACAGTATGCAGTTACAAGGGAAAAAGACGCTGTAATCGAACCATCAGTTGGTTATGCAGCATATTTAGCTGATAAACTTAATCTTGATAGGTCACCTTTACAGACTGTAGTATGGGCATCTGATCAATGGGGTACTGAAAAAAATAAGGAAATGATAAAAACTTTAGGGTTTAATAGAAAATCAGGTTCTCATGCGTCTGCATCTAGGCCTGGAAGTGGACATGGAACATTATTAAATAGATCATACCAATATGGTACAGTTTACTATGGATTATTATATGATAATGAAAATATATTTGATATTGTTTATGGTGATTTAAAGGTATTAGTTGACAGAATTGACGGAACTTATACTGCAGGACCTTATAAGCTTGTTGTTAAAGAAAAATATAAAAATGGTTTTAACAATGGTAGTTATCATTATGATCCTTTACAAATATTATATAATGAATTATTTAAAAGTGGTAATGAAGATTATAATGAGGAAACAAGTTTTGCTAAGTTTGCAGGTATAACTGGAATTAATGGAACAGATTGTAAATTTATTAAGGCTGATGGAAGTGAAATGTATTTCCCAAACTTCATGCCAGGTAAAGAAGAGGATTTTTATATCAGATTTAAACCTAATAATGAAGGAGCAATACCAGAAACAGGAGTACCAATAATAAATATTCAGTATATTACTGAAATTAGAGGCACTAAAGCTGTATGGAATGCTGATGCTGTTGTTCTTGAAACTAATACAACGGATGAGAGTGTAACAAATACCGATCATGTAGAAAATGGAGATAAAGGTACAAAGTATAAAATTGCATATAAAGACTTGAAAGTTAAGGGGCAATCAATTGAGGATTATGCGAAAAGTTATGTAAATACTTTAGGAGATAATCTAAAATGGGAAAAAGAAAATGGAAAATATATTGCTTCAATTGAGGTTACTTTTGAATACAAGTTAGTTGATAATGACAGAGTTGAGCATAAAATTGAGTTTCCAGGAAAAATAGTCGTTGTAGGAGAAAAGAAAGATTCTAGTAGTGAAGTTAATGTACGATATTCAATACCAAGTGATTTATCAGAAGATATTAAAAAAATGATAACAAAAGGAATAAATAACCAGGATGCACTAAATACTATTGGAGATAATGGGGTAAAAAAAATAAAGGAGGATTTGCAAAAAGCATTGCTTGAATCTGCGCAAGGAAAAAACTCAGAAAGTCAGTCTGAAACTTTTAAGCAAAAGGCTAAAGAAATAATAGATAAAGATATATCAAGCTTTAAAATTGATGATAAAACAAAGAAAGAAATAAAAGATAGGTTAACTAAAGCATTTCAAGATAAAGCTAAAAAACTAGTTGAAAGAGTTAAAGTTGATGTTCTTTCTACAGGTAGTGGTTTAACGGAAACAGTTTATGCAAGTATTGAAAATACGATAGACAGAGCTAATAAGGCTGTAAATAAAAAAATAAATGATTCAACACTTTCTATTGTAAAAAATAAAGTTGAAGAATGTTTAAAAACAGCAATGAAAGAAAAAACTAATGAAGCTAAGATTAATAAATTCAAGTCATTAGTTAAGAGTGAGATTAGTAAAATAGATGAATTCAAAAGTGCTGGAAGTGATGTTACAAATACATTTATTAATATTATTTGTAATGATGCAGAGACTTTAATTAATCAGGCAAATCAAACAACTAGAGTGGGCAGTGCTTCTCAAGTTACAGTTTCAAATGTATCTTCTAGAAGAATAAGAAGTGATGTAAATCAATTTACAACAGTACTTAATAATAGATTTAAGGATAAAAAAACAAGGGATACTTTTAATAATAATTTAAGTAATGTAATTGAAAATGAGTTAAGAGATGCAATTGTAGAATTACAAGGGGAAAATGCTAATTATAAAAATGTTGAAAGCAATTTTACAAATGAAGTTGCTAATGCTGTTAGGTCAATGCAAGATTTAAAAGAAGCAGGATGCACACAGAATGAAATTGATAAATTAGTAAAATCTATTTCTAAAAAAACTCGTAGTTTTTTAGAATCCGAATATAGTGAAATTATAAGAGTACAAGATGAGGAAAATGCTAAAGTAGGAGCAACTGCTAGTTCAAGTACAAAACCAAGTGATGCTAACAATACTAATAATAATACTACTAACAATACTACTAACAATACTACTAACAATACTAATAATAATACTACTAACAATACTACTAATAATACTACTAATAATACTAATTCTAATTCTAATACTACTAATAATAACAACAATAATAACAACAATAATAACAACAATAACAATAGCAACAATAATGATGGAGCAACTTCGGTAGTAGTAAGAGTTGGTTCTGGATGGAAATATAAAAAAATAAGTGAAGTATATGCTAAAGAGAGCGAAAATGATAAATATCAACTTATTAGAGACAAAGATGGAAATGAGGGAACTTTATATGTTAGTATTCAAAAAATAGTGAGAAGTGCTGAAAATGTTATACAAAATGCAGTTCAAATAGAGCCTAATACTGTATATAAAATAAGTTCATCAATTGAACCAGTTGGTTCAGATGGTTCTGGAGTGGTAATAAATCCATTAGATGAAAGGGGAAAAATAAAATTAATTAATATTCCAATTAATATACAAATAGGCGGTAAAGTATGGCTAGAAGATGGGGAGTTAAAAACTAATGTAATTAACGGTATGTTAGAAAAAGAAGAATCTAGATTTTCAGGAATTCAAGTGCAACTATTTGCTGATGGTAGTAATGAACCTTTAGCATCAACAACAACAGATTCTAAAGGTGAATATAGATTTTATGGAAAGACACTTGATGGCAAATCTATTGTTAATCCTTTGAAAAAACATTATGTAACTTTTACATATAATGGACAGTTATATCAACCAACATATTATAAAAATGATTTGAGTGGCGGATTCTCAAATGCTAAGGATGTAGGTAGAGAAGAGTTTAATAAGAAGTTTAAAGATATAGATTCAGATCCTAAAAACTTTAATGGACTTGTATTTACTGATTCAAATTCACTTGCCTCATCAATACAGAAGATAAAAGCTTATGCATGGGATGAAAAAATAAAAGATTCAAAAGGTGATTACATTCCACTTAAAGATGATGCAAAAAATGCTTTGAAATTTTCTGATATATACAATTATTTCATAAGTATAAACACTGCTAAAACTGAGGCTGGCCAACCATCAGCTGATGATTATAATAAAGTTTGGGATAGAAGCTATTCATATAATATTTTTTCAGATGATTTGAAAAATTATATTATTGGCTATGGTGTTTCAGTAGAAGAGTATAATTCAATAAAAAATTATATATATAATACATTTATGAATTCAGAGACTAAAGTTGGTGGAAAAGTATTCTATGCGCCTTATGATAGATTTGTTGTAAGAAATATAGATTCATCAACAGATGAATATAAAAATGGTGCGATTACAAAACTTGAACATGAATTTGTAAATTTATATTCGAAAAAATCTGATCAATCTAGAAATGTTGATTTTGGATTATGTTTGAGAAATTATAATGATTTGGCATTGCAAAAAGATGTATATAAAGCTACTGTTTTAGTAAATGGTAAAAATGAAGAATATATCTATTCAAATAAAGCTTTAAATGATGGAGCTTGGGATGTTAAGATTAGAGCTTCTGATGTATTATACAATGGAAAAGAAGTATATAATAGAGAAGTAAAACCATCTGATTACTTATTAGATGGAAAAGATACATATGGTGAAGGTGGAGAAAAGAAAAATCTTCAAGTATATGTAACATATAGAATAGCTGTAAAAAATGCTGGAACAGTTAATGCTACTGTAAATGAAGTAGTAGATTACTATGACAAAAAACAATATACCTATACTAATGCTTATGTTGGAAAAGATGGTAATGGTACTAAATTAAATGATAATGTTGTAGCTTATGATACTGAATTGTCTCAACAAAATATAGATAGTAAAGTTGAAAAGGAACAGTTAAAACGTGCAAATTATGACTATTCTAGGTTATATTTCTCTGGAAAAGATGGAAAAGCTTTGGATGTTAGTCATTCAGATAACAAAGTTGATACAATCTTGCATCCTTCTGAAATAATGTATTTATATGTAACTTTTAAGGTTAACAACGGTGATTATGATAGAGTTATGTTAGATCAAGATATTAGCAGTGGTGCATTTACTTTAGGAAAGATGAATATTGCTGAAATTAATAGTTATTCGACTTATTATGTATTAGGTACTCAGATACCAGATAGTTTAGATGAAAATAATGGGAAAAGGGTAGTTGAAATTAAGAATGAAACTACACCAGCTGGATTAGTAGACGTAGATTCATCTCCAGGAAGTTTAAGTAATAAAGACTTAGATGATAATGGAAATATTATAACAAATTCAGATAATCCAGTAAATGATAGACAGCAAGATGATACAGATAAGGCACCTAATATAAGGCTAATAATAGAAACTGATAGAGAAGGAAATGAAAATATTAGAACTTTTAAGGGTGTAGTATTTGATGATAGTAGAGATACTAAACAAGGCGAAGCTTTAATGGGAAATGGTGAACTAGATGGAAAGACTGTAAATGGTGTTACTGTGCAATTAGTTGAGCTAGTTCAAGAAATTGAAGGAGAAGGAATAAATACTCATGGAAATGGAAAATACATTGGTGAGAAAGTTTGGGGATCTTATTCATATAATGAAAATCTAACTCCTTCTAAGATTCTTGAAAGATATGCTAGTGGTGCAGAAAAGTCTAGAGTTGTAATGTCAGGACCTGGAATACTAAAAGTTAATGAAGACTCTTTATCAAAAGATAATGGAGAGTATTCATTCAAATCTGTACCAGCTGGTGACTTCTATATAAGATTTATATATGGAGATACAGATGAAACTGTATTATCAAACAAAGATAATGAAGTAACTAAATTATTAGGTAAACATGGAAGAAACGAAAAATCATATAATGGACAAGACTATAAATCTACAGTTTATCAAGCTGGAATTAATCAAGAAGGAACCTATAATGATATTCAGGCATTTAATAAAACTGACACACAAAACTACTATATTATTAAAGAAATTGATGGTTTAAATATTTACAATAATGATGTTGAAAATAGTGATATATTTGTTGCAAATGATACTAATAATAAGGAGAAAAAATATTATTATAATATAAACAATAGTGCAAATAATTCATTAGCATCTGATGCAAAAGATGTGTTTGATTATAGAGCTAGAGAAATAGCATATTCTAAAGGGTATGAAAATGAAACTTTATTAAACTATAGAGCTCAAGTTTTAGCTTCTTTTGAAAGATTACCATTGTTAACTAATGGGGAAGATGCTAAGGCTGTTCAGACAAATATGGTGGATGAACTAACTAAAAATACATATATGGTAGCACAAAGTGGTGTAATAAATACTGAAATTGAAAAATCTAGAACAAAAACCATATACAAAGATGACTTAAATTACAAGATTGATCATATTAATCTTGGTTTGGTAGAAAGACCTGAAGCTGGATTATCGTTAACAAAGGAAATAGACAATATTAATGTTAGTTTATCAAATGGAAAAATGTTATTTAATTTGAGTAATAATCAATCAGTAGATAATGTATTTTTCTCTAAACATGATGAACATAAAATAGAATATGAAAATAACGAAGACTACACTAGAATAAGCAGAGTAACAGCAAATTCTAATTTAACATCAGAGGGAGAAAATAAAAAATCACCAGAATTATTACAGGCATATATTGATGATGAATTGATGCAAGGTACAAATATAAATGTAAGATATAAGTTAAGAGTAAAGAATATTGGTGAGGTTGATTATAATACTTATGATTTCTATTACAAGGGAGTTGCTGGAAAAGATAGTGATAAAACAACAACAGATGCTAGAAAAGTAATTGATTATGTATCAAATGCGGTAAGATATGATATAACTATGCAGTCAGAAGATAAAAAATCTACACCATGGGAAATTGCTAAAGTTGAAGGATTAATAGTACAAGATGAAAACAAAAACTATGTCAATAAAAAATATGCTGAAGAATTATCTTCGTATGATACAATATTAACTTCTGATAAATTATATAATGAGAATAACAAATTAAAACCAGGAGATTCAAATAGTATTAATTTAGTTTTATCAACTGTGTTATCTAATAGTAATACAAAAGATCAACTTGTTTATAACAATTTAGCTGAAATTATAGCTACATCAAATACAGTTGGTAGAAGAAATGTATATTCTATTTCAGGTAATGAGCAAATGGCAGATCAAAAATTAGGAAATGATGCTGCAAGCAATAGTGAGAACCCTAATGTTTACTCTAAAGAAGATAGAGTAAATCCTAAAGAAATTGATTCTGATAGTGCTCAGAGAATTGTAATAATGCCTCCAACTGGAACTGATAGTGTATTAGAAAATGACATAAAAACAATTGTTGCAACTTTATCTGTAGTAGTTTTAATAGCTTATGTTATAAGAAAAAATATTAAATTTTAATAAAAAGGGACTATTGTCAAATGACAATAGTTTCTTTTTATATAATAGGAAAGTTCTATTTTCTTATTATATAAATTATATAAAATTATAATGCGACTAAATTTTATTTCATAAAATTTAGTGCGACGAACAATTAAATGCGGACTTTTCAGAGAGTATTTGCTTTTTCAATTTTATTAATGGGTTATATTGTTTTTGTAACCTTTATGCTTTTTTGACAATAAGATAGTATACAGAAGTTATTTGCCACCCATAATATGGCAAAAATAATTATTCTTTCTTTTATTATTTTCATGTATTAAGTTGTTACTCTTGCAACGTTTATGTTTACATAACAAAAAAGTAAACATAAATGTTTACAAATAATAAAAAATGTGTTATAATAAAAATAGTGTAGTTTGCCAAATAGGTAAATTAATTAGTAAAAGTAACAGATATAACTACATATATGAACAATTTAATCAAAAGAATAATTAATAATAAAATAACTAATAAGAAAAAAGAATTAAAAAGAACGTGATGGATAAAGAAATATGGAGTAATGAAAGGAGTTATTAAAATGAAGAGTAGAAGTTTAAATTTTATCATCACAATGGTAATAATTCTTGTTCTAAGTTTATTATTTAGTATTAAAGTTTATGCATCAACAAATATTGAACAATATACTGAAGATGTATTTACTGGTGGTGGTTTACCAGGTGATGATATTGATCAAGCGTATTGTGTTGAACCTGGTGATGCATATGGGTTAAATACATGGATTTCATATGCTGTAACAAGGGAAGAGAATGCTGAAATTGAACCATCTGTTGGTTATGCAGCTTATTTAGCGAAAAAGCAGTTTGGAACAAATAATGTCAAAGGAACTGAGTTTTCGAGAGCAATTCAGGAAGTTGTTTGGTCATCTGATCAATGGGGAACTGATAAAAATAAAGAGATGATAAAAACATTAGGACTTAATAGACAGTCAGGTACTCATTTTGCTCAAACTAGGCCAGAGCATGTAGCTAGTGCAGGTTGGACTGATAATCAAAAAGTATTGCTAAATAGATCTTTCCAATTTGGTACAGTATATTATGGTTTATTGTATGATAAAGAGAATATCTTTAAGGTTGTAAATGGTGATTTAAAGGTATTAGTTGATCGAATTGATAAAACATATACTGTAGGTCCATATAAATTAACAATTAAAGATAAGTATAAAAATGGATTTAAGTCTTCAATTGATGGATATCAATACAATCCATTAGATATTTTATACAATGAAATCATGCAAAATGGTAAGAATGCTGGCTATAATGAAGAAAATAGTTTTGCAAAATTTGTTGGTATATCAGGATTAAATGGAACGAATGCAAAATTTGTTAATTCTGAGGGAGGAGAGATTAAATTCCCTGAATTTATGCCTGGAAAAGAGCAGGAGTTTTATATAAGATTTAATCCAAGTGACAATGGTGCTATAACAGAAACTGGTACACCAATAATTAATATTAAGTATATTACAGCGCTTAAAGGTACAAAAGCTGTTTATGATGCTGATTCTGTTGTTATTAATGAAACAAGTGAAACAACGGGTGCTAATAATGAAAATGAAGTTAGAAGCGGTGTTGTTGAAAAGAAATATGAAATTCCTTTTGATAAGTTAAATATTGAGGATAAATCAATTAAAGATTATGTTAAGGATTATGTTGAGAAAAACATGAAAACTTTGAAGTGGACTGCTTTAGAAAGAACAAATAAATATACAACTACAATAGAAAACCTAAAACTTCGATATAAATTAGTTGATAATGATAAAGTTGAACATATAATTGAATTTCCAGCAAAAATAATTGCAATGGCAAAGAAACAAACTGGTAATAAAATGGTGTATGATGGAATTTATTCATTATATGCAAAAGAAGAGGATAACAAACCTTATCAATTAATAATGGATAGAAATGGAAATGTTGGTTCTCTATATGTAACTATTCAAAAGATTTCTAGAACAGTTAGACATATAGTTCAAAATGCGGTTAGAATTGAAACTGAAACTGTTTATTCTGAGATACCTGGTATAGAGCCTATTGAACCAAAGCCTGGTGAAGTAATTAATCCTGAAAATGATATGGGTAAAGTAACCTTAACTAGTGTACCTATAAATATGCAAATTGGAGGAAAGGTATGGTTAGAAAATCCATCATTAAAAGTTTATGAGATTGATGGAAGATTATCTGATGGAGATTTCATGTATGCAGGTATTCAAGTAAGATTATATGAGTATGGAGATGAAAAACAATCAACATTAATTGCAACAACAACTACTGACAAGGATGGTAAATATAGATTTTATGGTAAGAAAGCTGATGGAAAAGCTTTGATTAATCCATTAAATAAATACTATGTGTTGTTTACATATGATGGACAAAGATACCAAGCAACTTATTATAAACAAGATTTAAGTGGTGGATACTCTAATGCAAAAGAGTTTGATAGAATTGAACATAATAATGAATTAAAAGATATATACTCTGATCCATTAAGTTATTCAATGATCACAAGTAGATTTGCAGAAGAAAATGAAAATGTAACTAATACAATTCAACCAAAAGCTGCTAAAGCTTATGCTTGGGATGAAAAGATAAAAAATGCTAATGGTGATTATATAGAATATGGTAGAGATGAAGAAGGAAAAGTAAAAGCTTTAACATATGGAGATATTTATAATGAATTTATAGCAGAATCAGTTTCTTCTGATGCTGGAAATCCAAATTATGATGATTATAAAGCAGTTTGGGATAGAAATAAATCATATTATGAGATTTTGGATGGCTCATTGAAATCTTGGATTGCTGGTAAAGGTATATCTGAACAAGAGAACAATTCAATTAGAGAATTTATAGTTGAAACTTTTATTAAAGCAAGAACTAGACAAGGTGATAAAGTATTCTACGCTCCTTATGATAGATTTGTAGTTAAAAATATTGATAGCGAATCTGAAGAATATAAAAAAGGTGCAACAACTAGAGTTGGAGAAACATATACAAATGTTTATTCTAAGAAATCTGATATGGCAAGAAATGTAGATTTCGGATTATGTTTGAGACCATACAATGATTTAGCACTACAAAAAGATGTATTTAGAACAAAAGTAATTGTAAATGGTAAAACTGAAGAATATACATATGCTAAAAAGAGCTTAGATGAGACTTGGGATATTAAAGTTAGAGCTTCAGATGAATTATACAATGGACAAAAAATCTATAGAAGAGAAGTAAGGGCTTCTGAATATCTACTAAATGGAGAAGAAGCTTATGGAAGTGCTGAAGATAATAAGAAGAACTTACAAGTATATGTAACATATAGAATAGCAGTAAAAAATGCAGGAACAGTTAATGCTACAGTTAATGAGATTGTTGACTACTATGATAAAGATCAATTTACATATATTAGTGGATATATAGGAAAAGATGCTAATGGTACTAAACTTAATGATCATGTATCTGCATATGATACTGAAATAATTCAGAAAAATGATTTATTTAAGAAAGAAAACGAACAACTAAGTGGATCTAATTATAATTATACTAGATTGTATTTCTGCGGTGGAGATGATAAGCCATTGGAAGTTAGCCATGGTGAAAGTTCAGACACAATATTACATCCATCTGAGCTAATGTTCTTATATGTAACATTTAAAGTTAACAATGATGAAAATGGTAAACCAAAATTAGATCAAAATATTAGTAATGGTACTTTGACAGTTGGTAAGAGAAATATAGCAGAGATTAATAGCTACTCAACATATTATGTAAACGGTACAGAAATTCCAGATAAGTTAGAAAATGATAATAGCAAAGTATCTATTAAGATAGATAATGATACAACTGCAGCTGGATTGATAGATAGAGATTCTAATCCTGGAAGCTTATGCAATAAAGATTTGGATGAAAATGGAAATATTAGAACTGATGTAAATAATGCTGTAAATAATAGAATACAAGATGATACAGATAAATCTCCAAATATTAGATTGATAATTGATAATAGTAAAGAAGATATTCGTACATTTAATGGATATGTTTATGAAGATTTAAGAAATACAACTTCAGGAGATGCAACAATTGGAGATGGATTAGATAATAAAGAAACTAGAATAAATGGTGTAACTTTACAACTTGTTGAGTTAGTTTCAAAAGTTAATGATGATGGATCTTTTACCGGAGAATATATTGGTGAAAAAGTTTGGGGAAGCTATACATTTGATGATTCGTTTAATCCATCTGTTGATTATTCTAGATATTCAAGTGGTGCAGATAAATCTAAGGTAATTATGACTGGACCTGGAATCTTAGCAGTTGAACCAGATGTCTTTGAGGGAAACAATGGTGCATATTCATTTAAATCTGTACCAGCAGGTGATTTCTATGTAAGATTTATCTATGGTGATACAGATGAAACTGTATTATCTAGTAAAGATAATGAAGTGACTACATTAGTAGGTAGACATGGTAGAAATGAAAAATCATATAATGGACAAGATTATAAATCAACTACGTACCAAGCTGGAATAGCACAAGATACAAGTTATAATGGCATAGATGGATTCCAAAGAATATCAGAACAAAATTTCTATAAAATTGATGACCTTCATGTTGATAGAAATGAGGTAGATGTAGTTTATAATGAGCCAAAAGCTAATGATAATAAAAATAAAATGTATTATTATGACATAGTAAGTAGTGCAGAAAATTCAGCTGTGTCAGATGCGAAAGATGTATATGAATATAGGCAAAATGTAAATAATTGGTCAAAAGGTGCAGATGGTGATAAATTGTTAAACTATAGAGCAGAAGTACTTGCATCACATGAGAAAGTTGCAACAAATCCAAATGACCAAAATGATATGCTAAATAGTCTAATGGAAAATACATTTATGGTAGCACAATCTGGAATTATAAATACTGAAGTTGAAAAAACAAGAACATTAACTACTTATGGAAGAGATAGTCTAAACTATTATGTTGACCATATTAATCTTGGATTAGTTGAAAGACCAAAAGCAGGTTTAAAGATTAATAAAGAAATTGATAACTTTAGTATTATATTATCAAATGGAAAAACACTATTTAATGTTAGTAATAATCAATCTGTAGCAAACTTATCATTCTCTAAGCATCAACCACATATTGTAGAATATAGGGATGGATTAATTAGCAATGTAGTAGTAAATGGTGAAAAATATGAAAGACAAGAAATTCCAGAATTATTACAAGTATATGTTGATGATGAGTTAATGCAAAGATCTAAAGTAGCTGTTAGATATGTTATTAATGTTGAAAACATTGGTGAAGTTGATTATACAACACCTGAATTCTACTATAATGGTGTAGCAGGAGATGACAATACAAAATCTAAAACAAGTGCTAGAAGAATAATTGACTATGTATCTAATTCAGTTAAATATGATGCATCTTTGCAAGAACAAAATATTTGGAATATTGTTGGAAACTATACTGATTTACTTGGAACAGATAGAAATAGTAATTTTGTAAATAATACTTATGAAGAAGAATTAAAAACATATGATACATTATTAACTACTGATGCTTTATCAGAAGCGATTATTCCTGGCAAGAGAGTTGGAGATGCAAAACTAATTTTATCTAAAGTAATAACAGGAAGTGATGCAACTGATAGCTTAGTATATAATAACTTAACAGAAATAATAGCAGTGTCAAATGATTTAGGTAGAAGATGTGCATATTCAATACCTGGTAACCAAGAAATGTCAGATCAAAGTTTAGGTAACAATGCTAATAGTGAGGTTTATAGCAAAGTTGATTGGGTAGGTCCACAAGAAATTGATGCAGATAGTGCTCAAAAGATTGTTATTATGCCACCTACTGGTGAAGTGAACTATGTATTATTAGTGATTGGAGCAACAATGGCAGCTGGATTAATGGTAGGAGCAGTGTTATTAATAAAAAAGTCATTTGTAATAGCTTAAACATAACTCCATAAAAAAGAAAAAGACGAGCAAAGCTCGTCTTTTTCTCAGATTGTTGACAAAGTCCAGATTTGTTTCTGGGCTTTTCACTTTTTCAAAAAATTTTAATAATATTCTTGAATTTTTTCTATATTTTTTGACTTTTATATTTTTTGAAGGAGAATATGTGGATTATGCTGCCACATTTG
>JAFWMA010000007.1 GCA_017510825.1 Clostridia bacterium | reverse complement strand
ATGTCATTCCATATATAATCTTTGATCTCAGCTTCGTTAGCTAGGTGTAAATTCTTGTCTACATATTCATCATCGTATACTACCTTGCATGAAACAATATAATCATCCTTTTTTGGATATCCAAATACCATACTTTCTTTAACATACTCTTTTTGATTAATTAATTGTTCTAACTCTTCTGGGAAGACGTTTTTTCCATTTTTTAAAACAATTACATTTTTCTTTCTTCCAGTAATAAAAATATATCCCTCATCATCTTCACATGCTAAATCACCTGTGTAGAACCAGCCATCTTTTATTACTTCATTAGTAGCTTCTTCATCATCATAATATCCAAGCATAACATTTGGTCCTCTTGCAATTAGTTCTCCTATTCCATCTTCGTCTTTGTTATTAATTTTTACTTCAACATTACTCATTTGGAAACCAATTGAACCAAATTTAAAATCAACTATTGTTTCAGCTGTTAAAACCGGTGCTGTTTCTGTAAGACCATAACCTTGAACTATGTCAAAGCCCCATAAGTAAAAATCTCTAGCTGCTGTTTTATCTAATGCAGCAGCACCGTTAACTATAAATCGAAGCTTCCCCCCAAGTTGTTTATGTATATCTTTAAATAGCTTTTTTCTAACATCAATATGACATTTCATTAAAGTATTACTTAGTTTCATAGCCGTTCTTACAAGGTTTGTTTTGCCCTGCTTTTCAATTGCTTGCCAAATTTTCTTATGCATTGATTCTATAAGTAATGGAACTGATACAAAAACGCTTACACCATATTCAACTATATTACTTTGAATATGTCTAAGACCATCACAAAAAACATTTCTTGCTCCATTGCTAAGCATAAATAATAATCCTGTTGATCCAAATGTATGATGGAATGGAAGCAAGCAAAAGTTTGTATCATTATCGTAAATCTTTTCCATTTTATTTAGCCCGTTAACAACTGATGCTATATTATAATGTGACAGTGCTACGGCCTTTGATTGTGAGGTTGTTCCTGAAGTAAAAATAATTGTAGCCAAAGCATCTTTGTCTATCTTGCTGTCAATGAATCTTTGATCATTTTTATTTTCAACAAGTTTTTTTCCTATTTGTAAAACATCATAAAAATAGTCAACTCCCTTTTCGTCATTTTTTTCAGTACAAATGATTTTTTCTAATCTTGTTTTTCCTTCTTTATTTATGTTTACTATTGATTCAAGCTGATTTTTTCCGCATATAATACAGCTTACTCCTGCTCTAATTAAAGAATTCTCAATCTCTGTTTCAGTTAATCCTTTGTCTAGGGGCACAGCAATACCAGTTCCATTAATTACACCATAATAGCTAACAATCCACTCATAGCCATTCTTTCCAATAATTGCAATCTTTTTATCTTTATATCCCATATCAGTTAGGGCAGTACCCATATAATTTATTTCTTTTTGAAACTTTTCGTAAGTAATATCTTTTAATTTAGTATCTCCTTTTACCTTTTCCTTAATAGTAAAAGCAATATTATCACTAAATCTATCTGAAACATCTTTTATTATTTCTCTAATATCATCATATTCTTTGCTTTCATAAAGTTTATTATTCATTTTCATAAGTCCACACCTCTAATATTTTTTTATAATTATATCACAAAAATATTATAAAAAATCATTCTTGACTTTTGGGTCAGTAGGAATTTGGTGAGGACTTTTTTATTTTCTTCTTTTCCATTTTTATAAATTCAATGGATTAAGCCTGTTGTTTTGCGTAATTAAAGAACAATAGCGGACATTAATAAAATTGAAAAAAGCAAATACTTTCTGCAAAGTCCGCGTTTAATTGTTCGTCGCGCTAAATTTTATGAAATAAAATTTAGTCGCATTATAATTTTATATAATAGGAAAGTAGAACTTTCCTATTATATAAAAAGAACCCCCACCACTATTTTTTGTGGTAGGGGTAAAAGAACTATGAAATTGTTGATAGGATTTATGTGCAAGGCTATAAAATTTGCACAGAGTAGTAATACTTGCTAACGCGGAAGCTTGCGGAAAATCCGCCCTTCTTTGTCGACATATCGGGTTTTAATAGACCCGAAAAAGCCTTTAATTGTTACCTCTCCAAATCCATTAATGAATGGATATGCCGAATTGAATGTGACATCAGTTGCTAGCGTGAAGTTGTCTCCACGCAAGTACCCAAATTGTCGTCCAATTCGGACAACAGCCATACCGTCCGAAAAAGACTTGATATGGTCGAACTCGAAGTTAGTGAGCTCGTACCCGTGCTTATCCACGAGGCCGTACTTGCCATCTTTGGCAAGACGGGTGCATGAAGTCAGTTCAGTCCACTGTGTAGACTTATCGTAGGCGATAAGAGTTACCTCCTCGCCTGTGCGCCGATCAACATATCCCCACTTACCAGCTTTTGAAACTGGTATATAATTGGATCGACGGATGTCAATGCACACCTCGTCGTACTGACAGCCCGCCACAAGGTGACCCCTGCGATTTATGATGCCCTGTTTTCCACCAATAAATATGATGGCAACTCCGTTGACAAACCCCTTGTAGGAACGAAGTTTCCGTCCCTCCTTGAAGTGAGCCTCAGCTCCTCCTCGAGGAATCTGTTGAACTGGAATTCGTCCAACAGTATTTATGAAGTCAAACCTAGGTCCAACTTGCTCTCCATCTTCATTGATGAAGAAAAGTTGCCCCCTCTCCATCGCCAAAGCCCTGCCCTTGTAGAAGGGCCAAAGATCCTGGTACGGTCGGCAAATTTCTTCGCCAGCCTCATTAAAAAAGCAGTATCCGGCTTCCTCACGAGCCTCTCCGATTCGAAGCTGGGCTTCCTTCATTTTAGCTTCCCTTCTCTCATCAAGGCAACCCTGTGTCACCTTGTTGTTACCAATGTTCATAGTTCTTTACTCCGTTCTTTGTTCGTTTATTGTTTAATAATGCTTTCCCTAAAACGGATTTAACTCCCTTCAAAATAATGTAATAGGGATTTAAAAGATACACAAGCAAAATGCCTATGTATCTTTAATTATACCACAATTTCGTCAATAAGGCAAATTTTGTTCATTGGGTCACTGGGGACGGAGCACTTGACCCACTTTTGGGTCACCGGGGACATAGCACTTTTGAATCAATGAAATCATGGCAAAACACTGCAAAATAAAAAAATATGTGTTAATGTCAATACAAAAATGTACAATTTTTCATATTTATTAATGCACAAAATTGTACTTTTTAATTTTGATTTTTTGTACATTCTTATATTATCATTAACAAAAATATGAATATGACGACAACTTTCGACATACATAAATAAAAAAATATGCTATAATTAAAGTTCAATAGTTTTTATATGAAAGGAGTTAATAATATATGCCTAGAAAACCTAGAAAATATTTAGAAACAAATTGTTATCATGTTATGACACAAGGTATTAATAAAAAATTTATATTTAATAACTCTAATGAGAAAAAGTATTATATCAAAAAAATGTATGAAGTAAAAGAAAAATTCTATATTAGTATTTTAGCATATTGTATAATGGACAATCATTCTCATTTATTGCTAAAGACTAATAATGTTAAAGATTTAAGTAAATATATGCAGTCTATAAATTCAAATTATGCGTCTTACTTTAATAAAATGCACAATAGAGTTGGATATGTTTTTAGAGATAGATTTAAAGCAGAAGGAATATATTCTGAAAAACAATTATATTGTTGTATGAAATACATATATAATAATCCAGTAAAGGCTGGATTATGCATACACGCTGGTGATTATAGATTTTCTAATTATAAAGAGTTGAATATTGAAAATGAAAGTAATAATGAATTTGAATTTATTGATTATGAAATAGAAGAATGTATAAACTTTGAAAATTTATTTCAAGATTTTTTATCTAAATATAATATTAATATTCATGAATTAAAAGAAAATAAATTAATTCTTAAGAGATTAGTTCAATTTTTAGTAAATGATCATAGCATTTCCTTAAGAAAAATCTCATCTGAACTTGAAATTCCACGCGAAAGTATTAGAAGATTAGTTAAGAATTAATAAAAATTAACTTTCTATTTACTTTTAAATATATGATTTGATATCTACGTATCTTGTTAAGGACTTTGTCTCTAATGTTTCAAAAGTGTGAGCAAAAGTGCTCCGTCCCTGGTGACCCAAAAATGGGTCAAATGCTCCGTCCCTAGTGACCCAAATTTTTTATTGCGGGTTCATAGATGTTTTTGCCAGTGTAATCAAATCTTGATCCATGACATGGGCAGTCCCATGTTTTGTCTACATTATTCCAAGTTAATAAGCATCCTAGATGAGTGCATGTTGGATTTACTGTGTAGATTTCTCCCTTAGAGTCTTTGTAAATTCCTACAGAGTTTCCATCTATTCTTATTATTCCACCATTATCGTTTTTTATTGCAAATAAATCTTCTTTTGGGATTTTTATTCTATTTGCTATAAAGGATTTTACAGTTTGCTCTGCCATGTTCATTATTTCTTCTTTATTTTTTATTGGTTTCATTCTTGTTGAGTCATAGATTTTTGCATATTTGTTTTCTTTTTCTAAAATTCCATCTGAAATTATATTTGCTGCTACATTTGATGTTGTCATCCCCCACTTGTTAAATCCAGTTGCAACCCACATGTTTATTTTGAAATAAGAAAACTCTCCTATATATGGTATTTTGTCAAGTGTAATGCAATCTCTTGTATTCCATTTATATAGAATTTTACTGTTAGGAAACAGCTCTTTTGCTTTTTTCTCTAGGAATTTATATCCATAAAAATCTTCACTATTTGGAGAAAATCCTGTTTTATGATTTCCACCTGCCATTATTAATAATTGTTTGTCTCCATATTGGGCAGTTCTAAATGAAAGTGTTGGTTCGTTTGAACTTATATACATTCCTTCAATTAAATTATTTTCCGTCTCTAAAGCTATTGCATATGAAGTTACCTGATACATTTTTGAAAAATACATTCCTGGAAAATTTATGAAAGGATAGTGAGAAGCTAGGACTACATGTTTAGAATTAATTCTATATTCTTGTTCTTCTGATTTTTTTGAATAATTCATATCATCATCTAAATTCTCATTTTCTCCAACATAAGTAACATATACATCAGCTTCTCTTTTTACATCAGTTACCAATGAGTTTGTAAAAATTAACCCGCCATATTTCTCAATAGCTTTTACTAATCCAAACATATACTTTCTAGGATGAAATTGTGCTTGATTTTCCAACTTAATTCCAGCTGCTATTTTGAAAGGCAATTCTGTTTCTTTTACAAATTCTGCTACATCATGTGTACTTCTCTTGTGCTCTAATCTATTTATTGCTTCTACCTCTTTTTGAATTTTATCAAAATCCTCTATTTGGGTTGTATAAACATAGTTTGGTACATACTCAAAATCACAATCTATTTTTTCTTCATCAATAATACTTTTGATATTTGAAATCGCTTCTCTGTTTGATTCATAATATCCTAATGCAAAATCTTCATCAAATTCTTCAATTAAATAATTGTAAATAAGGTTATGTTGTAATGTTATTTTTGCAGTAGTATTTCCAGATACTTTTGCTCCAATTTTTTCCTTATCAACTACAATTACTTTAGTGCCATTTTTAGCCAGATAATATGCAGTTGTAAGGCCACATATACCTGCACCAATTATACAAACATCAACTTTATAGTTTTTGTTTATTGGTTTGCTTTTTCCAATTTTTTTTGTTGTTTCTATCCATAAAGAACTCATAAAAAATCACTCCTTTTTGAATTAGTATGTTCCAAAAATGAGTTTTTATTTGAGAACGGAGATTAAATCTCATTTTTTGCAATATCTTCCTACTATGCTGTAAAGTATTTTTAGAGTTTTTGATGATTCAGATATAGTGCATGATTATATTTATTTCAGGATATGATCTATTTTTACTTGTTACATATTCAATAATATCTGTAATTTTGCAATTTCAAGTTTGAATAAATACTCGCCATTTCCTATTTTTAATCTTACCATATAGCACTCCCTAAAAAATATTTACAAAATTATTATATATTTTTATAAGGTGCTTAACTATTGGTTGTGTAACCAAAATAATGTATATATAAATTTTATAAAAAATTCCACAAAAATTATTGCACAAAAAATAGTAAACTGCTATAATATAGGCATAAAAATCAAAGAAACAAAGGATGGCAAAACAAATGAACACAATTACTGAAAGTATTGATATTATTATATTACGAGCTTTAATTTTATAAATCGTTTATATAGCTATATAGGCTATTTTTCGCTATACATTTTTGATTGATGTCAAAAATTTGCGTGTAAAAATAGTCTTATTTGGTGTTTTCAAATTGTTATTAATTTTTAAATTTATATATTATATGTCTTTGAAACAAGGCAAGAGAAAGGAAAGGTGATTTTTTATGAAAAATCAAAAATATTTAAAGAATAGAATTGTAAGGAACAAAGATTAGTGTACTTGGACTGTCCAATTTCAGCCTTCGGTGATTATTATGAACATGCATTCAGACATTGCACTTCTATTGAATCTATCTATTTATTGAATAATAGCTTGGCGGATGATTTTTATGAACTCGGGATGGTGAGAAATATGTTTAGTAGTGATTTTACTGAGAGTTCATCTTGGTCTATTTTTGTAAAACAGGATTTATATGATAGCTCAAAAGACGTGGTAATCTCTGGCTCAGGTGCATATGTATTTAAAGAAATTTCTAATGGATATGCAGAATACTTATGGGATTCATCTTATGGACAGGATGATGATAACAGTAGTGACAGTTGCAGTTAAATTAACTTATATTAATTTGGAGAAATTATGAACAAAGTATTTAAATATACAACAATTTTTACATTAGGAGTACTAATTATATTCTTTGCACTTGTGGTATCTTCTAAGATACCACATAGTGCAATAGAAGAAAATTTAAAAGAAAGTGCAGAATTTTATAAAACAAAAGCAGGAGTATATAGAATAAAAAACAAAAAAATATACTCATACATACATTATTATGCAGACACACGAAAACTAAATATTATGAATTATATAGATTCAGAAAAACCAATAGAATCAACATTATGGGCAAAATATTATCAAGTAATAAAAAAAGATACAAATACGGATTTTATAGATGCAGTAGAAAATCATAGAGATCCTAATGTTAATTATTTAAGATATTGGAATGGTTGTATGCTTTTTTTAAGACCATTGCTTACAATATTTAATATGGAACAAATTTACTTATTAAATAAAATTTTATTATCAATGTTATCTCTTGTATTGCTTGTTGTACTATTTAAAAAGTCAAAAAAATTAGCTTTTATATTTTTATTGGCATTAATATTAGTTTCAAGTTGGTACGTTACTTTTTGCATAGAGTATTCGGTGATGTTTTATGTTATGATAATTACATCAATGATAGCAATGCAGATTGATAGTAACAAGAAAAATAAATCAAAAGATGAAGTTGATGAAAAATTATCAATGCTATTTTTAATAACAGGAATAGTTACAACCTTTTTTGATTTTCTAACAACAGAACTTTTAACTATATTTGTACCACTGCTTTTTATTTTAATAATTAGAAAGGAGCAAGGCAGATTAGACAGATTAAAAGACACTATTAAATTTGTAGCAAAAGTATGTATTTTGTGGTTTATTGGTTATGTCGGAATGTGGATTGCAAAATGGATTTTGTCTTCATTAATATTACACATAAATGCATTTGAATATGTAAAAGATAATGTTTTGCTAAGAATAAACGGATTACAAGGTCTAAGTAGTCATGAAGTGTTATATGGTAATGTAGTAAAAAAGAACTTTTTTGCAATTCCTATACTAGATATAATAAAAGAAAATTTTTATAAATGGGAAGTAAAACTAGCAATAATAGTAGTTATAATAATACTTTTAATATTAATAAACTGGAAAGAACTAAAAAACAAAAAGTTTTTATTAATTATAGCCTTTATAGGAATTACGCCATATATAAGATATCTAATTTTAGCCAATCATTCAATACGACATGCAATGTTTACATTTAGAGACCAAATAATAACAATAATGTGCTTTTTATACATAATAATAGATTGTTTAAATTATAAACTTTTATTAAAAAAGATAAAGCTCAAAAAATCTTTGAAAGCAACAAAAAGTTAGAACAATTTTATTGCCTTAGCAGTAAAACATGCTAAGGCTAATTTTCTGTGTTATAAGTACAAATCTACATATATATCCTTTGTTGTGCAAGTAAAATAGACCTAAACAATCAACCTTTTTTACAACATTACATCCGTTTGCTAGAAAATTATCATATCTATTATATTCTTTTTTTATTAATCCTTTCTTTTTAATTTTTTCATAATGTCTTTAAAACTATCCTTATATATCAATTTATTTATTGATATTACTACAATTCCTGAAATAAATGTAACAATGATAGCTTGGATTATCCATTCTCTATATCCCTTAACTTCTATATGTGGAATTAAGTTTATAATAAATGCTATTATTATAAACTCGAATATAATAACTATTATTCTTTTAAATGTATACATAACATCTCTATTCAAAATATGTTTTGACGTATAATACATAATCTCTATTGTTCTAATCAACATTGCAACTAAAGTACCTATTGCAACTCCTACTAATCCAAAATTCAATACCAAAATCAATGAAATTATAATATTTAAAATTGCTTCTATATATGCACCTTTTTTAGTCTGTTTAAAATGTCCTGCAACTTTTACTAAATCATAGTATAATTGCCTCATTATAAACACAAATTCAGCTATTACAAAAATATAAGCAAATATCGGTCTAATATAATCTACATCATTAACTCCATTTGTATATACCTTTACAAATGGTACTATTAAGAACATTGAAGAACAAAATGTTATTGTTGCTATTGCTATATAAATACCTTCATAAATTTTAAAACTTTTACTTAATTTTTCTTTTTCTCCTTTTGCAATCATGTCTCCAAATGTAGCATCTATGCCTCCTGTAAAAGATTGCACTATTCTTTTTACTCCTTCAACTATCATAAAATAAACTGAATAAACAGATACTTCTTTTAAGTTTGTAAATATTGTAAGAATTACAATATCTGTATTTGTATGAATCACATAAGCAATGTGTTGCACTAAACCATCCCATTTTTGCTTTATCTGATAATTTGAGTCTACATTTTTTAAACTAATATTATATTTTTTCTTAACATAAATGTTTTGTAAAATTGGTCTTAGCACAAAAATAAATGTACTTGCTAGCTTTACAACTTGAATACTTGCTTTAAAATGTATCAATAACAGTACAATTATAGTATATATAATTAAAGTTCCAATTTGTATCATTGAAACTATATATGTTTTCTGCTCTGCTTGTAGATATAACCTATAAGTCATTCCAAAATAATATTCAGCAAATGTACTTATTGCAATTATAATTATTAGTGAAACAGTAAATGCACCACTAAATTCATTGTTTATTACCAATGGAAAGAAGATACATAAGAATAAAATATATACTAAGAATATATATGATATTCTCCTAAATATTTTTTCAGATGCCTTCAATATTTTTTCAATTTTATTTTTGTCTTTATTTGCAATTGGCTTAAATAGTACAGATTTTATTACAGGTCCAAATCCTGATTCCAGTAAAACTATATAGGCCAAAAATTGAGTTATAGATGTTACTAAACCATTAACATTTGATCCATAGTTACTTATTATTAGCCTTGGTACAATAAAGCCACATATAATTGTAACTATCTGTACCAATATTGATGAAATTATATTGGCTATTGCTTTTTTAGTTCTCATAACCTTCCTTCATATATTCAAAACCTTTTAGCTAGGTGATTTTTTTATATAATATTTTTCAAAATATGTATTAATAATTATTTTGTTTTTTTAAAAGTTCTATTTCTTTTTTTATATAATAATTGTCCCCTCCAATATAATCCTTTTTTGCTACTACAAAAAAACTTTTTAAAGCAATTTTTATATCTAATAAAAAACATACATTATTAACATATTCTATATCATAATTAATCTTTTCAAAAATATTAATCTTATTTCTTCCATTCACTTGTGCAAGTCCTACTAAACCTGGTCTTACTTTCGTTCTCTTCTTTTGCTGTTCATTAAAATTATTATAATACTCTGGGATCCATGGTCTAGGTCCTACAATTGACATGTCACCTTTTAAAACATTATAAAATTGAGGAATTTCATCTAAAGATGTAATTCTAAGCCATTTTCCTAATTTAGTAACAGTTCCATCTTTCATTGTTTTAAATTTAAATATTATAAACTGTGTGCCATTTTTTCCAGTTCTAATTTGTTTATATATCGTTGAATCTTTATCTAAAATTTTGATTAAAACTGCTATTCCAAAATAGACTGGACTTAATGCTATCAATACTATAAGCGAAATGAATATGTCTACGATTCTTTTTATATATTTTTTATACATTTAAAACTTCCTTAATTTTAGTTTCTTACTATAAAACTCTTCTTTTGGTTGCATTTATGCAATAATAAAAAAAATAAAAAATTCTTCGAATAAAGTTTAAATTTTCTCTTTTATATAAATTCCATGTTCTTTTTAATGCTTTAAACTTATTTGATGATAATGATTTCTCGCCAACTCTATATATCGAAAGAGACTCATCTATTCCATACGCTATAATTCCCTTTTTTAAGATCTTCCACCATGTTGCTGTATCTTCACTTTCAACATCTGGCATATAAATGTCTTCTTTGCATAAATGTGTCATATTAAACATAACAGTAGATGTAAAAATTGTTGTGTTTTTTAAAGCTTCACTATAATTAATAGATGTAGGTACATGGACTATATGTTTTCTGCTCCCATTTAAATATTGATATCCACTATAAATAAATACATAATCGTTTTTTTCCATAAAACTTATTTGTTTTTCTATCTTCTCATCTATCCAGTAATCATCAGAATCTAAAAAGCATATATAGTCTCCAGATGCTTTTTTTATACCGGTGTTTCTTGCGTTTGCTACACCAACCTTTTCTTTTAACTCAATTATTATAATTCTATTATCTTTTATCCCTTTAACTAGTTCTAAACTATTATCTCTGCTCAAATCATCTACAATTATTATTTCTAAATTATTATATGTTTGATTTAGTACACTTTTAATACATTTATTTATATGCTTAGAACTGTTATGAATTGGTATTATTACACTTACTTTTTTCATATTCAATATAGCCTTTTTTATCTTTCAAATAGTCATTTGACCCTTTAATCATCGCTTTATATGCATTATTAAATCCAAAATCTTTAAATACTTCTCTATGTCTTAATAAATATTGTATTAATAATAGATGTCTAAATCTTTTACTTATTGCTGTAAACAAAGCTCCTTTATTAAAAAAATACCTTTCATCATATCCTTTAAACCAAGTTGACTCTCTATGATATACTGTTCCTAAATTTATGGGACATGAATATATTTTTAATTTGTTTTTTAAAACATCTCTAATAAAAATAGTATCTGATCCATTTTCCCATTTAGCATTTGGTCCAAACATATTATTAAATTTTATGTTCTTATTTTCTATACTTTTTCTTCTAAAAGCAATATTACAAGAAGCATAATTCAAACTATTATATATATGCAATCTTTTTCTTTTTTTTATTATCCTATATTTTCTATATGGACTATTTACATTGAAATATATAACATCTGCTTTTGGGTTGCTTATGAATTCATTTACTATATTTTTTTCATAATCTTCATTATACACAACATCATCATCACATAGAATTAAAATTTCTTCTGTAGAGTGTTCTAATCCTCTATTTCTACTGTTAGATAATCCAATTTCGTTATATCCAAAAATATTAAAACTATTATATTTTTCTTCATACTTTTTGCCACACTGATCTATAACTGTACATTTGGATGTAATATGCATTTTGTCTAAGTTTTCTTTTCTTAAGTTCATTACTGATAGCAATACTTCTAATTTCACACTTTTTTCCTCTATTTAATGGAATTAATAATTTCTTGATATTTCCTTTTCATACTATTTCTAGCTTCTTTACTATAACTAGCATTTTCAAGATTTTCTATATTTTTTATATTTATTTCATATTCTTTATATAATATATCTTTTAAATCATTAATTGCATTTGTTATAATTTCGATTTTTTTCGTATCTTCTGTTTTGTTTTCTTCATCAATATATTCGTCTAAACAATTTATGGTATTTGCAATAACATCTACTCTACCAAATATAGTGTTAAAATACATTGGTGTTAAAAACTTCACAGTTTTTAATCTTTCTATCCCAAAGTCTAAATACAGCCTTAATTCTTCATTTGATAGGTTATCTGCATTTTTACATATAGTCTCAAATAATTCTTTGTATGCTTCTGTTTGATTTTTATATGGCTCTTTTTTCATATAATCCGTTAGTTCATTTATTATTCTTTTCCCATCTGCATTGTTGTTTATATCATCTGTTATTTTGTCAAAATAGTATTCTTTTTTATATGGTGTAACATTATGTTTTGATGTATTATCTTGTAGCAAATATTTTGAGACACTTGCTCTTACATATAAATTTATCATAAATATAAAAAATGTCAATATTATAAAGTCAAAATATCTATACTTTTCTATACTTTTTTGTTCATCATATATCAGAACTGCCATATATATATATATCATTAATTGAATTAGCATAAATGACATATTAAAGTCAAATGTTATGCTATGAAATAATACTATAAATAAACCAATTGCAATTAGCAGTTTTCTATTTCGTTTTTTAGTATCTTTTTTACATTGCTTGAATATTTTTATAAAAAAGTAAATTACTAGACTTAAGAAGGCAATCACTCCTACTATTCCATAACTAATTAATAATTCAAAAAAGTAACTGTGGCTTTCTTTGAATGCAACTTTATACTCTTCAACTGCTCTAGACATATTTTTCCATGTATTTCCACCATTTCCAACTATAGGACTATCTTTTGCAATTTTTAAACAATCTTTATACATATAAAATCTTTGCATTAAGCTTTTATCATCTTCCGACAAAAATTTAGTTAATAAAATCCCTATTTTGTATGGGATATATTTGTAGTTTATGATTTGTTTTTCTCCATTGAGATAAATATTGTTTATTTTTATAACTCCATAATACCCATTTGTAATATTTAATGCCATATAATTTGAATCATCAGTTGGTGTAAATTCTACTTTAAATTTTTGCATTTGGGGATTAAGCTTTTCTTTTGCTATAATACTTTTGGTATAATATCTTCCGTATTGCGTAATATAAACTTCTAGTGGATCATTTATTCTGTTTTTATTAAAACATTCTGTTTCATATTCTAGTTCTAATGTATATTTTTCTCCTTGTTTATATCTGTTAAATACTTTTTCACTTATGTCTTCATTTGTTTTTACCAGCGGTTCTGAAGTGTTTAGTGCTACTGCTAAGTATATTGCTAAAATAGAAACTAAAATTCCAATTCCAATTGCGATCTTTTTTTTATGCTTTTTTATTTGCTCTTTATATTTTGCAATAACTAGTACAAATGTAACTAGTCCTAATAAAAGCATTGTAGTTTGGGCTCCTGCTATATAGATAATATATAGTGAAAGCAATATATATATAATGTCTAAACCCTTTAATATTTTATTTTTATTTACTTTAAATCTATGCATTGCTAAAAATATGCAAAGACAAGAATATATAGCCTGTGCGTTTGGATATCCAAATGTGCTAGAGAAATACTTTCCTTTAATATAGGTTATTCTGAGCCATTTCATAAATCCTAATAAAAACTGTTTGTTTAAGAAATCTATATGTAAAAAAATAGGAATAAGAGAACTTATTAGTGTAGTAATTATTATACATTCAATTTGCTTTTTTTGTTTTATAACATTTCTTGCAAGTATATATACTGAGTATATAAAAAAGTATTTCATTATGAACTCAACTGTATCTGAATATGAGGCATAGGTTCCAAATAGTAACGGTAAAGTTGTTGTTAGCATAAATGCAAGTACAAAACAATCCACTTTACTTTTAAATAATATACTTTCTTCTTTTTTATTCTTAAACTTTAGTATAATTAAATATAAAATAATTACTGCCATTAATATGCTTATTGGCAGTACTCTTAATCCTTTTTCATTTGCTCCTATAATTAGGTTGAATGTTACTATTACACTGAGTAATAGTAACATTCCTGTTTTTTCTATATTTTTTTCTATTTTCAATTTCACGTTTCCTTTATTGTTTTCGCAAAATACATATATTCGTTAATCTACTAGTACATATTTTGCTGATACAAGTTTACCTAAATCAACACTACTTTATGTAAAGTGTCGGACGAGTAGAAATATACGACAAGTCATGGACTGTCCCCCAACCAGTATACGCTCTCCAGCTCACTTCATTTAGCACATCAAAATAGCCCCCTCTTATAGCACGATCATCGTTCTCACTGGCTTCTTGTGTCCATTCAAATCTACTACCTTCTAAATCATATAAATTGTTCCTTTTGTCAAGCAAATTGGAGCCTGACAGTGCAGAATCATCTCTTCCGTGCGTAATCTTGACTAATGTGGTCGTAAGGTATCGCATCTCCTACCTTACTCGCCCATAAACATACAATGTCCCATTGGCTTCCCCATATCATTGTACTTGTTGTAGATGGCTTTCCAAAGGTTCTACTTGCTTGGTACAATCTATACCAATTTACATTACCCATTGGTGTTTGTCCTGCTTGTACTTTTGCATTTGTTATTGCTTGGTCTCCTCCATTATTTGTTCCAGAAAGCTCATATCTTCCTACATAAAATCCACCATATTTTGTTATACTTGTTACCATGTCATTATAGTCTTTTACCATTGCATCTGCAAATTCTTGTGCTGTATTAAAATTTCCTGCTTGTTTATAATATGTTGGATCTAAATCATATTCTGTAACTAATGCTGGCTCTCTAAAGTCTGATGTATCATCAGGTGAGTATCTATCTACTCCAGGTAATATTGTTTTACTTTTTTTGTCTACCTGTTTTGTTACTGTTTCTTCTTCTGGTTCTTCTGGTTCTTCTTCCGAACTTGAACTTGAGTCTTCATCTGCAAGTTTTAATCCATTTATTCCATTAAGTGATGCTAATTTTATTGCTTCTTCTCTATATGCAAATCTTACGCCTTCATCATTATTAGCTTTTGCTGTTACTATACTTGTTGGTTCTATTGTTTCATACACTCCACTTGGTGCTATACTTTCTGTTCCATTTACTGGTACCCATACCCATTCATTGTCGCTTTCATCTTTTACAACTACTCCATAACTATTTGGTGCTGTGCTTTCCGTTGTTGCTGTTCCTTCTACATATGTATATCCTGTTGGTACTGGTACTTGTCCTGTTAGTACTGCTCTTACATTTGGATTATTTACTAAGTTGCTATTTGTTATTTGTGTTCCTGTTAATTCTGACATTCCATTGTTAGCTAATGCAGTTAGTTCTGTTGCTGTTATAGCTTGAGGGCTACCTCCTCCTGAACCTCCGCCTCCTTGAGCTAGTCTGTCTATTTCACTTTCTATTTGTCCCATCATTGCTTCTTCATCTTTTGTTGCATTTGCCCATGTATTTGATGCATGTTGAGTTCTACCTATTATTCCGTTATTACCTAAGGCTAAACTTATTGTTACTCCTGCTAAGATTAATAAAACAATGATTGTAACAACAAGTGCTACTAAGGTGATACCTTTCTCTCTAAAACTTGTTTTTTTACTTTTGCTCATTTTGGTTAAATCCTCCTTTGATTTTTTATATTTTATGAAAAGATTATAATTAAAACTCATTTTTTTGTCAATAACCATTTGATGCCAGTATGCGTGTAAACGCTTAAAGCAACAAGTCTTTTCGGTTTTTATTACATTTATGTTACATTTTTACTGCATTTTCCAAAATTTTATTATGTTTTTATGAAGCTTTTGTTATATACTTTTCGCTCTTTATAAAATCTTTATTCTTCGATTTTATAAATTCAATTATTTCCTGTTCTTTTATCAATCTATTTTTTCTACATTTATGCCATAAGTTACCGCCACTATAGTGTATTTGTTTAGTTTTTTAATATTTTGTATTTCTTTATATAGACTGCTTAAATCTTCTTCATTATGTTTGTTTTTTTATTTAAAATATGTGCTATTTTTCTTGCAATCATGCTTGAATAGAACAAGAATGGCTTTGTTAATAATGCAAACACTGCACATACAATTATTTCTTTAATTGATAATTCAGTTAGTGCAAATAGGTTTCTTAATATCGAAATACTTATTACTATCCCAGTCGTACATAATGCTAATATTGCCCATTTATATTTTGTCATTGGCTTGCTTACTTCATGAACTACCATTAAGCCAACAACAGAAATAACTATAGTCGAAACAGTTGATAAATTCATATTATGAGCTTGTAACACTCCACCAAAGGCAACCAGCACAGCAATCATCAATGTATCTGTTAAGCCACCTGGTACTGCTCTTGATAATATATTATTAATAAATCTTCCCTTAATTAAATCAGTATTAGGTGCTTGTGATAGTAAAAATGCCGGCACACCAATTGTAAACATACTTATTAGTGATACATGTGAAGGATTTATTGGATATTTCAACCCAATGCAAATTGATAAAATAGATAATAAGAATGAGAATATGTTTTTAACTAAAAACAAACTTCCTGAACATTCTAAATTATTGACTACTCTTCTTCCTTCTTTTACTACTCCTGGCATTTTTGAAAAATCAGATTCCATTAATACTAATTGCGAAGCTTGCACTGCAGCTTGACTTCCTGATGCCATAGCAACTGAACAGTCTGCATCTTTAAGTGCTAACACATCATTTACTCCATCTCCAGTCATCGCAACTGTATGACCATGAGCTTTTAAAGCTAAAATAATATCTTTTTTTTGACTAGGTTTAACTCTTCCAAAAATATTATATTCTTCCACTATATCATTTATAGAGCTATCACATTTACTTATATCTATATATTTAATATTTTCAAATCCAACTCTTTTTGCAATATAAGATACTGTAAGAGGATTATCACCAGAAATTATTTTTAAATCCACACCCTCTTCTTTAAAATATCTTAAAGTAGCTCTAGCATCTCTTCTAATTTTATCACTTATTACTATTAAGGCCATTGGTTTCATAGACGAAGGGAGTTTTTTATTTATTTTTTTAACGCTTTTGCAAAGTAAAACTACTCTATTGCTTATATATTCATCCATTTCTTTAATTTTTTTATCATAGATAACATCAGGAGCCCCTAAAATAAAAGTTTCCTTTTCAAAAGAAATACCAGACCACTTATTTTTAGAAGAAAATGGCATAATTTCTAAAACCTTACAATCATTTTTTCTTGAATATTTATCACTAATAGCTTTCATAGTTTGATTGTCATCTTTCATATGATAACTAATTAATCCAAGATAATCTGTTATATCACTCATTAAATAACCATTTAAAGGAATTATCTTAGATACTTCCATCTCTCCTTCAGTAATAGTTCCAGTTTTATCTAAACAAATAGTATCTACTCTAGCTAAGGTCTCAATACAGTAAAGTTCTTGAACTAAAACATTATATTTAGCAAGCCTCATAACACTTATAGCAAGCACGCTACTAGTAAGTAAAACAAGACCTTCTGGTATCATACCAATTAAAGCAGCAACAGTTGAAACAACTGCTTCTCCATAACTAGACTCCCCTAATTGATTTATAAACAGGAATATTCCAATAGGTACAATAGCAATGGATATATATTTAATAATTTTATTAATAAAGTTCAAAATTTCAGAATTAACTTTTTTAATATATTTAGCTTCATTGGCAATCTTAGATGCATAATTATTCGCACCAACATGAATAGCTTCTGCGTAACAATTTCCACTTACTATAAAACTGCCAGAAAAAAGTTCATCACCTTTTCTTTTTAAAATTGATTCTTCCTCTCCGGTAAGAAGTGATTCATTTACCAAAACTTCCCCAGAAAGAACCTTGCAGTCAGTAGGTATTTGGTTACCACTTTTAAATTTCAAAACATCTCCAAGTACAATATCATAAATACCTATTTTATATAACTTGCCACTTCTAACCACAGAAGCTTTGCTTTCGTGTAATAAAGAAAGTTTATCAATAGTAAGTTTACTTCTTATCTCTTGAAAAGTACTAATTAATGTATTACAAAAAACTACACCTAAAAAAAGTAAATTCTTGTAAGATCCAACAAAAAAAATAGCTAAAGCAAGACCTAAATTCAAAATATTAAATAAAGTAATAAAATTACTTCTAATAATTTGTAGAATAGATTTTGTCTTAACATCAGATTTATAATTAACAAGACCTTTTTCTTTTAAAAGATCTACTTTTTCTAAACTAAGTCCTTTAATCTTTTCCATTTTAATCCCTCTATATGATTTTAACACAAATAAACTATTCTTAAAATACTACTAAACCATTATTTTAGAATTTTTTCTTTACAAGAGAAGTAAAATATTATATAATGTGAATGTGCAGCTGTAGTACAACGGTTAGTATGTGGCCTTGCCAAGGCTAAGATGCCAGTTCGATTCTGGTCAGTTGCTCCATTTGAAGACAACTTACGGACTAATTAAAGTTCGTAATTTTTTATTTTGTCCGTAGTCAGGCTTGGAAAGGCTTGTTCTACCAAATATAAAAATAATGTTCTCTTTCTAGGAAGGCGGACATTTTTTATGCTTGAATTTAAAACAATTGAAGAACTGAAACCTAATCCTAAACTTTAAGAAATAATTAAAACCTACACTTATAAAATTAAAAAAGGATTGAAAAAATTATGGAAATAAAATATACAAGACAAGGAGATTATTTAATACCAAATTTATATTTAGAAAAGGATGAAGAATGTGGAAAAATTGGCAAATATGGAATACTAAGATTACACTTTATTGCACAAAATAAACAAGCACTTTATGAAACGCTTTTAATGGCAAATAAACTAACTTATCATCTTCTTTTAGTCAGTGATTCTTGTGAAAGTTTATACAAAATACTAATGGATCATTATATTAAAAATGATGAAAGACTGTCTGAAAAAAGTAAAGAATTTAATCCATTAGAATGGACAAAGTTAATTAATAATTACAAGAATATGGCTGAAGAAATTGTTTTAAATGAATATGTTTTTGTATAAATAATCTTCAAAAAAAGAGGAAAAAATCATCAAAATAATTTAATCCTCTTTTTATATTTTTTAGAGTGTGAGAGTAAAGTTCTTGTCTAGCCAGCACTGAATTTATACTCCCGCATAAATTCCATTATGGGAATTCCCATACCCTTTATTTTCTTAATTCATTATAAACATACCCATATACTGTTCGATAGTATATCTTTTGTTACTATTTGGTAATGTCACATATGAATAAGCACCATTATCTTTAGCTACTTCAAATACATCATCAGTCCATTGAACAGAACCACGTTTAGTAATTTTTGAATTCCATTCACTACTTCCCCACGACACAGTAGTATTAGTTACATTTATATAATCAAATCCAGAATTATCATGACCATTTTCTTTTTTATAGATATATGTTTCATATGTTATTTCTCCAGCACCGCCATGAAATATAGCGATATATCCATTTGGAATTTCATCATTATTTGTTTTATTTTTATTTATATAAATTATAGAACCAATGACTAAAGCAATTATAATTAGTATTGCAAATATACAAAATAATTTCTTATTTTTCATAAATCTTACACCTCCTTTTCATTTAATTCAAAATTTTTCTTTTCTTCTTCAACGGCACTAATTAATTCTTGTTCTGTTGGCATATGTAATTTATATTCAGAAGAAAAAATCGTTTTGTTATCTTCAGGCAAAGTATATTTTACAACAGTTTCATTTTTATTTGTTGAAAGTAATATTCCTACAGTGGAATTTTCATCTTCTTGTTTTATCTCTCTATCATAGTAATTAACATACATTTGCATTTGTCCTATATCTTGATGAGATACTTTTCCAATTTTTAAATCAATAATTACAAAACATCTTAAAAGCCTATTATAAAAAACTAAATCTGGATAAAAATGATCTTCTTCTAGTGTTAATCTTACTTGATTTCCAACATAACTAAAGCCTTTGCCTAGTTCTAATAAAAAATTCTTTTAAATGTTCTATAATATTCTTTTCTAAATCGGATTCTAAATAATTAGTATTTTCTTTTATGTCTAAGAATTCTAACACAAATGGATCTTTGACTAAATCTTTACTTGTTTTTAATATTTGTCCTTTTTCAGATAATTCTAATATTTTTTCTTTATCAGCAGCCAAAGTTAATCTTTCATATAACAATGAATCTCTTTGTCTTTGCAGTTCTCTAACACTCCATTTAGAATTGATACATTCATTTAAATAAAATTTTCTTTTAGGCTCTTCATCTATTTTTATTAACTCTAAATAATGAGACCAACTCAATTGCGACAACACTGTTGTCGCAATTGGAAAACATATGTAAAATTTTCTCATTCTTTCTAGATTTCTTTTAGAAAAACCTTTGCCAAATTCATTAGTTAATTTTTGAGATAATTTTTCAAGTACAGCATCACCATAACTTGCTCTTTCAT
>JAFWMA010000024.1 GCA_017510825.1 Clostridia bacterium | reverse complement strand
TTATTATTAAAATTATTATTATAGTTATTATTATTGTAACCATAGTTGTTATTGTTATTATTATTGTAGCCATTGTTATTGTAATTATTGTATCTATTATTTTGTTGGTTTCTCCTATTGTTTCTTTCGCTAGAATTATTATTGTGATCTCTCAAAATTTGATTCATTTTCAAAAATCCTTCTTTTTATCTATTATTTACGTTTTTTATTATATCATACGTTTTTTTGATAGTAAAGTTTAAAATCCCTATACAACAAATCTTTTTATTAAGATTGCTCCAACACCTATTATTACTACTGCTCCAGCTATTATTAATATATATTTTGGAGACTCTCCCGCTGTTGAGGTTATGGCAAAAGATGTAGTATTTAAGTCGTCTTCTCCATCTTTTTTATTATTAATTATTGAATCTATGTCATTTGTATTTGAATTGTTCCTTATTTCGCTGATTTCTGTATAGTTTTTCTTTACTCCCATATTTCTTTGTTCGTTATCCCATGTTAATATTAAGTCTATTGTGGCTGTATCTCCAGGTTGTAATAAAGTATTTGCTAATTGGTCTGTTGTAATTTTTCCGTTTGTTTCTTTCCATTTTATATTATCTGCTTGATTAAATCTTAAACCGTCAGGGATGTAGTTAGATATTTCTCTAGCATAACCTTCAATTTCTCCCTCATTTTTTACTTGTATTGATATTTTAAATTTTATTATTATGTTATCTATGTTTTTTTCTGTTACAGAAACATTTACAACTGGTTTTTCATTTTGCTCCATAGTTTGCGATGTTTTGCTTTCTTTCTGAGTACCATCTTCTATTGTTATTGCTTCATTTACTATGCTTTTTAGTGAAAGATCAAAGAATTTAACATATATTGTTTCATAATCTTGATCGTCTTCTCCTTCAATCCAATCATTTGGTCCTGAATCTCCGTCATTTACTCTTCCTCCGTTAGAATCTGTTGCTTGAACTATTTGTGCTTTACTTGTTATTCTTCTGTCTTCTGATGTAGGCTCAGATACTCTAAAAGCTATTTTTACGTCTTTGTAGTTATTCTCATTGCTTGAACTAAATGTTTTTATTAGGTTATCATCGTTTCCATCTATTTTTGCTAAATGTTCGGTTTTTACATATTTTGCATTATTGATATCATCAGTTTCGTTTCCTTGGGCATCATACATCTTCCAATTATATTGCTTGTTTATTTCATAATCTTTTAAAAATTCAAATCCACTTGGAATATCGTTTCCTATTTGTGTGGCATATCCATCTTGTGTTCCTTCATTGTATACTCTAATTGTAAATGTTATTATGTCATTTTGACATAGTTTTAGTTCTCCTTTGTCGTGGTTGTACTGAAATGTTGTAATAGTTCTTTCTGATGTGTTATCTCCATAGGTTGATTTGTCAACTTGTGGAGTTCTGTCGTCTACTTGTTTTCCATTAACATCTGTAATAAAATATCTTAATGCTAAATCAAAGTTTTCTAAAATTATTTTGTCAAAATCATCATCGTCTTCTTGTCCTTTATAGTAGTAATTGCTATCTGTTAATTCTTCTTTATTTGATGAATTACCTTTATATTTTTCTAATTCATTATCTGAAGGAACTGAAACATTTGATTTATTATCTCTATCTGCCAAGCCGGCGTTATTGCCTGATTTCGAAATTTCAGAAATTGTTGTTATTTCTTTTAATGTTGGTGAGGTTAGTTTTATTTTACATTTCAATTTTATTTCTTTATAACTTAGTTCTTTTGTTTCTAAATTAAATGCTATTATTTTGTTATCATCGTCTTTTTCCTTTGATAATGCACTTGATTTCAATGTTCTTTGTGTTGTATCTGTTGTATCAATTATCCAACCAAATTGTGCATTGAATTCATCATTGACATACTCTAATTCTTCTGGTAAATAGAATGTTATTTCATCTGCATATCCATCAATTTGACCCTCATTGTAAACTCTTAGCGTGTATATTATTGAACTTTCTGTTTCTACACTGACTGGACCTTTTGTTGCCAAATATGTTGCTGTTGTATCTCCTCTTAATAATGTACTTACATCTGGTCTTGGTTCTCTTTTATACTCTGTACTATTTCCACCTGATGTATTAACTTCTGAAATATATGTTCTTAATGCTAGATCAAAATATCTTCCTTTTATAATTAATTCTTCATAATCATCATCATCTTCATATCCTTTTCCCTCTGATGATGTTCCTGGGTTATAGTTGTTTTTTTGATCTTCAATTAAGTTGTTAGCAATTGAATCTCTATCAGATAAATTATCATCATTTAGGTAATCTGTAATTTCTGCTACTGCTTTTAATGATATATCTGTTGTGAGCGTTTGTGCTGTTACTTTGCATTCTATTTGTAGGTCTTGATAGTCTATCTTATATCTATTGTCTTCTTGATTATTATCAAATGCGTTAATACTTGTGTTTTGTAAGTAGTTTGTTGTATATTTAGTCTGATTATTAGGATCTTTTTGCCAATTGTATGTTCTATTTATTTCGCTTTCTTCACTTGAAACAGCTTCTAATCCATCAGGTAGGTATTCTGTGATTGTAACTGGTATTCCGTTAACTTGTCCCTCATTGAAGATTCTTATTGTAAATATTACTTTATCACCTGTATTAACTGGCATTCCATCTTTTTGAGATCTCTTGCTAATTGTTGTTCCATTATCAAGTGTTGTTGTTCCATTTGCTAGTGCTTTTAAATCAGATTGTTTATAATTTGGCTCTCTGGATGTTTCTGGAGTCACATTGTTTATTGTTGTTATATATTGCTTTAGTGCAAAATCAAAGCCTTGTTTTGATATTGTTTTTATATCTGACTGATAATTTGTTCTTGGTTCGTTTCTAATTGTAATAAGTGGTTGAGTTGCATTTATTTTGTTGGCTGTAGTTGTCCAATATGTTAAGACTTTTTCATTGTAATTGGTTTCAACATTTAAATTTATATTTGTTGCAGATGATGTTGTTGGGATTGAAAGATAGAAGTTGCTTCCTATTTTAGATACTACCTTTTCTGTTATGTTATTCCCAATTAATTCTGTTTTCGCATCTTCTGCTAGAATTTTTATATTATCTAATTCTGATTTACCGTTATTAACTGATACTTTTAGTGAACAATCTGATGAAGCAAATGATATATTGTATGGTCCAATAATATAGTTGTTTCCAATCGCATTAATTGTTGCAGATTCTTTGTTAAATACTATTGGAGCTTCGTTTAATGTTTTTGAATATGAATATCCATTTCCAACAGCATTTATTGCTCCATTTACTAGATATGTATAAAGTTTATTAATTGGATCGTCTTTGTTTATTTGGTTTAATTCATTTATATCTACAGCTGAGGTAAGGTCATTTGATAAATAAATCTTTATTTCATCTGTTGGTTGTAATTCTTCTTCTGTATTACTAAAATGCCATATTGCAGACTGTTGTATTGTTTCAATTATATCCTTTTCTATATCGCTAGTTTCAAATCCGTCTATTTTGTAATTTTTAAATGTATTAACATCTATTCCTGCTGAAAGTAGTAGTGCTTGTTTTGATAATTCGTTTTCTGGTATGCAAATATTATTTAGTACCCATGATAATTGATTTAAAGTTACTTTATCTTTTGGTAATCCTGTTTTATAAATGTTATTTATTTTATCATATTCTTCTAAGTCAAAGCTTTTTGTATATTTTTCATTGTTTTTTGAAACATTTTTTGAACTAAATTCTATTCCGTTTTTTACTGAATAAATGCCTAATTCTTTGTTCATATTGTTTTGAACTGTACCTTGAGTATTAGTTTGTACTATTTTTGGTACTGATTTTACTGTTTTTTTTGTCGTTACAAAATAATATCCTGTTTTCTTTGTATATCCTTGATTATTTAAGGCAAAACTTTTACCGTTTGAACTTGTTGCATTTGAATTAGATTGACTTAAAAATATTAAAATTGGAATTACTAATAAAAATATTTTTAGCTTTATCTTCATGTTTTTATAATTCTCCATTTTATAAAATATTACTATTTTATTATATAAGAATAAGAGTAAAAAGTCAATTAAAATAAAAAAAAATAGATTGGCTTTCGCCAATCTATTTTTTTATTAAATTACATATTTTTTAATGAAGAATATTCCTCCTCCTATTATTAATGTAATTCCACTTGCTATTGCAATATATGTTGGTGCAGAACCTGCAACTACTGTTATTGCAATTGGAGCTTCATCAATATCATCTTCTCCTTCTTTTCTATTATCAGGAATAGAGTCTATATCTGGAGTTCCGCTTTCATTGTAGTCTCCACTGATCTCTGCAACATTTGTCATTATACCCATATTACTCTCACTGTTTTCCCAAGTTAGTAATAAATCTACTGTTGCTGTTTCTCCTGGTTGTAGGATTGTATCTTTAAGTTGATCTGTCGTTACTTTTCCTTCTGCCTCTATCCATTTTGGATTATCTGCTTGATTAAATTTTAATCCCTTAGGAATGTAATCAGTTATTTCTGTTGCTGAACCAGCGATTTCTCCTTCATTAATTACTTTGATACTATATCTAAATTTAACAACGGTATCTTCTAATCTCTTTTTGTTAATTTCAATTTTTACTACTGATTCTGGATTATCATCTGCGGTATGACCAGTTTCCATTTCTTTTTGAACGCCATCTTCAATTACTATTGCATGAGTAGTCCATTTTCTTAGAGCTAAATCAAAGTATTTTACATAGATTTTTTCAGTATCTTGGTCGTCTTCGCCTTCTATCCAAACATCCGGTGTTGAGTCAATATCTTTTATGTTTGTGTTTCCATCACCATCTGAATGTCTAGTTATTTGTGCTTTATTAATTACAATTCTATCTGATTCAGCTGGTTGTGTAACTTTAAATGCAATTTCAACATCTCTAAAATCTGGTGTTTCCATTGTTTCTTTGTTAAATGCTTTTATCAAATTTTCTGTTGTTGATTTTGCTTTTGATCTATAATCTGTTGTAACAAATTTTGCTTTTTTTACATCTGTTGTTGGGTTTCCACTTTGATCTAGTAACTTCCATCCGTATTTAATATTTATAGCATCTTCTGGTAAAAATTCTAATCCTTCAGGGATATCGTCTTTTATTAGTTCAGCATATGCATCAACTGAACCTTCATTATATGCTCTAATTGTGTAGGTAATTATATTATTTTGTTCTACTCTTACAGGTTCTTTTGTTTGATTATATGTGAATGTGGTTATTTCTTTACCATCTGCTCCAATTGTTCCCATTTTTGATGTATCTACAGTTGGCTGTCTGTTTGTTATTTGTTCTTTATTAACTCCTGTAATAAATTTTCTTAATGCTAAATCAAATCTAATAAGTAGTAAATCTTCATAGTCATCATCATCTTCATATCCTTTACCTTGTGTTGAAGTTGATGCATTGTAATTGTCCCCTCTTTGTTGTAAATTGTTTGGATTTGAATCTCTATCACTTGTTATTCCTGCATCATTTCTTTCTTCTGTAATTTCAGTTACATTTTTTAAATGTCTGCTTACTAAGTCACTTCCAACAACTTCACATTCAATTTCAACTGATTCATCTGAAATTGTTGTACCGTCAAATGCATTAATATTTTTTGTTGCTAAGTATGCGGTTGATACTGTTCTTCCAGTTGGGTCTGTACTTTCAGGTGCCCAACCGTAATTTCTATTTATGTCACTATTCTCTACTAATTTTAGTCCTTCTGGTAAATAATCTGTTATTTTTGTAGCTGTACCGTTAACATCACCTTCATTATATACTGTAATTCTATATTTAATTTTACTTCCTTTTGCAACTTTTAATGCATCTTTACTGTGTGGTTTAGTTGCTGTATTTCCACTATCAAGTGGAGATGTCCTATTTGCTAGTGATGCTGTGTTTACATTTGGTGTTCTTGCTTGTGGCTGTCCATCTACTTCTACTATATATTTTCTTAATGCTAGGTCAAAAGTTAAATCTGGTAGTCTAAGATTTTCATAGTCATCATCATCTTCATATCCTTTTCCTCTTGGTGCTGTTTCAGGGTTATAGTTGCTTTTTTGATTGTCTGTTAATGGGTTTGTTGAATCTCTATCTGGTAAATTTTCAGCATTTTCAATTTGAGTTATTTCTGCAATGTTTTTAATTTGGTTGTTTCCTTCCGTTCTTGTTGCAATTACTCTACAATCGATTTCTATATCTTCATAATCTATCTCTCCGGTTTGTTGATTAAATGCTGTTAACTCAATTGAATTTTTTGTTGTAGCTTTTCTAGTTGTTTGATCGTAATTCCAGTTACTGTTGTTCTCTGTTCCTTCAACAAACTCAAGTCCTGATGGAATGTAATCTGTAATTTGTTTTGCTGCTCCATCAACTTGGCCTTCGTTATAAACTCTAATTGTAAATGTAACTATATTACCTGTGTTAATTTCAATAGCTTCTTTACTATGTGTTTTTTCTGCAGTTGTACCATTATCAAATGTTGCAGTTTTCGTTGGTAATTTTGATTTTTCAGTGTCTGTTATTTTTGGATCTCTTGGTGTATTAATTGCTCTACCATCTACTGCTGAAACAAACTTTCTTAATGCTAAGTCAAATTCTTTTGGCTCTGGTGGAATTGGTTGTAATATAATCTTTTCATAATCATCGTCATCTTCTTGATTTGTTGCATATTCTGACATATTGTCTTTATTTACATCAGGGTGTGTTGCTGGTGATGAATCTCTATCATTTTCATCAGTTTGATGTGAAATCCACGCAACATTAGTTAATTTTTTAGGATTTTGTGCATCAACATCTTCAGTAACTTTACATTTAAGTGTTATTGTTTCATGTCCATTTCCATTATCTTGTAATGATCCTTCTGTATATGCTGGTAAGTTTGTTGTTCCACTATTTGTAAGTGTTACAACATTAGTAGTATTGTTGTAAGCAATGCTATATGTGTTTCCATTGGTTGATGTTATTGTTCCTGATGTTACAAGTTCAATTCCTGTAGGTAATTGATCTGTAATTTCTGTTGCTCTGCCTGCTATTGGACCTTCATTAAAAATTCTTAAATTATAGTATATAAAGTCATTTTTTTCAGCTTGGATTGGGTTTTTGCTAAGTGTATAGGTTGCAGTTGTTGCTCCATTTTGTAGTGGAGTTTCATCTACAGTAAGTGTTCTTGAACTTCCACTTCTTGCTTGTCCATCAGAATTTTCAACTTTTGAAATATATTTTCTTAATGCTAAATCTATTTTATTGCTTACTACTGGTTTTAAAACTAATTTTTCAAAATCATCATCATCTTGTTGACCTTTGTAGTACTTTTGCTCATTTTGTTCTTTATCAGTGTCTACCGTTCCTTTCCAGTCGTTGCTATATGTTGGAATAGTGACTGGTGCTGAATCTCTATCTTTATTTGTCTCTGTAAACTCTTCGTTTGTTGTTGCATTGTATTCTTTTGAAATCCATGCAATATTTGTAAGTACTTGGCTTGAATTTTCTTCAGCTGTTACTTCGCATGTAATTTTTATATCTTCATAGTCTGGTGTTGTTTCTCCTGCTGTAAATTCATCCAATGGTTCGTTTTTATTCTTTCTTGTTAATACAAGTTTGTTTGTACTTTCTGTGTAATTTGCTTCGTATGTTGAAACTTCTATACCTTTATATTTTAATCCTGTAGGTAATTGATCTGTTATTTCTGTTGCTAATCCTTTTGCATTACCCTCGTTGTATATTCTCAATGTGTATTTTACAATATCTCCTGTTTCGACTTTTACAGGATCTTTTCTATGTTTATATTCTGCAGTTGTATTTGTTGTTCCTGTTGGTTGTAATGAACTTGCATCAACAGTAGGTGTTCTTCCTGAAAGGTTATCTATTTCTTTACTGTTACCTTGATTATCTGTTACTCCTGTAATAAATTTTCTTAATGCTAGGTCTACTACTGGAGGTGTAAGTTGAACATTAGATGTTTTTGTTTCTTGTAAATTTTTATTTTCAATAACAACAATTGGTTGCTTTGAACTAGGTGAAGATTCTGTTGTTCTATATTGTAATTCTCTTGTACTATATTTAGGTGTAATTGTTATTGTTGAAGTAGTACTTGCACCATTAATTGGTATTTTAATGTAAAAATCTTGACCAAAACTATTCATTATTTTCTCTTTATTTGTGTTTCCAGTTAATGCTGTACCTGATGCATTTACTAATGTTGCTCCATTTGGTATAGAAACATCTATATCTACAAGATTGCTTGCTGTTCTATTTGTTAATTTATATGGTCCGACTATATAATTTGTTCCATTAATTGTAACAGTAGGTTTTGTACTATCTGTAAATCCTTTAACAAATGTAATTGGTGAAGTTCCATTTTTTGTATAATCATATGAAGAATTACTTAGAGATGTTGAAACTAAATACTCATATAGTGCTTTTGCTGGTCCACCTGTTACATCATCATAGTAATTCACGTCTAATAAGTGATTTGGTGTTCCATCATTTCTATTTTGTGTCCAAGCAAAGTCTGTTGGATAATTAGGTCTAAATTGTCCATCACTTTTTAATAGTCTCCATATCGCTGCTTGTTGAACTGATTCTAATATATCTTTTTCTTGTGCTGCTTTATTTGAAATTGGCATTGTGTAATCCTGAAGCTCGCTTATTTCAAAGCCTTTTGCTTGCTGTAGTTTTTCAGATAACGCATTTTTTGATGCATCATCAACAGCTATATTATCTAGTAGCCACATCAAACTATTATAATTAGAACTACTGAATGGAATTGCTAGTTTATATGTTGCATCAATTTCAGATGGTTTTCTCATGTTGAAATACATCCTATAATCAACTGCAGAACTTCCACTACCTGTTCCAAATCCTTTTTCATTATCCAAACAATAAATCACTGCTGGATCATTATTAGTTGTTCCTCCAGCATTGGTTTTTACTAATTTTATTACAGGTTTATCAGCGCCTGTTGTTGTTCTAACCCAATAAAAACCTGTTGGTCTTTTTTCTGATGTTTTTGTATATAGCATAACATAATAAGGATTGTTATCTCTTGATGCAATGCTTATGCTTCCAGTTGACATCAATAATAAAATTGGTATAATAATTAATGTTACAATTTTAAATATCCCTTTAATCTTCTTCATATCTCTATTCTCCATTTTTTATTTGGTTTATTTGATATTTCTACAAATAATCCCATACTCTTTTATTATACTACTAAATTCAAATTAAATCAAGTTTTTTCTGTATTTTTTACTATTTTTCTTAAATTAACATTTTTTCTATTTTTTTCTATTTTTTTGTGCCTTTCTATGCGTTTTTTTGTTTATGTTTTTAGATAGTATTTAAAAATTTAAATACTTGTATACTTATATATTTGTATATTTGTATATTTATTTTAAATACTTAAAGCGACCATAAGGTCGCCTATTTTTTAGTTATTAAAAAATGCTTTATATGCATTATATCCATTATATATGTCTGTTTTGCTTGTTACTTCGTATGGTGAATGCATTGATAGAACTGGGACTCCGCAATCTATTACATCTACTCCCTTGTTAGCTAAAATGTAGGCAATCGTTCCTCCACCTCCTGCATCAACTTTTCCAAGCTCAGAAAATTGATATTTTATGTTGTTTTCATTAAAAATTCTTCTAATTAAGGCAACATATTCTGCGTTTGCATCTGATGCATTATACTTTCCTCCTGAACCAGTATATTTATTAATTGATATTCCATGTCCAAGAACGCCGTCATTTGTTGGGTCTGATACTGATGCATATAATGGATCTACAGCTGCATCAACATCTGCTGATAACATTCTTGAATTGCAGAATACTTTGTCTAAAAGATTTGGTCTATTTACCATTAGTTTATTTAATAATTCTGATACAAATGTATCAAACACATTTGACTGCATTCCTGTATTTCCCATGCTTCCTATTTCTTCTTTGTCTGAGAATAAGCAAATTGCTGTCCTTTCTGGATTTTGTACTTCTAAAATGGCTCTTAGTGATGCATATACACAAACTTTATCATCTTGTCCATATCCTGCTACCATGCTTTCATCTAATCCAAGTGTCCTTGCTTTAAATGCTGGAACTACTTCAAGTTCGCTGCTTGCAAAATCTTCTTCTGTTATTCCGTATTTTTGGTTAAGTATTTTCATAATATTTTTTTTAACTTTTTCTTTGCATTTTTTGTCTTCTTCTGAATCAGGAATGCTTCCAATAAGTAAGTCTAAGTTTTCTCCTTCAATTGCTTCGCTTAATTTCTTTTGTGCTTGTTCTCTTCCTAAGTGTGGTAATAAATCTGTTATAACAAACACTGGCTCATTTTCATTTTCGCCTATCGAAACTTGTATTTTTTCTCCACTTGGTTTTACTATTACACCATGTATAGCTAATGGAATAGTTGTCCATTGATATTTTTTTATTCCACCATAATAGTGTGTATTAAAATAGGCTAATTCTTTTTGTTCATAAAGTGGACTTGGCTTTAAATCTAATCTTGGTGAATCAGCATGTGCTCCAATTATATTTATTCCTTCTTCTATATCCTTATTTCCGATAACAGCCATATAAAGGTTTTTTCCTCTGTTTACATAGTAGACTTTGTCTCCTGGATGAAGTTCAGAATATTCGTTTATCTCTTTAAATCCATTTTGTTTTGCTATTTCTGTTGCGTTTGCTACTATTTCTCTTTCTGTTTTTGATTTATTTAAAAATTCAATATATTCATCCGAAAATTTACAAATCACTGTTTTTGATTCATCTGTAATGTTTTCCCATCCAGATTTACTTTCTTTTAATAAATTACTCATACTTTATCCTCCATTTCCGTAATAAACTTTTATAGTTTATTATGACTTTTTTTTTGCTATTATTCTTATATCATAAATTCAAAAAAAATCAAAGTATTTTTTTTAATTTATTAAAAAAACTTTAATTACTTGTTATAATTCATAGTTTAAATTAATTCTAACCACTATAGAATGGCTGTGAATTAAAACAGTTATTATAAGAAATATTAATAGAATATCATATTTAAAAATCTTTAAGTTTATTTCCATAAAAAAAACAAGGTTTATCAACCTTGTTTTTATCTGGTTGCGGGGGTAAGACTCGAACTTACGACCTCTGGGTTATGAGCCCAGCGAGCTGCCAACTGCTCCACCCCGCGATATATCTTTTTGACAGCTGACTTATTTAGTATACTACTAAATAAGTCTCTTGTCAATTGTTTTGCCTAAAATTCTTTCTAAACTGTTTAATTTGTCTTACAATTCACAGCTAAAAGTCCCCCATACTATTTCCATATCGTTTGACGTTGTTAGTCGCGGGCACGAATGCAATTTGCCTAAATAGTAATTCGGGTTCCCCGTTCCGTCCCAAATTACTATTTGGCCGGCAAATTCATTCTAACTTTAATCCGCTCCCATACTCGCTTCGCTCGAACACTACGCCGTCTGCACTTTTATGGAAATAGTATGGGGAAATTTTAGCCGTGAATTGTAACAATTTGTTCCCTTTTACGGTCTAGTTTAATCTATATTCTATTATACTCTATAAATTTGTAGTTTATTCCTGCCTTTTCACATTCTTTACCTTGTTCTTCACTTTCTATTTTCCACATTTTGTTGTCTATTTGTGGAAAAGACACATCTCCTTCAAATTCTTTATCTACTAAAGTTATATACATTTTTTTACATTTAGGCATTAGTTGTTTGTAAATCATTGCTCCGCCTATTACAAAACATTCTTCCTCACTTTGTTCATATTTTTCTAGTTCTTCAAGAGAATTCACTATTTCTATTCCATTTGTATTATCAAATATTTCCTCTTTTTCTGCTATTACAATATTTTTTCTATTTGGTAATGGTTTTCCTATTGATTCAAAAGTTCTTTTTCCCATTATTACAGTATGGCCTGTTGTTTTTTCTTTAAAGTGCTTCATATCTTCTGGTATATTCCATAGAAGTGCATTATTTTTTCCTATTACATTATTTTTTGCTATTGCCACAATTATACTTAACATTTTTTTCTCCTTTTTATTTGTTAAATTTTTATACTTATTTTTAATTAATTCTTGATAACTTTATTATTGTAATTATACTATTCAACCTTTGTATTCTATTCTGCTACTGGTATTTTGCCTAGTTTTATATCATGATTATAATCATAGTCTTTTATTTCAAAGTCTTCAACTTTGTATTTGTAAAAATTATCACTTTCTCTGTTGATTACTAGCTTTGGTTTGCAGTCTACTGGTTTTGCTACTAATAATTTTTCAACTAATGGAATATGTCTATCGTAAATATGGCAATCTCCAATATTATGTGTTAGAGTTCCAACTCCTAATCCACAAACTTTTGCAAATAAACATTGCAAAGCAGCGTATTGCATTGTGTTCCAACCGTTTGCAGCTAGCATATCCTGCGAGCGTTGGTTTAAAATTAAATGTAATTTTCCTTCTTTAACAAGCCATTGTGTTCCATATACACATGGTTCAAGAGCCATGTCTTTTAATTCTGAGTGATTAAATATGTTTGTCATTATTCTTCTACTAGATGGATCATTTTTTAGTAAATACAATACAAAATCTACTTGATCCATTTTTTGAATTCCATCTTTTGTTTTAAATTCGTATTTCTTTCCCATTTGATATCCATATGCTTTTCCAATTGTACCATCTTTTCTTGCCCATTGATCCCAAATGTGTGAATTTAAATCTAAAATTCTATTTGATTTTTTTTGCCAAATCCATAAAACTTCGTCTATTGCTCTGTATACTGTTTTTGAGTTGTTTCTTAAAGTTATCATAGGAAATTCTTTTTCTACATCATACTTGTTGGTTACTCCAACAATTGAATAATAATTTGCCTCTGTGCCATCTTCCCATCTCGTTCTAACATTTGTTCCTTTAGATGAATACCCATGTTCTAATATTTCTTTGCATGTTTCTATAAAATTCTTGTCTGCTTGTGTCATAATAAATTTCCTCCTAATTTTATATTTTTATGCCTGGCACTTTAATGGAGATTTAAGAATTGTGCTAAAATCTACCTTAAAGTGCCAGTGTTTGATTTTTAATTACTCAGAAGTTTGATTTACTGCTTCTTGCGTTGATGTGTCTACTTCATTTTCTTTATTTTTTTGTGTTATGCTTGGTGTAGGTGTTGGTGTTGTTTGTCTGTTAGAATTTTGATCTACTTCGGTATTTGTGCTTGTTTTGTTTTGTATATTACTAGATTTGTTATCGTTGCTTTTACTGTTACTGCTACTTGATGTACCACTACTATTTTGATTTGTTTTTGTTGTGTTTTCATCTTTATTATTTTGGTTTGTATCAATAAATGGACTTATAATGTTTTGTGTAGTTTTTTCTATTTCTTGTGGATCAATTGCATCAATTTCATTTGTTATACTCTGAATAATTTCGTTAACTGTTGATTTTATTCCATCTGTACTATTTGATATTTTTCCGCTTTCACTACCACTATGCATATCGCAATATCCAGGTACATTATTGCTTAGATAGTATTCTGTGTATGTATGTTCACAATTTGTTCTAGCTAATTTTCCTGATTCTGAACAAACTCTATAACTTACAACATTTTCAAACCATCCTGTTGGCATTTCAAATTTTTTACTTGTTTTTCCACTATGTATTCTTGACATTGCGTTTGCCCATATTAGTCCTGCTGGATTTCTATTGTTGAAGTGTACTGTCCTGTTTTGGTCATATCCAAACCAGCATGCTGCTGTGTAATATGGTGTAAATCCACATAGCCATCTATCATAATCTTCATCTGTTGTTCCTGTTTTAGCTGCTACATCTACACCACTTATTTTGCAGTAGTTTGCTGTTCCATATGTTCCTTGCACTGGTTGTGTTAACAATTGTTTGATAATAAATGCTTCACTTCTTGAAATTACTCTTCTTTTCTTCTGACTCGTTTTCACAACTTCATTATTATTACTATCTACAATTTTTGTATAAAAGGTTGGTTCTATATACTCACCATCATTTGCAATTGTGTTGTAAGCTCCTGCCATTTGAAGTGGTGTTATTCCTTTTTCCTGTCCTCCTAAAGCCAATCCTAAATTTCGATCTTTTTCTGTAAGTGATGTTATCCCCATCTTTTTTAAATAATCCATTGCTGTATTTGGTGTTACTTTTTCCATTATCTCAACAAAAGGTATATTTTGTGATGATTCTAGGGCTCTTCTAACTGTAACTTTTCCTAGTTGTTTTGAAAAGTCTCTTGGTGCATATCCATTTCCAAAGTCTCTTTGTGTATCATCACATATTGTTGTAGGATTAATTATATTTTTACTTATTGCAGGAACTAAAACTGATAGTGGTTTTATTGATGACCCTGTTTGTCTCAAACTTTGAGTTGCTCTGTTTAGCGATCTTGCTTTAGTCTTTTCTCCTAATCCTCCTACACAAGCTACAACGTTCCCTGTTGATGGTTCTATTACAACCATTGCTGCTTGTGATGATTCTCCATTTGATGTTATTTTGTATTTACTTTTTTTACATTCACTTTCAACTTCATTTTGTACTTTTGAGTCAACAGTACTATATATTTTTAGTCCTGCCATTTCTATGTAATTTGTTGCAAATGTATCTGTTATATCATACTTCTTTTCAATGTCTGCTATAGCTTCATTAATTACGCTGTCGCTATGATATGAAAATACTCCATCTCCTGACTCCACTGTTCCCTTGGTGAAATTAAGTCCTGATTCTACTTGCTGTTTTGCAGTATTACATTCCGTTTCATCTATGTATCCTAGTTCTTTCATTTTGTCTAAAACTGTGTTTGTTCTTTTCTTAATTAAATCTCCTTTTCCATTAGAAAATGGATTGTATGAGTTTGGTGAATTGTTTATTCCTGCTAGAAATGCACATTCAGCAAGACTTAATTTGCTAACATCTTTATTAAAATAATATTTAGATCCTGCTCCAACTCCATAAATGCTTGGTCCAGTATATATAACGTTTAGGTAAAACTCTAGTACTTCATCTTTGCTCATAAATGTTTCTATTTGTGATGCTCTAAACCACTCTGTAATTTTCCTTGAAACGCTCCCTTGATTATCACCTGTAATATTTTTTACGAGTTGTTGTGTAATTGTACTTCCACCATAGTCTGAACTTCCAAAATGTATTAGATATGAACCAATAGCTGCTACAGTTCTTTTTAAATCTACTCCACCATGTTCATAAAATCTTTCATCTTCTATCGCAACATATGCATTTTTTAAATTCTTTGGAATTTGTTCTCCTGTTTTTACTATCTTCTTTTTTTGCTCTCCAACTTTTGCTATTTCTTTTTGATCAGTATCTAAAATTACTGAATTTTTTTGTGTTGCCATTGCTTGCACTATCGTTTTCCATTTATTTGCTTGTATTGCAAACATTACTCCACCAATTATTATTAGTGCTATTATTACAATTATTATTTTTTTCTTGTGTTTTAGTAGGAATCTACTGCTATGTCTTTTTGATTTTTTATTTCTACTTCTATTTTTTAGTAATCCGTTTTTTTTCTCTCTCTTTTTTGAATAATTTGGTCTTTCCTGATTATTATTCTCATTTTCTGAGTATTCTTGATTTTCGCTAGGATGGGCTAATTTTTGTAATTCTTTTTTAAACTCTTTTTTTATTTTTCTCTTTTCTGCTTCTCTTTCTTCTTGTTTTTCCCTTTCT
>JAFWMA010000006.1 GCA_017510825.1 Clostridia bacterium | reverse complement strand
TAAGCTCTTAACGAACCGAAGGTGAGTGCTAGAGATATCCTTCACATCGGGAGCAGAGAAACGTAAGTTTCTCGAAAAGCGGAGATGTGAACATATATAAGCTCTTAACGAACCGAAGGTGAGTGCTAGAGATATCCTTCATAAACTTTTAATATCTAAGTTAAGAGATTATGATTAAATAATTAATAAAAAAAGGAGGTTAGAATGAATATAACAGATCCAATAGCAGATATGTTAACTAGAATTAGAAATGCTAATTCAGCAAAGCATTCAACTGTTGACATTCCTTCATCAAAAATGAAAGTATCTATTGCAAAAATATTAGAAGATGAAGGTTATATAAAATCTTTTGAAAATATTGAAGACAGTAAACAAGGTATTATTAGAGTTACATTGAAATATGATGAAAATGGAAATAGAGTTATTTCTGGATTAAGAAGAATCTCTAAACCTGGTTTACGTATATATGCTAATAAAGAAGAGATACCACAAGTTCTTAATGGACTAGGAATTGCAATTGTTTCAACATCAAAGGGCATAATGACTGATAAAAATGCACGTAAAGAAAATGTTGGAGGAGAAGTATTAGCTTATGTATGGTAAATCTAGTGCAAACGAAAATCATTTTTTTGCTTTGGCAAGTTCATAAAATTATTTTCAATATACAAAATTGTATAGTTTCAAATAATTTTATTTATTTTCCTTGCAATATATTAATTTTGATTTGCATATTATAAGATTTAAAAGAAAAGAGAAAAAGAAAGGAGAACCAAATGTCTAGGATAGGTAAGAAACCTATAACAATACCTGAAGGTGTAGATGTAAAATTAGATAGAAATCATATTACAGTTAAAGGACCAAAAGGAACTTTGGAAAGAGATTTAAATCAAAATGTTATTGTAAACATTGATGGAAATGTAATTAATGTTTCAGTAGAAAATGATAAATTATATGGTAATCTTCATGGATTAACTAGAACTTTAATAGCAAATATGATTGAAGGTGTAGTTAATGAATTTTCTAAAACACTTGAAATAAATGGTGTTGGTTATAGAGCTCAGAAACAAGGAAGTAAATTAGTGATGAATTTAGGATATTCACATCAAGTTATTATGGATCCACCTGAAGGAATTACATTTGATTTGCCAAATCCAAATACTGTAGTAGTTAAAGGAATAAACAAAGAAGCTGTTGGTCAGACTGCAGCTGTTGTAAGATCTAAAAGACCACCAGAAGTTTATAAAGGCAAAGGTATTAAATATGATTATGAACATATTAGACGTAAGGAAGGTAAGACTGGAAAATAGTTTTAGCAATAATTATCATATTTTAAATAAAAAGAAAGGAGCTAAAAATGATAAAACAAACAGATAGAAAGTTTGAAAGAGTTAGAAGACATAAAAGAGTCCGTAGAAAAATATCTGGAACTCCAGAATGTCCAAGACTTTGTGTTTTTAGAAGTAATAAAGGTGTGTATGTGCAAATTATTGATGATGTAAATCAAACAACATTGGTATCAGCATCTACACTTGATAAAGAAGTAAAAACTAAACATGCTAATAAAGAAGCTGCAAAAGAAGTTGGTGCTTTAATTGCTAAAAGAGCAACTGCTAAAAAGATATCTAAAGTTGTTTTTGATAGAGGCGGTTATATTTATCATGGGGTTGTTAAAGAATTAGCTGAGAGTGCAAGAGAAGGTGGCTTGAAATTTTAAAAAAGGAGGGAAAGTAAGTGCAAGATAGACGTGAAAGAGAACATGATGACGGATTAAATGAAAAAGTTGTCGCTATAAATAGAGTAGCAAAAGTTGTTAAAGGTGGTAGAACTTTTAGATTTAGTGCTGTTGTTGTTGTTGGAGATGGAGAAGGACACGTAGGTGTTGGAAATGGAAAAGCAGCAGAGGTTCCAGATGCTATTAGGAAAGCAATTGATGAAGCTAAAAAGAACCTAATAGAAGTTCCAATAGTTGGAACAACAATACCACATGAATATATCGGAAAATTTGGAAGTGCTAGAGTTTTACTAAAACCTGCTGAAGAAGGTACAGGTCTTATTACAGGAGGAAGTGTTAGACCAGTACTTGAGCTAGCTGGATATAGAGATGTTAGAACTAAAGTTTTAGGAACTAATAATCCAAGAAATGTTGTTTATGCAACATTAGAAGGCTTAAAGAAAATGGAAACAGTTGAACAAGTTGCTAAGAAGAGAGGCCTTAAAGTAGAAGATATAAAATAAGCTCTTAACGAGCAAAACCATAGTGCTTCAAATTAAGTGAGTTAGAAATGTTTTAACTTTAAGTAGAAAAATCATTTTTCAAATAAGTGAAATGGTATGTAAATTTAGAGATTATTGAAAAAAGAAAAAAATCTAAGGTGTAGATAGGAATCAGAGGTTAACATCTAACATCTAACCTCTAATATCTAACATCTATTAATTAAGGAGGTGTAATCCAAAAATGAAACTAGATGAATTAAAGCCAACACAGAAAAAGACTACAAAAAAGAGAGTAGGACGTGGAATGAGTTCTGGTCTTGGTAAGACTTCAGGGAGAGGTCAAAAAGGTCAAAAATCAAGATCTGGCGGTGGAGTCAGAAGAGGTTTTGAAGGTGGTCAAACACCACTATATAGAAGATTACCTAAAAGAGGATTTAATAACAGTAGATTTGGAAGAAATAATACTGAAGTAACTCTTACTATGTTAAATAAGTCTACAACTGATGTTGTAGATGCAAAAAGCCTAATAAAAGATGGTGTAATTAGCAAAGCTAAAGATGGAATAGTAATTATTGCAACAGGTAAGTTGGAAAAGAAACTTACTGTTAAGGCTGTTAGATTCACTAAAGCTGCTAAAGAGCAAATCGAAGCTTTAGGCGGAAAGGCAGAGGTGATTTAGTTGTTTAATACAATAAAAAATGCAATAAAAACTCCTGATACAAGGAAAAGATTATTATATACATTACTACTACTAGTAATATTTAGATTAGGATGCTATATTACAGTGCCAATGGTAGATATTAGTTCATTAAATGATACAATGGGAACAAATTCTAATAGTGTAGTAGGTCTAATTAATATGATATCTGGTGGTGCTTTTTCAAGGCTATCAGTATTTGCAATGTCAATAACACCTTATATAACTGCATCAATTGTTATTCAATTGATGTCAATGGTAATTCCTTCACTTGAGAGATTAACAAAAGAAGGTGGAGAAGAGGGTAGAAAGAAGATTGATAGATATACTAAAATCATATCACTAATATTGGCTGTGGTTGAAGCTGTAGGAATTTATTTTTCTTATAGAACTTCAGGATTATTTGTTGATACTGGATTTTTAGCTGGATTTGTGGTAGTATTATCTTTGGTTGCAGGTACATCATTATTGATGTGGCTTGGAGATAAGATTACTAGTAAAGGGGTAGGAAATGGTATTTCAATGATTATTTTTGCAGGTATTGTTTCAGGCATACCATCAGCATTAGTGTCAATATTTAGTTTAGTAAATCAAGATGGGCAATTTAGTACACTAGGCTTAATAGAGGCTATTTTAATGTGCCTAGGAATTCTTATATTAGTTATTGGTGTAGTTTTTGTTCAATTAGCTGAAAGAAGAATACCAGTTCAATATTCAAAAAGAGTTGTTGGAAGAAAAATGATGGGGGCTCAAAATACCCATATTCCTATAAAACCTGCAATGGCTAGTGTTATGCCTATTATATTTGCAAGTAGTTTTATGACTTTTCCAGCAATGGTAATAGAATTATTTGTACAAGATATAGAAAATCAAACAGGATTTTTGAGAGTATTATATGATTTGTCTATTGCTACATCATCATCGAATGTGGGATGGCAATATTTAATAATAAATGCAATTATATATTTATTATTAATAATTGGATTTACATATTTTTACACTTATGCAACATTTAATCCAGCAGAGGTTGCAAATAATATTAAACAAAATGGTGGTTTTATACCTGGTATTAGAGCAGGAAAACCAACAGCTGATTATTTGTCATCTGTATTAAGCAAGGTAGTGTTATTTGGTGGTATATTCTTAGCATCTATTGCTATATTACCAATGTTTGCTAAAGCTACAGGATTAAATACTGCATTTGGTGGAACATCAATTTTAATTGTTGTTGGTGTTGCAATTGAATTAAGCCAGCAGTTACAATCACTACTTGTAATGAAGCACTACAAGGGCTTTTTGGAAAAATAATTAACATGGGATGACTCTATAATAGTTTATGGAACGTCCCTTTTTTAATTGAAGATAGTTTGAAAAATAATTGTGTTTTGGCGGTGTTAAACTCTATTGCAAAAACTATGCACAGCATATTGTGGCTGTAATTCTGTTTTGTGTTTGAATTGCCACAAAGTTAATGTACAAATAGCATATCTCAAATTTTCTTGTCTATCTATCCAAAGGCGCAATTCTGTTACAAACTGTTTTATACCTTATGTAAAGAATGGAGGAAAATATGTATATAATAATGTTAGGAGCACCAGGAAGTGGAAAAGGAACAATTGGAAATGAATTATGTGATAATTATGGATTGACTCATATTGCAACTGGTGATATTTTTAGAAATGAAATAAAGAATCAAACTGATTTAGGTAAAAAAGCTAGTGAATATATATCAAAGGGACAACTTGTTCCAGATGAAATTACGGTTTCTATGGTGGAATCTAATATAAAGGAAATTGATGATGTTTTACTAGATGGATTTCCTAGAACAATTGAACAAGCAGAAGCTTTAAAAGTTTTTTGTGCTGAAAATAATAAAAGAATTGTGTCAGTTATAAATTTAAATGTTCCAGATGAGGATATAGTTACAAGAACATCTTCTAGAGTTACATGTCCTAATAAAGAATGTGGTGCATCATTTAATACTGTTTTTATGCCACCTAAAGTTGAAGGGAAATGTGATAGATGTGGGACAGAATTAGTAAAGAGACCTGATGATAATCCAGACACTATAAGGGAGAGGTTAAAAACATATCATGATGAAACTGAACCTTTGATTGATTTTTATAAAAAAGAAGAATTACTGGAAAATATTGATATTAATATTTATGATGAAAATGTTAAAGAGAAGACGACAAAAAGTGCTATAGAAAGAATTAATAATAGAGTTAATGATTAAAATCTTTAATATAAAATAAAAATGATTTGAATATTTAAAAAATAGTTTTATGCTAATGTATATGTTCGAACAAATTTAGAAAGGAGGATCAATGGTAACCATTAAATCTAAATATGAAATTGAGAAAATGAGGGAAGCTTGTAGAATCGCAAATCTTGCACAAAAGGCTGTAGAGAAAGCTATTAAGCCTGGAATCTCAACACTTGAATTAGATAAAATTGCGGAAAAAACAATGAGAGATAACGGTGCAATACCTGCAGAAAAAGGATATCCAAGTGGAGTAAAAGGAGTGCCTGATTTTCCTGGATCTATTTGTGCGTCAGTAAATGATGTAATAATACATGGAATACCTTCTTCGAAAGAAATAATAAAAGATGGAGATATAATTAGTATAGATTTAGTTGCATACAAAAATGGATTCAATGGCGATTGTTGTAGGACTTATGTTGTAGGAAATATTTCAGCTGAAGCTCAAAGATTAATAGATGTTACTAAACAATCTTTCTTCGAAGGAATGAAATATGCTAGAAAAGGATATAGACTTGGAGATATTAGTCATGCTATTGGAGAATATGTAAGAAAAAATGGATTTGATGTAATTAAAGAATTTGAAGGTCATGGAATTGGTAGAGAAATGCATGAAGAACCTGGAATTCCAAACTCAGGAAAGCCTGGACGAGGAATTCGTTTACAGCCTGGAATGACATTGGCAGTAGAACCTATGGTTGTTGCTGGTTCACCTGAAATATGGCAAGCAGATGATGGCTGGACGATTTTTACTCAAGATGGTAATTTGTCTGCACATTATGAAAATACAATTTTAATTACAGAAAAAGAACCAGAGATATTGACATTAGCATAATTTTGTTATATAATATTTAAGCGGTTATGTATTTATAATTGGCAAAATCAAAAAAGGAGATAATTATTTATGTCTAAAGAGGATGTAATAGAAGTTGAAGGTGTAGTTTCTGAAGCTTTACCAAATACATTGTTTAAAGTAAAATTAGAAAATGGACATGAAATATTAGCACATATTTCTGGTAAACTTAGAATGAATTACATAAAAATATTACCAGGAGATAAAGTTAAAATAGAAATTTCTCCTTATGATTTAACAAAAGGAAGAATTACATGGAGAGCAAAATAAAATAAATTAATTTGAAGAGGTGAAAGAAATGAAAGTAAGACCATCAGTAAAACCTATGTGCGAAAAGTGTAAAGTAATAAAAAGAAAAGGTGTTGTTAGAGTTATATGCGAAAATCCTAAACACAAACAACGCCAAGGATAGAAGTCAATAATAGTATTATTGACGGTTTTGTGCTGTGAATTAAACAGCAATAATTTGGTATTTACACAAATCTAGTATGCGGCTGATTTAGGTTTGTGTTTATATAAATTTATTATTATTGATAAAGATTATATTTAATAAATTCTTATGAAGATTACCTTTCTTATTCATAATTATTTATTAAGTATAATGCATTTCACCTTTATCAGTTTTAATAAAAACCAGTTATATTAATATATAAAATTAAACTATATTTAAGGAAAGAGGTGCAAAATGGCTCGTTTAGCAGGAGTTGAACTACCTAAAGAAAAGAGGGTAGAAGTTGGACTAACATACATTTATGGTATTGGATTATCAAGTTCTCAAAAAATTCTTAAAGAGGCAAAAGTTAATCCTGATACTAGAGTTAAAGATTTAACAGCAGATCAGGAACAAGCTATTAGAAAAGCAATGTCTGAGTATGTTGTTGAAGGAGATTTAAGAAGAGAAGTTGCTCTAAATATTAAACAATTAATGGAAATGGGTTGTTATAGAGGACTTAGACATAGAAGAGGTCTTCCAGTTAGAGGACAAAGAACAAAAACTAATGCTCGTACTAGAAAAGGACCAAGAAAAGTAATTAGTAAGAGCAAAAAATAGGAAGGAGAAGTAAATAATGGCTACTAAAACAGCAAAAAAGACTACAAGAAGAAGAAGAGTTAGCAAAAATATAGAAAATGGAAAAGCTAATATTCATGCAAGTTTCAATAATACTATAGTTTCATTATGTGATGTTCAAGGAAATGTTATTGCTTGGGCGAGTGCTGGTGAACTTGGATTTAAAGGTTCAAGAAAAAGCACACCTTTTGCAGCAGGGGAAGTTGCTGAAGCAGCTGCAAAATCTGCTATGGAACATGGTTTAAAAAATGTTGAAGTTTATGTAAAAGGACCTGGTGCAGGTCGTGAGTCTGCAATTAGAGCTTTACAAACAGCTGGGTTAAATATTACATCAATTAGAGATGTAACTCCAATACCTCATAATGGATGCAGACCACCTAAAAGAAGAAGAGTATAATTTTTAAGGAGGGAAATTAAATGGCAAGAAGTAAAGACCCAATCCTAAAAAGATGCAGAGCATTGGGAGTAGAGCCAGGATATTTGGGATATAATAAAAGTTCAAACAAAAACCCAAAAAAAGGTAATAGAAAAGTATCTGAATATGGAATTCAATTAAAAGAAAAACAAAAAACTAAATTTGTTTATGGTGTTAGTGAAAAGCAATTTAGAAGATATTTTGATATGGCGTCAAAATCTAGAGGAAAAACTGGTGAAAGATTATTAACACTACTTGAAAGTAGATTGGATAATGTTGTTTATAGACTAGGATTTGCATCTTCAAGGCCTCAAGCAAGGATGCTTGTTACACATGCTATATTTGAAGTTAATGGAAAAAAAGTAAATATTCCATCATATTTAGTAAAGGCTGGAGATGTTATTTCAGTTAGAGAGAACAAAAAAGACAACGGAACGATAAAGTCAAACCAAGAATTAAATGAATCAGTTGTAGTACCAACATGGTTAGAAAAAGAAAAAGGAAAATTAACAGGAAAAGTTGTAAGAGAACCAGCAAGAGAGGATGTTGAAATACCAATTGAAGAGCACTTAATAGTTGAGTTATATTCTAAATAATGTTTAGAAGCTAGAACTTAGAAGCTTAAATATTAGAAAAGTTAGCTAGATGTTTAGCTTAATGTTTCTAGTATTGTTTCTATAATTAATTAGGAGGTTAGAATGATAGAATTTGAAAAGCCAAATATCAAATGCCTAGAAGTCAACAAGGAAATGAATTATGGTAAATTTATTTGTGAACCATTAGAAAGAGGTTACGGAATTACTATTGGAAATTCATTGAGAAGGATTATGCTTTCATCATTACCTGGATGTGCAATTAAAAGTGTAAAAATTGAAGGTGCTGATAATGAATTTACAACAATACCAAATGTTGTTGAAGATGTTCCTGAACTAATACTAAATTTAAAAATGGTTAGACTTAAATTGGATAAAAATGAAGAAAAGAATTTAAGAATTGACTTCAGTAAAGAAGGCGAAGTTAAGGCTGGAGATATCATTACAGACGGTACAGTTGAAATATTAAATCCTGATTTACATATTGCAACAGTTGCAAAAGGTGGAAAATTATATATTGATATGGTTGCTGATATGGGAAGAGGATATAATGATGCAGAGAAAAATAAGATGCCAAATCAACCAATTGGTGTTATAGCAATTGATTCAATATTTTCACCTGTAAAAAAAGTAAATTATTCAGTAGAAAATACTAGAGTTGGTCAAATGGTTGACTATGATAAACTTACTATAGAAATATGGACAGATGGAAGTTTGGAGCCATATGAAGCTTTAGGTCTTTCTGCTAAGGTATTAACAGAACATTTATTATTGTTTGTTGATTTATCTGAAGCAGCAAAGGATATGCCTATTATGGTTGAAAAAGAAGAAAATCAAAAAGAAAAAATTCTCGAAAAACCAATTGAAGATTTGGAATTATCAGTTAGATCATTCAATTGTTTAAAAAGATCTAATATTTCAACAGTAGCTGATTTAACAAACAAGACTGAAGCTGAGATGATGAAAGTTAAAAATCTTGGTAAAAAATCACTTGATGAAGTTATCGCAAAATTGCATGATTTAGGACTAGAATTTAGAAGAGAAGAAGATTAATCAAAAGGAAGGTGAGAAAGTTGGGAAATAGAAAATTAGGAAGGACTACAGATATCAGATTATCAATGTTAAGAAACCTAACAACTGATTTAATTTGGCACGAACAAATTGAAACAACCGAGGCAAGAGCTAAGGAAGTTAAGTCTATTGCAGACAGTTTAATAGCTTTAGCAGTTAAAGAAAAGGATAATTTTGAAGAAGTAGATGTAAAAGTTTCTAAGGCAAAATTAGATAGCAAAGGAAATAAAGAAACAGAATTAGTAAAAAGCAAAAATGGAAAAGAATTCTTTAAAGTAGTTAAAGAAACTAAAACAGAGAAAAGGCAAAAGGATAATCCTTCAAGGCTAAATGCAAGAAGAAAAATGATGAAAAAAATTAACAAAGTTAAGGATACTGAAGGAAATAGTATTGACTTAACAAGTAAGTTATTTAATGAATTAGCTCCACGCTATCAAACTAGAGTTGGTGGTTATACACAAATAATCAAAAAAGGACAACGTAGAGGAGACGGAGCAGAGACAGTTATTTTAAAATTAGTATAAAAAGGCGAGCTAAGCTCGTTTTTTTATTGCAGAAATAACTATAAATTTGTATAAATAATATTAAAAAAAGGATTTATATATAGTATAATTAATGTAAATAACTTGTAAAATAGATAAAGTAGGATATTTATATGTAAGAAAAATATAAAAAGGAATAATAATTAATTAGAATTTGAAGGGAGAGTGGAATGGTTGCTTTAATAACAGGTGCATCTTCTGGAATTGGAAGAGATTTAGCAAGACAACTTGCAAAAAAAAATTATGATTTAATTATAGTTGCAAGGAGTGAAGATAAACTAAATGAATTGAAAAATGAAATTAGTAACAGCTATAATGTGATGGTTGATGTAGTAGTAGCTGATTTATCTGATGAAAAAAAATGCATAAAGTTACATAATAGTATATTTAAAAACTATGGAACAATTGACATTTTGATTAATAATGCTGGTTTTGGAGATTGTGGCAATTTTACAGACACTCATTTAGATAAAGAATTATTAATGATAAAAACTAATATAACTGCTTATCATATTTTGACAAAGCTCTTTTTGAAAGATATGGTTAAAGAAGATAGAGGTTATATTTTAAATGTTGCATCTATTGCTGGCTTTATGCCTGGACCACTTATGGCTACTTATTATTCTACTAAGGCCTATGTTGTTCGTTTGACACAAAGTATAAGAACTGAACTAGGAAAACAAAAATCTAAAGTAAAAGTAGCTGTACTATGCCCTGGACCTGTTGATACAAACTTTAATAATGTAGCTGATGTTAAATTTTCAATAAAAGGTCAATCTAGTGAATATGTTGCTAAATATACTGTAAAAAAAATTAACAAAAAAAGAACTATTATTTTTTCGAGTTTTTGGGTATTTTTGTATAGACATATTTGTAAATTAATTCCTGATCAACTAGCTTCATTTATTAATTATAATGTACAAAATAGAAAAATACAATAATGTCGACTAAACTAAAAGAGTATTTGAAGAATTAAACTTTAGATTAAAAGATATAATAATAAATGTAAAAAAATAAAACCTAAATTATTAGTAAAATGTCTAGTAATTTAGGTTTATTTAAATAATTAAGGAAGTAATTACTTTTAATGAAATAATTTAAATGCTTTGCAGAGTTTGCAACCTTCACAATATTGAACTTTATTAGTAAATATCATTTCAATTGTTTTTATAAATTGATCTTTTGGAGAAACTAGATGTATTTTTATTTTAGATGGTAAAAGACCAACTAATGTATTAAGGATATAATCATTTTGAGAAAAGCTTATATCGGAAATATAAGCTGAATTAAAGCTATCTAATTTGATGATTTCTCCATTATCTGATAAGAGAATTCCATTTGAACTTATATTTATTAAATTTACTTTAAGGTTATTTGTTTTTTTTGAGTTAATATAGTTTCTTAATAAATTAACAAAGTTGATGTATTCTTTATCGACTATATATTGATTAACTGATTCTGCTACAATTTTTTCTAAATATTTTAAGTAATTAGAAAGCCTAAAATTTACAAAGCCTGATATTATTAATGATTTATTTGAATTTAAATATTCGATAATTGCAGGTTTTATTATTTTTTTTACATATTTTAAATCATATATTTTTTTTGCTTTAATAAGTTTATACTCGTCAAATATTATTTTTTTATCTTCATTAGTAAAGTAAAAATAATCTAAATTTATAATTCTATTAATAAGTTTAGATTCATAATATTTAATTATGCAATTTGTAAGTATGTTTGTGAAATGTTTAACAAAAATATTTGTATTTTTTTCATCAATGTGAATAATAATATTGTGATAAAGTTTAAATCTATTTTTTTTATATACAGAATTATCAATATTTAAATTTCTAAGGCTAGTATATATGTCATTTAAGAGGTTTTGGTTATTGCTTTTAATACAAAATGAATACATTTTAACACCTCCGTTTAAGATAAAAATTAGTATATACTTATTAAGATATATTATTCATAAAAAAATTTTTTGATATAAAATTTAATAGAATTTGGGTATTGATTTTTGAAATAAAAGATTATATAATATTAGTATGTCTTCATGATAGGAAAGGATTTGATAATGAAAATAGGAATAGTTGGACTTCCAAACATAGGAAAAAGTACATTGTTTAACAGTATAACAAATGCAGGAGCTGAATGTGCAAATTATCCTTTTTGCACTATAGAGCCAAATATTGGAGTTGTTCCAGTTCCTGATGAAAGACTGGATGTGCTTGGAAAAATGTTTGAATCAGATAAGATTACACATGCAGTAATAGAATTTGTTGATATTGCAGGATTAGTTGAAGGTGCTAGTAAAGGTGAAGGATTGGGAAATAAGTTTTTATCTCATATACGTGAAACTGATGCAATACTAGAAGTTGTTAGATGTTTTGATGATTCTAATGTAATTCATGTTAATGGGAATGTTAATCCGATAAGGGATATTGAAACAATTAATTTAGAGTTAGAATTAGCTGATTTGGAAACAGTTAATAAAAGAATTGATAGAGCTTCGAAATTAGCTAAAGGTGATAAAAAATTTTTGGATGAAGAAAATGTCTTTAAAAAACTGAGACAGGTATTAGAAGATGGAAAGCCAGCTAGAGTAGTTGAGTTATCAGATGAAGAAAAAGAGTTAATTAAGGATTCTTGTTTACTAACAATGAAGCCAATATTGTATGTAGCAAATATTTCAGAAGATGATATAGGAAAAGAAGATAATGAATATGTGAAAAAAGTAAAAGAATATGCTTTAAATGATAATTCTGGAACTATAAAACTATGTGCAAAAATAGAGGAAGATTTATCTACATTAGATGATGATGATAAAAAAGAAATGTTAGATGCTTTAGGATTAGATGAATCTGGGTTAGACAAGGTAGTAAAAGCCAGTTATGATTTATTAGGTTTGATGTCTTACTTAACTGCAGGAAAAACTGAGACTAGAGCTTGGACAATTAAAAAGGGAACAAAAGCTCCACAAGCAGCGGGAAAAATTCATACTGATTTTGAAAGAGGATTTATTAAGGCAGAAATAGTTTCTTATAATGATTTAATTGAAAATGGAAGTATCCAAAGAGCAAGAGAAAAAGGGCTTGTTAGAATGGAAGGAAAAGATTATATTATGCAAGAAGGAGATATAGTTGAGTTTAAATTCAATGTTTAAAAGGGAAAAAAAGAAATTTACATAAAAAAAAGACATAAAAGAACAAAAAAAACAAAAAAATTTAAAAAATCTATTGACTAATGTAAAAAAAATTAGTATAATAGAAATATAGGGGATTTGTTAGAATTTTCTAGTAATATTTTAGGACAAATTGTTTATAATAACAAAAAAAGATAATAGAGGGAGAAAATTATGAAGAGTTTTAAAAATTATGTTATTTTATCAGTAGCTTTAATTATGGTATTATTAGTTATAATGGCACATGGAGTACAAGCTAGTCCAACTTTAATCTTTGGAAATAATACAGCTGGAACAAATACATCTGGAACAACTACAACTGGAAATACAGCACTTGTTGGAGCTGATACTAATACTAGTGGAGTAAATGGAGTAACAAATACAACACCACCATTAAATACAACAACTAATGTTGCAGTTTCAAATATAACACCTACAAAGGACCCTGCAACTGTAAACGTAACAAATACAACACCAAAGAATACAACTAATACAAATACAACAAATGGAAATGGAAAATTACCTCAAACAGGTGAAAATGATATATATATTGTAACTGGTATTGGATTAGTAGCACTTGTTATTGGTGGAGTTGCATATATGAAATCTAGAAAATATGATATGTAATTTAAAACCTAATTTAATATTAGATTATAGCCGAAAGTATGTAGATTTATTTACATACTTTTGTTTGTTGGTTATATGTTATAAGGGTGAACTTTTGATAATTATATTAAATGTTGTATAGTAAATAAAGTTTTAGAAAATGTATTAAAAAATATTGACTTTTCCAACTAATCATTATATACTTTGGCTAAATTAATAGAAAGGATAATTAAATGAAAAGATTATTTTTGACAATAATTATTATTTTAATATGTTTAGTTATGGGTGGTGTTGTAATTGCTACAACTGGTATATCAACTACAGATAATTTAAATGTAAGAGATGGCGCAGATATAGGCGCAAATAAAATTGGAACTATTAGTAAAAATTCGACAGTTAATATAATTGATAAAGATGGAACTTGGTATAAAATTCAATATAATAATAGTGTTGGATATGTAACTGAGAATTTTGTTAAAGTTGATGATAGCTATTCAACTAATGTTATAGAAGAAAGTCAAGATAGTACGGAAGAGTCTACTGATGTAGAAGATAATAGATCAACTAATACAATTAGTCAATCAAAACAAAAGCTAGAAAAACAAACAACATTATATATTTTACCATTAATTAATTCACTTAAATTATCAACATTAGAAGAAGGAACTGAGATAAGTGTTATATCTAATAATGGAAAATGGTTGTATGTTCAAACAGATAAGGAAAGCGGATGGATTACATCTGATATGCATTTTGCAGAAGTTAAAGTTGAACAAAAAAATAAAAAAGAAGATGAAGAAAAAAATATAGTAAATGAAGTAACAAATACAACAGAATTAAAAAATGAAGTAGTTAATAATACTACTAGTGAAAATACAACAGAGAATGAAACGGTGGGAAATGAATCATCTGAGTATCCAAAGACAATGTATGTAAGTGTTGATTCTGCAAATATAAGAAAATCTCCAAGTTCAACGGGTGAGGTTATTTCAGGAACTGCTAAGGGCGAATCGTTGAAAGTTATTGGTAAAGAGGGAGAATGGTATAAAGTTAGTAATGAAGATGGTGTAGGTTATATTAGAGGTGATTTAATATCGGAGAAGAAAAATTAATTTTTATAGGTTTGACATTTATTATAGAGAGTTAAATAATTGATTTACGGGGGCTAAATATTTAAGGAGATTTGATAGTGAAAAGATATTTATGCATCCTGACTATTGGAGTAATTATAATTATTTTAGGGCTATTCAAATTTGGAATAGCCTTTTTTGAGTATAAAGAAAATGATGAAGGTGTTTTTTATGGTGTAGTAGAAGATAATCTAAAAGAAACTAAATATATGAAATCTTACTTAGCAAGTGTTAATAAAAAGAGATTTATTATTTATATAAAAAAATCCAAAACAGATTTAAATATAGGTGATATAATAAAATTTCAAGGCAAATTTAGTAAGGGAGAAGTTCAAAGAAACTATGGTGGATTTGATTATGATTTATATTTAAAAACTAAAAAAATATATGGGATTTTTAAGGTAGAAAATTTTGAAGTTATAGGTAAGGAAAAAGGAATTTTATTTGAATGGAAAAAACTGATTTATAATACCAAAAATTTTATTATAAAGGTATTTAAGGAAAATTTAAAAGAGGAAAATTCTGCATTGCTTACAGGAATTTTAATTGGGTATGTGAGTGATATTTCAGATGATACCATGAATGATTTTCGTGATTCAAGTTTAACACATATTTTGGCAATATCAGGTGCAAATTTCGTTTTAATAATTAAGATATTAAGTATAGCAAATAAAAGAATTAAACATAAAAAGCTTGGACAGGTAATTACAATTTTATGTATATTCTTTTTTATGGAATTGACAGGGAATACTGCTTCAGTTGTAAGAGCAGGAGTTATGAGTATATTGCTTATTTTATCCAAATTATTACATAGAAAATATGATTTTTGGACAAGTCTAGCTTTTTCAACTTTAATTCAGTTGACATATAATCCATATTCTATTTTTGATTTAGGCTTGATTTTATCGTATGGTGGAGTAATTGGATTAGTTTTATTTAATGATATTTTGCAGACTAAACTAAGATTTAGTGTAGTTAGTGGTACAGTATCTGCAAATATTTTAATAGTACCAATATTAATGTATAATTTTAATACTATTTCACTGACTTTTGTTATATCAAATGTTTTAGCAGAAATACTATTGGCTCCAATAACAATTGTTGGACTATTGTCCATTGTGATTAGATTAAAATTTGTATTTATTTTTTTAGATGTTATGCTAGGTTTGTTAAGAAAAGTTGTGGGAATTTGTGCTCAAATTCCATTTTCTAAAATATATGTAACAACTCCATCAATTTTATCAGTAATATTTTATTTTATTCTTATGTTTTTAATTCTAAAAAAATTCAAAATAAAAAATTATAAAAGAAAGATTGCAATTATCTTAATTATCATTATTGTAGCTAATTTTAATTATCCAATGATAGATGCTAAAGTTAATAAAAAATTACTTATAAATATGGTTGATGTAGGACAAGGAGACTGTACTCTAATTAGAACAGCTGGTAAGACAATTTTAATTGATGGAGGAGGAAGTTCTGATAGCAATTATGATATTGGAGAAAAAATAGATATTCCATATTTGTTAGATAGAAAGGTAAAACAATTAGATTATGTTATGATATCTCATTTTGATACAGACCATGTTGGACGGAATATTGACAATAATGAAAGAGCTGATAGTTAAAAATGTAATTATTTCAAAACAGGGCAAATACTCCGCAAATTATGAAGACTTTCAGAAAATTGTAAAAGAGAAAAAGATTAATGTAATTATTGTTGGAGTAACTAATGGTAGTTTGCAAAAATTACAAATAGAAAAAAATATTTATTTTGACATATTATGGCCGAATAATGAAGAATTAATTTCTGAAAATATTTTAAATAACAATTCGATAATGTGCAAATTAAATTATAGGGGATTTTCAATGTTGTTTACAGGAGATATAGAAGAGATAGCTGAAAAAATAATATTACGAGAGTATAAAAATAATCTTACAATATTTAAATCAACTATTTTGAAAGTAGCACATCATGGCTCTAAAAGCTCATCAACTCAAGACTTTTTACAAGCAGTACACCCGCAAATTGCTCTAATAGGAGTTGGCAAAGATAATAAATTTGGGCACCCAAATAATGAAGTTATTTCAAGATTGCAATGTATTCGGAACAAAAGTTTATAGAACCGATCAAATGGGAGAAATATCTGTTGTAGTTGATAAAAAGGGAAATGTGGAAGAAGTATCTGTGGTAGTTGGTTAAAAGGAATAAGTGTTAAAAGCAATTAGTTTTTAAAAAATCGTATTGCTATTTTTCTATGGATATAGTAAAATTGTAGTGAGAATTATTTAAGCATAGGAGAATGTAATAATGAAGAAACCCGTAATAATTGGAATAATTGTAGTCATAGCTGTTATAATTATAGGAATAATTAGCACAATAGTTTGGTATGCTGTAATGATGATGCCAGTTAGTAGTGGCAGCCAGGAAGTAGAGGTAGATATTCCAGAGGGAAGTTTAGCTACTGAGATTGGACAAATATTGCAAAAAAATGATCTAATAAAAAGTGAATTTGCTTATAAAATATATGTATCTTTAAATAATGTAAATGATATGAAAGCAGGCTATTATACATTAAATAAGAATATGGCTATAAGTGATATTGTTAATATACTTGTTGAAGGACCAGATAAAACTCAAAATACGCTTAATATGACTTTTCTTGAAGGAAAAAATATGAGATGGATTGCTAAACAAATTGATGAAAAAACTGCAAATACAGAGCAGGATGTGTATAGTACTTTAGAGGATGAAAGCTATATAAATTGGCTGATTGATAAATATTGGTTTATAACTGAAGATATTAAAAATAAGGAAATTTATTATCCATTGGAAGGATATTTATTTCCAGATACATATAATTTAAAAAGCAAAAATGTATCTGTTCAAGATATATTTAATATAATGCTGGATGAAATGGAAGATAATTTAAACCCTTATAAATCAGAAATTCAAAATTCTGGTTTATCAGTTCATAAATTGCTTACTGTTGCATCTATTGCTGAGATGGAAGCTTCTAATGTAGACGATAGAAGTGGTGTTGCTAGTGTTATTTATAATAGAATAAAATATAATATGGCAATAGGAAGTGATGTTACAACATATTATGCTATTAAGGTTGATATGTCTGAAAGAGATTTGAAACAAAGTGAACTAAATTTGGCAAATGGATATAATACAAGAGGTCCAAATATGAATGGAAAATTACCAGTTGGTCCAATATGCTTGGTAGGAAAATCTACAATAGAAGCGGCTTTACATCCAGATAAATCTGAATATTTATATTTTGTTGCAGATAAAAATGGAAAAATGTATTTCGCAAAAAGTAATCAAGAGCATAATAATAATGTTTCAATGTTAAAGAAAAATGGATTATGGTTAACTTATGAATAGTATCTTAATGTTTATAATTAATAAACTAGGAATTTATGATAGTATGATTAAATATGAATAATTTTAATTTTTTAGGAAACAATTACCAATAGAGGTGATTGTATGAAAAAAACTATTTTTGTAATAATATTTAGCACAGTGGTTCTTGGAATTACAACAGGGATTATTGTGCATTTTTTTAAAGATAAAAAACTAGAACAATCTACAGTTGAAAGCATAAAGGAAATTAATAGAAATCTTGAAAATCAAATTGTTGTAAAAACTGTTGCTTTAGATGAAAAAACTACTCCTAACACTAAAGTGACGTTTGAAACAAATTATAGTAGATGCGGACATAATACTATTGAGAAAAAGAAAATAGATAGTGAAGATGTTAATAAAACTCAAGATGAAATTGAAAAAAAATATTCAGATTGGAAAATTCAGAAATTTAGTGAAGATGAAGTTTATTTTTATAAAGAAATTAATTCAATGTGTGACGAACATTACTTAATTAAAGAAAATAATGGCTTTATTGAAGTTTATTCAGTGAATGATATGGGAAAGCAAGAACTAAAAGAAAAAACTGATATTGCTGTACAATATCTTCCTGAAAAAGATGTGCAATTATTAAAACAAGGAATAAAAGCTAATAGTAATTTAGAATTAGAACAAATAATAAGTGATTATGAATAGAATTTGTGCAATTATTGACAGGCACTTTATGCATATCTTAGTGCATATGTATATATCACTTGTTCTTGTTGGTCGAATTTTGTCGAGCGATTTTTCTTGACATTTGTTGTTTTATCATATATAATTGTAAAAAAATAACATATATATTAATAAATCGCTAACATCTTTAGCAGAAAAGAAGGTAATTATGAATCAAACTGTTAAAGTTAATAAGGAGAAAGAAATAATAGGCAAAAGTGATAAACAAAAGTCAAAAATTATTGAAGATGATGATCTTATTTTGTTAGTTGATGATCCAGGATTTGAAATCACAGAAGAAGTAATTCAAGGTATAAAAAGAGGAATTGATGATATTATAAATGGTAGGACAATGGATGCTGAAGAATTTTTTAGAGAGTTTGAAAAGAAGTATGGAATATCACATTCAAATAGCTGATGAATTTAAAGAAGAAATGAGTGAAATCTATGAATATATCTCCTTTAATTTAAAAGAACCTGAAATTGCAGATAAATTAGAATATTTAGTATATAAAAGAATAGAGGATTTGTATATGTTTCCAAGGTCTTTTATGAAAATGTATAAATCCAAAAAGATAAAAGGAGATATTCATAGATTGGCCATTAAGAACTACATTGTCCTCTATACCATAAATAAAAAAGAAGTTTTCATAATACATATTTTTAATCAAAGAATGAATTATTTAAATTATTTATAATCTTATAAAATTTTATTTTATCTTATTAAAATCCAAAAAAATATAAAATTAGAAATTAGGAGGTTTTGTTTGTTATCAATTGTTAAAAGCATATCATTAAATGGTCTAGATGGATATGCAATAAATGTTCAAGTTGACGTTTCTGCTGGGATGCCATCTTGGGAAATAGTTGGATTACCGGATGTGACTGTGAGAGAATCTAAAGAAAGAGTAAGAACAGCAATTAGAAATTCTGGATTTGAATTACTAAGCAGAAAAATTGTTGTTAATCTAGCTCCTGCAGATATAAAAAAGGAAGGTTCATTTTTGGATTTACCGATCGCTGTAGGTATTTTAAAGAGTTTAGAAGAAATAAAGCAAGATTTATCTAACAAGGTTGCTTTTATTGGAGAGTTATCTTTAGATGGAAAAATTAATAGTGTAAGTGGTATTTTACCAATGTGCATAGAAGCTAAAAAGATTGGAATTAATACATTAATAATTCCAAAAGATAATTTAAGCGAAGCATCAATAGTAAGTGGAATTAAAATATTGGGAGCAGAGTGTATAACTGATGTTGTTAACTACTTAAATGGTACAGTAAGTCTCAAAAGTGTAAAAAATCAGTGGGGAAAACTATTTTCTAAAAATCAGGAGTATATAGAAGATTTTTCAGAAGTAAAAGGACAGGAAAATGTTAAGAGAGGACTTGAAATTGCTGCTGCTGGTGGACATAATGTACTTTTGATTCGGAAGTCCTGGGACAGGCAAGACAATGCTTGCTAGAAGAATCCCTACAATTCTTCCGGACTTAGCTTTTGAGGAAGCATTAGAAATAACAAAAATACATAGTATTGCAGGAAAGCTTTCAGAAGATAATCCAATAATAGTACAAAGACCATTTAGGTCACCACATCATACAATATCAGGTTCTGCATTAATTGGTGGAGGGAAAATTCCAAAGCCAGGAGAGATTAGCTTAGCTCATTTTGGAGTTTTATTTTTAGATGAATTACCTGAATTTGAAAAAAACACGTTAGAAGTTTTAAGAGGACCACTTGAAGATGAAATGGTTACAATTAGTAGAGTAAATGCATCAGTTACATATCCTAGTAAATTTATGTTAATAGCCTCTATGAATCCTTGTCCATGTGGATACTATGGATCAAGTGTTAAACAGTGTACATGCACACCAGATCAAATTTCGAAATATATGAACAAAATTAGTGGTCCTTTGCTAGATAGAATTGATATACAAATAGAAGTTCAAACAGTTCAATATGATAAGTTGGAAAATGATATGCCAGAAACTTCAGCAGAAATAAAAGAGAGGGTAAACAGAGCAAGAGATATACAAAAGCAAAGGTATAAAATAAATAATATATTTTGTAATTCAGCTTTGACTCCAAAATTAATTCAAAAATATTGTGAGATTGATGAAAATTGCAGAAAAATTTTAAAGATGTCATTTAATAAATTAGGGCTAAGTGCAAGGGCTTATGGAAGAATTTTAAAAGTTGCTAGAACTATTGCAGATTTAGAAGGTTCAAAAGAAATAAATATAAATCATATAGCAGAAGCTATTCAGTATCGTAATCTAGATAAAAAGTTTTGTTAGGTACTTTTAACTAACGATTTCAAGAACTGCACTTTTTATGTGTATTTAACTTAAGTTGAGGTGTAAATAAGTAATAAATAGAAAGGAATTGAAAAATGGAATTTAAAACAATTAATATAACAGATGAAAATTATCCAAAGAGATTAAAGGAAATTAAGAATTCTCCTAAAAAAATATTTGTTATGCGGTGATGAGTCACTTCTATATAAAACATCAATAGCAATAGTAGGGTCACGTGACTGTGATAATTATGGCAAAGAACAGACAAAGAGATTTGCAAGTTATTTGGCTCAAAAAAATATATGTATAGTTAGTGGACTAGCTAGAGGTGTTGATTCTATTGCACATTATTATTCAAAAGATAAGGAAGGGAAAACAGTAGCAGTTCTTGCTTCAGGTTTTGAACATATTTATCCACCGGAAAATAAAATTTTATTTGAAGAAATATTAAATGATGGAGGTTGCATTATAACTGAGTGGCCACCTGAAACAGAAATTGATATGCATAGATTTCCTATTAGGAATAGAATTATTAGTGGAATAAGTGTGGGAACATTGGTAGTGGAAGCTAAATACAGAAGCGGTACTAACATTACTGCACATGATGCCATGAAGCAAAGAAGAGAGGTATTTTGTATTCCTGGGGATATTGATTCAATAAGAAGTTATGGAGCAAATAGATTAATAGATGAAGGTGCAAATCTTGTAACATCTCCAAAAGATATTATAGATATATTAGAAATTGATGGCTATGTGATTAATAATAAAAGTGTTGAACCAGAGTATAATGATGTATATAAATTAGTAGGAACAATTCCTATTACAGCTAATGAAGTTGTAAGATTAACTAAAAAGAATATAAGTGAAGTAAATGAAATTTTATTAATGTTAGAATTAGATGAATTTATAAAACAAGCAAGTCCGGGAAAATATGTATTAAATTAAAAGTATTGCATATAAATGACTTGACTCTGCTAATTTATAGTATTATTGCAGTTTGCGTAATCATAATAGTAGATTAAGGAGATAAGATGTATAAAAGACATTTGACGGGAAAACAAGGAGAAGATGAAGCAGTAAAATATTTAATGGAGAAGAACTATAAAATAATAGAAAAAAACTTTCAGTGCAAACAGGGAGAAATAGATATAATTGCTAAGGATAGTAAAACTAATGAATATGTTTTTATAGAAGTAAAAACTAGAACTAGTTTTGATCATGGTAAGCCAATAGAAGCAGTAACAGAACATAAGCAAAAGCATATTGTGTATGCTACAAAGTACTATATTTATATAAATCAACTCGAAAATCAATATATAAGATTTGATATAATAACAATTTACCAAAACAAGCTCTGTCATTATAAAAATTGCGAATTTAAAGTGAAAATGTATTGACAAAAATATCACAATGTATGAGATTATTATTAGTGTATACCTTAAAAGTTGTGCAAATAGAAAAAAATATAAATAAAAGTAAAAATAAAAGAATTTGAAATGGAATTATCCCATTTCAAATTCTTTTATAAATTATACATATTTTCTTTTTTTACCCAAACTGATACACTTCCACCATCACAATAGAAAATGCCATTTCCATCTTGATCAACATAAATTGGTTCTTTGCAGTTCCCTGTGCAATCATATAATAGTGAACCTGCTAATTCTTTTCCAACATTCATTTGCTTTCCGCCACCAGGTCCATCACTAAGTACAACTGCTAATCCAGAGTCTTGGTGATAGTAGTCTCCTTCACGGGTCCATCCAATAATATTTGGATCATCAAAATAAGTTCTTTCTTTTCCATAAGCCATGTATTTTCTAACTTTTAGGAATGTATCTAGTAAATCTTTCATAGGTGGCATATTTTTTTCAGGAACACCATAGTAATCTCCATAAAAAATACATGGGATTCCTTCTTTTCTGAACATTATCATTGCATAAGCAAGAGGTTTAAACCAGCATTCGACCCAAGATTCTAGTGCTTGACCTGGTTCTGTATCGTGATTATCAACAAAAGTTACAGCTTTTGAAGGTCTTCTATCGACTAGAGTATTTTGAAATAAATATCTCATATCATAATTTCCACCACTTTGAGAAGCATCTTTAAATTTTATATGTAATGGTACATCAAAAAGGCTTGTTATTTGTTTGTTATAATCTAAATAATACAATAGTGAATCAATGTTATAGCTAAAGTATTCACCAACTGTGTAAAAGTTTTTGTTAAATTCATGACTTAAATCTTTCAACCAATTTTTATAAAAAGAAAAACGTATGTGTTTTACTGCATCTAATCTAAATCCATCAACATGAGTTTGTTCATAAAACCATTTTCCCCATGCATTTAAATCATTAACAACATCTAGATTGTTAAAATCAACATCACAACCCATTAAGTAATCGAAGTTTCCTCTTTCTAAGTCAACTTCTTTGCTAAATTGTTTTCCATAAAATCTGAATATTCCATGTTCATTTTCATTATTGTCATAATCACATGCTGTAAAGTGTGACCAGTCTAATTTAAAATCAGAATATTTATTTTTGCGACCTTCGAAACTATACTTGGTCCATGCTTTTATTGTTCTATAATCTCCAATTGTTTTATTTCTATCATCATAATCAACTTTATATGAAATAATATCTTCTGTTTCATCCGCTCCCATTCTGTGATTTAAAACTATATCTGCTAGAACTTTAATTCCTTCTGCTTGCAAAGCTTTTATGGCTTTTAAATATTCTTCTTTAGAACCATATTTAGTTCTAATAGTTCCTTTTTGATTAAATTCTCCCAAATCATATAAGTCATATGCACCATATCCGGTATCATTAATTCCACCAGCAGATTTTTGTGCTGGTGGTAACCATACAGAAGTTATACCTTTCTTTTTTAATTCAGGTGCCATTTGTGTAACAGTATTCCATAGATTACAGTCACTGGGCATATACCATTCAAAAAATTGAAACATTGTTTTATTATAAGATTTCATTTGTTTATTCCTTTCATAAATCAATGATTACTTAAAACTAAAGTTGTAAGTAAATCGTTGATTAGTTCAATCATGTGTTTTTTACAGTTAATTTATGTGGTTATTATATCATAAAATAAAAAAAAATGATGTTTTTTTTTAATTTTTATTATATAATATTGTAAATAATCTTAATTAGTTCACATAATATTCACAAATATGTTGTATAATTATTCATAATAGAAAGAATTTTAATTATTATGAAAATTATTTTGAAAGGAAAAAATATGGAAGATATAACTATTTTAGTTGTAGATGATGAAGCAAGAATTAGAAAGTTATTAAAAGATTTTTTAGCTAAAGAAGGATATAAAACAATGGAAGCAGAGGATGGAGAAAAGGCTATAGATTTGTTTGAAGAGAATAAAAATAAAATTAATTTAGTATTACTTGATGTTATGATGCCAAAGTTAGATGGATGGTCAGTGTTAAGACAAATTAGACAAGAATCTAAAGTTCCAGTTGTAATGCTAACAGCTAGAGGGGAAGAACAAGATGAGTTGTTTGGATTTGAATTAGGTGTGGATGAATACATTTCTAAACCTTTTAGTCCAAAATTGTTAGTTGCAAGAATAAAGGCTATTTTAAAAAGAGTAGATAATGTTGAGGCTCAATCAAAGAACTTTGGAGGAATATTAATAGATACTGAAGGAAGAACAGTTTCAGTAGATGGAAAAGATATTGAATTAAGTTTAAGAGAATATGAACTTCTAAAATATTTATTAGAAAATGAAAATGTTGCATTATCAAGGGAAAAGATTTTAAATAATGTATGGAATTATGATTATTATGGTGATTCAAGAACTATAGATAGCCACATAAAAAAGATAAGACATAAATTAGGAAAAAAAGGAAGATTTATTAAAACAATGCGTGGAGTTGGATACAAATTTGAAACTAAATAGGTAGAAAAGTATGATTTCACTCTTAAGAAGGGATTATGTGTAAATGAGTATTCAAGAAAAAGGAAAATCAATTCAATTTAGATTATTTATGATTTTATGTATTTCAACTATTATTTCAATTTTTGTTTTAGTTTTTGTTAACAATGTTGTTTTAGAATCTTATTATAAGTATTCGAAAGCTAAAACAGCTAGAGATTTAGCTATTCAAATAAATAATTATTATAGCAGAGAAATTCATTATGATATAAAAACTGATTTAAAACAAATTGAAACAAAGAATTATATGGAACTTTTAATTGAGAATGAGTTTTCAGAGGTAATTTATGAAACCAATAAATCAGTTATAAATAGTGTTGAAAAATTAAAAACTGGTATGAAAAATAAAACTATACTAAAAACGAATGATATAGAAGTAAAAGATATTGATAATGGTGACAATAGTTTTTTAATGCTACATTCTGATTTGGATAATGGGTATAAGTTGTATATTAGAATACCAATTACTCCAATTAAAGAAACTGTAAAAGTATCAAATAGTGTATTAATATATATTGGAATGATGATGGTATTAATTTCAGGGCTTTTGTCATCAATTGTATCGAAAAAATTTACAGAGCCAATTATTCAATTAAATAGAATTACTAAAAAAATGGCTAGGCTTGATTTTAGTGAAAAATATGTTAGTTCAGAGGAAAATGATGAAGTTGACAGATTGGGTAAAAATATAAATGAGATGTCTCAAAAGCTTGAAACTACAATTGGACAACTAAGAAAAAATAATAATCAGTTGGAAATGGATATTGAAGAAAAATCTAAAATTGATGAAATGAGAAAACAATTTATTTCAGATGTATCACATGAACTGAAAACTCCAATTTCGTTGATTCAAGGATATGCAGAAGGTTTAATAGAAAATGTTAATGAAGACGAAGAATCAAGAAAATTTTATGCAGAAGTTATAACCGATGAAACTAAAAAGATGGATAAGATGGTTAAAGATTTGTTAGAATTAATGAAATTAGAATACCAAGAAAGACAATTTAATGATGTTGAGTTTAATTTAAATGAATTAATCAAAGAAGAAATTAGGAGAGAAACTGTAGTTTTAGAAGATAGAGAAATAAGAATTGATTTTAAAGAATATAAAAATGCAATGGTTTTTGCTGATCAGGAATTTATTGAGCAAGTAATAAATAATTATTTTACTAATGCTATAAAGCATTGTGAAAATGTTAATGGAGAAAAGAAAATTGTTTTTAGAATACGAAAACAAAGTGAAAAAAAGCTAAGATTATTTGTGTTTAATACTGGAAAACAAATTCCAGAGGAAAATTTAAATAAGATATGGGGAAGATTTTATAAATCTGACTCATCAAGAAATAGAGAAGATGGTGGAACTGGAATAGGGTTAGCTCTAGTAAAAGCAATAATGAATAATTATGGAAATAGATATGGTGTAAAGAACTTAGAAAATGGAGTTGAATTTTATTGTGATATAAATGTGAGTGACATATTTTAGAAAGATGTTGTAATAATTCAGTGTTAGCAGAAATTATAGTTGTTATTTGTTCTGTACTTAATATTATGCAAATCGATTTATATTAGCGAATGATAATATGCTAAAACTATGAGATATGAAAAATGGAAAAGTGCTATTTCATTGGGAGATAAGTATCGTTAAAAGGAAGTATCATGGTTAAGCTGTCTAGCAACAAGATAAAGACAAAAACGATATTGAGAATTATACTAGCAATTCTATGTTTGCTGTTCATGTCTTCTTGCACTAATGCTAATAATGTTTTTAGAGATATTAGCCATAGTGCTGATAACCTTGAAATGCAGAGGGAAATAGCAAATCAAAAAATCTAACATTAATATTTTGATATGTCAGATAGATAATTACCAAGATTTTGAGTTCAATATAGAAAACGTGAAAAAAACTTTAAAATGCTTGATTTTTCTAAGGTGAATGTGATATAATAATAAAGCATTTTAGAATAATTGGAAAGGAATGAATTAAAATGAGCATAAAACAAGAAAAGACTAAAAACAAAAATGAATTAAAAATCACATTTACAGTTGAAGCTGAAAAGTTTGATGAATCAATAATGAAGGTATTTAAAAAAAGTGCAAGATACTTTAATATTCCTGGCTTTAGAAAGGGGAAAGCTCCATTTAAAATAGTTGAAAGATATTATGGAGATGATATATTTTATGAGGATGCTTTTAATGATTTAGTTCCTGAAATATATGACGAAGAAATAAAAAATAATAAAATTGATGCAGTTAGTAAGCCACAAATTGATGTTGTTCAAATGGAAAAAGGAAAGGATTTAATATTCACTGCAATTGTTGCAACAAAACCTGAAGTAAAATTAGGAAAATATAAAGGTATTGAGTTAGAAAAAATTGAGTATAAAGTTACTGACGAAGATGTTGAACATGAATTAAACCATATGGCTGAACATAACTCAAGAATGGTTTCAGTTGATGATAGAGCAGTAAAAAAGGGAGATACTGTTACAATTGATTTTGAAGGAACTGTTGATGGTGAAGCCTTTGAAGGTGGAAAAGCTGAAAACCATCAGTTAGAAATTGGAAGTAATACTTTTATTCCAGGATTTGAAGACCAATTAATTGGAATGAAAATTGATGAAGAAAAAGATATTAGTGTAACTTTCCCAGAAGAGTATTTTTCAAAAGATTTAGCTGGTAAAGATGCAGTTTTCCATATCAAGTTACATAGTATTAGTGTAAAAGAACTTCCAAAATTAGATGATGAATTTGCTAAAGATGTAAGTGAATTTGATACATTGAAAGAATTAAAAGCAAGTATAGAAGAAAAGAAAAAAGAGGAAAATGAACATAGAGCTAAACATGAAATGGAAGATGCAGCAGTTGATGCAGTTTGTGAAAATACAAATATTGATATTCCTGAAGGTATGGTAGAATTAGAAATAGACAATATGGAAGATAATATTGAGCAAAGACTTAAATATCAAGGAATGAATATTGAACAATATCTTAAGATGATGGGCAAAACAGAAAAAGAACTTAGAGAAGAGTTTAAACCAGATGCTGAAAAGAACATAAAAACATCTTTAGTTTTGGAACAAATAGTTAAAGATGAAAAGATTGAACCAGATGAAAAATATGTCAAAGAGCATTTAGAGGAAATGTCTAAACAGTATAATAAAAAAGTAGAAGAATTAGAAAAAAATGATAATTTAAAGGATTATTTAGAAACATCTTCTAAAAATGAGAAAGCTGTTAAATTAATATTAGACAATGCAAAATATAAAAATAAAAAATAAAAAAGGGGGTGAGCATAGCTCATCCTTTTAATTAGTAGGAACAATTTTGAATTTTTATGAGTATATATTTTTAGATAAGGTCTTGATAATTTGGCAAAAAAAATATATAATAGATAATGCAAAAGAATTTATTTAGGAAAGGAATTTATAAATATGGAAAATATGGATAGAATAAAAGATAGTTTAGTACCTTATGTTATAGAGCAATCATCAAGAGGAGAAAGGTCATATGATATTTTCTCAAGATTACTAAAGGATAGAATTATTTTTATGGGTGAGGATGTAAATTCTGCATCTGCAAGTGTTGTGGTTGCACAATTATTATTTTTGGAATCAGAAGATCCTGATAAAGATATATTTTTATATATTAATTCACCAGGAGGTTCTGTAACAGATGGACTAGGAATTATTGATACCATGAATTATATTAAATGTCCTGTTAGTACAATATGTGTAGGTATGGCTGCAAGTATGGGTGCATTGTTGTTAACTTCTGGGGCAAAGGGAAAGAGATTTGCAACACCTAATTCAGAAATATTAATTCATCAACCATTAATTAGTGGTGGAGGAATTTCAGGACAAACAACTGAAATAAAGATACATGCAGATCAAATGATTAAAACTAGAGAAAGAATTAATAAAATAATTAGTGCTACAACTGGGAAACCAATTGAGGAAGTAGAGAAAGATACAGAGAGAGACCATTATATGACAGCTGAGGAAGCTTTAGAATATGGCTTGATTGATGGAATTATGGACAAAAGAAAATAATATAATAACTTAGATAAAAGTTAATAAAAATAGAGAGGAATTTTTATGGCAAGAACAAGTGAAAGAAATATAAGATGTTCATTTTGTGGAAAATTACAAACAGATGTAAAAAAAATAATAGCAGGACCAGCAGGTATATTTATTTGTAATGAGTGTATAAAAGCATGTGAAGATATTTTGACTTCAGAAGGTTATGAAGAAGATGATGAGAGATATGTAATTAATGAGGGAGAAGAGGTTAAGTTACCTACTCCTGAGGAGATAAAGAATACATTGGACGAATATGTAATCGGGCAAGATGAAGCAAAGAAAACCTTGTCTGTTGCGGTGTATAATCATTATAAAAGAATATATAATGAAGCTGATGAAGAAGAAAGTAAAGATGATGTTGAAATACAAAAGAGTAATATTATGTTATTAGGACCAACAGGTTGTGGAAAAACTTTTTTAGCTCAAACATTAGCTAAAATATTAGATGTTCCATTTGCAATTGCTGATGCTACAACTTTAACTGAAGCGGGTTATGTTGGTGAAGATGTTGAAAATATATTGTTAAAACTAATTCAGTCAGCTGATTATAATGTTGAAAAAGCAGAAAAAGGAATTGTATATATTGATGAAATAGATAAGATTTCACGAAAATCTGAAAATCCATCTATTACTAGAGATGTTAGTGGAGAAGGCGTTCAACAAGCTTTATTAAAAATAGTAGAAGGAACGACAGCCTCAGTACCACCACAAGGAGGAAGGAAACATCCTCATCAAGAGTTAATACAAATAAATACAGAGAATATATTGTTTATTTGTGGAGGTGCTTTTGAAGGATTAGATAAAATAATTGGTGATAGAATTGGTAAGAAATCAATTGGTTTTGGAGCTAATGTTACTGATATACAAAAAGTGGATAAGTATAAAGTTTATGAACAACTTCAACCACAAGATTTATTAAAATTTGGTTTAATACCGGAATTTGTTGGAAGACTACCAATCATTGCAACATTACAAGAACTTGATAGAGAAGCTTTAATTGAAGTTATGACAAAACCAAAGAATTCATTAGTTAAGCAATATAAAAAATTATTAAAATTGGATGATGTTACATTAGAATTTGAAAAAGATGCTCTTGAAACGATGGTAGATAAGGCTATTGAGAGAAAAACTGGAGCTAGGGGATTACGTTCTATTATGGAAGAAACTATGAGGGATGTAATGTATGATATTCCATCAAATCCTAAAATAACAAAGTGCATTATTACTAAGAAAACTGTTTTAGGAGATGAAAAGCCTAAAATTGAAGAAGATAAAGAAGAAACTGCATAGATATAGATATAGATTTAGATTTATAATAAATATAGTAAAAAAACAAATGCGATATATATCGCATTTGTTTTTTTATATTTTATTTTTTATTTTTCTTTTTTTTGGAATCTTCAGTCATAACTTCTTTAACGGCACCTAAACTTGCCAATGACGAAGTAGCATCAAAAGGAATAAATACTTTATTTGATTCCCCATCAGCTACTTCTTTTAGGGTTTCAAGCGATTTTAATTGAACTAATTTTTCGTCAGGGTTAGCATTCATCATTGCACCATATACCATTTTGACTTCATCAGCTTTTGCTTCAGCAACTCTACGAATAGCATCTGCTTCACCTGCTGCAGTTCTCATTTTTCTTTCACGTTCAGCTTCAGCATGTAAGATTGCCGCATCTTTTTCCCCTTGTGCTTTTAAAACAGCAGCTTGTCTTTCACCTTCAGCTTGTAGAATTGCAGCTCTTTTAGTTCTTTCTGCATTCATTTGTCTTTCCATTGCATCTTTTATATCTGGTGGTAAGATAATATCTTCAACTTCTACTCTATCTACTGTACACCCCCATCCGTTTGTTGCTTCATCAAGAATTGCTCTTAATTTACCATTTATATTATCTCTAGAGCTAAATGTTGCATCTAAGTCCATTTTACCAACTAAATCTCTCATTGTTGTAACAGATAGATATTCAAGACCTTTTTTTAGGTTTTGTACTTCATATACAGCTTTTACAGGATCTCCAACTCTATAGAATACAACTGTATTAATAGTGATTGTTACATTATCTTTAGTTATAACTTGCTGAGGTGGAACATCTAGAGTTTGCTGCTTTAAACTGACAATGCTACGAACATGGTCAATAAAAGGAACAATAATTGTAAGTCCTGCATCAGCTACTTTATGGAATTTACCAAGTCTTTCAATAATATATACTTCTGATTGTCTAACAATTTTAATACTCATAAATGCAAATACTATTAAAAATAATCCTATAATAATTAAAGATATTGTTAAAGGCATTTTTTTATCCTCCTATTACTCAACTATTTTAATTATAACATAAAATAAAAAAAAAATAAAGTAGTTTACATAAATTTGGTAAAATTTTTTATATGGTATATTGAAGTTTATATCTTACAAGAAAAAAGGGACCAGAACTTGCTGTTAAACAAGCCTAATCCCTATTGGAGCTTAACGGTATGACCTCATTGCTACAAGAGTAGCTTTATGTGCCAATAACTCGATCTGACCTTCGGTCAGTCTGTCATTTGGACGATTAACTAAGTTCATCAGTTCGATTGTTTCTCGAGCTGATGCGAATGCAAGCTCTCGAATTTCTTTGCGACTAGCTGCTTTACTTGCTGCGAAGATTGCCATTTTGGAACGTTTTATGGCCTCTTCTCTTATTTCGTGAAGGTTAGAAACCAGCATCTAAGCTCCTTTCAGAAAATGTAGATTCCTCATGAATCTAACTATATTAATTATAGCATATATGGTAAAATTTATCAAGGCAAACATAAAATTATGTAACTTGACTTGAAATAATTGTAAATAAAAGTTATAATATAAAAATGTTAAAGGAGTGATTATGAATAAAGTAATATATTTTTTTAGAATTTTGTTTACTATATTGTTATTGTTTACATACATTATAATATTTTCATATTCCAGTGAAAGTGGAGAAAAATCGTCTACTAAGAGTAAAGGAATAATGTATAGTATAATATGTATATTAAATGGTAAGGAAAGTGCTACAGATGAAGAGGTAAAAGCTTTTGAACCATTATTAAGAAAGCTAGCTCATTTTGGGATATATACAATGTCGGGAATTTGGAGTATGAGTTTAATGAATACATTTTTTAGAAAAAATAAAAAAGATGAAAAAAGTGGTGAAAATTATATTGATAAAGAAGATGCAGAATTAAATAAAAATGTTAATGAAGCAAATAAATCAAAAATATTTAATAATTCCGAAAAGAAAAGAGTTTGTATTTGTCTTGTAATGGGATTTTTATATGCATGTAGTGATGAAATACACCAGCTTTTTTCTCAAGGAAGAAGTGGAAAAGCAGTTGATGTATTTATTGATACAATGGGTGTTTTAAATGGAATTTTATTGGTAATGCTAATATGTAAAATATATGAAACAATGAGAAAAAAAGGATAATAATGAGTTAATATAAGAATTAAATATAGGTTGAAGAAATTATATGTATTATACAAAAGCAAGAAATTTCTTGAAAATTTCTTGCTTTTTATATATGGGTATAGTACAATGTAATTGTAAAGTTAAGTATTTTGTAAAATAATTGTCAAACTATCTAATTGTTTTCAAAGTTATGTACTTATTTTATAAAAATTAGTGAGGAGTGTTTATGCAAGAGATAATATGTAATAATGAGAATCAAACGAAAATTTTTGCAACTAATTTAGCCGATAAATTAGGAAGAGGAGATGTTTTAGTTCTTTCTGGTGAACTTGGTGCAGGTAAAACAAAGTTTGTTGAAGGAATTCTTAATCATTTTAATCTTCAAGATGAGATTTCTAGTCCGACTTTTACAATTGTAAACGAATACCATAATGAACAAATTGATATCTTTCATTTTGATTTATATAGGCTAGGTGATGTGTATGAATTTGAAAATATAGGTGGAGAAGAGTATTTCGAAAGAGGTTTATGTATTTTTGAATGGGGAGAATTGATAGAAGACATTCTTCCAGATGATTACATAAAGATTTCTTTTGATAAAGATGATGAAAATGAAGATATTAGAAAATTAGAAATTGAAACATTTGGAAATAAATATAATGATTTGGATTTTAGTATTTTTTTAGGAGAAAATCTTGAGAGCAACTAAAGTCATATTTGTTTAAATATTTATGGACTATGGATAGAATTAAATCTTTGAATTTAGGTTTACTATCAAATTTTAATTCTAATTCAAGCTAATTTGTGACTAAAGGAAGGAATGATTTAAATAATGAAGGTACTTGCAATTGATACTTCAAATGAAATATGTTCTGTTGCTATATTGGAAGATGAAAAACTTATAAAAGAAGTTCATAGTGATGATTCAAGACAACATTCTATTAATTTAATGCCAATGATAAAAAAGACACTAGAATCTGTTAATTTAAGGTTAAATGATATTGAATTATTGGGATGTGGAATTGGACCTGGATCTTTTACTGGTGTAAGAATTGGGATTGCAACTATAAAAGCTTTTCATGATATAAAAAAAATTCATGCTATTGGAATTAACTCACTTGAAGCTCAAGCTTATAATGTGACTTTAAAAAAGGGAAAAAATGATTGTAAAATCATTTCATTGATAGATGCAAAAAATGAAAATGCTTATATAGCTGTATATAGAGTACATAATGGAGAGATGTCTCTATATAAAAATCCAGAAATAATAAAAATATCATCAATAATAGATTATATCAATTTTGAGGAACAGGTATTTATTGTTGGAGATGTTGATAAAAAAAGAATAGATCCATTGATTCAAGCCAAAAAGGCTGAAGAGCTTGCACAATCTAAAGATGTATGTGAACATGAGTATATAAATGAAAGAGAACCTTTAGCTCATTCAATTGCTATTGCAAGTTTTAATAAATATAATAAGAAAATAATAAGTAGCTTTGATAATATTGAACCAATGTACTTACAGAAGCCACAAGCTGAAAGGCAAAAAGATGGTGATGATCAAAAATATATATTTGAAATGTCACAAACTGATTTAGAAGAAATAGAAAATAATTATAATGATTTTGAAAGTTCGTGGAACCTTGAAATCTTGAAACAAGAGTTTAAGAATTCAGTTTTTTTTGTAATGAAATCTAATAATGAGATTATTGGTTTTATCGGTATAAAAACAATAATGAATGAAGTAGAAATAATGAATATAGTTACAAGAAAAGATAAACGAAATCAAGGTGTTGCATCAAGTTTACTTAGCTATGTTATTAGAAAAATTCCAACTGAAAAGATTAAATTAGAAGTAAATGAGCATAATATTAATGCAATAAATTTATACAGTGAATTTGGATTTAAAGTTGATGGCGAAAGGAAAGGCTACTACAATGGTGAAAATGCCATTTTAATGAGTTTATAATTGAATGTTTTGAAGATGTTTTTGTAAACATTTAAAGAGAACAGGTATCTTAAAAACACTAGCAAAGTATGTTTTCGAGGATACATGAAAAGTGTTTTAAAAACATAAATAAAGTTTATTAACAAGTAATAATAATTAGTTGTTTTTTGGGGGTAATCCAAAGAACATAGGAAAGGATAATAAAATGAAAAGAACTAATGAAATACCAGTAAAAAAACTAAAATATACTTGTGATCCAAGTGTTTTTAAATTTAAAACTACGGAGGAGCTTAAGAATAATTATAAAGGTGTAGGACAGGAAAGAGGAATTGCATCATTAGAATTTGGACTAAGGGTGGATACCAAAGGATATAATTTATACCTAGAGGGGCCAACTGGCTCAGGAAAAACAACTTATACCAAAAATTACTTAACTAAGTTAGCTAAGAGTAAAAGAAAACCACAAGATTGGTGTTATATATATAATTTTAATAATCCAAATGAACCAATTGCTGTAAGTTTGCCTGCTGGTGATGGAAAGAAATTTAAGGACTTAATGGATAAATTCATTGAGGAAATAAAAGTAGATATTTACAACACTTTTAAAAATGATGAATTTGAAAAAGAAAAAAACTTAATTGTTCAAAGATATCAAGAAAAAAGAGGGAAATTATTAGAAAATTTAAATAAAAAATCTAAGAAATATGGTTTTCAAGTTAAAACAGCTGATAATGGTATTTATATGATGCCTATTATTGATGGAAAAGTTATTAAAGAAGAGGAATTTGACGCTCTTGATGAAAACATAAAAAAAGACTATGAAGATAAAGCATCAATTGTACAACAACAAATTATAGAAGTTATTGGGAAGATTAAGGAAATTGACTCAGAATCTGAAAAAAGGATTGCAGATTGGCAGTCAAATATTGCAATATTAACTATAGAAGGGCATGCATCATATGTTAAATCAAACCTAAAGAGAAATAAAAAAATTACTCAATTTTTAGATAATGTAAAAAAAGATATATTGAAAAATATTAATAAATTTGTTGAAGGTGAAATTGTACAACCTAAAGAAGAGAATAAACCTTCAGCACCTGAAGAGAATCCATGGGATAACTATAGGGTTAATGTTTTTGTTGATAATAGTGATATGAATGGAGCTCCTGTAATAATGGATTCTAATTATTCATATACTAATTTATTTGGAAAATTAGAATATGAAAACTATTATGGAATGCTTAAGACGGATTTTACGATGCTTAGAGCGGGACTTTTACAAAAAGCTAATGGTGGTTATATAATGTTTCAAGCAAATGACTTATTAGCTAACCCAGCTTGTTATGCTTATTTAAAGAAAGTTTTAAGAAGTAAGGAAATTGGAATTGACAATACTGTAGAACAAAGATCATCTATGGTTTTAGTTTCGCTTAAACCAGAACCTATCCCATTAGATGTTAAAGTTATTTTAATAGGTAGTGAAAATGTATATCAAACTTTGTTATCTGTTGATGAAGAATTCAGGAAGTTATTTAAAATAAAAGTTGAATTTAATAATTATGCACCTTTAGATGAAAAGAATTTAAATGATTTTGCTGGATTTATCCATGGATTTTGTGTTGAAGAAGGATTACCTCACCTTGATAAAAATGCTGTAGCAAGATTATCGGAATATGCATGTAAATTGGCTGGCGACCAAGGAAAATTGTCAACAAAATTTGGAGAGCTTTCACAAATTATGGTTGAAGCTGGTACATGGGCGAAACTCAATGGAGATACAGTAATTACTGCAGACTATATTGAAAAAACATTGCTTGAAAGAAAAAGAAGAATTATAAAATACGATGAACGTTATACTGAAATGATTAATGAAGGTGTGCTTTTAATAGATACAAAGGGAAGCAAAGTTGGTCAAATCAATGGACTTACTGTAATGACAGTTGGAGAGTATAGCTTTGGAAAACCTGTAAAGATTACTGCTAATTCATTTATTGGAAAAAGTGGAGTAATTAATATAGAACGAGAAGTTGAAATGTCTGGTTCTTCACATTCAAAGGGTATATTAATATTAAATGGATACTTAGGTGAAAAATTTGCAAAGGAAATGCCTCTATCTTTAACTGCAAGTATTTGTTTTGAACAATTGTATAATGGCATTGATGGAGATAGTGCTTCGAGTACTGAACTTTATGCTCTTCTTTCTAGTTTATCAGGTATTCCAATTAATCAATCAATTGCTGTAACTGGTTCTGTAAATCAAAAGGGCGAAATCCAGGCTATTGGTGGAGTTAATGAAAAGATTGAAGGCTTTTTTGAAATTTGCAGAAATAGAGGATTGACTGGTGAGCAAGGTGTAATGATTCCAGAAGAAAATGTTAGAAATTTAAATTTGAGTTCAGAAGTTATTAGAGCTGTAAAAGAAAAACAGTTCCATATTTATTCTGTATCTACAATAGATGAAGGTATTGAAATACTAACAGGTGTACCAGCAGGTGATAAGACAGTACCAGGAACAGTTAATTATCTAGTTTATAAAACTTTGAAAAAATTTGCCAAAGCAAGTAAAGAATAGTTGATACGAGTAGATATGTGGATGTGTACAAAATTTTCAAATAGTTATAAAATGTATGGAAATTTAGGGAAAGTTTAAAAGTTATTAAAAGAGAATAGAGGGAATAACAAAAAAAGTTTTCTCTCTGTTCTCTTTTTGTTTAATTTCTCAATATTTTTTGGATCTTTGAATTTTTAGTAATAAAGGGTTTATGTTTTATTTCCTTTGTTTTTAGTTCAAAAATTAGAAAAATAGCTTGTTTTTTATGTAATAAAAATATTTGTCCATCATAAAATTGTACAAAGCTTATTTTTTGAGAGGTAATTTAATGGATTCAAAATTTATATTAATTTTTTTGGCGTGTATAGGTATTATTTTACTGTTTGGAAAAACTTTTCTTTGGCCAGTTAAGAAGGTAGCGAAGTTTATTGGTAATTCTATTTTAGGAGCACTTTTGATTTTTATAATAAACCTTGTTGGAGTATCTTTTAATTTTCATATAGGTCTTAATATTGTGACTTCAATAATTGTTGGAATACTAGGAATTCCAGGGGCAGTATTATTGGTAATTTTAAAGATTTTTTGTAATTTATAGAAAAATGTACTAAGAGGGACACTTTGGAGTGCGGAAAAATTATTTAGAAATTTTCTAATATGATATATTACGTTAATAAAAATGATAAGATATACATTGTCAATGAAGAAAAATTTATAAAATGAACTTGCTTCTTTGAATAGGCTTCTTTATGCAATTTTTCGTAATTGTACAATGTGACCACAAATTATAATTTTGTTGGGGTGGTATTTCACGCAAAAGTGGGAAATACCACCTTAGTAAACTAATTCATGAGCTAAAGATTTTAATTCTTTATATGTTTGAGTAACATGTCCATTATTTAAAATAGTGATATTGCCTCTATTTGAATTATCAAAAATGTAATTGTTAGCTTCTTCTTCACCTATTTCTATAACTTCATCATTATTATAAGATTGCATATATAATTT
>JAFWMA010000005.1 GCA_017510825.1 Clostridia bacterium | reverse complement strand
TGATTACCTACAATATGCCCCTCATCTATCATTCTTTTTATAATATCAGGATCTGTCTTTACAAATTGTCCAGTAATAAAAAAGGTAGCACATACATCATTATCTTTTAGAACATCCAATATCTGATTAGTATATCCTCCTTCATAGCCAACATCAAAAGTTAAATAAATATATGGGTTTTGATTACCTCCTATTGCAATCCCTTCAAACTCTTCTATTATTTTTTGATTTGTCTCACCTAAATCAGGTTGCTTATGGTTATCTGCTCTTTTTATTCCCCACTCAATCTTTTTTGTGCTTAATGCTGTTGTACTTGCAAAAATCGCTTCTCCAAAAGTAATTTTTTTATCATAATCATTTTTATTTTCACAATTCTTAGACATTTTAGTAACTATTTTACTACTCGCAGGTATAGGTTGAAAACCACTACTAATTCCTACAACAAAAATAATAAAAATAACAAACAAAAGAAAACATGCAACTACAATAATGTTTATAATCTTATTCATACACCATTTTCTAATACAATCCCAATTCATAATCAACCTCTTTTTAATTAGTTTTATTTAATACTATTCTAACAATTCTAAATAATAACCATACTCATAACAATTATTGTTATAAATAAGATTCTTTACTATTATTATTTTCAATATCTTTTATGTAATTTACTCATTACGCACTGCAATTGATTTTTTTACTATTTTATGGTATAATATAATTACGTAATAGGCCACTACTGAAGGGAGTGCAAAATGGCCACGCACATTATTATGTTCTACCCACCGCAAGAAAATGAGGACCTGGAGGACCTCTTCAATTTCTTATCCGCCTGCTCTGATGCAGACCTTAGATCTGCACTGGAAGAGGCTGAAGGTCCTCAAGACGACAGCAACTGGCAACGCGCCAGCAACGAGTTTCATTCCCGTATTCTGGAAGATGCCTACGTCGAGCTTGATATAGCTCGTGAAGAACTTATGCTTGCTAAAGCTCAAATGGAGCAAGTCATAAGTGACCTCGAGAGCCTTCAGGTTCTTGAGGAAATGTCTAGTCAAGCCCGGCGAGTGCACGATGACGGCCAGGAAAAGCTGGCTCGAATTGAAAAGCTCATCAAGTATTTTGAGAGTCATGAAGCTAACGCTGATCAGAAGCTTACACAGGCAAAAAGCAACCGGGCTAAGCTCGAGGCTAGGCTCGCTCACTGGACTGACGCTTTTGCCTCTGAGCTTGAGGCAAACTATCAAAATGCTAAGAGCAAATTTGAGGCTCGCGGCATAACAATTGACGAAGCCATACAAGCGGTCGATGATGCCCAGCAGGCTGTCGATGATGCTAAGGAGGTGATCAAGAACCTCCAGTAACAAAAAATCTAGGCACATACGCCTAGACTAGCACTCCAAAAGGGGGGCGGTTCACTACCGTCCCCCTTTCTTTTTATATTAACTGCCACATTCCTTTTCTTTCTGGATATTTTGAAAAAGTCATTTCTTCTTTTTTTGTTGGATGAACTATTGTTAGTTCATAAGCAAATAAACAAATACCAGTTCCAGCACCTCTTCCATGATATTTATTATCGCCATAAATTGCATGCATTCTACTTGAAAATTGCACTCTTATTTGATGGTGTCTACCAGTATGTAAATTTACTTTCACTATTGATAAATCCTGCTCTTTATCATATTTTATAACTTCATAATCAAGTTCAGCTAATTTTGAATTTTTCTTTCCTTCTTTTACAACAAAAGACATATTTTTTTTAGCATCTTTCCACAAATAATCTTTAAAAAAACCTTTTTTATTTTCCATTTTCCCATTTACTATTGCTATATACTTTTTCTTAAAGCTTTTATTTCTAACTTGCTCACTAAGCCTTGAAGCTGCTTTAGATGTTTTTGCAAACACCATTACTCCACCAACTGGTCTATCCAACCTATGAACTAATCCCAAATAAACATTTCCAGGTTTATTATACTTTTGTTTTAAATACTGTTTTATCATAGTAAGCATATCCAAATCTCCAGTTTTGTCTGACTGTGATGGAATGTTGGCTGGTTTTTCTACAACAATTATATGGTTATCTTCATAAATAATATTCTGCTTATCACCTGTAGCCATCTCTCCTCCAAACATTAAAATAAATAAACTATGCAGTATCATTATACCCTAATTTAACTATTTAATCAACATAATTTTCCCATCTTCCGTAAATTCCACATGGCAAAACTAACTTTGACTTTAACATTGGCAGACCTATCTCACCATTCGAAAACTTCCCTTCTACTTTTGTATTCATATTAATTCTAAGTATATTTTCTAAAACTTGGCTTGACATTCCAGTTGTATATGAATTAATCAGAAAAAATAATGGATTGTCTGAAAATACTTGCATACAAAGTTTAACTAAGTCTGAAATATTATCTTCAAATCTCCACACCTCTCCATTTTTACCTCTTCCATATGACGGTGGATCCATTATAATTGCATCATATTTGTTTTCTCTTCTAATCTCCCTTTTTACAAATTTTGTTACATCATCAATTAAATATCTTACTTTTTTATCTCCTAATCCTGATGCAACTACATTTTCTTTTGCCCATTCTACCATTCCTTTTGAGCTATCTACATGGCACACAGATGCACCAGCAGACAAACATGCAACCGTTGCTCCTCCTGTATACGCAAATAAATTTAGAACCCTAATTTCACGTTTAGAATTTTTTATTTTATTAATCATCCAATCCCAATTTACTGCTTGCTCTGGGAATAACCCTGTATGTTTAAATCCCATTAGCTTTATATTAAAAGTTAAATTTTTGTACTTAACATGCCATGACTTAGGCAAACTATTATTATATTTCCATCCACCTCCACCAGACGCACTTCTTAAATATTTTGCATCAGCTTTCTTCCATTTATCTGGAAAACTTTTTTCTTTCCAAATAATTTGTGGGTCAGGTCTAATTAAAGTAACATTCTTCCACCTTTCTAATTTTTCGCCACTCCCCATATCTATTATTTCATAATCATTCCAATTATTTGCTATTTTCATTATCGCTCCTTTACTACTAAATTTTCTATCTCCGGATACTTATTTCTCAAATCAGATACTGGTCTTATTTTCATAGCTCAAAATCTCCTCTATTTTCAATTATCATAATTTTATCATAATTACAATTGTCTTATTCTAGCTTGTAATTGACTATAAGTTTTTATCATAAAAATATTTTTTATGAATATACTTATATAAGAATACTTATGTGGAGGTACTTATGAAAAAAATATTTTTTGGAGTTGTTGTTGCTACATTAGGCTGTATTGCATTACTTAGCAAAATGATCTTTGAATTTGCATATTTGTTGGCAACTATTTAACAATCCTACATAATAAAAAAATTGCAAAAACAAATACTATTTGGACAGTCCGCATTTAGTTGTAAGTAATTAAAACCAGTTAGTTGTGCAAGCAACCAGCTGGTTTTATCTATTGCTATTTTATTTAGTCCATTCCAATTTAGCCTTAAAAGCTACACAGAACAGAGCTGAATCCTCTCCCACATATACAAACTCCTTAGGTTTAATTTTTCTATATGTCTCTCCAAACACTTTGATTCTTAAGCCATTTAGTGTATTGTAGATTTCAAATGCTTCAATTGCATTAACAGCCTCTATTGTAATTATTTCATTCTCACTAAGATGATCCACAACTTTAGGATCCATTTCATATTTCGCACCATTAGCTATCTTTCCAATCCATTCAGGACTTATATCCGCACTAGTTGGAAGCATAATTACTCCGTTTCTCAATTGAGCCATCAGGATTCCAGTCTTGCACCTGGCATAAAAAAACTACCTTTAGTATAACATAATTTTAGTGTAAATTCAAGTCATAACCATTTTTATATGTTACAATTCACGGCTAAAAGTCCCAAATAGTATTTCCATAAAAGTGCAGACGGCGTAGTGTTTGAGCGAAGCGAGTACTCTACTCTGCTAATCATAAAAACTTCGTTTTTATTGCTCCGTACGAGACTTTATCTCTAAAACTCACTTTGTTCGTTAAGAGCTATGGCTACGGAAGCTTGCGACGGGGAACCCGAATTACTATTTAGGCAAATTGCATTCGTGTCCGCGACCAACAACGTCAAACGATATGGAAATACTATTTGGGACTTTTAGCCGTGAATTGTATCTTTTGTATACGTCCCTGTTGCGTTATAATTATGATTTTAGCTAAGTTCATTTTTTATAATTTCAGCTAACTCTTGATTTATTCCTTTAACTTTAGCAATTTCCTTAATATCAGCTTTTGCTATGTTTTCCACACTTCCAAAATTCCTTAGCAATTCCATCTTTTTTACAGAACCAATTCCTTTTATTTCATCCAATTTTGATTTTGTTATTGATTTATCTCTTAAGAATTTATGATATCCTATTGCTGTGTTATGAACTTCATTTTGAAAATTAGTAATTAAATTAAAAATATCTTCTGAAACTTCAATTTCTTCTCTATTTTCATTCATCAAAGCTCTTGTTTGGTGCTTATCATTTTTTACCATTCCATATACTTTAATATCTAAACTAGCTCCAATTTCATTTTCAACATTTTTAATAGCCTTCTTAGTAGCTTTAATTTGAGTAATTCCGCCATCTGCTAATATTAAATCAGGCAATTTACCAAAGCCCTTACTTTCATCATAACATTTCTTAATTTCATCTGGCAAATTAAGAAAAACATCATTTTCCTCCACTTCTTTAACTTTAACCGAATGTCTCAATCTTCTTGTAATTACTTCCTCCATACATCTTGGATCATCTTGTCCCAAAACAGTTTTTATTTTAAACCTTCTCGACAAATTCTTCTTAATTTGACCATCAATCATAACACACATTCCAGCTACCATAAATTCGCCTGAAATGTTTGATATATCATAAGACTCAATCTTTCTTGGTAATTTTTCTAGTCCTAATCTATCTTTCAAATCCACTATTACATTTTTATTTGCTTTTTCCTTATTGTCTAGTGTAATCTTTGCATTATTTTCTGCCATCTCAACTAGCCTAATTTTTTCTCCTATTTTTGGAACTTTAATTTCTACTTTTCGATTTGCTTTTCCTGTAAGCCATTGTTCAACTAAATCCCTATCTTCAAAATCACTTCTACACATTATTTTATTTGGTAAAATATCTTTTCCTGTATAATATCTTTCAATAAACTCTGATGTTAGTTCCTCATCTGTTTCATCATTTAACCCTTTAAAAAAGAAATTATCTCTCCCAATCATTTTACTATTTCTAATATAAAAAATTTCAATACAAATTTCTTGTTCACTTCTTGCTATTCCAATTACATCAATATCATTTTCTGAAATATTTGATACCTTTTGTCTTTGAGAAATTCTTTCAACTGCATATAATTGATCTCTATATGTTGCTGCTTTTTCAAATTCCTTTTTTTCTGCCGCCTCATTCATGAGGTTTTTCAATTCTCTTTGCACATCTTTTACATTTCCATCAAGTATAGAAATAATTTGGTCAATTTGCTTTCTATATTCTTCCTTAGATATATACCCCATACACGGTCCACTACATTTTTTTATATGATAGTTTAAACAGGCTCTATCTTTATATTTAAAGGACCTACACTGTCTGATTTTAAATTTTGATTTTATAAATTCAACCATTTCTTTTGCTGAACCAGCATTTGCATATGGTCCAAAATATTTTGCTCCATCATTTAAGATTCTTCTAGTTATATAAATGTCTGGGAAATCTGCTTTTACATTTACCTTTATATATGGATATGTTTTATCATCTTTTAAAAGCACATTAAACTTAGGCATATTTTTCTTGATTAAGTTACACTCAAGAATCAATGCCTCTGCTTCATTATCGCAAACAATATACTCAAAGTGATCAATTAATGCTACCATATTTAGTATTCTTTGAGTCTTATTTGTTTTTCTGAAATATGAAGTTACTCTTTTCTTTAATGAAATTGCCTTCCCTACATAAATAATTTTGTCATTTTTGTCATGCATAATATACACACCTGGTTTTTGTGGCAATTTTTTCAATTCATTCTCTATATTAAACATATATTTATTATAGCACAACTCTTTTTAAAATACTAGAAAAAAAATAATGTCACAATTCACAGCTTACTTAAAATTGTAGATTAGCAAAAAGTAATAATATAAAGTGTAGCAATTCTGCGTAGCGACTAACTGGAGCGATAGCGAAAGGCGAATAAATCATTCCTTACCACGGCAGCTTCGTGAATTTTTGAAAAAAATTTATGAAGTGCCGACGACGAACAAGAGTGAGGAGTAGAAATCTTCTTCACTAATTTGCTCAAAAATTGGCTAACATAAACATATTGCAAAGCATCAAAAGTATACCAATTTTTGTAGTCTCAAAAGATGTCCGACAACAAAGAATAGCGGAACTTTATATTATTACCTTTTGCGAACTTTATTTAGCACTGAATTGTAACAAAATAATAGCTAATAGGGTAAAATGGTTGCAGTTAACATTTTATTTCACAGTAATATAATTTTTCAAATTATTAAATTTAGCATCACCTATTCCTGACACATTTTTTAAATCTTCTATTGATTTGAATCTTCCATTCTGTGTTCTATAATCGATTATCTTTTGGGCAATCGAAGTTCCCACCCCTGGCAAACTTTGAAGTTTTTCTGCAGTAGCCGTATTTATATTCACTTTTATCTCTTTCACTTCATCATTTTCAAAAGTCGATGAATCTGTAATAATCCCATCTCCTGCATCTTCAGATATATGTATTTCCTTATTCTCTCCAATTCTTGGAACATAGATTTGTACACCATCTTCAACTATATAAGCCAAATTTATTTTAGACAAATCAGCATCTTCTGTTTTTCCATCTGCAGCATTAATTGCATCAATAATTCTAGCCCCCTCATTTAGAGTAACAACGCCTGGACTATTTACTTCTCCGACAACATGAACCATTACCTTATTATTTCCTTTGCCTATCGAAACTAATGACTCTCCTTCAGCCTCAATAGTATTATTCAACTCATTTGTAAAATTTTCTTTACTGTCATTTATCCCATATTGGTTTTCTTCTGCATAAAAATATTTATATAATAATATAAATATTAGTATTACAAGTGCTAAAAAGCATACCCCTAGCACAATTCTTTGTTTATTTGATAATTTTACTAAATATTCTTGCATTTATACCTTCTTTCTATTGAATTATTTTTATTTTATTGATATTATAATGTTTGGGTAAATAATACTATTCATAATAAAAAAGGAGAAAAAAATTGAAAAGCAAAATATCTTTAATTATTGTATTTACAATAATTATTAATCTATTTAACTTTAGCTATGCCACAGAAATACAAAATTTTCAAACTGAAAATGTTGAACAATTATCTACACCAGAAGTATTTGCAGATTCCGCCATACTACTTGATGTAGATTCTAATAAAATTCTATATGAAAAAAACTCTAATAATATAATGTATCCTGCTAGTACAACAAAACTTATGACAGCAATTTTAGTTGCAGAAAAGTGTCCAGACTTATCTGAAAAAGCAAATGTTAGTTACTATGCAGTAAATTCTGTTCCAATCAGCTATGCTACAGCACATCTTGTTACTGGAGAACAAATCTCAATAAAAGATTTACTTTATGCACTATTAGTTCCATCCGCAAATGATGCAGCATATGTTTTAGCTCAATACTTAGCTAACAATGGAAACAACTATCCTGTTGATAATACTAATTCATCTAAAACAGCCTTTGAAAATAGCATTACAACATTCTCTGAAATGATGAATTCAAAAGCAAAAGAACTAGGTTGTACAAATACAAATTTTGTAAATCCAAACGGAATACATAATGAAAATCATCATACTACATCATATGATCTAATGCTTATTGGAAGATATGCCTACCAAAATTCCACACTTAGAACCATCTGTAAAACAATAGAATATACTCTTGAAAATACTAATAAATATACTAGCACACCACGCAAACTAGAAACAACAAATCTATTAATCACTCCTGATGAAAAAGGATATTATGCAAATGCAAATGGTTTAAAAACAGGTTTCACAGATCCAGCCCAGTCTTGCATTATTGCAAGTGCAAATAAAGATAACAGAAATCTAATTGCAGTTATTCTACATTCTGAAGAAACAAAAGATGAAACTAAAACTCGTGAAAGTGATTGTAAAAGATTATTTGAATACGGATTTAATTACTTTTCATATACCACACTAGCAGGTGAAAATAGTGTTATCCAAACTATGAATATTTTCAATGGAAGTAGCGAAACAAGAAATTTAGATGTCCTTTGTGCTAAAGAATTAAAAACACTAATAATTCATGGCCAAATAATTGATGCAACACCTGAAATTGTTATTGACAAAAAATATGCTCCAATTTCAAAGGGCGAAACAATTGGTAGTATAACATATAATATTAATGGAGAAACTTTCACATCAGATTTAATTGCTGACCACGACGTAGAATCAATTAACTACCTATTTTATATAGGAACAATCTTAATTATATTAATAATAATCACAATTGTTTATGTAGTACTATTAAAAAGAGCTAAAAGAAAAAGAAGAAATAGAAAAAAATATTAATCCCAAATATATATATATAGTTTGTTGATTGTTCACTACCCAGTGCACCATCCATTTTATTATATAAATTTGCTTATAAAAGGAGAGGTAACTTTCCTTTTTATTTAAATAGAGGGAAATTGAACTTCAGTTCAAATCCCCCCTATTTTTTATTAATAATCCGTTCCTACTATTACCGTAAAATCAACATCGTTATTATCTTCACCAGATGTAATAATACCTGTGCATAATAAAGATTTTAACTCATTTTCAGATTCTTTAGAATTATTTTTTCTATCAATAATCAAAGTTTTTGCAGTTACATTAGTTGTTCCTTTTTTATTAATTTTATATCCCTGAGCTTTAAGCTGATCTATTGCAGATATAAACTTCGAATTTGACCCGGTTCCATTTAAAACTTCAAGCGTAATTGAAGATTTATTTGTAGATGATGTTTTTGAAGCAGATGACTTTGTTGTATTAGTACTATTTGTTTCTCCTTCACCATCTTCTTCTGTTACCTCACTAGAAGATGGTGTAGATAAAAACATTTCATCAACTTTTTGCTTAGCAGCAGTTTTATCAACTAAAAAAAATGATATTTGGTTAATATATTGTGGAGTTCCTGGTAAGCTATCAGTTTGTAAATTTTCAGTATCAAAGTCCATTAATGCAACAATATAGTTTTTAATAACATCCCATTCAATATTAGTTACAACTCTTTCTTTTGCTATATTAATAATATCTCCAATTTTTGCTATATTTGTTGCTTTAAGTGTCTGCTTCATTACTGTAGTAATAAATTCTCTTTGTGTTCTCATTCTTCCTAAATCATTATCTCCGTATTCTTGAGAGTAAGTTGAAAAATCATTATTATGTCTAAATCTAACTACACCTTCAGCATTTTTTCCATCTAATACCTGTACACCTTGCTTTATATGAATTTCTAAATCCTGCGTTGGATCATCATAATCCATATCAATTGGGACATCAAACTCAACTCCACCTATAGCATCAACTAATTCCCTAAGAGCTTTTGTATCAACGGTAACAAAATATTTAATATTTAATCCTGTCAAACTATTAACTGCATCAACTGTAGCTTGTGGATTAATTTGATATTTTGCATTTATTTTATCTGATGAAGTCGCACTATCTTTATTTTTTCCAACAAAACTATCTCTTGGAATAGATAATATTGACGCTTGTTGATTTCTTGGACTGTACTTTGCGACCATTATAGTATCCGTCATATTCTGACTAGCACCCATACATAATACATATATATCTTCCAAATTCTTAATAGTATCTGGGTCAGTACCTATAAATGTTGTAACTATGCCTTTCATTCCACCACCATTTTTATAAACTACAACTCCAAATGCTATTCCAGCAATAATCAATAGTGATAAAATAACTATTATTATCCTTTTTAAAACTTTATGTTTTTCCTTTTTTGACTTACTGTTTATATCTTTCTTATCTAAATTCTTACTGTCTTTACTACTATTATTCTTTTTATTATCTTTTTTATTTTTTTCTTTTTTATTAGATTTTTTTTTAAACCTTTTATCATCTTCTGGTTTACTATGTTTACCCAAAACAAATTTCTCCTCTATCAAAAATCTGCTAATAGTATAGCAAAATAATTAAAAAAAGGCAAGTAAATTCACTATTTTTTCACTTAATCTTCAATATTCTAGTTTTTTAAAAACAGCCCTACAATATTATTATTATAAACAAATTTACCAATATAAGAATTATTAACTTGATCTATAATCATACTATCTGGCATCATAGGAGATAAAACAGATATTACTGTCAATATTATATATACTGCAATAATTCCTTGAGCTAAACCTAACAATGCTCCCCCTAGATCATTCATCTTATTTATAATAGGAAGTTTTTCAACAATCTTTGATAAAAATCTTAATACAGTAACAGTTATCTTAGTCAGTATAAAAACAATAACATAAGAAATAGCATATATAACACAATCGGTTATTTTAATTGATACTTCTTCTTTAATATTCTCCTTTGTATCATTTATCCCATCAACTGCACCTGAAACATATTTGCTAATTATATCAGGATATTGTTCACTTACATCTAATTTAACATCATCTATCTTTATGCTATTACTTACAACAGACTTAATACTATCATCCCAATCAGTATTTGCAACTATAAAATCGCCTACTGGCTTACATAAAGATATAGCTAATAATATCGAGATAAAAAATCCCACAATACTAACTAAAGATTTCATTAACCCTCTTTTTTTTCCTAATAATACCATAACAATTAATAGTATTACAATTAGTACATCAATTATCATCTCGTATCCTTCCTTTAGTCAATTTAAATTCCTATCACTTCTGCCCTATCTTTATACACAATCACTGCTACATTTTTTCCAATAATTATATCCTTAATATTCTGGCTTGAATTAAACTTTTTAACCAACCAAGCATTGCTATTAACAAATTCAACTTTACTACCGGCATCTATTGCAGTAATATTATCATTACAATATATCTTTTTTACAGTCTCATTTATTAAATATGTATTATCCTTTTTATTTTCAATATTTGTCAATTTTAATTCGAATTTATTGGATTCCTCTATAATACTAGCAACATATCCATCTAAATCTACATCAATAAAGCTAATATTATTATCAATATTTACTATTTTTTCAGTTTTTCCATTATTTAAAGAGTAAACTCCATCATCTCCAAGTACAACAATAATATTATTCTTATATCTTATTTTCATATACAAAATATCAGAATTAGCCTCATAAGTATTAATAATCGATTCATTCGGAGTTGAAACAGCCTTTTCAACAGATATATTTTTTACTTTAGAAGAAATTGTAGCCCCTAATGTATTAATTTCAATAAAACCTAGATATTTTCCATCCTCAGAAAGTGCAATATCTGTTGCACTCGTAGTAGATAAAAATGTCTTAAACTTTTCTTTTCCACTATTATCATACATAATTATTACAGACTTGTATGTTGTTCCAACTACTATTATCCCCGTTTCTCCATTCCTATTTACTGTTGTTCTTGCAATTTCGCCATCAATATCCTTTTCCCATTGAATTGAATCATTATAAATTAAATACGCTTTTGAGCTTCCCTCATCTGCAATTAATAGATAATCTCCATCACTTTCAAATATTGGATTAGATATAGTAACATTTAAGTCTTTAATTTTTTTTGCTGATCTATTATAAATTGATAAATTGTTATTCTCTAAGGTTAAAACATAACTACCATAAGCATATATCTTTGTATTATCAGTAGAAGTTAAATCAATAATAGGTAGCTTATCTTCTTCAATATCTTTTCCTAAAATGTTTTTATCAGCCCATACTCTAAAACCTTCATTACCTAAATAAAGCCCTATAATTGATACAACACCTACAAAAAGAATTGTTAAAACTAGCATTATGATTATTTTTTTCCCTTTATTTTTTTTCAAATTATTATTCTTTAACTTTTTCATAAAGCTATTTTATAATAAAACATACATAATTTCAATAGATTACAATTTAATTCTTGTAAATAATACTATTTATAGTTCTATTAAATTGAATTTTATGTTTAGCTCACTTAATATTTCAACTTCTCTAGATGTACAAGTAAATAGTAGAATTTGATTATTAGCAAATTTTTCTGAGATATATTTTAAAATATTAGATAATCTTTCTCTGTCATAAAATGCAAACGGCTCATCTAGAATAATTGGCATAACTTGATTTGAAGCTTCTTTAGTAATAGCAAATCTTAATGACAAGTATAATTGATCAATTGTTCCCATGCTTAAAGCTTTAGCTGATACATATTCCCCAGTCTCTTTTTCAACAATTATCCCTTCTTTATCATTTGTTAATACCTTAGAATACTTATTATTAGAAATATGTGATATTGCATTAGACAAATCTTCAGTAAACTTTGGAGCTACATTTTCCTTCATTTCTTCATAAGCTTCTTTTAATATATTAGAAGCAATTAAAATTGCATCCGCTTCTTTTTGAAGTTCTTGTTCTTTCTCATCTACTTCATATATTTTTTCCTCCACTTCAGCTAGTCTTTCAATCTTAGGTATAATATATTTTTTTCTATACTCATACTTCTGTATCTCAATTTCAGAATCATTTTTTAAATTTTGTAAAATCTCTATTTTATCTTCTATTTTATCTTTATTAAGTATTTCTAAATATTCCGATTCTGAAAGATCTTCAAATTCACTCACAAGTTTCCTTAAACTCTGACTCTCATTCTCTTTAATTTGATAATTTATTTTTTCAATATTGCTTCTAATATCCTCGCTATTCTTTTTTAGTACATCAAGCTTTAAATCACACTCTTTTAATTGATTTCTAATTTTTTCAATTTCTATTTTCTGTTCCTCAAAAGTATTTTGAACATTCTCAGCCATTTTTTCATCTATAATTTTCTGTACTTTTTTAACAGATTGTCTTCTTACTAGTAAAAAAACTATTGCAATTACTCCCAATACTATACTAACGGGAATCAAATTAATAAACATCAGAACTAATCCTAAAACAATAAGAACAATACTAACAGCAATTAATATTTTATTTTTCTTCTCTTTATTTTTATTAAGTATTTCTATTTCTAATTTTTTTTCACTATCACGTTTTTCCTGTAGCCTAATATCATTATCCAGTTTTTCCTCTTCAATTGTCAGTTTTTTCTCTATTTCCATTTTTTGCTTTAAAACAAATTCTTTCTGTCTTTCATTTTCATTCAAACTGTCATTATAAATTGTAATTTTATTATTAAACTCTATTTCCTGATCAATAATGTTTTTATATCTTTTAGCAAATTCAAGCAATCTTTCATTTTTCTCTTTTTGTTTTAACACATTTTTTATTTTTTCATTTATTTCATACTGTTCACCAGTAAAGCTCTCTAACTCTACTTTTTCATTAATCAATTCATGTTTTTCTTTATAAAGATTATTAATAGGTCTATTCTTTGTTTTGTCTGTTCCAACTTCCTCATTTCTTTTTTTAGTCAGATATTTCTGTGCATTATCATACGAAATTCTTTCATCTCCAGTTTCAGCCATATTAGCTATTTTTTGAATTACAAAGTTTTGAGATGTCTGATCAATTACAACACTAGCCTGCTCAGTAACCATACTAGATGTCATTGTCTTTTCATCAACTCCAGTTTGCTCTTCAAAAAAAGTGCTCCCTTTTGTTGTCTTTTTATATAAATCTGTAATATCTTCAGCTTGTTCATTATAAATAATAGGATTTTTTTTAGTAAAATCTCTATACACCTCATAAGTTTTTCCATCATCTAAAGAATAACTAATCTTGCCTGAAAAATTTTCTTTTCCCCATGGATAATATTTATCATAATCAGTAAAACTACTTTTCCTTTTATCTTTAGATATTCCATAGATCATACTAATTATGAATTTTTGCATCGTTGATTTTCCACTTTCATTATTACCTTTTATTATATTAATATTCTTATCTAATTCTATCTCTTTGTTTGAAAACTTTCCAAAATTATTTAGTTGTAATTTATTAAAAAACAAAAAATTCACTTCCCTTCACTCTAACTCAATAAACTATCAAGTCCATATTCTAAAGCTTTTTCAAATAATTCTTCTTCAATCTCCCCATTTTCCATTTTTTTCTTAATTCTTTTTACAAATAATCCTCTCAAAGACATTTCCTTTTCAAGTTCCTCTATATCAATTCCAATCTTAGTTGAATCCTTAATTTTAACTATACTATCATTTTCAATTAACTTGTATAGTTTATATTTATTAATCTCAAAATGTCTTCCACCCACTAATATTATTTCATAATACTTATTTCTATCATAATCCATTTGATTAATATTCTGGGCTAAATCCTCCAGTGTATTCATTTCATCAACACTACAATCTAATCTTACAAATTCCTTTGTATCAAGTGGAATAAATTCTAATTTTCTATCAACTTTACCATCAGCATCTTTGGTTATTTCACCAACAATCATACCATGTTTTTCTAACTCATCAAATCCCATAGAACACATTGACCCCGGATAAACAATAACCTGATCACTTGATTCTAAATTCAATTTATGTATATGACCTAAAGCAACATAATCAAATCCGATTTGTTTTAATTCTTTAGTAGTTATCGGATTGTACACATTTTGTTCTTTATTACCATCTAAACTTGAATGAGTAATTAAAATATTTATTTTAGAAGTGTTATCTAAAATAATTTCATCTATTTTAGGATTGTTCATAATATAGTCATCAAATCCATATCCATATATAATAAATTCATCTTCCTCAACTTTTTCAACATTACTTCCAAATATTTTTACATTTTCCGCCCAATCATATATTTTATAAAAAGATTCTTTTATCATTGGGTCATGATTGCCAGGAGTAACAAATATTTTTGTTGCTGGAATTTGTTTAAACAAATTATTAATATATTCAATTGTACTTTCCCTTATTGATTTTTGTTCATACAAATCACCACTTATAAATAAATATTTTATATCATTTTCTTTCACATAATTAATCATTTTATTAAAGGCATTTCTCTGATCTAATCTACGAATATCTCCTAAATCTAATTTATTACTTAAAAAATTAAACGCACAATCTAAATGCATATCAGCAACATGTACAAATTTCATATAAAACCCTTTCTTCTTTTTAATATATATTTTTTATAATTCTTTTTTTTTATCAAATTATTATCATTATATCATTATTGTTTATTATAAACAACTAAAATATTAAACAAAATATTTCAAAAATATTGAAAAAAAAAAAACACTATGCTATACTGTTTTTATAAAAAAATCTAGGAGGTCATTATGAACAAAGAAGAAATGAGAGCTAAAATGACAGAATTAAATGAAAAAATGAAAAATCTAAGTAATAAAGCAAAAGATTCTGTTGATATTGCTATAATTGCAGGATTAGAAGCCAAAGACAAAGTTGATGAAAAAATTCAAGATGTTAAAGGAGATATAAACGCATTACAAGAAAACTATAGATTATTTTCAGAAAGAGCCAAAAGTAAAGCATCAACAGAATTATTAAAAGCACAAATGAATTTTGAAGTTGCAAAAGAAGAATATGAAAAAAGAAAAGAAATTCAAGATAAAGAAAACTTAGAAAAATATATTGAAGATATGATAGAATATTCAGAAGCTTGCATATTACTATCTGAATTAGCTGAAGAAGAAGCTAAACTAGCTAGACTTGAAGCCATAGATGCACAAGATGAATACAATGAAAAATATGATGATTAGTTAATTTGAACAATAGCGGACATTAATAAAATTGAAAAAGCAAATACTCTCTGCAAAGTCCGCGTTTAATTGTTCGTCGCGCTAATTTTTATGAAATAAAATTTAGTCGCATTATAATTTTATATAATAGGAAAGTAGAACTTTCCTATTATATAAAAAATAAACATCTATTTATTTAATATCATAGCTTTTAAGTATTCATTATCGTCTGATTCATTTATCGTGGTAACAGGATTATATATATGGCTATACATCAAACAACTCGCCATAATAAAGCTGTTTGTTTTCCCAATAATCCTAGTGTTACATATCCAATTCACATTATTTGAAAAAGAAATTAACATAAATATTCCATTACATTTTCTTTATCTTTTCAATAATTTCCCCCCTATTTATAAATAACTAGATGTATGTGTGTCAATGGCGTGAAGCAAAAAAGTATTTGATTTAAATCACTTATTCAATTATTATTTTTGTTTCACATCAATTGTAACACTACAATAATTTCAATTTTTGTTTCATTTTATGCACCATCCTTTCTTTTTAGGATATTGGATGATGTTTTTTTGGCAAAAAAAAAATCAACCATTTCTGATTGATTTTCATATCATCTGCTCTATAAAAAGATCGAACAGATACGTTGTTGGTGCACCTGGAGGGATTCGAACCCCCTTCTGCAAGTTCGTAGCCTGCCATTCTATCCAATTAGACTACAGGTGCATATGTACATATTATACATTCATTACAAAAAAAAATCAAGTTTTTTACTTAAAAAAAACTTATATCATATATGTAGCTTTAATTTCTTTACATCAACTAAAAAAAACTAAAAATTTATAAAAAAATGAATTTTTTTTGATATATTTATTATTTTATGGTATAATAAATAAGAAAAGGTCTAAAATAAGGAGTTTTTTAGTAAAATGAATTTAACCTTTTTATTATCCATTAAATAAAATAATATATAATATCCATATATAGGAGAAAATTGTAAGAATGAATTCAATACTGGTAGTTAATAAAGGAGATGAATTAACTAAAGAAGAAGAGAGCTACTTTGAAGATGCAAAAAGAATCGTAAAATCAGATAACTTTAGCCCTAAAAAAAGTAAGAAAAAAAAAGTCGGAATAATCACACTAATAGTATTTTTACTATTAGCATTATTATTTTGCACTATTTTTGCACTAATAAACATAGGAAGTAATAAAATTCAAAAAAACATTTTTATCATGGGATTAGATGTATCAGATTTAACACAGGAAGAAGCCAAAAAAGAATTATCAGAATATTTATCAGATAGAATAACTACTGATATCATATTAAAACACAATGAAGAGCTATATACTTTCGTTCCAAGTGAAATGCAATTTAATTACGACATCAACTCAGTAATCGAAGACGCTTACACTATAGGAAGAAATGGAAATATATTTGAAAACAATTTTGAAATATTAAATCAATACTTTAAAGAAACTAAACTTTTACCTAAAGTATCAATTAATCAAGAGTTATTAAAAGAATACGAACCAAAACTAAATGAAAACTTTCAAGACGGCATTAAACAACCTCAATATAATATGAATGATAATAAACTAATTATTACTGCCGGTCAAGATGGAGTAACTGTAGATTCAGAAACACTAAAAAACAGAATCTTTAATAAGATGCTATTAGAAAACTACAATACAGATCCAATTGATGTTCCTGTAATATCAGGAAAATGCGAACCAGTTAATGTTGAAGCTGCACATAACACAATATACAAAGAACCTGTAAACGCTTCATTTACTAAAGATCCATATAGTATCACTGCAGCAGCAAACGGAATCGATTTTGCAATCTCTCTTGATGAAGCAAAGTCAATTATAACCGGAGATAAAAAAGAATATGAAATACCCCTAAAGGTATTACGCCCTACTGTCTCAAATGATGATCTTGGAATCGATGCATTCCCAGATGAATTAGCATCATACTCAACAAATTATTCATCTAGTGGAGCAAGCCGTTCAAACAATATAGCATTAGCAACAAGTAAAATAAATGGAACTGTTCTAATGCCAGGTGAAACATTTTCATACAATGGAATAGTTGGTAGGCGTACAAAAGAAGCTGGATTCCAAGAAGCTGGAGCTTATTCTAATGGTCAAGTAGTTAATGAAGTTGGTGGTGGGATTTGCCAAGTTTCTAGTACTTTATATAATGCAGTTCTAAGATCAAATTTAGAAGTTACCGATAGACACAACCATATGTTCCAAGTAAACTACTGTCCAATTGGAACTGATGCAACTGTATCTTGGGGGGCTCCAGATTTTAAATTTAAAAACAATAGAAATTATGCTATAAAAATTGTTGCAGAAACAGCAGGAAAAAATGTAAACATCAGTATTTATGGATTAAGACAAGAAAATGACTACGAAGTCGAAATCGAATCATACAGAACTGGTACTGTAGGTTTTAAAACAACATACACTACTGACTCAAGTTTAGCATCAGGAGCAACAAAAGTAATTCAAGGAGGCTCAAATGGTTCAACATCTATAACTTACAAAATTCTAAAAAAAGATGGCGAAGTTATATCAAAAGACGTAATTTCACAAGACACCTATTCGCCACACAACAAGATTGTTGCAAGAGGAGCATAATAATATTTAAATATAAAATAATGAGGAATTAAAACTCTTTCCTCATTATTTTATTCCTATTTTACAAATTTTACTCTGTTACAATTCACAGCTTACTTAAAATTATAGATTAGCAAAAGGTACTAATATAAAGTGTAGCAACTCTGCGTAGCGACTAACTAAAGTGATAGCGAAAGGCGAATGGAAAAATCTTTTTCACTCTTTTTTAATTAAAAATAAAATATAAAATTGCTTGACTTATACTAAAATGCGTTGTATAATTAATAGTGTGTTTTATGCGTGACTAGCTCAGTTGGTAGAGCAGCTGACTCTTAATCAGAAGGTCCAGGGTTCGACCCCCTGGTCGCGCACCAAAGCAAAAAAGCATCTAAATAAAACTATTTAGGTGTTTTCTTATATTTAAAAAACCACGAATTCTACTCGTGTTTTTTTTTATATTAGAATATTCTTCTAACATAAATCACCTTTTTAGTCTTTCACATAATAATGCCTTATTGGTTGTAAATTATCATCTAGTTCATAGCAAATTGGATTTCCTGTTTCAAGTTCAACATTAATTATCTCTTTATCACTAATTTTATCTAAATATTTTATTAATCCTCTTAACGAATTACCATGTGCTGCAATTATTATTCTTTTTCCTTCTAATAAATCGTTTTTTATCTCTGAGTTCCAAAGCACCATTACTCTATTAATAGTATCAATTAAATTTTCTGTTTTTGGTAACTCTTCAGGTTTCAAATTCCTATATTTTGAATCATTACCTGGGAACCTTGGATCATCTTCTGATAATTCTGGTGGTTTAACATCTATACTTCTCCTCCATAAAAGTACTTGATCTGCACCATATTTTTCTCTAGTTTCATCTTTATTTAATCCCTGCAAGGCACCATAATGTCTCTCATTTAATCTCCAACTCTTTTCTATAGGAATTCCTTTTTCTCCCATTTCTTCAAGTATATAGTCTAATGTGTGTTGAGCTCTTTTTAGTTCTGATGTATAAGCTTTATCAAATGAATATCCTTTTTGTTTAAGTATATTTCCAGCTTCTTTTGCTTCTTTTACCCCTTGTTCTGATAGTTCAACATCAGTCCATCCTGTAAATTTATTTTCTAAATTCCATTCACTTTGGCCATGCCTTACTAAAACTAATTTTAACATATTATCATTCCTCCTTTAACTTAGTATAATTACACCACTTTTTATTATATAATAAAAAACACATAATTATCAAGTAATTATGTGTTTTTCTTACAATTTATTCATAATCAGCAACATTAATCCATTGGCTTAAAAATTTATATTCAGATTTGTCACCTTTTGTTATTTCTGCTGCAGCTACTATCGGTATCCAATCTTGAATATCTTTCTTCGAAATATCTGTTTTTTTACAGAATAAGTTCATATATTTTTCAGCCAAATCATCTTTTTTATTTAGTTTTAGTGTTAAATATGTCTTAGCTGCATCTGCACTTTCATTTCCCCTAGTTACATGAGCCCAATCAATTATGTAATACTTTCCACTATCTGTAATTATAACATTACTTGGCATAAAATCACCATGACATAATTTTGAACGGTTTTTTAATCCATCCAATTTGTGTAATAAATTATACTTTACATCTTCATCAATTAAATCCGTTTCTGTAATCTTTCTGTTATATTTATCTTTTATTTTATTTAATAAAGGCACCTTCTTAGAAAAGATTTCTAATTGAATTTTTACAAACAATTCTAAATATTCATCAATCTTATCCGGATTATCATCCATTAATTCCGCTAATGAATAACCCTCAATATACTCAATAACTAATCCCCATCTATCATCAATCATCGTAACTTCTTTTAATTTAGGAATATTTAAATCTGTTCCTTCTTCTACTCTAGCTAAGTTCAGTGCCTCATTTAAAATAGCTGCTTTTGAATACTTCTTTACAAATAATTTTATAGTTGAATCTCGATCTCTAAATACCTGCTTTGTTTTTCTTTTTGCTATTTGATTTGCTAATTTATATTCCATATCTTGCTCCTTTCATTAACTAATAATTTGCTTTAATAACATCATTTCATAATATATTTTTATGTGAATTTATTTACCATAATATGCTTTTTTATAAATTTCTTTTATCTCTTCTATTAATGGATATCTTGGATTTGCACCTGTGCATTGATCATCAAATGCTTGTTCTGACATCACATCTAATGTATTTAAAAAATCTTTTTCAGAAATTCCATAATCCTTTATTGTGTGCTTTATTCCTATTGAATCTTTAAGTTCATCAATTCTCACAAGTAATTTTTCTAATTTTTCATTATCATCTTTTCCTTCAATTCCTAAACATTCTGCTATTTCGGCATATCTTCTCAAAGTATTTGGATATTCATATTGAGGAAATGTTCCCATTTTAGTTGGCGCATCTTCTGAATTATATTTCATAACTTCATTTAAGACTAATGAAACTGTTATTCCATGAGGTAAATGATGATATGCTCCTAATTTATGTCCCATCGAATGGCAAATTCCTAAAAACGCATTTGCAAAAGCCATTCCAGCAAGTGTCGCTGCATGTGCCATTTTTTCTCTAGCTTCAGGATCTTCTGCTCCTTTGTCATAAGCCCTAGGTAAATATTCAAATATTATTTTTATTGCCTCCAAGGCCATACTATCTGTAAATTCTGTTGACATCATTGATACATAAGCTTCTATGCTATGAACCAACGCATCTATTCCAGATGCAGATGTCAATCCTTTTGGTGCATTCATCATCATATCACTATCTACAATTGCCATTTTAGGTAATAATTCATAATCAGCTAGTGGATATTTCACACCAGTTTGTTCGTCTGTTATTACAGCAAATGGTGTAACTTCTGAACCAGTTCCCGCTGATGTCGGAACAGCAACAAAGTATGCTTTTTCTCCCATCTTAGGAAAATCATACACCCTCTTTCTAATATCCATAAATCTCATTGCCATATCCAAAAAATCAACTTCAGGATGTTCATATAGCACCCACATTATTTTTCCAGCATCCATTGCTGAACCGCCACCAACCGCTATTATACAATCTGGTTCAAAAGCTTTCATTAACTCAGCTCCTTCTTTTGCACAAGCTAAATTAGGATCAGGTGCTATATTTGAAAATATTGTATGTTCTATTTGCAATTCTTCTAATTTTTCTATAATTACTTTAGTATAACCATTCTCAAATAAAAATTTATCTGTAACAATAAACGCCCTTTTCTTATCTTTTAAATCTTCGAGAGCAACTGGTAAACAATGTCTTTTTATATATACCTTTTCAGGTACTCTAAGCCAAAGCATATTCTCTCTCCTTTCAGCAACTGTTTTTATATTTAGTAGGTGATCTACTCCAACATTTTCCGATACAGAATTACCACCCCAAGATCCACAACCTAAAGTTAATGATGGAGTTAATCTAAAGTTATACAAATCACCTATTCCCCCTTGTGACGATGGAGTATTAATCAAAACCCTGCATGTTTTCATTTTATTATAAAACTTCTCAATCTTTTCACTCCCAGTTAAAGTATTTATATACAATGAAGATGTATGACCTATTCCTCCATTCATTACTAACTGGTGAGCTTTACTCATCGCATCATCAAAACTATTAGCCTTATACATAGCTAAAATAGGAGACAATTTTTCATGTGCAAATTCTTCAGAAAAATCAACATGCTCGACCTCTCCAATCAATATTTTCGTATTTTCTGGAACTTCCACCTCAGCTAGTTTTGCAATTGTATAAGCTTTTTGTCCCACTATCTTTGCATTTAATCCTCCATTAATTATGATAGTTTTTCTAACCTTGTCAATTTCTTCATCATTTAAAAAATAACATCCTCTCTTTTCGAACTCTGATTTCACCTCATCATAAACTTTATCTATTATAATAACAGACTGCTCAGAAGCACAGATCATTCCATTATCAAATGTTTTTGAATGAATAATTGAGTTAACTGCCAATGTAATATCAGCTGAATCATCAACTAATGCAGGAACATTCCCAGCTCCAACTCCAATTGCTGGTTTGCCACTAGAATATGCTGATTTAACCATTCCTGGACCACCAGTAGCTAAAATTAAATCTACACTCTGCATTAAATGATTTGTTAATTCTAATGATGGAACATCAATCCAAGATATAATATTTTCAGGAGCCCCTGCTTTCACAGCAGCTTCTAATACAATTTTACTTGCTTCTATTGTTGACTTTTTAGCTCTTGGATGAGGGCTAATAATTATTCCATTTCTTGTTTTTAAAGATAATAGTGTTTTAAATATTGCTGTAGAAGTTGGATTAGTTGTTGGTATAACAGCTGCTATAATTCCAATAGGCTCCGCTATTTTCTTAATCCCATAAGCTTTATCTTCTTCAATAATTCCACATGTTTTTTTATTTCTATATTTATTATAAATATACTCAGAAGCATAATGATTTTTTATTACTTTGTCTTCTAAAATACCCATGCCAGTTTCTTCAACTGCCATTTTAGCCAAATAAATTCTCGCATTGTTACTTGCAATTGCAGCAGCTTTAAATATAGAATCTACTTTCTCTTGTGAAAATTTAGAAAATTCTTCTTGAGCTTTTCTAACCTTCTTCAAGGTTTCCTCTAATGCTTCCACACTATCAACAGTGCAGTAATTTTCATTCACCCTATCATCTCCCTTCTCTATACAGTATATTTTTTCACCATAATAATATCACAAAACCTCTTAATTTTCAAGAAAATTAAGAGGTTTTTGTATTACATTTTATTATAACTCATATTTTTTTAATTCTATTTTATCATAGACTTTGGTATAACAACTAACGGTCTGAATCCATAGCCATAAGAATGTACATAATTAGAATAAACACATCCTCCAAAATATATTATTATTCCCCTATCAGAAGTCCATGATGATGGGGATGCTAGCCAATATCCACATGCTTTTATAGAAGATTTTCTTACCCACATATCATTATTACTACTTGTAGGTAAATCACCATAAGTTCCATAAAATAACCATCCAGTATTCTTTTCTGTTTTTTCCGCATACCCATTAACATTCCATTTTCCTGTATCTTCCACATCATCATACCCAATTAGTTTATTTGTATGTGTACTCACATTTGCTTCATTATATGATTTTACAAACATCTCTAATGTAGGACCACCAATAGCATATGCTCCACCTATCCCATCAGCAAAACTCTTCCATTTTTCTTTATCCATCATATATGCTACAACACTAATATTTATATTTGTACTATCTGGATAATTATCTACCCATTTTAAGTATTTACTAACTAGCAGATTTCTATTTGCATCTCCTTCCTTTAAAAAGCATGATTGAGAACCTTTTCTATATTCACTTTCCTCTGTCATTACATAATCATTATAACTATTGTCACTAGCAAACATCGCACAGTATGTTGACCATTGATACTCCGTACTTGTTGACTTCATTAAATCAGTAGAGCTAAAAGTTTGATTTCCTATTGTAACTCCATCACATGGCAGTTCAGAATTTGGAACGTAATCACTTGCAATTATGTATATATTTTCTTCATCTGCATAAAACAACTGCCATTTTATGTTTGGATGCAATTTTGATTTATAATCAGTTTCAAGTCCATATAAACTTTCGAATTCCTCTTTTGATAGGGTTTTTAAATTTATATCACCAATTTTTAATGATTTTAAAGCTATAAATCCAGCAGTTAAATTATCCACATCTCCCTCAATTTGATCCACCATTTTTGCTTCATCCTTTGTTGCATTTGCATATATATTTGATGCAAGTTGCGCCTTGTCCATTACTCCATTATCATTTAGTGCTAGACTTATTGTTACACCTGCCAATATTAAAAGCACTATCACTGTAACTACAAGTGCCACTAATGTTATACCGGCTTGTTGTAGGTATTTCTTTGAATGAAGCATATTGTATTTATCTACAATTGTTATTTCAGCCTGTTTTAATTTTTCCTTTTTGTTATTTAAAATACTTGTATGTACTCCCACAAGGATTTCAACTACTTTAATACTTCTATCTCTTTCCATCTCTTTCTATTCTCCTTTTTTCCTTTGAATTCTCTCATACCTCTTTAACAAAATACTATCAAACAATCGATAAACACAAAAAAATTTCATCAAATATTACATTATAGAAAGCAAATTAGCAGTGTGGTAAATTAACATAATTCAGTCACATTATATTACTCGACATCCTCAAAAAAACAAAAAACACCTATGTCCTATTTCTAAAATATTCCTATTCTAAGCACCTCATTTATTTTTAGCCTTACCAAATTTGATAATAACATTATATATTAATAAAATTGAAAAATCAACATCACAAAAGATATAGGATAGTGTCAATTTTTTTCGGGTTTTTTATAAAAAATTTTTATACCCTCTTTATGCCCTCAAAATTGCTCTATAAATAAGCTGTTTATACAGCCAGTCTATATTCTAATAAATGACTTATGTGTCCTTCTGCACTACATCCATGCAATTCTTTTTGATATTTATATAAATTACTTATTCTTCCTTTTTTATTTTTTGTTTGCAGTCCATCTGCCTACAGTAACTATGAATTTTACCTTCATACTTCCATCCTCTTAATTCTCAAAATCCAACAACCATTCAATAATATTTTTATGAATAATTCCATCTTTACTATAGTCAATTTTATCCATTGTTAGTACATACTTAGGGTAATTATCTTTAACTCCATCATATGCTCCAAATTCTCTTTTTATAACATCATCACTTGAAAGGTAATCTGCAACCTGTATATAAAACTTCTCACCAAAATTATCAACTACAAAATCTATTTCTCCATTATCCGTTTTTCCTATATATACATCATATCCACGTGCTAATAATTCATTATATACAATATTCTCCAATCTTCCTCCTACTTTTTTCTCAACCTGCGTATTTTTTAATTGTAGTAGCCCTATATCAACTAAATAATACTTTTCTAACAATGTCATAACTGCTTTTCCTCTTATGTTATATCTATGTGCTTTGCTTACAATCATTGAATTAGTAATATATTCTATGTAGTTTAATATTGTATCAACGCTTATTCTAATCTTATCATTTTTTAAAAAATTAGTTATTGAATTAGCTGATATTACACCTCCTATATTTTCCATCATAAACTGAAGGACTCTATTTAAAGTATTTATATCTTTTATGCTATTTCTTTCAACAATATCTTTTAGTATTACTGTATTATATAAATCTCTTAGGTACATTTTTCGTTCTTGTATACTAGGGGTGTTGTATATTTGTGGCATTCCTCCCCATTCTAAATACTCTTCAAATGATTCTTCTTTTCTTTTTTCTATCCTTTGACTCTTTTGAAGTTCTAGATATTCCGAAAAAGTAAATGGCATCATCTTATAGCTAATGTATCTACCAGTTAAATATGTTGCTAACTCTCCTGACAAAACTTTGCTATTCGATCCAGTAATAAATATACTTACATTCAATGTTGCTCTAAAAGAGTTTATAACTTTCTCAAATTCATCTACATTTTGAATCTCATCAAAAAACAAATAATACTTCTTTTCGTCTTTAATTTTTCCCTTCACATATTTGTGAAATTCTTTAGGCTTTGTATAGTCAGAATAATCATAGTCTTCAAAATTTATGTATATAATATGGTCATCATTTATTTCTCTTGCTTTTAGTTCTTCTATTATCTGCGTCATTAACACAGATTTTCCTGAACGTCTTACTCCAATTATTATTTTTATGAGTTCACTATCATATGATTCTCTTATCTTTTTTAAATATCTCTCACGTTTTATCATACAAATAAGCTCCTTCCCTTACTAATTTCTATAATAACATTATAATATAATTTTGTCAAGAAGTTTCTAGTATATTCGAAATTTTTCAATATTTTTCATAAAGTTTCAAATATATATGATTTTTGTTGCTTTATATTATAGTATAAAGACTTTATTTATCTTTTTAACTTCCTAAAGTCACTATGAAATATTGCATTTTTTTGGAATTTTCCTTTAATTCTTGCATTTGCAATTACTCTAACAACTAATTCTGTTTTTGTTGTTATTTCTCCAGTATCATTTTTTATTTCTCCATATAAGTTACACCACTTATGTATTGCTGATTGGCTCATGTCATATTCACGGGGTAATTCTGTTATTGTTTTATGTTGCTCAACAATCATCTTTTTAAAATCAATATTATAACTTTATTTTTTCCCACTTTGACACTTCTTTCATTTTGAATTACATAACTAATTATATTATACACCATCCACGCTTTTGTGTCCATATATCTATCTTAACACCAATATTTTTATACATTGCAATATTAAAACATAAAAGTCATTGACAAAAATAAAAATGCAAGATTAATCTTGCATTTTTTCGTTGTTTTATTCATCTAATTTATGAGCTGAATTTCAATATCAGTTGGTAAAGAAACTGCTGGACGCACTCCATATGCATAAGCTCCATTTCCATTATTCAAAGCACTACCATACACAAAGCACACACGGTTAGCAGCTTCAGGCGACATCGAAGAAAGCCACGGGCATTGTGAATTACTATTACTAAACCTATATATACCACTACAGATACTTGTTTGAATTGGATAACTTGCACTATCTGTATATGACCCATAATCTCCATCTTTAGTGCCTGCATTCTCATATCCAGGCTTGTATAAATATCCATAATTACTATTTTTTTTGAATGCTTTTGCTTCAAAATAATCTTTCGCTATACTATCAGTTATACCTCTTGCTTGATTATAGGAATCACAGAATAGCTCTGCACTTACTCCTCCTATTGCATATCCTCCTTTTTCTGAATCTCCTTCTGCTAAATATGTATCATTCCAATTTTCTGGATTACTTAAATATGCTACTTCCTTTACATTGCTTTGCCAACTACTTAATCCTCTTATTATTACTCCATATTTATTATCTAAATCTGGATTTATTTGCCACATTATTGATTCTTCATTACTTATTATTTCATCATCTCTACTTGAATTATATTGATTTCCTAACGCTCCAGGTAAAGCTGTATATGTTTTGTACTGCAACCACACTCGTGGTTCTCCATTACTATATTTTCCTGCCACATCCACATAAAATAGCTGGTACTTGTCTGTTGTTCCATTATAGTTTACATATTTTCCATAATAGTTTGCAATTTGAGATAAATTTATCTTATTTTCATCTGAATCTTTTATTACTATTCCACTTGAATCTGATAAATCTATTATCGAATCTTCCATTTCCTCAAGCATTACTCTTTCATCTTTTGTTGCATTTGCATACATATTTGATGCAAACTGAGCCTTGTCCATTACTCCATTATCATTCATTGCTAAACTTATTGTTACTCCTGCCAATATTAAAAGCACAATTATTGTGACCACAAGTGCAACCAATGTAATTCCTGCTTGTTGTAAATATTGCTTTGAATAAATCACACTGTGCTCCTCTGCAATTATTGTTCCTGTTTTTTTTATTTTTAGATTTTGGTTGTTTAAAATACTAGTGTGTGTTTGTACTCCCACAAAGCTTTCAGCCATTTTAATGTTTTTATTTTCTTCCATCTCTTTTCCATTCTCCTTTTTTCCTTTGAATTCTCTCATACCTATTGAACAAAATACAATCAAACAACCCGTTCCTTTTATCACAAAATTTAACACATCCTTTTAAGCATTTTTATTTCAGCAATCTGATCAACTCTAATTGAATAATCATCTTCTGAAATTTCAGGAACTATTATCCTATTTTCCATGCCATAATCTCTTAGAATCTTATAATCTTCTTCAAAACTTTCCATAGTATCATGTTTCCTTCCATGTGTTGCTTTTTCAACATATCCATCATTTTTTAATGTACTAGCAAAATGAATTTGATAAACATATTTTTCACAATCATCCTTATTTAAATAATTACTCAAAAACTCATCAAAGCCTAATTTAAAAACATTTGCCTGACAGTGTAAATGACATATATCTAAACAAACTTTGAAATTTTCGCTATCAATTTTCCTAGCGAGTTTTAAAACTGTTGAATCTTCCTTATCAACCATTGAATAAATATTTTCAACTAAAATTTTAATATTTGTATTTTCAATAAGTTCAACCAATTGAGTCATTCGATTTACTCCACCACTACTCATCCAACAATTATAATCCCACCTAGTATGATATAGTAAATTTACTCTTATACTATATTTTTCCGATAATTCAATTAATAATTTTATCCTATTAATTTCTTCATCAAAGTTTTTATATGAAAGAACTTCAAAATTATACTCTTCTGTCAAAGGTGGATGTACAGTTATTTCTTCAATCGTAGGAACCTCACTTATCATTTTATCAATAATCTCATCTAAATATTCTAGTTTTTCCCATTTTAACATTTGAATCTCTGTTCCATGGCTATATTCCACATAAGGTTTCAATACATCAAATCCTTGAAGGCTATCACTTGTCTTTGGATAAATAATCATTTCCTATTCTCTCCTCTTTAAAAATCAATATCTTCTTCAATTTCTGTTTCAATATTACAAATTTGATTACTATTAATTTGAGTAGCTCTTAATTTAGCATTCTGTAATACACTTTCTAATTGTACCCTTTGTATTTCAGGTGCTTGTCTTTCATCCATCATTCTCTTAACTTCATTATAGTCACGAGCAAATTGATGTGATGTTAAATACTCTTCATTACTCCTTCTCCTATACTCTTCAAGAGTTTCAATTTTACTTTCCTTAGCATCATCCGATTCAATTACTTGCGGAACTCTGTCTTCCATATCTGTACCCCTTCTATATACTACAATTTTAGAATTCGAAGAAGAATTTTGTAATACAAGCACAACAGCAGAATAAGAATCATTATGCCTATCAATATCAGTTAATTTCGCAGAATCTCTAAGTAAATCATCTCTTAACATTTCTTCGTATCTTTTATGAACTGCCATTTGACTTACCACATCCCCTATAGCTAGTGCATCATAATCTATACCATAATCCAATTGTTCTAATTCAACTAAATTAACTCCTATTACTCCTTGACTGACTGAAGGAGCACTTTCAATCAAAAAATCATATCCATTTTGCATTGTATATCTAGAAATATTCTCCAGATGATCATAAGAATCTATACCTGTTAAAGCTCCATAAAACTGTGGATATTGTTGTTGAATTTTCATACTATCAGGTCTAAATCGTTTATAACTATCTGAATCTAATAGTACAACATTAGGATTTTCTCTCAAAATTCTTTCTCTAAGATTTGATTTTCCTCCACCTGTTTGTGACAATAAAATAAAAGCTCTTGGATTATCACTAACATCTTTCCCATAATACGTATGAGAAAAAATCTTAAAAAAAGTTTTTAAATAGTCTTCATCAGAAAGTCTATATTCCAACATCATCTTTCTTAAATCTTCACTAATTGATGGTGAAAAATAAGGTTCAACAATTCTTTTGGCATAACTTCTAGCAGTTTTCCTAGGATCTCCTGGAATTTTTTCAATAAAATCTCTGCTAAAATTTGAAACCACTTTATCTATAGTTTCCTCATCAATACTACGTCTCTGTTTATTATTTCCCATATTTTAATCGTCACCTGCTTTCAATATTTTATTAATTATTCTCTCATTTCCTTTGTACACTTCCTCCTTCATTTTCTCTAGCAAATCAATTTTTTCCTTTAATACAACAGATTCATTTTCATCATTAGTATACATTAGCTCATCCATTAATCCAGATAACTCATCCAAAAGCATATTCATTGCTTTTTCTTTAACTGAACTTTCTAACATAAAAATTCTCCTTTTCACTATACTAATTTTAAATATATTTTTTTAATTCTTCTACTTGCTCATAATTTTCTTTTAAAGCTTTCCTATTATCCATTTTTTCAATAATCAATTTATTTCTATGATTGAATTCCTGTTTTGTAATATTATTATCATCAATCCTTGCAGATTCTATTGCATCAATAGGATTACTATATTTAGATGATGGATAAATCTTTATCGGGTTAAAATCATCTTCAATTTTTCCTCTAGTATATACAAATAATTCATCATAATTATTATTATCTATTAATTGCTTAACACATTCTAACAACACATTGTATGATTCATTGTGTCTAATTATTGGTGTAAGTTTAGCAGTTTTCAATCCACTTAAAATCTGCAATTCATATCTCTCATGAATAGACAAAAGACTATTCAAATTGCCTACAGCTAAAATATGTACTGAAATTTTATATTTTCTGTCAATTTTAAATCCAAGTAAATCTTTATTTGGAGATGGAGCAGTTTCTTTAATTACATTATATCTATTTTCTATTGCGTATTTATACAAATTATCAGCATGATCATATGCATCTGGCCCAGTCAAAAAAGGATACAATACTTGATACTCATTTGCTATCATTTTCGCATCAAATCTAAAATGTTTATACTTATCCGAATCTATGAATACAAAATTACTATTCCTCCTTAATAACTTCGCAGTTAAATGACTTTTGCCACTACCTGTTTGCGCAACTATTACTGCAATTTCCGGCTTATCAACAGGTTTTTTATTATAAAAAGTTAAAGCCATAACATAAAAAAAAGTTTTCAAATATTCTTCATCACTCAATAAATACTTTTTCATTAACTTCTTAATTTCTTCGTCTTTTATACTAGAAGAAAAACTAATTTGCTTTACTCTCTCTGCATATTTTAACAAATTTTCAGGAGTATCTGGCAACATATTTATTATCATTTTAGGCATTTGGGGCAAAACACTCTTTAAGACTTCATGTGATATAACTCTTTTCTCCATTTTTCGTCCTTTCCTACTTATTAATTTCAATACACATCGTTTTAACTATGTAGAATCTTACTAACCATATCACCATCACCTTGATATGCTTTTTCCTGAATATCTATTAGCTTTCTTAATTCTTTTTCATTATTTTCATTTGGAGCACTTGTCAATTTAAATATAGCATCTGCTATCTTAGACATAATAACTTCTAACGAAACTTCTAACTCTATGTTTTCTTTCATATTATCTCCTATAATCCCTAATCAAATACTATTTTACTACATACTCTACATAAAATCAAGCAAATAACACAAAAATATCGTACTTTTACTATTGTAGGTTGTATTTTGTTTACATAACTAATCCTAGATTAACTCCATTTAATAAGTAAATAATATTTCTATTACTACAAAAAAGAATTCACTAATAAGTAAATTCTCCTTTGTAACTCTATACACTTATATATTTTTATACTTTTTTAACCAAATTCTTAACCCAATTAAAACAATAATACTACCAGCTATTAAACTACCTATAATCATACTTTGCCCCGTTTGAGGAATTGGTTTGTTACTAACTGTAGCATCAACTTCAGCAATATTTTTTTCATCCCTATTTTGTGGATCTACAGTATCTCTCTTTTGAGGAATATCATCTTTAGGTGGAATCTCAGGCTGAACGATATTAAATGACTTTACCATTACTCCAGTAAAATTGTTAATTCCATTTATCACTATTCGTGCAGTTCCAACTTTATTATTATCCACATATTCAACAGTATAATCAATTCCTTCTGTTAATTTTATTTTATCATTCGTAATTGTTACAACCGGTCTAATATCTTTTCCCTCAAATACTTGATCTGGTATATCCTCAATATATGTATGATTAACATCTTTTTTTACAATACTAAAGTTCTTTACAACTGAACCAGCATAAACTCCAATACCAGTTATTATTGCTCTCCCTGTTCCAACATCAATATTGTTTTCATAATTTATTTTATAATCAACATCTTTTATCAGTATCTTTTCACTATCTACTAAAATAACTTCAGGTGTTATTAGCTTTCCAGTATAAATTTTGCTTTCAATTTCTGAACATTGAACTTGAGATATATCTTTTTTATTTGGTTCTAGATTTTGAATAATATTAAAATTTTTACTAATCTCTCCATTATAGTTATTCATTCCTGAAATCAAAACCGTCGCTGTGCCAACTTGTACATTATTATTAAAAGATAATTTATAATCCTTATTCTCAATTAATTTAGCTGATCCATCATAAACAACAACCACAGGTTTAATTTCACTACCTGTAAATTGTTGATCTTGAATTTCAGCTATAGTAGCCCCAATTATATTTTTCGGAATTATAGAAAATTCTTTGCTAACAGTCCCTTCATAACTTCCAACACCTCTTACTATCATACTAGCATTTCCAACATTTATATTATTTTTGTAAACTACTTCATAATCTCTATTTTTAGCTAATACTTTATTGCCGTCTTTTATTTCAATATCTGGTTTAATTTCAGTTCCTATATATATTTGATTTTCTATGTTAGAAAATGATAAATTTACAATAGACTTCTTCTGAATTTGCTGTTCTTTAATGTTAAATGTTTTTACTACATTACCCGAATAATTACCAATTCCAACAATATTAACCTTAGCTTCTCCAACATTAACATTATTAATATAAATTACAGTATAATCAGTATTTTCAACAAGAATTTTATTTCCATCTTTTACTGTTATAGAAGGTCGAATTTCATTACCTGAATAAACCTGATCTTTAATTTCTGAAATAAACAACTCCGAAATATTTTTCTTAGTTTCTTTTATTGTATAATATGCATCCATCACTTTTGAAGCAATCATTTCATGTCCTGCTACATTTGGATGTGGATCTAGCTCAATATTCATATTAGTTAGTGATAAATTAATGTCAACATTAGTAAGTCTAGGATTGGTTGTATTAAATGCATTGTATATTTTAGCAACTTTATAATCCGTCTCGCCATTACTTCTCGAATTTAATACACTATTCATTTTAACTATCCATTCATCAATAAAACCACTTAAATCAAATGTTGCAATTTGTATTTCATAATATGGATTATAAAACTCAGTTGCAATAATATTTATATTGTTATTAATACTCTTAATATATTTAACAGATTTATCCCAATACTCAGTATAAGTATTTAAACTTTGATTTAATTTAACCTTAGTTTCTTGACTAGTAAAAAAATTATATATAGCTGTTGCCATTTCGTATTTTTTTACTAATGATGCTTCATTAAATACTTGTTTAACCTTTTGCAAAAAAGCCGGATCATTTGCTGGAATTCCAGTTACCTCAGACAATGCACCTGTAATAAGCTCAAGCATCTCATTTGATCCAATTGAAACAGTCATTAAATCTGCATTTTGTATCGCTGTTTTATATTCACTAGTTTGAATAGTACTATAATATTCTTGACAAGTCATACCAGAAACAGATAAATTCTTAAAATTTGATAAATCTACCCCGAGTTTATTTCTAACTATCTGTGGATAACTCTGAATTGCAATATTGGGTAAACCATATCCATAAGCAATGCTATCTCCAGTTGCCAAATAATTACTTACTTTTGAAAAGACTGTCATTGGTAATAGCATATACATCATTAAGATCAAAAACATCATAAAACATAAAAACTTTTTAGCTTTTGTCATAATTCATAAATAAAGTTAAAGAACAATAGCAACATTACCAGTTCTACAAAAAACTTTTATTTTTTGAAGTCCGCGTTTAATTGTTCATCTGTGATAAATTTTATATAATAAAAAATAGTCACATCAAGATTTTATATAAATTAGAAAGTAAAATTTTACTATTATATAACAAATCTTTTTAACTTAATTCCTTTCCTTTTCTATAAAATAAATTAATCATAAACTTACTCTTCTATTTGTATTATTATACCATAGCAAAAAAATATACACAATATGTAAATATGAAATAAAAATTTATTATACCAGAATTTCCAATTAATAGAAAAAGGAAGAGTTTGACACCCCTCCTTTTTCTATTTTACTCAAAATACTTATAAGCAACATCCCAAATTATAGGAACATTGTTCTTAAAGAAAACTTCCGGTGTTTCCTGTAGCATCTCTCTAAGTTTTCCAATAGTGAACCAACTCAAATCCGTTGTTTCTGAAAAACTATGTCCAAACACCATTGTACCATAGTAATAAATCGTATATACTACAACAGTATGATGTATTACGTCACCATTTGGTAAAACTGTTACATGATTCGGACCTGCATAGACCCCTTTCAACTCAAGGTCTTGAACTGAAAATTCAATTCCAGATTCCTCTTGTATCTCTCTTATTGCACACTGTTCATATGTTTCGTTTAACTCTATTCCACCTCCAAGTAAGCCAAATTTATTATTATCCTGTCTAAGCTGAAGAAGAATTTCAACTTCTCCAAAATTATTCTTCCTCCAAAGTACAACTCCTGTACCAGGAAGTTGAAGTGGAAAATTTCCCACCATTTTCCTAAGGTCACTAACATATGACATTTCCGTTCCCTTCACGCTAAATACAAATAGATATATCAATTATATCACTATTTCAAAACAAAATCAACTTATTCTGTCCTTAATGCTATAACTGGATCACGCTTTGACGCTGCCCTAGCAGGAATTAATCCACCTATTAATGTTAAAATAATACTTAAAACTATTAATATCACAGCATTTCCAGCATATAAAACTACATCTAAAGGAATATTACCTGTAAATTGATGTAATACTATATTTATTGCAGGAACTAAAGCATAAGTAATACCTATTCCAAATAATCCTGAAAGTAGACCTATAATAAAAGTCTCAGCATTGAAAATTGAAGATATATTTCTCTTTGAAGCCCCCATGGCTCTTAAAATTCCAATCTCCTTGGTTCTTTCATAAACAGAAATATATGTAATAATTCCTATCATTATTGAAGATACAATTAATGAAATTGAAATAAATGCAATCAAAACATAAGTTACAGCATTAACTATTGTTTTTACTGAGCCCATCAATATTCCCGTTGTATCTGTATATTGTATTTCTTTATCATCTTCTCCCGCTTCTTTAACCATTTCATTGTATTCATCAATAAAATCTAAAAATCTTTCCTTACCATCAAAACTTGTAAAATAAAACAAAATATATGTTGGTTCTTCCTTGTCCTGATATCCTAATTTCATCAAATTAGATTTAAAAGTTGTATCATTTTTATTCATCATAGCTGATACAATTCTTGTAATTTGCTCTTCTCCAAAATTAAAATTAAACATTTTTTCAAATACACTAGGATCCATATTATATGCAGAAGCAAAATGCATTGATAAATTTCCTGTTAGTTCCCCAACCATTGTTAAAATTGTTTTTTTCATATTAGCTTCAGTCATTACTTGCGCCATTTTTTCTTCAGTTTCTAAAATTGTTACACTTTCTAAAAATCCAGAAACTACTTTATTTTTTATTTCATTTTTCATTGCATCAATTTGTGCTTGAATATCTATAGTTGGAATTTGTGGAATAGTATTATTTGCTACAGTAGTATTAGACGCAATTGCATTAGTTGCAGTAGTATTAGGCACAGTAGTATTATTCACATTTTGATTAGCTAAGGCAAGACTATTAGCCAACTTAGCACTTTCTTGAATTGCCTCAACAGCAGAATTATATGCCCCAACATAAGCTTGAACTAGTCCATTCAAAAGTGCAGAATAAGTTGATTTAAATGTTTCTTTTGGAATTACATACTCTGCTTCCAATGAAGCAAACGTTCTTAATTGTTCACTTTTATTTAAATATCTACTTACCGTCTCTTCAACATTAACATTACTTACATTATCAGGTAATGAATCTAATATTTCATTCGAAAATCTATTTAAATTATCAGTAAATGCACCTTTAGCAGGAGAAATATCAGCAGTAATTGAATCTGATATTTGATTCATATAATCAGCAGTTTCCCTTTCTATTTGTTTTTGATCTATGTCAATATTAAATGCATCTTTTATTTTACTAATGTCAATACTTATCAAACTCGACATGTCAAAATCTGCACCATTTTTTTTGCTATCAAATCTATTACCAGAAAAGACATCAACTTCATCATTCTCAAGTTGTTTCTTTACAATCTCTTTATCAGAAGAATAATCAATTATATGATCAACTAAATCACTTCTATATGCAACCCCTGGACTTAATGCCATTGTTGTAACCCCTTCCTTAGCAGTTACAACACCAACTATTTTTAATGGAGTAGCATTACTATATAAATCCTCCATATATATTTCATCACTAGACATATCTTCATAAACATCATATTCATCATTATGCTTATAAATATCTGAAGGCATAAGTAACTTTAATTCAATATTCATTAAATCATCATATGAAAAAGTCATTGGTTCATTATTTACATCAACTTTTTCTCCACTCATTACCTTTGTAACAATATTAGATAACTCTTCAGTATCTCTTAATCCAAGTGAATAAACCAATAAATCGGATATTTTATTTGGCTCAGATAAAACAATTAACATTTCATTATACTTTTCCGGCCAATGCCCAGCAAGCATATCATAAGACTGATTTAAAAAATTTGTATCTTCCATCATCTGTGAATAAATTGATGAAAAAGATGTTCCTCCCATCATAAAACTAGAACTCATTGGAGAATTAAACAAATTACTTGGATTAAGTTTAGCAACTTTTCCAGTTGCATCTTTTGCATAAATATTAGGTTCAACACTATATGAATACTCAATTGACGAAACATCACCTTTTATTTTTTCTTTATTATCATTCACATAATTTTTAAAACTCTGCAAATCATTTGTACTAACATTTGCTAAAACATTAGAAATATATTGCTCTTCTTTTACTTCATTTGAGCCATCACTTTTCTTATCCTCAGATGCCATTGACAAAAGCATTGCAGATATATTGCTAGATTCCTGAGCAATTGTTAATGGATAAGAAGTTAAAGTATCTTCCTGTATATGATCAACATATCCTTGAAACCCATTAGAAACTGACAAAACAAGAGCTATTCCAATAATACCAATTGATCCAGCGAAAGAGACTAAAACCGTCCTTCCCTTTTTCGTAAGAAGATTATTTAAACTCAACCTAAATGCAGTAAATAAACTCATTGATGCTCTGCCAATCTTGTTTGTCTCTTTATTTTTTATTTTTTCATTTTTCTTTATTGGATTAGAATCCTCAGTAATAACTCCATCTAAAATCCTTATAATTCTACTTGAATACTTTTCTGCAAGTTCAGGATTATGAGTTACCATTACAATAAGTTTATCCTTAGAAATCCTCTTTAATATTTCCATTACTTGCACACTAGTTTTTGTATCAAGTGCACCTGTAGGCTCATCAGCTAAAATAATATCTGGATTGTTAACTAAAGCTCTTGCAATAGCAACTCTTTGCATTTGTCCACCAGACAGTTGATTTGGTTTTTTGTGTATTTGTTCCTTCAAACCAACCTCTTCTAATGCTTTTATAGCTCTCCTCTTTCTCTCTTTTTTTGACACTCCTCCAATTGTTAAAGCTAACTCAACATTAGATAAAATCGTTTGATGTCCAATCAAATTATAATTTTGAAAAACAAAACCAACCTTATAATTTCTATAAGCATCCCAATCTCTATCTTTAAACTTTTTAGTTGACTTGCCATTAATAATCAAATCTCCAGAAGTATATCTATCAAGGCCACCAATAATATTTAAAAGAGTCGTTTTACCACATCCACTCTGGCCTAATATAGATACAAATTCTGATTCTCTAAATTTTAAGTCTACTCCTTTAAGAGCCTCGACTTTTTCATCACCTGTAACATAATCTTTTTTAATGTCCTTTAATTCTAACATAAAGACTAATTCCTTTCTCGCTTAGTTCCCAGTCACAAGTTAATTTAATTAAACAAGAATTATAACTTATAATAAACCCATTTAATCATATAATAACACTATTTTATCATACCATTTTTTCACATTTTTGTCAATGTAAATTCCTTTAAAAACGCCTTCATGTGAAATAAAGAAATAAACTTTTTTGTATATATTGGCATTTTTAATTATGTTAATTCAAAAAGTAAGTATCACCTAAAAAAGTTATGTTAAGCTACTCGGTAGGTACCAAAAACTAAAGTGGGCAGACTTAAGTCAACACCGTGCGGAAACCAACGCCATAATGGCTCCTCCCACTATTGTAGCTGAAAGCAAACACACCAGCTGAGTCTCCATTCACAGAACGACCTCCACGTTCGAAGAGGGGATCGCTAGTGGCCGGGAAGAGCGAATAGTCTTTATTAAATGAATTTGAACCTGTGCCTGCTGTTGATGTTTCGCAAGCTCCATCTCCATATATTTTTGCATTTGCTTCCCAGTTGTTTTGCTGTAAATCTGAAGTGCCTTTTGAATATGGTGTTGTATATTTTGTTCCTACTGTTTTCATTGTTACATTACTATATGCTATACTTGCTCCATATCTATTTAAATTAGTTGTTCCATTTGCAATGAATGCTAGTGTTCTTTCCCATAGTCCTCCGCTCATATCATATACTCCATATATGTTTGATGTGGTTGAAGCATTTTCTCCGCCATTATTCCATGTTTGATTGCTATTATTATTTCCAAATGGTATTATTCTGCTTTTGCCTTCTGCTAGCTCTAGGTCAAATTTCTTTAATCTATCTTTTAGTTCTTCATAAAAAATTATTGCATCTTCTTCTTTTTCAAAACAACACACAAAGTCGTCAGCATACCTTATCAGGTATGCTGCTCCTTTACATTTTATCTTAATATATAGCTCAAACATTTCATTCTGTCTATTAACTCTGCCGTGTTTTTCTTTAAGTTTTCTTCGTGTAAATATTTGTTTTCTCAATCGGTTATTATGCTAGTCCGTGTGTTATTGCTTGCTGCCAAATGGAAGGTATCAGCTTCTATTTAATAGATTAACGAGGCTCAATAGTTTCACGCTTTCGCATTAAGACTCGAACACTCTCTGATTTACGCTTAAACCTAATCTCACGACTTTGGCTCCAAAATCTCGATAATAGCGGTTGGATAGACCTTACTAGACAGGATTTACACCTGCTGTACATTAATCACTTAACTGGCGCACCAATTTTTTCCCTTTTTGCTTGTCTTCTCGTTATATATAAAGTTACTATTACATTGACTGCTGATAATTAATTATATCTGTTGTGTTTTAGTTATTCATTATAATTTGTGGATATTTTTCTTCTTCTCCACTTGTCCACACTCCTTGTTTTGTTTCTTCATCAATTGTTATTGTATTGTTTTCATTATCAATTTCAAAAGCTTTATCAAGTATTGGAGCATAGCTCATTAATTCTTCACTTGTCACTTCCATTGCTTTTTCATTTGAATTGCCTCTATTTGTTAAATAGTAGCAGTTTTCTACATTTCCTTTATAAGTAACTCCATATTTTGTTTTTCCCTCTAGTTCACCAATGTTGTAGCACGAAACTACCATTACTTTGTCATTATTTCCATACACTACCCCAGCAATAGCATTTCCTGTTACTTTTCCTGTGTTATAACAATTAAATATTGAATTAGCTGCTCCTGTTTGTCCTATCCAACCTGCTACTCCACCAATATAGCTCACTCCTGTTATATCACCTTTATTAAAACATTTTTCTATAACATTATTAGCATTGGTATGATTATAACCTACAATTCCTCCTATTTTGCTTCCGCTTGCCGTTATATTTCCTAAATTATAACATTTTGCTATTTTTTGTCCTCCTATGCATTTCCCTATTATTCCGCCTATATCATTGTTTGCAAAAATATTACCAGTATTGTAACAATTTTCTATTTTTTTCCCATTTTGTCCAGCTATTCCACCTATTTGGCTAACACCTGTTATTGTTCCTTTATTATAGCAATTATTTATTTCTGCATTACTAAGTCCATTTCCTATAATTCCACCTACTGCGGAAGTTCCTATAATTTCAGCCTCATTATAACAATTATCTATTGTAAGTAAAAGTGCTCCTGAATTATCTCCACTTCCGATTATGCCTCCAACGGTTTTTCCTTCTATTTTCCCTTTGGTATAGCAATTATTAATTATACAAGGTCTGCTAGGATGAGCAATAATTCCACCTGTAGTGCCTGATTGATTCTCAATAATTCCTTCAAAAAAGCAATCATTAATTCTTTTAGTTCCATATGAACTTCCACATATAATGCCAGCGGCTAATTGTGAATTGCAATATATGTTTCCTCTTACTCCGAGTTTTTCTATGGTTGTAGCTGTATTTGAAGCAGTTCCAAAAAGTCCAATATTGCTTGTGTAATCACTATTTTTTATATATAATTCTGATATAATTTTATTATTTCCATTAAAAGTACCTGAAAAAGCTCCGGCTCCATTTTGTCCATATCCTCCTATTGGAATCCATCCTTTTCCGGTAGTTAATTCTTTTAATAGTATTTCCACTTCACCATTTCCATTGATATCTCCATAGTCTGTTCTTTCAAAATTCTCATATGATTCTGCTGATTTAAAATCAAGATTATTAATCAATACTACGTACTTGCTTGCAAAACTGTTTCTATCGCTTGTATATTCTAAGCTTCCGTCTTCTTTTGCTACTATTCCATTTACTTTGTATGAAAAATCCACTAAGTCTTCTATGCATGTAATTTGATATTGATTTTCTTCTGTTCCATAAGTTGAATCAGCTAATTGTGTTGTCAATGTTTTTTTCATGTTTTCATTTTTTTGTGACATGTCTTTTATGTTTCCGTCTAAATCTACTGTATATATTCTATTAGATTTCATTTTTACTTTTAATTCTGTGTCTAAATCATACACTACTGCTTCTTCTTCATTTAGTTCTTCTTGTAATTCTGTTGCTGTTAATTTTATTTCTTTATTTTTACTTATTGCTGCAAGCGCTGCCATATGTATTATTTCTTTTTCTTGAGATTCTTTAGTTCTTAAACTTGCATCAATTGTTCTGGATAATATTCCATTGTTTCCTAGTGCCAAACTTATTGTTACACCAGCTAAAATTAGCATTGCAATTATTGTAACTACTAGTGCCACTAGGGTTATTCCAGCCTGTTTTATGTTTTGATGGTGAACGTTGCTCCCCCTTGCATTGGTTCCAGTTCGTTCTTGTTTTTTCTGGTAAGTACTGCTCATCTCCACAATTGTTTCTTTTTCCATCATTTTCCTCTTTTCTTTTTTCCTGATGTGAAATTTCTATATCTATTTTATTAATTTAGTCCTAATATGTTAATACTATTTTTAGTCAATATAATTATATATTGGAGGAATGTTTTTTATTGGGTCATTGCCTCCTGCTATTGATATTTTTGACCATGCCGTTGCATCCCCTCTGTAGTTTACTGTTGCCAAAGATGAACAATTTCCAAACGCATTAGCGTTTATTGTTTTTAGGCTGGTCGGGATTGTTATTTTTGTAATGCCACTACTTTGAAATGCATATGATCCTATTATTGTTACACTACTTGGTAAAGTTACTTCTAGTGACCCTGGGCAGGTCTTAAATATGTTGTCTGGTACTTTTTCTGTTCCTTCTTCGAATGTTACATTTTTTAAATTTGTACATCCACTAAATGGTCCATAACCTGAGGTAGTCCATGCTGATGTTATGCTTTTTGGTATTTGTATGTTTTCTAAGCCTGTGCAATTCCTAAATGCATATCCTTGTATTATTGTTATTTTTTGCATTTTTAGATTTGCTATTTCTGAATGTCCGTTGAAGGCGTTTGCGCCTATGGTGGTGACATCTACTGTTGTTCCGTCTGCTAGTGTATGTTTTTTTGGTATTACTATTTCTGTTTTTGTGTTTCCATTTAGTCCCGTTATTGTTGTTCCATCTGTACTCCATTTAAAGTAGTCTTGTTCTGTTTCTTCTATCCAGTTTGCATATACTGTTATATCTTCTCGTCTGTTTCTTATTTCTGTTATTTTTTCTCCGCTAAAGTCACTTGTCTCATACCATCCTTCAAAAGCTTCTCCTTCTTTTGTTGGGTATAGTAGTCCTACTGTCTCTCCTCTTTGATATGTTTGTGGTTGTTCTGGTGGATTGCTTCCTCCATTTAAATTATAATTTATATTGTATCTTTCTGCTTGTCCTACATTTCCTATTCTATCTACTACATATATGTTTTTGCTATCTAAAAATGTTACTAGATATACTTCTCCATCTGAATTTACACTTACATTATAGCCATTTTGTTTTAGCTTCCTTTCTAGTATATATGCTGTTATTTCCTCTATTTCTTTTTTGCTTTTTGCTATTTCTAATTCTGCTAGTACCATTTGTAATGCTTCTTTTTCATTTGCTGCTACTTGCATGTCACTGGCTTTTCCAGCTTTGTTTAATAGTCCATTTTCGCCTAGTAATAAATTCAATGTTACTCCTGCTAGTATTAGCAAAACTATGATTGTTATAACGAGCGCCACTAAGGTGATTCCTGTATCTTTGCAATAGCCTTTATTCTTCTTTATATTTTCTAATAAACCTAACTTAATGTTTTTTATTTCTTTCATTTGTTCCATTCTCCTAACTTGTTAAGCCGTATCAGTTATTTAGTTAAACTTATATCAATCAAATATGCAATTGTTTTTAAATTTGTATTCTAATTATTAGGATATGCTAAGAGCCATTTAAAATTATTTGTTGTAATATAATTCGCTTTTTCAGTAGCTATAAATATTTCTGCATTAGTTGCAATTTCACCAGTATCGGCTTTTATCTCTCCATATAAGTTGCACCACTTATGTATTACTGATTGACTTATGCCATATTTACGGATTAATTCTGTTATTATTTTGTGTTGCTTTTGATGTATTTCCTTCTTTTTCTCCATTTTTATTTTAAAGTTACTGTTCCATCATTTGAAATGTTAATTCTTGCACCTGATATAGAAACAACACATCGAAGATAACAAGTAATTCTATTGTTTCCACCTTGGCCAAGGCAAAGTGCATGATAATTACTTAAACATCCAGAACTCACATTGTTAAGAAAAAAGTTTGTTCTGTTTGATGAGTCTGAATAAATAGAGCGCGAAGCTAGATAATAATTTTTGCCATTTTCTTTAAATAATTCTTTTCCAATATCACTGCTTCCAAATATGCCTAAATTATTTATCATAGCATCTCTTGCATTATGATAGCTCAAATATGTATAGTTTACGGTTTGTTTACTTGCTGTTGGTGAAGTACTACCAGCCAAATCATCTTTTATCGGTTTATAATCTTCAGGTACATCTTCATCATACATTGAATTATCTATCAGTATATCTTCTTCACTTGTTCCATATATTTTAGGATACTTTAAATTTACAGTTGTATAGGTCTTTTTCCCTATTTTTCCTTCGTTGTATGTATTTGTTCCACTTCCATAGTAAGATGCATTTTTTATAAAAGTTTCATCCCAATTATAGTTTTGTCCATTTTTTCCCTCTGTTGCTTTTTTTATGTCGCTTAAATTTAATGCATGTACTCTATCTGGTGTAATTCCAAATTTATTTTCATTAATAAATAATTTTTTCACTATTTGTTTTAAATAGTATAAGCAGTTGTCATATCCTCCTGCATCACAAAATTGTATAGCTTTACTGGTTGGCTCACTTACTAAATTTACTCCATTCTCATCTGCACTTAATACATACCATTTCAAACTTTGTGTTCCTAAATTTGCTTGGCTAAATTCTTGGTCTGCTATCCCTCCATTATTTTCTCCTGGTATTGTTATTATTTCATTTATCTCTGCAGGTTTATAGTTTATTTCTTGCAAATTTGTATTTTGGTTGATTGCCATTATTTGTGATTCAGTTAGCGTTCCTGTTAGTTTATCTGATATTTGTTCTATGTTTTCAAATAGTGCTATCTCGTTTTTTGTAGCATTTGCATACATGTTTGATGCATATTGAGTTCTATCTAATATTCCATTACCTCCTAGTGCAAGGCTTATTGTTACTCCGGCTAGAATTAATAGAACAATTACCGTAACTACTAATGCTACCAATGTAATTCCTGCCTGCCTAAATTGTTGTTTTCTAAAATTAAACTTCTCTCTTGTTTTTTTATTGTTTAAAATGTAGGTGTAGGTGTGTGTGTGTAGTGTTATGCGGGTTTCCGCTGTTTTTTGAACCTTGTTTTCTTCCATTATTTTACTTTTCCTTCCTTTTGTTCTTTCTATCTTTTTCATTCAGTAATTTCGATATCTATATTTTATATTTTATATTTTATTTTTTTGTCTGTCAATAGTTTTTTCATCAGTCTATGTTAATAGTATGTGTCAAGTAAATGTAGGCAATTTTTTTATCTTTTTATTCTTAATCCTCAAATGCCATTGTTATCAACTATTTATTTTATTTTGGTTCTCTTAATAAACATAGCCTTTTGACTATATTTCACTAAAGCTTTTTATTTTTGCTATTTCTTTTGGTTTCATTATTCCTGCTATATATTGCTTATCCACTAAGCTATGTCTTGGATCTTCCTTTTTCCATCCTTCATACATAATATGCAATTTCAGCTCTGTTTTTATTTTCATTTTTGGATTGAATTCTTTGTTTTCTTTTTCTGCTTTTTTTTATTTTTTTTAGTTTTTCTTTTCTGTCTTTTCCTTGTAAATTTATCCATATTCCATCTGCTTCTTCAAATAATGCGGTCACTTCTTTTAGCCCTGCTATCTATTGTCCTTTGTCTAATAATTTGCTTTCCTCTTTTTCTTTTTTTGTTATTTTTTCTCCAACATCTACTATTATATTTCTTATTTTTTCATAGCTTATGGTTGTATTTGTTGTTTCTTCTATTACTGTTTCACTTTTTCTATATGAATCTGTTACTGTCTCGAGCTTTCATTATTTTCTTGTCGTATGATTCTAACATTAATTTTATTATTAAACATCCAAAAAAACATACAAATTTATAAACTTTTTTCTCTAAATCATTGAATTTTATTTCATTACTTGTTATAATTTCTTCAAACATGGTTATTATCCTTTACTATTGTTGTTTTGCGATTCACATTGTATCGGATTAACCATGTTTTTTCAATATTAAATTAAAAAAATATGCAGACAAAAATTTTATTTTTTGCCTACATAAATTTTACACTAACAAAATACTGTAACTTTGTATTTTTTATTGTCTTTTGGTATATTTGTTATATGCTAGATTTCTTCATTTCCTGAACAACCAAAAATTCTTTTGAAAACAAGGTAAGTGTCCCCTCTCGTGTCACATTTTTATAAATCTTTCCTGTGTATCCTTATCAGTATCAATGATAACATATGTAAAAGACTTTTCTCCAAGTTCACTTTGTCCAGGCTGAATACAAACAGTATTTCCCAATTTTGCCCTCCATACTCCACTAACATCAGGAGATTCATGAATATGCCCATGAAGTGACATATAAGCACCACTTTCTGTAATATATTTTGCCATATCCTTAGATCCTGCTTTTATCCCAACAGAGCAATTATCCAATCCTATTCCATAAGGTGGATCATGAAAGACAAAAACTGTTTTTTTATTATTCTCCATTTTAGGTAATCTATCTAAAACATCTTTCATTTTTTCTACATCTGTTTCTCTATATTTTCTCCACTCTTCTGGTGTAATAACCCTTGTATCATGCTCAATCCAAATTTCCTGAGATAGTTGTTCTTCCATTTCCAACCCATCTTCCATAAGAACTCTATTCTTACTTTTAAATGGATTATCCAACACATTAGATAAACCTATAAAATCCACATCTCCAATAGTAACTTTTGTCTTATCAACATTTATAATATTATTATATTTGCTACACAAATCATTTATTTTAGCATCAAATCTATCTAAATCATCATTTCCTGGAATTAGAACACATGTAATACAGTTTTCTTTCAGCCTTTTAAAATAATTATCTATATACTCACCCTCAACAAATTCTTTTTGTATTACCTTTCTAGGTCCAAGTTTTTTAGGTAATAGGTCACCACCCCATACCATATAGTTTATTTTTTCATTAATTGCTATCTCCAACAATTTATCATATTTATTTTTATCTCCGTGAATATCACATGCATATATAAATTTCATAAAGAAACCTCCAATCTTCTCAAATTAAGCAATAAAATTTGATTAATCTCCATATCATATAATATCACAAATTATAAAAAAATAAAACCGCTTAATACTAAAAAACATCCATATACTCTAATTGACGTTTACATAAATAAATGATATGTTGTAATTACTATTTGTAACTATAGGCTTGTGTTTTTTTTAATAATTTAAGGAGACACTTATGGATTCTTTTAAACTGTTTCTTGAAACCTATAAACCTTTATTTAGTGATGATAACACCAAAACAATTAAAATATCTGTTCAACTCAACGCAGAGAAGTATTTCAAAAAATGCACTGAAAAAATATAGGAGGTCGAATATTTAAATATCTATCTATCAATTTCACTCTTATCTCTCTTATCCTTAAATTCACTCAAATTAATTAACTTTCCATTTTTTATAATTGGTTTTACTGGTCCAGAAAAATTTTCTACATAGTCTTCTTTCCCCTCAGTTATTTGTACTGCAGTATCTACTCCATCGGTCAAAACATCAGCTATTATCTCTCCATTTATATCAACTACTACAGCATCACCATCTTGTGCCTTTTTTAGTTGATATTTATGGCTATGATATGAAAATGAATTATTCTTTTCATCTATAGCTTTAGAAACTGTTTGTTCAAAATCCAATCCTCCAGAAAAACTTGTTAATGAATGTCGTGAATCAAAATAGTGATTATGATCCTTTTTAACCGCAAATACAACTTCTGGACTCTCTTTATATCTCTCATGCCATTTATCAAATATAAGTGGTCTACCAGCTCCATTTTTTTCAACAACTAATCCATCTTGTTCTACTTTTACAAAATGATGTCCTTTGTTTCTACCATTATTTTTTTCAAAATCAATAATTCTATAAAAGACTAAATACTCATCATCATGTAAAGGTTCATCTCCAAGCAATCTGATAAAATCAAATTTATCTAAAACACTTGAAACATAATTACTTAATTTCTCACCATTAGGAAAAAAACAATTATCTATCTCAAATGCATATCCACCACAATTAAGCCTATCATGAAATCTCATTACAGCATTTTTAGTTGTATTTTCAACATTAAACTCATAATAAGCCCTATCGCCTGGTTTCATATCTTCTTTTTTTCCATTTTCTCTTAAATAAGCTTCTTTATATAGTTCAGCCCTGCCTTTTAACCTTTCTAAAGACTCTTCTTCAAATCCCATTATCTCACCTCCTACTTCAACTCACTTGTTTCATTATCTTTTATTATCAAACTATCAATTATTGTTGTATATATAATTATATATGCTAATCCTAAAAGTAATCCTGAAATAACATCACTTGGATAATGAACTCCTAAATATATTCTACTAGCACCCATAAGTAGTATCATAAGTGACATTAGAATAATACAACACCATTTAATTTTAATATTTTTTATATATTTATAAGCAAAATAAATTAATAATCCCCACTCTGCCATTGATATCATTGAATGTCCTGATGGAAAACTATATCCAGCAACATCCATCATTCTATACTCTGGTCTTAACCTTTGTACGTACTCTTTAATAAAATGATTAAATAACCCAATTAAGAAAATATTAATCACTATAATAATTGCCATTTTTTTATTCTTAAACTTTATAGTACTAATAATACATAAAACTATTGTTAAAATCGCAGTTCCTGCTCTACCACCAATTCTGGCCAAAATCAAACAAAAAGTTGTAAGAATTGGATTAAAAAACTTATTAATAAATGTATTTATAGGTTCATCAAATAACCATGTTCCAGTCTTTAATACACTATTAAATATCATCCAAAATAGCATTAAACAAACCACAACAATACTACATTTTATTATATTTTTTATTTTTTTATTCACCGTACTTCTCCTATAATAATTCTATATTTTTTCAAAAATTACTAGCAACCATCATTATTATATCATTTCATTTATTTAAATTCAACAAATTGATTTAAACCCTAATTATAAACATTATTAATAGTTACAGCTCACGGCTCAAAGTCCCAAATAGTAATTATCAATGCCTTATTTTCTATTTTTACAAAAAAGAAGTGCAGCTACTAATTTAAATTTTTTTATCCAAATCTTTGAGCTACACTTCAAAAAACTTGATGTTTTTTTCTTACATTACATATAATAAAATACAGAAAAACTGTAACAAACTTCCCAGTACAATAAATATATGAAATACTGAATGCATATATTTATATTTTTTACCTAAGCCATAAAAAATTGTTCCAACAGTGTATGCAATTCCTCCTGAAACTAACAAAATAAAGCCTGGCCAAGTTAACAAATCTGGAAGCACATTACCTTTTATTATTACACACCACCCCATAGCTATATAACAAATCATTGAAAAAATCCTATATCTTTTTAAATCTATGGAATTCAAAACAACACCAAGTATTGCCAAAAACCAAATCACCCCAAATAAAGTCCATCCCAAAGCAGGATTATATTCCCTAAAGGTACACAAAGTAAATGGTGTATAAGAACCAGCTATTAAAATAAAAATAGTACAATGATCTATAATTTGAAACACTTTCTTTGATGTAGTATCAGTTTTTAGTCCATGATAAATACTAGACATTGTATATAGTAAAGTCATAGACACTCCATATACAACAGCAGATACAATTGCATATGCATCACCATGTATAGATGCAAAAATAATACATAATACTGTAGCTACAATTCCTAATGTTCCTCCTACGATGTGAGAAGTAAAATTAAAAATCTCCTCTCCTCTAGTATATGTTGGTAAAACTCTATCACACAATTTAACTCTTTTCACAAAAACTCATCCTTTCTGTATATTATATATTATTATACATCATAATTCTTCTAAAGTCATTATCCCTATTGGTCAGTTATTAAAATTTCAAAAAAAAACTAGTTACAATTCACAACTTGATATAGGAACAATAGCAGACAATAATAAAATTGAAAAAACAAATACTTTCTTCAAAGTCCGCGTTTAATTGTTCGTCGCGCTAAATTTTATTTCATAAAATTTAGTCGCATTATAATTTTATATAATAGGAAGGTAAAACTTTTCTATTATATAAAAAACACTCTAACTAACTTAGAGTGTTTTTTTATATAATTATAATAACTCTTTTCTTAGTTCTTCCGATGTTTTTTCAGAAAGCATTGCTGGTGAAATATCAAGTACAGTTTTCGCACCATATTGACCCTCTTTATTCATTCTATATACTGCTCTTGTTAGTGCTATTAATACTGAAGATGTAAATTCTGGATTAGAATCTAATTTTAATGAATATTCAATAACATGTTTGTTACCATTACCAGTTTCAGCTGTATGAATTACAAAACCTCCATGAGACATTTTACTATGTTTTTCCTCTAGTTCATTCTCTGTAATAAAATGAACTTCAGTATGATAATCACTAAAATAATTAGGCATAGTTTTAATTTGATTCTCAATTTTTTCTTTATCAGCATTTTCTTCTGCAACAACATAACACTCTCTCAAATGCTTTTCTCCAGTTGACAAATCTGGATTTTCTCCCGCTCTAACACGATTCATTGCTTCTTTAATAGGAATAGTATATTGAATGGCATTCTTTACTCCATCAATTCTTCTAATAGCATCTGAATGACCCTGACTAACACCTTTCCCCCAAAAAGTATATGTTTTTCCTTGTGGCATTATTGCATTTGCATATGTTCTCATAATAGAAAACATTCCAGGATCCCATCCACCAGAAATAATTGAAGTTTTTGAACCTTTTTTTGCACTATCATTAACTTTATCATAATACTCTGGTATTTTTGCATGAGTATCAAAACTATCCACTGTATTAAACATTTTCGCCATTTCTGGAACTTGCTCAGGTAAATCAGTTGCAGAACCTCCACACATAATCATCACATCAATCTTATCTGCCCATTCTTTAGCATCACTTACTTTAACAACAGGAACATCTGCATTTATATCTAAATCCTTAGGATCTCTTCTAGTAAAAACAGCTACTAGCTCCATATCTTTGGATTTAGAAATCTCACTTTCAATTCCTTTACCTAAATTACCATATCCACATATTGACACCCTAATTTTATCCATAATATACCTCCTCATACTATTTACTATTAATATTTTTAAATAACATTAACAAATTTATTCTACCACACAAAAACTTAAGCATCAATGTCACTTTCATCAATATTATATCAATTTTCTAGCATATTCTGATGCAGAAATACCTGCTTGTGCACCTTCATATACTGATTTACAAATTTGTTTAAGTCCTCCAGTAGCATCTCCACACGCATAAATACCTTCAACATTAGTCTCCATCCTATCATTAACCTTAATATTATCATCATTTTGAAGTAACCCTAATGTTTTTGCAAAATTACTTGCTCCCGCTTCTCCTAAAGCAATAAACACTCCATCAACATCAATTTCACTATTATCTTCAAATTTTACCTTTTCAATCTTATTATTTCCTAATAATTCTTTTATCTTTTTAGAATTAACATTAAATTCACACTCAGGTTTTTCCAAACCATCAGTCAATACTACAACTTTATTAGCAACATGAGATAATTCATTAGCTTCACTTACAGCAAACTTTCCATTTCCAATTACTACAACGCTCTTCCCTCTATAGAAAAAAGCATCACAAATTGCACAAAAACTAACTCCTTTACCTTCAAATTCTTTAATTCCTTTTATATTCGGCAAAATCTTTTTATTTCCTGTAGCTAAAATAATTGCTTTTCCTTCATAAATTTCATCAACTGTTTCAACACCATACATTCCATTAATATTCGAAATCTTAACAACCTCTTTTCTGATTACTTCAACACCAAGCTTCTCAGCTTGCTTAATTCCACTATCAAATAGTTCTCTTCCAGTAATTCCATTTATAAAACCATAATAATTTTCAATTTTTAAAGCCTTTTCTAAATTTGATTCTCCATTATATAAAACTAATACACTTAAGTTAGACCTTTTAGCATATAAACTTGCCGATATTCCCGCTGGACCTGCTCCAATTATTATTACATCATACATACTATTTCCTCTTTTCTCTTTTCAACTCCAAATCAAAAAAGCTATTTCTTATTTTTATTTATTATTTTTTAGTATTAGTTTTTTATTTCCCGACTCTTTCTTTTTTTTTTTAAGAATTATCTTTTTCTTTCCCTCTTCTTTCTTTTTTTCGGCCTCTACTCGGTAATATTCTTTCATATCATTAAATTTTTCAGTTTTCTTCTTTTTAACAATCTTAACATACGCTTTTCCAAAGATTTTCAACATAGCAAACATCTCTTTTTTATCTTCTTCAGATATTTCCTTATATGCATTTAATATTTTTAACATATTTTTAGATAATTCTTGTGATATTTCAGAAAATGAATCTGCATTTGTAGCATAAAACAACTCAAATATTCCATCAAAGAAAATTTTTCTTTGAGCAATCGTTGTATTACTCAACCAATCATTTAACGTTGCTTTAATAATTTCACTTGAATCGGTCAATGCTTCTGCTTTAATCAAATCATCTTTTACAATTTGCCATGAATAAATATCATGCTGATAAATCCCTTTTTCCGTACTTAACACTACAGTACATTTTTCTTTATGTGTCATTATTCTTCCAATAATAGAATCTTGAGGAATATATGTTTCAATCTTTTTTGTTAGTTTATTTGCTCTATATTTTTCTACAACTTTTTTATTAAATCCAGGACCATCATAATTATAAATTTTTATTATCCTATTCTGTACATCTACACTAGCTTCTAAAGCTGAATATATAGCAACATTACCGCCTTTTGAATGACCCCCAATTCTTATTCTTTTACTAGGATATTTATGAGCTATTCTATTAACATACTTTGCACCTAAAATTTGACATGGAACAGTATCCATAAAAGCCATATTAAAGTCTTCTTTCCAACCATAAATAGTACTATCTGTTCCAATATATGAAATATACATTTCTTTGTTTGAAATATGCACTGTAATTGCACCAAATTGCTGTTCAAGTTCACTTTCATTATTCTGAATATAATCAGTAACTATCATATTTTTAAATCTATTACTCTCACCAAGATATGTAATAAGCTCTTTATCTCCATTATATCGAAACTCTTCATTATCTAATTTTTTCATTTTTTTTGAAATAGATTCAATAGTCTCTTCTTTTTTCATCTTTATTTTATCAAATCTCAAATACGAAAATCTAGCTAAAATCATACTATCAATTTCATTAAACTTATATTTGTAACTAACTGGAATATCACCTCTCCATCTCAAATAGTCATTAATATTTGCCATAATAATCAACCCCTTTAATAATTAGTAAGAAAAATTATTTATCATCATAACCAGCAATGTTAGACAACATCAATATTTCCACTTATTATATTTTTTTCTATAATAATCCATAAGCAAATTTACAAGCAATTACTCTAAGAACAGCTCTATTAATAATATCCTCAGATATCTTACCTTCCCTAACAGCTTGTAGTATTTCATCTTTGTGTTTTTTCAAATCAGATGTAATTATCATATCATTACCTGCTAAAACAGCTTGTACAACAGCTTGTCCATTTTCTACATAAGATTTAACAGCATCCATTGATAAATCATCAGTTATAATCAAACCAGAAAATTTTAAATCTTCTCTTAAAATTCTATGAATATTATCAGAAAGTGAAGCTGGTAAATCAGGATCCATACATTTAACTATATTATGATTTACCAGTATTGTTGGAACCTCTTCTTTTATCCCTGCAATAAAAGGCAAAAAATCACTACTTAAAAAATCAGAATATTCCCTTTCATCTATTGAAACATCAGTATGTGTATCCACATTATTTCCATATCCGTGGAAAATGTTTTAAAGTTGAAAGAATTTTATCTTCATTCATAGCTTTGACTATAGCTTTAGCATATTCTGCAGTTTCCTCTGCTCCTTTTCCAATAGTTCTATTATAAATAAAAGAGTTTTCATCTGTTGAAACATCCACAACAGGAGCTAAATTCATATTAATTCCTAAGTTTTTTAACAAATTGGTCTTTTCATGAGAATCTTCTACTACTCCTTCAATCGCTTTTTCATCAAAGATTTCTTTCTGAGCTTTAAACTTTTTATCTCTATATTGTGAATAGCTACTTACTCTTACAACCTCTCCACCTTCTTCATCTACTCCAATAAACATTTTTACTTTACTTTTAGATTGATTTTCATTTATTTTTTCAGTAATAGAATCTTTAGTTTCATTTTTAAAATCCCTGCCAAATAATACATATCCACCTGGATTAAGTTCAATTATTTCTTCATCAGCATTTTTCTCTGGATATCTAGCTAACAACATCTGCCCAATTTTTTCCTCAATTGACATCATATTAAGAACATCCTTAGATTTTTCATAATATTTTCCAAACATATCATTCATACTTACAATTTCACTCAACTTTTCACTATCAATAGCTTCATTAAAAGCAACTTCATTTGCTATCTCCTCTTGTATTATATTTTTTATGTTAGCTTGATTAACTTCATTTTTTTGTTCAAACAAATTTTCCTCAATCTGCGTATTTTTACTTTCTTCAATATTACCACTTTCTTTATTCATTAAAAATGCTAACGAACAACACCCAACAGCAATAAAAGCCATAACAACTAATAATAAAATTACAATTTTCTTATTAAACATCCATACTCCTTATTAAAATCATTTTCTCATAATATTTATTACTCCTCTATAGTTCTTTTTGAAAGAGCATTATATGTATCTTTAGAAACAAGTGTCTTAGATACAATAACACCGTTTTTTAAAAGAGTTTTATATGTCTCACTAGTACATCCATTTTCACCTTCTCTAGTTTTCTCACCCGATTTTACTTTTTCAGCCTCTCTTTCAATAACACTAGTCTCTTTTGAATCAATAATCACAGTTAAATCATCGTCTTGCTTTATCCCAAGTAAATTAACAGTTACAACACCATCTTCAGCTTTCGCTTCAATTTTTATTGGATATTTTCTTGTATTATTAAATCTAAAATCTACTACTCCCCAAGATACTGTAGCATCTCTTCCTGCAGCTACATACGCAGTTTTAAAATAATGGCTATGTCTTTCAACAACATCTAAATTTGACAATAAAACAGCATTATATAAAGTTGATGATAATTGACATATTCCTCCTCCAACATCTAAAACAATATCTCCATTTGCATAAGCTTTAGCCTCCTTAAATCCAGCTGAAATTGTTCTTTCTCCAATAGTCTTATTATAAGAGAATTCTTCACCAGGATTAACTATTACTCCATTTAATTTTTCAGCTGCTAAAACCAAATTATTATTTCTATTTATGTTACTCGCATCGTAATTAGTTGAAAATGTTGACAATTTATCAGTAAATGCTTTGTCACCAAAACTTGCAACTGTAACAGATGGTTCAGTAATTTTTAATGGAATTAAATATTCATCTTTATGTTCCTTTAACATCTCTTTAATCTCATCAATTGAATTAGTAATATCTATTCCTTTTTTTTCAATATGAATCTCTAAAGGATTTTCACTAATAAAAGCATCTTTAGGTTCTTCCTTAACATCAGCTACAATAGATTCAATATCAATATCTTCTGGTTCAATTTCCTCTACTGGAATATCTATTTCATTATCAAAACTCTGAATATTACTAATTACTGATTTGATACGATTTTTTAAATCTTCTTTTTTAATTACCACACCCTTTTTTCCACTTTTAATAATCAAGTTATCACCATCGACATAGTAAGAACTTTCAGCTTTTACATCAGGTAATTTTGATTCAATGTCACTAATTACATTGTTTAATGCACCTTCATCAATATTATAATTAAGTGGTATATCGCTTTTAATAAAATAACTAAATAAAATAAAGTAATTATTGGTTAAAATATTACCAGTTCTTCCTTTTCCATATGCACTCTCAATAGCTTTATTTACGTCATAATCAATATTTAACTGCTCAAACGATATAGTAGTTTGAAAATCATTATGTTTTAAATTTATTTGATTTAAATTCTTTTCTCTTAATAATTTATTTAAACTTTCCTCCACTTCATTTTGTGTTTTTCCAGCTACATCTACCTGCTGAATCGAAATATTGCTATAGATTCTTTCATTTCCAATATTTATAAGGCTAAAAGCAATTGAAAAAATAAATAAAATAAATACTAATATGCCTATTTTAATCCATTTTTTATTCATTTCAACCTCCTCATATCACATCTATAGCATTTAGTCCAATTCTATAATTACTTTAATCTTATATTATTGAAGTGTCTATTTAAACTTATGTCTGAACCATAATTATACAGAACATCACATAGCAATATATTCTTTATCTAAATTAAGATTTTTTTAAAATCTTTGCAACAATAACGCTCATATCATCTTTTACTTTTCCAAAATTATTATCAATAGCTTCTTTCAATATAATATCAGCAATTCTTTCTGGTCTATCAGTTTCAACTTCTTCAAGTAAATGCTTAACCCATAGTTCTCTATTAGCATATTCATTATTAGATTCGATTATTCCATCACTACAAATTACTACAATATCTCCATCTTCTACATCTTTGTCATAAGTATCAACTCTAACATTTTTCATAACACCTGTTGGCAAAGATGATGATTTTATCATAGCAACATTCCTATTCTTCTTAATATATGTAGGACATGCACCATTTTTTAATAATTGCATCTTTCCTTCATATAAATCTAATATTTCAATGTCCAAAGTTGCATACATTTCTTCTTTATTTGCTGTTAAAATTGTTGAATTAATTAAATTAATTGATGTATCTTTATTAAATCCAGAGCATAAAAGCCTTTCTAACATACTAATTGCAATTTTACTATTTCTTCTTGCTTCTGGACCCGAACCCATACCATCACTAATAGCCAATAAAAGCTTTCCATCTTCCAATCTAACCTGTGACATCATATCCCCAGAAACAATTGTACCATCTTTTTTAGCACTTGCAGTCCCTGTTTGGATAATATATCTATCATCAGTTATATACGTAAATTCGCAATTGTCTCGATTAATGCGAATACCACATTTTTGATTTTGTAATCTAACCTTTTCTTTTAAAATTTTATTAATTTGTCTTTGTATTTTTTTAATTGGACAATTATTACCATCATAATCACTACATACATCAGTAAAAACTTTTATAATATATCTACCACAATTCTCTTTTTTTATTAATATATTTTTAACAAGAATATCATCATCAAGCAAATATTTTTTTAATTTTGTTTTTATTTTTACATCATCATCACTAGTTTTTCTTTTTTTAATGTCATCTGTAATATCATCAATTGCAGCCTTTACATTACTAAGCTGTTCCGACATGTTTATATTGTTTTCCTGTATTCTTTTTCTCCAAATAGCATTTGATTTGCATTTACTAAAAGCAGAATTAACAGCCTTAATCATCTCCCTAACTTCTTTTAGTTCACTAGCTTTAGTTTCCAAATCATCAGAATTCATTATATAAATATTGTGTTTTGCTAATACAGAAATCATTCCATTTTCAGTTAAAACTCCATTTTCAACAATATTATCAAATAAATCTTGAATAATATCTTCATCATTATTTGCAATATAATCATATAGTAAATTTCTATCAATATCTTCAATTGCCTTTTGAACTTCATGTTCAAATTGTGCTACATTTTCATCATAAGAATTATCCCTTTTATAATTATCAGACATATCTGAAATAGTTTTAGATATACTACTCAATTTTAATATTGTTTCTGAACCTTCTTCTATTTTACCAACTGCTTCAGGTAATAGTTTTGTATTTGGTATCAAATCCTCTATCCTAATCTTTGTCTTTTTTGGTAAAGCTAATAATCCAATAGATGCAATTAATATTTCTTGAAATTGTATAATATTTTTCATACCACCATTAGCGCTATATGCAATTATAATATTCCCTATAATAAATCCTAAAATAACACCAATTTTTCCAAATCTGTTTAAAAATCCAGCTATCATTCCTGACATTGCATATGACGCAATTAAAATAGGATTTCCATCACCTATAATTCCAAGAACCACTCCAACTGTAATACCACTAATTCCACCAACTAGTATTCCATTTCTCCATCCCAATACTAAAACCATAAATATACATAAAATATTTCTAATAGAAAAAGACATTAATTGCAGATGCCCAAAAGAAGATATTGCAATAGCAATTAATAAACTTGCACCAACAACTTCTTCAATAGAAAAAACTCTTTTCTTTCCATATTGACTAATAACACTTATTGAACTTACAAATATTTTATAAAAAATATATGAAGTAACACACAATGTTAATGATTCTAAAATGTCATACAAATAGAATTTAGTAAATATCATTTTCATTACTGATGTTAATAATATCGAGAAAAAAATATATCCTCCCAGTTTATATTGCTCTGTTTCATCCTCATATTTTACAGGCTTTTTTATTAACACTAGTAACAACATCACTATTGATGATATTGCATACATTAATGTAGTATTACCACCAAATTTTAAACTTGTACCTAATACACTAGATACATATATAATAGCTATTGGGACCCCACTACTTATACCAGCTGCTACTAGCGCTATTCCAAATGGAGCAATCATCATTGTATTCTCTGTTCCCAATCCTACCATTGAAATCATAAATGTTAAAACATATATTACTATATTATTAATAGAAAACAATTTTGAAATAATATCTTTATAATTAATACTCAAATTTTTTGTATTTATTGTAGTATCTTTCCCAATACTATCACTATTTCCATAATTCCCTGAAATGTTTTGTAACATTATAATCACCTCTAACTTTTTTAATTAATTTGTTCTTATTTTACTACTTGTCCTTTGTGTTTTTTGTCAAAAATAGTATCAAAAATTAAAAAAGTTTTATACATTTTCTGATGTTATACTATATTATTTTACCTTAAATACATCAATTTTACAAGATATTTAAAAAAAAACATTAAAAAAGACGAGCAATGCTCGTCTTTTTTAATGTTTTAATATTATTTTTTTAATAACTAAAACTCCTCCAGCAATTATTCCAGCAGCAATAACAGACATTATTATTAGCCATGTATAGTTTTCTTCACCAGTTGGTGGCATAAATACAATCTTTTGTGCACTATCAACATCTATTTCTTTCGGTACTTTTCTATCTAATACTGACATTCCAGGTTTCGCATTGCTAATAACTTCTTGATCTGGCATCTCCTCATTTCCTGGTATAGATAAAGCACATCTTCTACCCTGTTGGTTAGTAGCCTGAATAATCTCAGCCATATTATTATATACAAGCGAATCTTTCGATAAAACATTTGATAATGTAGTATCTAATACTAATTCTACTGATGCAAAGCTATCTTGTGATCTATATTGCTCTGGAATCAATTCTTTATTTAATCCTTCGGAAACTAATATAGTATTATACTTATCCATTATAGGTTTATAACGCCCTGTTACATAACCACCGTTAACTAAATCATTAGCTTTTGCAATTGACCATGAATCACTTTCTTTTTGTTTATCTATATCAAATACTACTGAATTTGATATATAATCTACTACTCTGTTTACACAAGTTTTAGCTATATTTTTTTCTGGGTCTTTTTCTATTCCAGTATAATAGTATTCCATGTCATTAAAGTCAACCTCACCCACATTTTTAGCCATAATTTTATATCTTGTTGACAATGTAGAACCTTGCATTAATTCATCATCCATATATGCTTGTATTAATTCAGGTTGTTTATTAGCATCTTCAGAATTAATTTCAACACTATTTGGATTTATCCTATACGCATCATACTTTAATGTGTGTCCAGTATGTTTTCCAAAGTACAAATTATTTACTGATTTATTTGTATCAAATAATATTTCTCCATTTGATAAAACTACACTTACTGAACTAACCTCCTTCATTAAGGTTATCTGTGATTCTGCTCTTTCAGTAAGTCCTAATATAGCTTGGTTTGTATTAGCATTATTATGTACTACCCCAATATCCATAACTCCACTATGAGCTCTCATTTGAGTATTTCTTTTTAATTCATCTAACATAGCTTTCTGTGTATTAGCCAGATTTCCTTTTTCATCAGTAGCTAACATTTCATATGACCTTAGCATCTCTCCAATAGCATTGTTTATACCAGTCATTTTGTTTTCATATAAATCACTATGTTTTTTCTCGCCATATAAATCTTGAATTCTTTCTCTGTCACCAAATAAATCTTTTGCATTTGAATCATTAACTGAATTTTTATATAAATACATTTTTCTTGTATTATTTTTTATATAACCATTCTTATCTGCATTATAAGCCATATAATCATCTATACTATTCAAAAAGTTTTGATTTTGGCTATCTAAATATCCCGTTATTCCATTATAACTTCCTATCTCTGCTTGATTTACGCTTGGTTGGTATATAGTTGATTTATAATCTTGTCCATTATATGATTTTGCATTTAATCCCTTATCATTTACTACACTATTTACAGTAAGTGGGTTATTATTACTATCTAGCTGTCCTATAGATTGAGCTTTTGCAATAGCAGATTCATCCGTTGTAAGAACAGTTTTATTTGTATCTCCATATGTAAACCTTACATAATAATCTCCTGGTATAAATGAATTAAATTGATATTTTCCTCTACACTCTTCTTCATTGTTTCCTAATTGTATTTCTGGTACAGCAAGCTCTCCTTCTCCTGATAATATTACACATGAATTTCCTTTTCCTGTATAGTATTTTTTTTCATCTTCCAATTTAGTTGGGTCTTCAACTAAATTCTTATATTTCCATTCGCACCATACATATTCTCCAATGTAATTATCTTTTTGTAATTTTGTTACTGGGTCAATCTCTCTTACTAATTCAACAAGTTGTACAGTTACACCATTAATTTTAGTTTCATTATTATCGTATTTTCCATTTCCTAATGATGTTTTTAATTTATCATTCTTTACATTTCTTGTATCTTCAAATACAAATCCACCTATTGCTCTTGATTCATCTGATAATGTAATATTTAAATTTGATGATTTATCAGTATCATTTTCTATTCTTTGATAAATACTTCCTCCTTTTTGCTCACTATATATCAAATCTCCCTCTGCAGTTAAATCAGTTTCTCTTAAACTTCCTGGATCTGAATCTATATCAACCAAACCTGCAACTGTTTTTCCTGTTATTCTCTTATTTACTCTTCCATTATTGTTTTGTAAATAATCAGGTATTAGTCCACTATCTTCTGGCATATAATATGTACTATAACTATTTATTTCTACTATGTTTTTCTTACTTTCTGATATCTTTACTCTTCTATTTTCAGTTTTAACTTTAAATGTTAAATCTACATTTGTTGATTCTCCAGGATGTAATAAAACAGGATTATTTGTTGTTAATTTCAACTTTCTATAATCTTTTAGCATTTCATTTGTATCTTCATCTGTAAAACTTCCTAATTTTATGTTATCTCTACATATTTTTAATCCTTTAGTTAGATTAAATCTTTCATAGTTTTTATTGTCATAATAATTATCTAATGATCTTACCGTTGCACTTACTTGCCCACTATTTGTTATCACTATTCTATATGTAACATATATTTCAAGATTTCTATTCTCTCCACCTTCTGCTACATCTTTTCCATCATATATATAATCTGATTTATATATTGGCTTATTATATACTTTTACTCCATTATAGTATTCATTCTTCGCTCTATCTTCTACACTAAATATATTACTTGGTTTGCCATTATATCCTTCATACTCATCAAATTGTTTTCCGTTTATTGTATATGTTATCTTATATATATCATTTCTTATTGATAAATTACCTCTTGCCCTTTCTGACAATCCAAAGTCTACTGATGATATTGTATTATTTGATCCCGGTTTTAAAGCTCCTAAATCATTTGTTGAATAGTTTCTACTATCTGCATATGTCATACAATCTCTTATGTAATCTACTAAACTATTTGCTGTTGTCGCATCTATTCCTTTGTTTTGTAATTTTGTTTTTAAACCATTGTAAAAACTATCATTATATACACTATAATTTGTTTCCATATTGTTGAATTCACTTAATATATCATTCGCAAATACATATGGATTTCCATTTGTGTTATATATAAAATCATTTGTCGATACATTCTTTATTTTTTCATTTATTCCAAATGCCCTCTTTCCATTTCCATAATTGTTTGGATATGCATTTATATTTTCAAATTTTTTATTAAATGTATCCCTTTCTTCATTATATTCTTTTGCATTTGAATAACCACCTGATAAGACATCTTTATAATATGTTGCTTCATATACTTGTCCATTATATATAAATCTTACTTTATATGTTCCATTCCATGGCAAGTCATTAAAAGAATAGTTTCCATTTGCATCTGTCCTTACATTATAACCATAATACTCATATTCACCTGTTCCTCCATGCTTAAATAACAGTTGTGCACTTACTCCTTTAAATCCTATCTCTCCATTTGCTTTCCTTCCATCTATTCCTGAATCTAACCACACATTACCCATAATATTTACTGAAGTATATGTATTTTTAATAATATATGTCTTTGTCTTTCCCCCAGTATCATTTGGGTCAGCTTCAGTAGTTGTAGAATCTATATAATATCTTAAATCACTCCTATTCTCAACAACATTTCCTCTCATATCTTGCAATCTATAATAATTATTACCTGACTGCTTAGATATTTCTCTAACTTCATAATTAATTTTTTTACCATTTCCATCATATTTTGGTAAATTCTTAAAAGTATATTCTTCATTATCTTTTGTTTTTGGACTCAGTTTATAAGTTTTATTAGTTGGAGTTCCATTTTGATATAACACAAAAGTTAACGGTTCCGGGCGCTTACTTCTATCCCTTCCTTGGTCATCCCAATTTTTCTTTGCCTTCACATCTATTTTAAAATTAAATGTTGTTATAGCATTTGCATTAGCAGAGCTCGTTCTTGGAGGAGTATCTGTCTTAATTGTACCAGTTACATAATTTGTCATACTCGTCGCTTTTGTATCAATTCCTTTAAAAAACACAGAAATATTTTTTCTTATATCAATTCTATTATTACTATTATTAAACGAATCTATATTAGACACTTTCTGGGTCCAAGTTATTGTTCTATTAGCATCATTATAAGTTCCACCATTTAAATCATTTTTCTTAGTAGTATCTAACTTATATGGTAAAGTATCAACAATTGTAACTATTGCATTTCCTTTATAATATAAAACATTATCAGTAAATCTCATACTATAATTAACTTTCTGTTCTGTATCTGTTATTTGAGTTGGATTAGAAGATTTCACCATACCAGTATTAAATTGTGGCAAAATATTCAAAATAATTTCATTAGAATCGCATGTTGAATCATTAAAAACCGTAGTACTTTTATTTGTTATTATATTACTATTTTTAGCATTTACCTTAGCACTTATTATCCAAGTAATAGTTTGTCCAGCTAAATCTAAATTATCTAAATAATCCTTTTTAAAAGTAATAGTTACTGTATTATTCTTTCTATTTATTGAATAATTATTTCTAGATATCGTTGAACCACCAATACTAAGTGTACTTTCAGTATATTGTAACTGATCTGATAATTTATCAATAAGTTTCAACTGGTTATAATGTACATCACTTATGATATCCTCACCAACATTATGAAGTTTTTGAGTAATTTTAAATTCAATTTCATCTCCATTATTAACATAAAAATCAGAAGTTACTTTTCCTTTAACATTTTTTATATAATTACTTTCGTTCTTTTTCTTAAATTTTTTAACAGGTTTTATTGTTTTCATTCCTAACGGTGCACATGATGGACACATCCAAGCTAAAGAATTCTTTTCTTCCTGATACGCCTTAAATCTAAATACATGATTCTTAGAATTTTTCTTTAGTTTATAAGAAATAGAACTTCTATTCAAGTTTGAAGAACCTCTCCAATCATCAAATGAATACTGGTGCCAACTTAATCTTGGTTCCCAAATAAGAACACCCCTCGAATACAATTTATCAGTACCTGGTATTGTTTTTGCACTACTACCCATACTTCCACGGAAATATGTTATATCACCTTCTACTTCTTTTTGAAAAAACTTATTTATCTCTGCATCCAAACAATACCCTGGAGCATTTTTATCAGTTAAATATGCTACTGCCTCTTGAGTATTAAGTGAATTTGCTGTAAAACATGTATTATCTAGTTTTATACTCGTATATTTTTTATTTTTACTATTATATGTTTCTGAAATAAAAAATTCATAATTAGCATCCACAGTCATATGAGAGTACCATAACCCATTATAAAAATTTTTACTTACAGTCATAAATAGTGGATTATAGTCACAATCTCTATTCAAGTCTTTACACGAAAATTTAACTCTACACCCAATATCAATTTTATCAGTATCTTCAGATATTATATTATCACTAACTAGCTGATTTTGTTCTTCTTCGCTTAGGTAATAATATCCTATAGTTTTATAGTCCACAGTAAAATTACTAGAATTATTACTTGGTTCAAACTTAAAATATCCAAAACCATCCTGAGTATCTTTTCCTTTTACATAATAAGTATTTTTATAGTTTCCATAGCTGTCAGAAAACAACCAAATTCCTTCTCCATCATTACCGTCTTTTATCATAGTCGTGAACCGTTCCTGCAGAACTAGATACCAAAACCCCACTAGAACTTTTTAAATATAAAGTCATTCCTTGCTGATTTGAAAAATCAATATAACCATCTTCACCTATATCATTTATTGATTTTAGTTCAGCTCCACTTGCAGACTGGGATATTGTATTGCTAGATAATAATATAGTAATTACACAAATTATTATGAATATTATCTTATTAATTTTTATTTTCTTTATAGTATTATTAAGCATAATCTATACTCTCCATTAACTCTTATATCCTTATTACAATATTAACATCACTTTATTTCTGCACTTTTATATTTAATACTAACATTCAAAGTTTCGCATTACTAATAGCTTCTTAATCTGGCATCTTCACATTTCATAGTATATATAAAGCCATCTTTTAATATCATTACATAGAATATAATTATATTTAACATATATAGGTGACTACATATCACCTATATATGTACACTACATATTGTTATTAATAAGTGTTTTCTTTACAATAAACGCACCTACTCCAACTATACCTACAGCAATCAATCCAATAATAGCTATTAATGTATAGTTAACCTCACCAGTTGGTGGCATTATTACAATTGTCTGTGCACTATCTGAATCAATTTCACCTGGTTCAACCCATTCAACTCTTGTTAATTCACCTTGTTTTGCATCTTTTCCTAAGCTTTGATCTGCCATTCTTTGGTTACCTGGTATTGAATATGCACTTCTTCTTCCTAATGTATTTGATGTTTCTATAATTTCTGTTAAATTATTATATGTTAAATTATCTTCTAAGTTAGAACTTGTTATATCTTGAGTTAATAATAAAGACGTCTCAAGTTTAGATGTTCCACTCTCAGCTTTTGTTGGTGTAAGTCCATCGTTATTTCCTAATTTCTTTGTTGTTAAAATTGTATTATAAGTGCTTAACTGTGGAAGATAGTTTCTATTTACATAATCTTTCTTTTCTATTGTTTCTTTAGCTTTATCTCCCAATGTCGTTGTTATCTCACCACCCTTATCTACACTTGAAGATTCTATTAAACTAAATTTAGTTGCACCTGTTGTTTTATCTGCTTCTAACCTCTCTTGTTTCCACTGTGTATTTTTATCTTGTTCATTACTTGCATAAATAAGCGAATTAGATATATAATCAACAACTTGTACAGCATTTGTAGTCGAAATTATATCATCTTTTGCTGGTACTCCAGTATAATAGAAACTTGGACTTTCATTTTTATCTTTACCAGCATAATCAACTTCTCCAACATTTTCAACAAAGTATTTATATCTTACTTGAACTTTTGCTGGACTCATTAATTCATAATCAACATATAATTGTAATCTTTCTGGTGCTTTTTGAGCTCTATATGCAAATTTATTGCTTGATGCAGATGTTATTTTCCTTAAATTATTTGTTAAAGAATTTGCATAATTTATTTCATGTTGCTCATGTTTAGAGAATGATAAATTATTTACTGACTGATTATTACTTACATTAAACGCAATTCCTTTATCTGAATTTATATACATAAAATTATCAATCTCTTTATTTAATTTTAATTGTGCCTTTGGTCTTTCTACTAATCCCAAATTGATATGATTAATATCATATTTTTGTCTAGCAGAATAGTACTCTTCCTTAACATCAATAACCTGGGTAGTTCTCTCTATTTCAGTATTAATTAATCCTGTTTGAGAAACCATATAAGTATTATCCATTAATTCTTTAATAGCATTCTTTTGATTATCTTCTGGTTTATATGTTAATTCTTTTTCAAATGATGCCATAACTTCTGCTCTATTGTTCATTAATGTAGTACCATTTGCACCTCTAGACCATTTATCAACATTTTTCCTATAATCAAATACATCTTTTGCATCTGATACAGCAGAATTACTATCTCCAACATTAATATTATAATAATACAATTTACTCTTATCTACACTTGGACTACTATAAATAGTATCTGGTCTAGCTCCTATTCCATTAACATTTAGGTTAAGATTATCAATTATATAAAAGTTTTGTTTACTATTATCTACAAATCCATTAATATCATAATAACTTCCATATTCTCCATTTTGTGTAACTCCTGCTTGATATACTGTTGATTTGTAATCTTGTCCATTATATGATTTTGCATTTCTTCCTGATAATTCTATACCTTCATAATCTTCAATTTTTGGAACAATCTTATTTACATTTTTAATATTATTTAGTCTCTCAAGTTCTGTACTTTCTGCATAACTCAGATTAGATTTTCCTTCTAATTCTTTTATTCTTTCATCCCATTTAGTATCATCAATCATTGTAGTTTCTGCAGTATCTCCATATATAAATCTAATATAGAAATCTCCAGCTGGAATGGATTTAAATGAATAATCACCATTGTTAGCTGCCAGATTATCTGGTTTAACTTCTAATAATCCTGTTCCTGATATTACAACACTTGATTTATCAGCACCACTAGCATATCTTGGTAATGTTTTACTTCCATTAACATTGTCATTATATACATAATTTCCCCAAACTTTTTCTCCAGAATATGTTCCTTGGAACACACCATCATTGTTTACATTTTTAACTAATTCAACTAATTGTAAAGTTACTCCATTTACTCTAGTTTCCTTATCTAATTTTCCATCACCAATTACTGCTTTCTCTGATTCTTTATTCCTTTCATCTTCGAATACGGCTCCACTAAATCTTCTTACTCTATTTTCATCCTCTTTTTGATCTATTACTAGTCTAATATTAGAAGATTTATCTCTACCATCCTGCTGTCTATCTTTTACTGAATTTGATTTATCATCTGTTATTATATTTCCATTTGAATCTAAATCAATAGCTTTCAAACTTCCTGGATTAGAATCTCTGTCTATTGTACCAGCAACCATTCTATTTGTAACCTCATCAACATTTACAGGATTTTCTTCCATAAATATATCTGGTATCTTTGTATCTTCATGATAATATGTAGCATATGAATTTATTTCAGCAATACCTTTCTTTCCTATTTTGTCTTCTCCAACCTTCTCTCCTTTTAAATGTTGATCTAAGATAATTCTATTTGTTTCACTATCATTTTTAACTTTATAAGTTACATAAATATACGCTGTTTCTCCTGGCACAATTTTTTCATTACCCGTTTCTCCTTTTATTCCAGTTAAGTAAAGTGTTTTATAATTATAGCCTTCTTTAGTAATAGTTTCAGTTTCATTTTTATTTATTCCTTGTGTTTTTACCGTTAAATTATCCTGTTTTGTTCCATTTGCATCTGAACCAACATATGAATACACATAACTATTATCCTGTCCAGGCATTTTCACTTCTTCTTTAGCATAATTACGTGATTTAATACTATACTGATTCCCATTCAATTGTCCATCAAATTCAAATGTATCTGAGTCATAATAATCAACAATTTCGTTTATTTTAGTATCATAATCTCCCTGATTTTTAACCGCAATTTTATAAGTTATAAATGCCTGTAGATTTTTAACATTACTGTCAACATTATTAACTTTTTCACCATATGCATCATTTCCATTATATAAGTAATCAGATTTTCTAATCTCTCTTACATACTTTCCCTCTTCACCATTTTGTGAATTATATAAATTTGACCCTGATCTAGCACTAGTATCCCAGAAATTATTTATTTTTCCAGCTTTGTTGTCATATGTATATACTTCCTTCTTTCCATTTATTACTAATGTTGTTTTATAAATATCTTTTTGTAAAGCCAAATCATTTTCACCTCTATTATGCAATCCAAAGTTAACATTTCTTGCCTGGTCTGAGTTAATAGAATATAAATATGTATACACATCACCAGAGTCTAACTGTATTGAAGGTGTTTTCTCCTTTTTATACGACGATGAATTTGAATCAATATCCTTAATAACAAACCTATTATATCCCGTATATAGTACATCATAATTATATGTTTTATTATGCTGTTTTGTTGTAGCTTGAATAAATGTGTCATTAATGTGATTTTTTATAAACTCATATTCTTTAGTTATACCTTTTCCACTTAACCATCTCTTTAAAGAATTATTAATTACTTCCTCATAAGTTTTATTTCTATTCCATATTTTATTGTAGTCAGCATCAGATGGCTCTCCAGCATCACTTAGCAATGTTTCTTTTAAAAATTCTGTATACACATCATCATAAGTTAAAGCTCTTCCCTCAAATTCAACATATTGCCCACTATCATTTTCTATCTTTTGATTTTTTGCATATGATTTTCTTGGATTACTATCTATATAATAATTTGATGTATCTGAATATATATTCTCAAATTTTCTGTTATATTTATCTCTTTCAATTTCCATAGCATTTGAATATATACCAGTCAAGTCTTCTTTATAATATGTTGCTTCATATGTTTGCCCATTATATGTATAAACTACATAATACTTCTTCAAACCATTTACCAATGCAACTCCATTGCCTACTTGTCCATAAAACCTAAATTTTCCTTTAGCATCTGTAGTTGTTGTTGCAACTAATTGATTTGTTTTTGATTCAAATAGTTGAACTTGTACACCAGCTAGAATATTTTCGCCATTATTCATTTTACCATCTGTATTTTTTGTTTCATTCCATACAGTACCACCAACTTGCATATTTATAGATGCTCCCGGTAATTGGAATTCACCTAAAGTATTTTTACCTGTTCCAACTCCTCTACCATCAACTGTTCCATCAGACCATGTAACATCAACACCATCTTGATTTCCTTCTACACGAACATATTTAGCTATATCATTCAATACTCCTTCATCATTATCGTTTCCATTATTTCCATCTGAAGAAGAATCACTATCACCTGATGAACTGTCTCCTGAAGAACTTCCACCTGAAGAACTTCCTCCTGATGAGCTACTTCCACCTGAAGAACTTCCTCCTGAAGAGCTTCCTCCTGAAGAGCTTCCTCCTGAAGAGCTTCCTCCTCCACCAGAGCCTCCAATAGAGATACCTAAATCTGAAGGAGTAAATGCCTCTTCGTACCCAGGTCCTGTTGGTGCATGACCAGCTACATCTTGTGGAGATAATCCATTAAAATATTCTGTAATTTTTTCTTGAGCCTTTTTCTTAAGCTTATCAAATCCACCATCTCTTACTTTATATTCTTCTCCACCCTCTACAGTACCAGAATATTCAATTTCAACAAAAAATTCTCTTTCTATTGTTTTGCTCACCGGATAGGCTTTTCCATTCAAAGTTACTGAAGTAATAGTACATGTTGAATGAACAACATAAACTGCCCTTGCTGTAAATGACATACTAGGATAATAACTATTATCTTCTGTACTAATTACATTACCCTTATCATCCTTTTTTTCATCTATTTTAGTAACAGCAGTAGCAGAAAAAGCAGCTCCAGAAGCAGGATCTCCTTGTTGTTCTGCTTGAATATCATAAGTAGCACTAACCCCTGCAGTATCTCCTCCATTTCCATCAAAATTTAATACAATAAAGTCTGAACCCTCAACTTTACCTTGTGCCAACATATCAGCTCTTGTTGGTGGATCTCGTGTAATCATTGATACATAGCGCTGGTACTCTTCATCGGTCAATCCATCTTTTCCTGGAATTACCACAGTATGCATTTGTCCATCCGCACCTTTATAAGAAAATGCACAACCAGTTTCTGGAACACTATGAGTATTTCCTTGACTAGCATATTCTGTTAAAACAGAATTTGAATTGTTATTTGATTGAGCATAATCACTTATGCTGTCATAAACATTTGGCGTACCAATTATTTTGTTATTCGAATCATAATGAGATACTTGAATTCTACCATCACTTGTATATTTAATTATATCCTTTCTACCATCTTTATAGATTATTTCGTCACGTACTTCACCTTCAACGTATGACAATATCTCAGATTCTTTATCCTTACTACCTGTATATTTAATAACATATACATTTCCATTACCTCGTGTTTCTACAGTAGCATCTTCACCACTAGCAGCTATATAACTAGATACAATTTGTCTAAGTCTATCATTACCGTTACTATTAGTGTTATTACTACCATTATTATTATTCGATGATTGACTTGATGAACCTTGAGAGTCACTAGCTCCAGTTACATTATAATAATATTTTGATACAGAACTATTAGGATGAGCAGCAGCATACTGGCTATATGTTTGTTCTCTATGATTTTGTCCAAAATATGGTATTCTTTCCGTTATACTAACAGAATTAGGTTTATACAACAAATACCTAGTAGTACCAGTCTCCAATCGTTCAATTCTTTCTTCTACAGCATCCCCTCCGTTATAAACATAATGTTCCTCTTGAACATTGTCATTGACAGTAATATACTTATATCCATTACTTGTTTCCTCAAAACTTCTAGAATATTTTTCTTTATCTATCTTATACATTTGATCATATAGAGCATGAATATCGACATTTTTAGAAGCACTAGAAACATTGTTATCTCCAACCTTTCTCATTCCATTTGTATTTGAATTTGAATCACCTGATGCAATCAATTTCATCCTTTCATTAAGTGAGTTTAATAAGCTAGAAGCACCAACAGTTTGACTAGAAGCATATTTTCTTTTTTCCAATGTTGTTTCTTTTTGTCTAACTATAGTTTCACCATTATCCTCTACTGTATTTAACCTCTCTTTTGCAGATCCAATCTTGGTAGAATTAGATACATCTGATGCATCTCCAAATTTAACTTCTATTGGTTTACCTGTTACCAATTTTCTAGCAGTAAATTTAGTTAAATAGCTTGTGTTAATGATAGGATTACCAGTTTCAATAATCGCACCATCATTATTAGGTTTAAATCTAATATAAAATTCCTGCTCTTGTCCTGGTACAAAGTTTGGAAATGTTATTTGTTTTCCATTTTTATCTACAAAAATTACATTAGTACCATTTATTCCAGTAATTGCATTTGTTCTAGCAAATGCATTCTCTGTTTTATAAAATGTATTTCCTGATTCATTTAATTCATTATACAAAATTTTTGCTGCTTCATCTGTGTATTTATTCTTTTTAACATTTAATTCTAACTTATATGGACCAACTGTATATGTTTCCGCATTCTGATCTGCAAACACTTTTAAATTTTTATTTACAGCTACTTCATCTTTAATTCTTAAAACCTTCTTATTATTTTTAATTGCATCTTGTAAAATCCCATAATAAACATCACCATATTGTTTTGCTCTCATGTATAAAAAACCATTACCATCCATGTCTTGTTTACTGCCCTTGGTTTTCATATTTGAATCATTTCCCCATTGATCCGACATAGCAATAACACTTTGCATATCTGGATCATCTAAACCATAAGACTTTGCCATGTAATACGCATATCCAACTGATGGTTCTATTTCCACATTATCTTTATCAATTTCCTTATAAACAACTATATTACTTCTCATATTGGATAAAGTAACGTATGTATCTTTTTCTATTTCTTTTTTATAAATTCCACTAGCCCAAGTATATGTATGATCAACACTTGAATCATATGTCTTAATCCCTGCAGCAAAAACATTTTGTGATATAAGGGTAAATATGATAATTATTGGAATTATTAATAATATTATTCGTTTCAATTTCATATTATTATTCCTTTCAATTTAGAATAATTCTATTTTTTATCTATAAAATCTAGTTCATCATAATTATATAATTTATCAATAAAATGCTTTTTAATTTCAAATACCCCTAATCCAATTAAAGATACTATTGCAATTGATAAACCAATAATAGCTATTATTCTAACATTAGATTGCTTTTTTATCACAACATCAGTTGCTGAGAAGTTTGTATTATATCCTGACAATGCATTAATTGATTGTAAACCTTTTTCATTATATTCTTCTTCTATCTCTGCTCTTCCCCTATATATACTAACTTGCTCATCTTTTATATGTTTTGTAAGTATTAATTTAATATCTTTGTTTTCTCCTGGCTTAATACTTTGATCTTCTAGCTTATGAGTGTATATATTTCCATCTTTGCCTAAATACCAATCCGGATTTATCTCAGAATTGAATATCATTCCTTTTGGAATAGAATTCATAATTTGCTTTGCATATCCTGATATATTACCATTATTTGTTACTTTAATATTATATTCTACCAACATTGATGATTTTTTTAATTCTTCATCAGATACATTAAATTCAGCTTCCTTATTATCATAACTTATAACCCTAACACCATTTTTCTCACTTGAAATTGTAATTTTTGAAACAGTCTGATCAAGATCCAACTTAAATTGTTCTTTTTTTGTCAATCCCAAATCAATACTATAGATATTTGCATATTTTATTTCCATACTTTCCGTTGCAGCCACATCTCTATTTTCTAATTTAGCACTAACAAAATCTGAGTTTTCTGAATCTGCCATTTTATCTACTTTATAGTTTGCAATTTCATATTGTTCATTATCATAATTAGCTACTACAACATAATTACCTGGCTTTAAGTTTTCAAATAAGTACGCTCCATCGTCCCCTGATATTGTGTACAAATCATTATTTAAAGCCTCTTTTGCAATTTCATTTTTTACTACATTATATAGTTGAAGTTTGATATCTTTAATACCACTTTCTTGTACATCTTTTTTACCATTTTTATTTTCATCAAACCAAACTTTTCCTGAAATCTTATATTTCTGATTTTCATTCCTTATAATACTGTTTTCTCTTATTCCCTCTTTTATTATTGCATCGCTTTGTTTTGGAGCAGTGCCTCTTACACCAATGGAAACTGTATTTCCACTAATTACATCTCCACTACTTACAAATACACTTGGTGTATTTTCAACCTGTAAAAATTTTCCTTCTTCAATAGGATATGATTTAGCCTTAGTAGTAATTCTAACAGTTTTTCCAACAGGTATTGTAACAGGTGTATTTATATAATTAGATTTTCCAATATTTTCAACATTGCCATCCAATGTTACAGTAGTTGCATCTACTCCCAAATCAGTTGTTAATTCATCCTTAAAAGTTACTATTTGGTCAATTAGTCCTTCGTTCGTTATATCGGTATAGAATATCACATCATCACTATCTGATAAATTTCTAGTATCATTTGTCGTCTGAACAACTTTAAGTGTTGATTTTGGGTCTTGTGTATAAGCATCAACCGTATTTGACTTTATCTCTCCATTTAATCCGTCACATGACAATGTAGCTTCTGCTTTTATTGATGTGTTAGAATGACATTCATTTTTTGTTTTAATTTTTATTTTTTTGCGGTCATTTGAAAGAGTTCCAAGCTTTAAATTTAAAACATCATTTTTTTCATCATACTCTACACTATTTTGATATTCTTCATCAATTCCGGTATATTTAACACCACTAGGCAATTTAATCTTCGCAATCAAATTAGTCTTGTCATCATAGTTAGCATTAATAACATCTAAAACATAATTAATTTCATCATTTGTTTCTACAATTCCCACAGTATCTGTATTTAATTTAACACTAAAATATCCTGGTTTATTTTTAACAGTGTATACAGTTGAAATAGTATCCTCTCCTAATACATCACCAATAAGAGAAAAGGCTACAGGTAAATCAACACCGTCTAATTTTTCCTCATCATCTAATCTATCACTAATTTTTACTGTAAGCTCATACTCTTCACTTCCACCACCAAGAATAGTTCCAATTTCATGATATAAAAACTTTTCTGTACTTTCAACAAACTCGATACAGTTGTTACCATGATTATAACTTGGTGTAACTAGTGTTATACCACCAGGTAAAGCACATCCAAGAATAACATTATTAGCATCTCGCGTACCAGTATTAGCAACTTTAATTCTATAGGTTAAATATTGTCCTTCTCTTACATCTCCACCTTCTTTAATTTGATAACCCTCATTTGTATCAACAACTGTTACTCCCATTTTTAAAGTTGGTGCTACTCCAGTTTCAAAACCTAAAGTTTTTGCTTCAACCGCATTTCTACTTAATCCATACTGTGCATTATTATTATACACAATGGCATAATTAAACTTTCCTGTTCTTTCATAATCTAAATTTTCTGGTATTGCTACTGCATAATTAAATTTTACTAGTTGTTTATCATTTAATCCTGTTGTACTTTCTATTTTAAATGATTTTGCATCTTGTATTGGTTCTGTTGTCCAATTTTGTCCCTCTATAGTTTCTTCTCCATTATTGCTATACATTATTATTGGATTTTCTATTCCTTCTACTTCTATTTGCCTAACTATACTTGTATTTATATTTGTTCCTAATTCTTGTCCACTTATTGTTTTATTTCCCTCAAATGGTATTCTTCCTATTATTGCAAATCCATTTGCTGTTTTTCCTAAGTTGTTTATTACTTGTCCTGATACTTCCATTGTTTTTGCTTCTTCACCTGTCTTTATTTTTATTGTATCTACATCTTGATCTATTGCTTGTCTACTTTCATTACCTATCTTTATCTCATGTGTTCTTATAAAATCACTTGGAGCAACAATATTTATTTGTTTTTCTACTGAATTCATTTCTCCTGTTGCTTCATTAAATAGCTCCACTTTAACATTTTCAATACTTGAAGGTAATAAATAATCTAATCCTAAGTTTGTCACTACCTTTACTAATGTTCCTTGTGTTGTACTCAATGTATTATATTGAGTTTGTACTCCTCTTAAATAAATTATTATCTCATTTCCATTTACTTGTATATCTCCTGCATTCAATTCCTCATCATATACTACTCTTGCTGATATTACATCTATATTTTTTACTTGGCTTGGTAATGTTATTCGAATTGCTGGATTTGTATATAATGCATCAGATATGTCTGTTTTGTTTAATGTTATATTAAATACTACATTTTCATTATTCGTTACAGTTGATAATGTATCTATATTTGTTTCTACTGATCCCTTTGATGTTGGATTTGTTAAACCTATCGTTCCATTTATTGTTGTTTTTGTTATCTCATTTTCCCCATTATATCCACATACTGTTACTTGCGATGATAGTTCTTTTATTAGGCCTAACCCATCTTTTGTATAGTTTACACTTCCCAAGATCTGCTTATCTAAATTAATATCTATATTACCTTCTTTTTCTGGCTTACTTGCCTCAAAAGACACTTTATTAGCATTGATATTTAATTCTTCGACATCTTTATTTAACTTTCCTAAATTCTCCCCTTTTTCGTTTCTAACTATTATCGTTCCATTCTCTCCTAGAACTTTTTTTATCTCATCTTTTGATACTCTTACTTTTGTTGTTTTAATTTCACTATTTATATCAGCTAATACATTTTTATTCTCATCATTTAATGTTGTTGAATCTTCTGTTATAATTATTTTATCTGTTAATTCAGCATATCCTATATTCATTCTATATATTTCATTATAGTTTGTATCTAATTTGTTTTCACTTCTATTTAAATTTGTGTACATATAACCTTTGTTTATCTCTTGTGGTATTCCTACTTGTAAATCTACTATACTCCCTACTTCTGCATTTACTTCATATCTATTAACTTCCGTTTGAACACTAATTTCAGTATTTGCTATTGTTTTTATCTTTTCTGTTGCAACTGTATCTATTACTGCTGACTCTGCCTGATTGTTATATACATATGTTACTACATACGTATCTTCTGTTTTATAGCTATATTTTCCTTCTTCATTTGGTTTATTAGTTTTTATTATTGATAGATTTCCATTACTATATTTTTGTTCTATTCCCTCTCCTATTGCCGACACAAACATTGGTAATTCATTATTTAGTTTTGGTACTTCTATGCTTATTTCTTTTCTCTCAATCGGAATCACATTTTCCTTTATCCCATCTGTTACCTTAAGGCTTATCATTGTTCTGTTATTATATTTTATATATCTAATTAACTCTTGTTTTATACTAGCTTCTGCCTGTATTTTCCATTGAACTCTTATTAATGATTCCCTTGATATTTCTTGTTGTTCATTTCTTGAATTAACAAATATTCCTTTCAAATTAATTTTTGATTCTCTATCTAGATATTCTGGTGAAATTTCAACTGGCTTTTTATATTTAATTGGTATATCATATTCTAATGCATCTCCACCGTCTATTTCATTTAATTTTATCTCATTACCACTGATTTCTCTTATTAGCTTAATTCTACTAATATTTTCACTTTTAGCTTTAATTTCCTTATTAATTTCATCTGCACTTTTAGAAATTATATAATTTTCTTCATTTAAACTAATATTTACATCTTTTAAATAACCTGCTTTTTTTACATATATTCTAACATGCATTATTAATTCTTGATTAATATCAGCTGTTATTTTACTAGCACTACTAATTGTTGCTGAAAACTCAACTGCATCACCATTTTCACTTTCTTCTCGTTTTGTACTACCATTATTACCTGCTATATTAGTTACAGTTATTTTATCATCAACTAATAATCTTTCACTCATTTGATTTTCTACAGCATCACTAGTAGCACTTGCACTTGCATTTGCATTTACATCAGCACTCGCACTCGCACTTGCACTTGCATTTACATCAGCACTTGCATTTATATCAGCACTAGCATTTGCATAATCCTTACTAGCTTCATTGCCTATAACCTCAGATGCATATACTAAGTCACTAATAAAACTCATCCCAATTAGTGAAAAAACTATTAAAATTGCAAATATTTTGTTCAGCAGCTTTTTCATTTCGCCAATCTCCTTCTTTTAAATAATATACTATTCAGTTTTACAACATTTTATCATTCTTTTCAATATGAAATTTTTTTAAAAATAAAATACAATCTTAATCTACTTTTAGGGAAATTAAATGCTTAAAGTAATTTTTATATTTAGATTACATTTTTGTAATATTAGCGCAAAAAAAAAATAATAAAAAAACCGAAAAACTATATCCTCGTAAGCTTTTCACTTGTAAAATGAAGATAAAATATTTTCATCTTTCTTTTAATAATTACTATTTTTTTGACTTATTATTTTTACTAACTATTACACATTATTTTAAGATTATACATATTATTGCAATTATTTTATTCGTTTAAATTATCAAATTCCAATAATTCAATTAAGCTAAATTTTGTTATATTTTTTCTGCATCTAAATTTAAGTCACTTAAAATGTATTTTTTCTAATCATGATTATTAAATGACTATCATCATAGAACTTCACCTAAAAATAATAAGTATATATAAAAAAGAAAAAGACGAGCTTTGCTCGTCTTTTTCTCAGATTGTTGACAAAGCATATAAAAATATTTTGTCAATAGTCTTTTCTTTTTTTAAAAAATAAGTTAAAATATATGTATCCGTATTTGACCGATATAGGATAAAAAAATGTAGTTTTTTCTTTGAAAATACTGCATTTTT